>NZ_AP028666.1:6422500-7285518 GCF_041154465.1 Variovorax sp. V35
CCGCGACCTGTACCTCTCCGGCGCGGACGGGCTCGACCTGGACGCCCTGCAGTCCAAGATCGAAGCCTACGACGCCTGGAACTGGGAGCAGCGCGTCGAAGAAACGCTGCATCGCCTCCACCTCGACCGCAACGCGCGCGTCGGCTCGCTCTCGGGCGGCACGCGCAAGCGGGTCGCCCTGGCCCAGGCCCTGGTGGCCGCGCCGGATGTGCTCCTGTTAGATGAACCCACCAACCACCTGGACCTCGACTCCATCGAGTGGCTGGAACAGCTGCTGATCGACTTCAAGGGCAGCGTCGTCACCATCACCCACGACCGCAGCTTCCTGAACCGCGTCGCCACCCGCATCGTGGAGCTCGACCGGGGCAAGCTGGGTTCCTACCCGGGCAACTTCGAGCAGTACCTCGTCCAGAAGGAAGAGCAGCTCGCCCAGGAAGCGATCATCAGCGCCAAGGCCGACAAGCTGCTGGCGCAGGAAGAGATCTGGATCCGCAAGGGCGTCGAAGCACGCCGCACGCGCAGCCAGAGCCGCATCACCCGGCTGCAGGAGCTGCGCGCCAGCCGCGCCGCGCGCCGCGAGGTGCAGGGCAGCGTCAACATGGACGTGGCCTCGGGCCAGTCCAGCGGCAAGATCGTGGCCGAGCTCACCGACGCCACCAAGTCCTTCGGCGAGAAGACCGTGATCCGCGGTTTCAGCGGCACCATCCTGCGCGGCGACAAGATCGGCCTGCTGGGCCCGAACGGCGCCGGCAAGACGACGCTGCTCAAGCTGATCCTCGGCGAACTCGAGCCCGACAGCGGCAAGATCCGCCGCGGCACCAACCAGCAGGTGGCGTACTTCGACCAGATGCGCGACAAGCTCGACCTCGACGCCACACTGGAAGACTTCATCAGCCCCGGCAGCGAGTGGATCGAGATCGGCAGCCAGAAGAAGCACGTCAAGAGCTACCTGTCGGACTTCCTGTTCTCGCCCGCGCGCGCCAACTCCCCCGTGCGCTCGCTCAGCGGCGGCGAACGCAACCGCCTGCTGCTGGCGCGCCTGTTCGCGCGCCCGGCCAACGTGCTGGTGCTCGACGAACCGACCAACGACCTGGACATCGACACGCTCGAGCTGCTCGAAGGCCTGCTGCAGGACTACGACGGCACCGTGTTCCTCGTGAGCCACGACCGCACCTTCCTCGACAACGTGGTGACCAGCACGATCGCCTTCGAGGGCGACGGCCGCTGGCGCGAGTACGAGGGCAGCGTGGAAGACTGGCTGATCCAGTCGAAGCGCGCACGCGAGATCGCCGAGCAGCGCCTCGCATCGGCACCACCGCCGCCTCCAGCCGCCGCACCGGTCCCGGCCCCCGCGGCTGCACCCGCCGCCGCCACGGGCGGACCCCGCAAGAAGCTCTCTTACAAGGAGCAGCGCGAACTCGAAGCCCTGCCCGCGCAGATCGAAGCCCTCGAAACCGAGCAGAAGCGCATCAGCGAAATGCTCGAACTCGACGGCGGCGCCATCTATGCGAGCGACGCCTCGCGCGCGGTCGAGCTGAGCGAGCGCCACGCCAAGATCGACGACGAGCTGCTCGCCGCGCTGGAGCGCCAGGAAGAACTCGGCGCCGGGCGCTGAGCGCCGTCTTCCCTCACCGGTTGGCCATCCGTCCCACCCACGACGGGCGCCAACTCGGCTATACATGCGGCACCGCCTTCCCAAGCCCCCGGAAAGACCCCGCCGCATGCCTTCTTCTTCCTTCCACGCGTTGGTCCGCCGCAGCATCGCGCTGCTGGCCCTCTTGGTGCTCGGCGCCTGCGCGCAGCTTCCGAAGGACGTGGACCGCCCCGTCTCGACCGCGCTCGCCTCGCCCGACGGCACGGCGCTGGCCACGCTGCTGCGGGAGCGCCGCAACGCCGACAAGGCGCGCTTCGATTCCGGCTTCCTGCTGCTGGGCGGCCCGCAGGCGGCCTACGGCAGCCGGCTGGCGCTGATCGAGAACGCACAGAAGACGCTGGACCTGCAGTACTACGCCATCCACGCCGACGCCAGCACCGGCCGGCTGGTGCGCGGGCTGCGCGCGGCGGCCGAGCGCGGCGTGCGGGTGCGCATCCTGCTGGACGACTTCCACACCATCGGCCGCGACGCGCTGGTGCTCGGCCTGGCCTTCATCCCGAACATCGAGATGCGGCTGTTCAACCCGCTCGCGGGTTCGCGCGGCACCGGCTTCAACCGCATGCTCAACGCCATCGGCGAGGTCTCGCGCATCCAGCAGCGCATGCACAACAAGCTGTTCCTGGCCGACAACGTGATGGGCGTGACGGGCGGGCGCAACCTGGGCGACGCCTACTTCGGCAACGCCACCACCGGCAACTTCGTCGACGTCGACGTGCTGGCGGCCGGCCCGATCGTGCAGGACCTCTCGCGCAGCTTCGACAGCTACTGGAACAACGAGCGCGCCTACCCCGTGCAGTCGCTGGTCTCGCGCGAGGAGTTCCAGCGCATCCGCGACCGCGCGCGCCGGGTCGACCAGGAACTCAGCGACGAGGCGGCCGAAGCGCGCAACCAGCCCAAGCCCCCGGACGGCGAGCCGCGCCCCGGCGCCGGCCCCACGCCCGAGCAGCGGGCCCGCGCCTGGGACGAGAAGCCGCTCGATCTGCGCAGCGCCGCCTTCGTCTGGGCTCCGGCCCTGATGCTGGCCGACGCGCCCGGCAAGATCCCGGCCGACAGCGGCCCCGGCGCGGTGCGCAACCCCGACCTCGTGGTCAGTCGGCCCGAGCTGCCTTCGCGCAGCGCCACCGCGCTGGCCGACCTGGCCTCCAGCGGCGACACGGTGGTCGAAGGCCTGCTGCACCTGATCGGCCAGGCGCGCACCGACCTGCTGATCATCTCGCCCTACTTCGTGCCCGGCCCCGACATGCAGCAGGCCTTTGCCGCGGCGCGCGCGCGGGGCGTGCGCATCCGGGTGCTGACGAATTCACTGGCCTCGAACGACGCACCCATCGCCCACGTGGGCTATGCGCGCCACCGCAAGGCGCTGCTCGCCGCGGGCGTGGAGCTCTACGAGCTGCGCAGCGAGCAGGCCGACTTCGGCAATGTGTTCGGCTCCTCGGGCGGCAGCGGCGCGGGCAGCGTGAGCGGCGAATCGCGCGCGATGCTGCACTCCAAGGTGCTGGTGATGGACGGCCGGCTGCTGGTGGTCGGCTCCATGAACCTCGACCTGCGCTCGCAGCTGCAGAACACCGAGATCGCGCTGCTGATCCGCAGCGGCGAACTCTCGCGCATGGCGGCCGAGCAGATCGAGCGCGGCATGCGCGAGCGCGCCTGGCATGTCGAACTCGCGCAGGGCACGCTGGTGTGGCACGCGCCCGAGGGCAGCGGCCTGCAGGACACGGACACCGAACCCGACGCGAGCGCCACGCTGCGCTTTTTGCTGCGGCTGTTCGGGCCGCTGGCGCCGGACCAGCTGCTCTGACGGTCTGGGTTCGACCAGCTCAGTGCTTGTGCTGGTGCGCACCGCCCGCCGCGGGCGCAGCGGCAGCAGCAGCGCCTTCGGGCGCACCGACCGGCAGCTTCAGCTCCAGCGTCGTCTTCGCACCCTTGGCGTCCTCGAACTTCAGGGTCATGGGCACGGTCGCGCCCTTGGTCATCGCGCCCTTCAGGTCCATCAGCATCACGTGGTAGCCGCCGGGCTTGAGCTCGACGGTCTTGCCGGCCGGCAGCTCGAGGCCGCCCGCGAGTTCGCGCATGCGCATGGTGTCGCCTTCCATCTTCATCTCGTGCACCTCGGCCACGCCGGCGGCGGGCGTCGAGATGCCGACCAGCTTCGTGCCCGTGGGCGCGGTGAGCTTCATGAAGGCGCCCGTGCCGCTCTGGCCCGGCACCGACTGGCGCACCCAGGCGTCGCGCACGTCGACCGTGGCCACGCCCTGCGCCACCACGTCGAGCTTGGCCGCGGGCTTCTTCAGGCCAGCCGTGGTGCTTCCCGCGGCGGGCACTTCGGCCCAGTCGACGCTGCCGACGTCGCAGTCCTGGCGCACCTTGAACCACAGCGGGCCCGGCGTGGCGGGCACCTTGCCGCGCAGCACGAACTCGCCGCGCTCACTGCCGGGCAGCGCGTTCTGCGGGGTCTCGGCGGTCCAGCGCACTTCGCCTTCGGCGCTGCCGGCCTTGGGCGCGTCGAGCTTCCAGCCCTTGCGCGCCTGCGCGTCGGTGAGCACGAAGCCCTTGGGCAGGCGCACCGCGAGGCCGGTCGTGGCCTTGGCGCCTTCGCAGGCGTGGCCGACGCGGAAGGCGGCGTTGTACTCGCTGCCGACGGTGGCGCCGCCCGGGGGCAGGCTCACGTGGGCGCCGGCGACGCCGGCACCGGCCAGCAGGGCGCAGGCGGCGAGGGTGTGGAAGGTGGAGGTCGAAGGCTTCGTCATGGCGGGTGTCCTTGAATAGGAAAAAGTGAGGGTCAGAGGTCGAACTTGAGTTCGGCCACGAAGGTGCGTTGCGGGTACGGGTGGAAGGCCCAGTAGGTCCGGTTGTTCAGGTTGTCGATGCCGACGGCGGCGCTCCACTGGCGGTCGATGCGGTAGCGGATGCGCGCATCAACCACGAAGAACTTCGAGAAGCCCATGAAGGCCATGCCGTTCGGATCGCTGTTGTCGAGCGTGCCGTACTGGCGCCCGCTGTAGCGCGCGCCGACGGTATAGCTCCACTTCGCATCGGGCCGGTAGGTGGCGAGCAGCGAGGCGCGCACCTTGGGCACGCGCGGCTGGTCGCGCCCGACGCTGGCCGGGAAGCCGCGGTTGGCGGTGATCTTCGAATCGGTCAGCGTGAGGCTGCCGCCCAGGTCCAGCCCCTGGATGCCCGCGTCGACCGTGTTGACCGCCACCTCCAGCCCGCGCGTGCGGATGGCGTCGACGTTCTGCACGGTGCTCACGAGGTTGGTGAGCGCCTGGGTGTACAGCGCGTCCTTCGTGTGCTCGAAGAACAGCGTGGTGCGCAGCACGCCGTCGACGCCCCAGCGCTTGAGGTCGCGCTCGGCGCTCAGCTCGGCGGTCCACGAGCGCTCGGGGCGCAGCTCGGGGTTGGTGTTGACGATGCGGTTGCCCTCGATCGAGCCCTGGTAGAGCTCGCTCACGGTGGGCATGCGCACGGCGCGGCCGACCGAGGCCTTGAAGTGCCAGTCGGGCGTGGCCTGCCAGGCGAGCGCGGCCTTGGGCGAGACGAAGCTGTTCTTGCGCGGCGCGAAGTCGAGCAGCCGCGCCGCGTTGCCGAGCTGGCCGCCGTAGGCCTCCCAGCGCTCATGGCGCAGCCCCAGCGTGGTCTTCCAGTCCTTCGCGAAGCGCCAGGTGTCCTGCACGTAGAGCGAGCGCAGCCGCGTGTTGCCGTTGAAGGCGGAGAACGGCGACACGGCCGGCCCGCCGATCCAGTCGCGCGTGTTGCCGATGGCGCTGCGCAGCCGCGCGGTGTCCTGCTGGACGCCGAAGTCGACCACGTGCGCGCCCACGCCTTCGGCCGAGCCGGTGGGCCGCCAGGTGCCCGCGGCCTTGAAGGTGTGCCAGCCGGTGCCGCCCATGTCGGTGGTGCGGCCGGGGCCGCCGTAGAAGGCGCCCGGCAGCGCCGTGGTCGGCGTGCGCGAGGTGTCCTTCGCGTAGTCGAACAGGCTCGCCGCCACCTCCCAGTCGAACACGCCGCCCGTGTGACTCTTCACCGAGAGGCCGTGCATGTAGTGCGTGAGCGCCGTCTCGGTCGGCGCGAAGGCCGCCGCCGGTGCGTCGAGGTTGTAGGTGCGTCCGCCGAGGTTCACGCGCCCGCCGTACACCGGCTGGCCGAGCGCATCGCGCAGGTACGTGTCGGTGCTGCCGTGCGTGGTGTTGTGCCAGGCGCCCAGCGTGTAGGTGGCGCGCACCGTGGGCGAGAAGTCGTAGGCCAGCTTGAGCTTGGCCTGCTCCTGGGTCGTGTCGTAGGCGGTGATGCCGCCCAGCAGCCACCACGGCTGGTTCGACGGGTTCAGCCCGAGCACCGCGCCGGTGACGGGCGTGCCCGCGCTGCCCACCGTGCCGGCGCTCACGAGCCGGTTGGCGAACGACAGCGACTGCCCCTTGCTGTGGGTGCGCGAGGCGCCGAGCCACCACGACCAGTCGCCGCTGCGGCTGCCCAGCGACAGGTCGAGCTGCTGGCCGCCCGGCGACCAATGGCTGTTGTACAGGTCGAAGTTCGAGGTGAAGCCGCTGAGCTTGACGTGCGCCTCGAGCTGCGTGGGCATGCGCGTCACGTAGTCGACCACGGCGCCCACCGAGTTGCCCGGGTAGGCGGCCGAGAACGGACCGTAGAGCACATCGACACGCTCGATCTCATCGGGCGACACCATGCCCCAGCGCGGCGCGAAGGTGGCGCCGTTGCCCAGCGGGTTCGACAGCATGATGCCGTCGGCGTAGACCATCGCGCGCGCGCTGTTGCCCGTGCCCGAGGCGCGCGTGGCGAGCACCGCGTGGTTGAAGTCGCCGATGTAGCGCTTGCGCACCAGCAGGCTCGGCAGGTACTTGAGCGCGTCTTCGGCGTCGGTCGCGTTGACCGTCTCGGCGATCTGCTCGGCGGTCACGCCTTCGATGGTGGTGGGGATCTGCGTCGGCAGCGAGGTCGGCCGGCCGCCGCTGATGGTGACGGTACCCAGCGTGCGGCCCGGGGCGGCCGCAGCGCCGGCCTCCGGCGGATCAACGTCCGGCGGCGTTTGCTGCTGCGCCCACACCGGCGCGCTGAAGGGAAATGCCATGGCGATCGCCAGGGCGCGGGAGTGCTGCTTCATGGGGAACCGGCTCCACGAACTTCAAGCCAAAGGGACTGCCTGCGCGCACCCGGGGTGCACCGACAGACAGCGCTGTTGCTGATCGCTCAGGCGGAACGCGGAGGCCCACGGGCCGGAAGCGGCGCGGCCGTGGCCGCGGCATGGCGCGCGGCGGGAATGGGTTGAAGCACGCGCCCCAGCGGCAGGGGCGCATCGAACGCGGCCGCCAGCGTCGGCGGGGGCGGTGCGCCGGTCAGCACGCACAGCGGGCAGTCCATGTGCGTGGCGCCCATGTCCTGCACGCCATCTTCGGTGTGCACCACCACCTTGATGGTGCCGGCGCCGGAACACACCAGTTCCATCGCCTGCGGATGCACCACCGGCGACGCCACCGCCACGCCCAGCGACAGCACGAACCACAGCAGCACCCAGCGGCCGAGGCGGCCGATCAGACGGGGGTGGGGGCGCAACGTGTGCATGGCGGTCGCGATTATCGGCGCACTTTGCTGTTGGTGGCCTTGGGGGCGGCACGGGGTGCGGCCTTGCCCTTGGGCGCGGCAGCGGCCTTGGACGCCGGCTTGGCCCCGCCCTTCGCAGCGGCCTTCTGGCCCGTGCCCTTGGCCGCCTTCTGCCCCTTGACGTTCTTGCCACCGCGCACCGCCTTGCGCGCCGGCGGCTCGGGCGCGGCGAGCGCCGGCATCGGCAGCGCCTGCTGCGCCTGCGCCTCGGTGAGCACCGGCGTCACGCGAAAGCCGCGCGCCGCCATCAGCGTGGGCAGGCCCTGCGCGCCGACCATGTGCAGCGCGCCGACCGCGGCGAAGGCGCTGCGCCCGCCCGCATGCAGGCGCTCGATGCCGTCGGCCAGCCCGGGGTTGCGGTCGTCGAGCAGGCGCTTCATGAGGCGCTGCTCGGCCGGCGTGTTCAGGCACTCGCACCACTCGGCGTAGCGCGCCAGCCGGGCCGCGTCGCTGCGCGCCCAGACATCGGCCAGCGTCTTGAGCTGGCCGCGCAGCCGGCCCGACTCGAGCTCGTCGAGCATGGCGTCGATCTGCTCGGCCTCCTCGGCTTCGGAGCCGCCGGTGAGCCAGCGCAGCTGGTCGGCCGCGTTCTCGAGCGCGACGATCGGCTTGTTGCTGTTGCGGGCCGAGACGGCCAGCGTCTCGTCGACGCCGAACTCCGCATACAGCCCGTCGGCGCGCGCCGCCAGCGCGGTCAGCGCCGTCACCTGCAGGATGGGCGGCAGCCGGGCGGTCGAGCCCGGCGACACGCAGGCCTCGGCGTTCTGGCGCTCGAGCCGGCGGGCGCGTTCGCCGCTGAGCACGCGCGCCACCGCGGCCGGGTCGGCCGGCTGGCTCAGGGCGCGCACCGTGGCGTCGTCGCGCGAGTCGAGCTCCAGCGCGAGCGTGTCGCTCTGCGCCAGCGCCTTCTGCACGGTCGGGCCGGGACGCACCCATTCGCCGCGCCCCAGGTGCAGGGTGCCGTAGAGCCACGAGGTGCGGCCGTCGCGCTCGATGCGCCACAGCAGGCCGCGGTCGATGCCGTTGCGCAGGCCGATGCCGGGCTTCTCGAGGCTGGCGATGGCCGAGGGCGGGCAGGCGGCGGCGTGGGCCGTGGCCGTGAACACGGCGATGAAACAACCACCGACGGCCGCGAAGGCCTGGCGGGTCAGACGTGCAAGAAGGCGCTGGGGCGCCGGCCGGTCGGTGCCGCGCGACAGCAGGCGCAGCGGTGCGACGAGGGCTCGGAGTATCCGCAAGGCGAGCTCCATGATTGAAAGAAAGTCCGGCATTCTCACAGCACCGCTGCCCATAATCCAAAACCATGCAAAGCATCTTTCACCTTGCCTTCCACGTGCGCGACCTGGACGGCGCCCGCCGCTTCTACGGCGACGTGCTGGGCTGCGCCGAAGGCCGCAGCACCGACACCTGGGTCGACTTCGACTTCTTCGGCCACCAGATCTCGCTGCATCGGGGCGAGCCCTTCGCCACCACCCGCACCGGCCGCGTCGGCGACGCGATGGTGCCCATGCCGCACTTCGGCATCGTGCTCGCGCTGCCCGACTGGCAGGCGCTGGCCGGGCGCCTCGAAGCCGCCGGCACCGAGTTCGTGCTGAAGCCGCAGGTGCGCTTCGAAGGCCAGCCGGGCGAGCAGTGGACGATGTTCTTCTGCGACCCCTTCGGCAACCCGATCGAGGTCAAGGGTTTCCGTTCGCTCGACACGCTCTACGACAAGTGACCCTGCGCCCGCCCGTTCCCGCTCTTCGGGCGCCTCGGGCGGCCGCGTCCCTCCTCGGCCCGGCCGCGATCGCATTGGCCGCACTGCTGGGTACCCCGACGGTCCATGCGCAGCAGGAGTGCGAGCTCAACGGCCAGCGCGTGAGCCCCGCCGACGGCAACAGCACCGCCGGCAAGACCGGCCTGATGCGCTGCAAGGACCGCGGCACCGGCGAACTCCAGCGCGAGCAGCAGGTGCAGAACGGCGTCTTCATGGGCCTGGTGCGCTTCTATGAAAAGGGCAAGCTCGCGCGCGAGCACACCATCAACGCCAAGGGCAACATGCACGGCCGCGCGCGCGAGTTCGCGCCCGGCGGCCAGGTGCTGCGCGACGCCATGTACGACGACGGCCAGGAGCGCGGCCTGGTGCGCAGCTTCTACCCGGGCGGCCAACTGCGGCGTGCCACCTTCTACCCCGACCGCGGCACCGAGCGCGCCATGGTCGAGTTCACCGAACGCGGCCAGATGTCGATGCTGCGCTGCGCCGAAGCGCCGGTGCTGGCGCCGGTGGCCGACGATGCCAGGCTGTGCGGCTTCACGGGCGGACCCTCGAACGTCGACCTCTTCGACGCGCGCGGCACGCTGCGCTCGAAGCTCTCGTACCAGGCGGGCAAGCGCGTGCGCACGCAGGAGTTCTACGACAACGGCAAGCCCTCGGTGGTCGACGAGATCACCGGCAACCGGCGCGTGGAGCGCAGTTTTTCGTCCGAGGGCGTGAAGCGGCGCGAAACCGTGTGGCTGCTGGTCGGGCGCTCGTCGATCCGCCAGCGCGAGCAGGAGTTTTCCGACCGCGGCTCGCTGGTGCGCGACCAGCGCTGGAACGCGTCGGGCGAGCCCGTGAGCGACGACAGCTTTCACCTCAACGGCCAGCCGCGCAGCAAGGCCGTCTACAGCGGCGCCGGCAGCGAGCGCACGGTCGACGTGACCGAGTTCTACGACAGCGGCCAGCGCGCCGCGCAGGGCCGCTACCTCGCGCCGGGGCGCGGCCGGCAGGTGCCCGTGGGCACGCACCAGCGCTTCAGTGAAAAGGGCGAGCTGCTGGCCGAGTCGAGCTTCGACGACAAGGGCCGCGTGACGCGCGAACGCAGCTGGGACGAGAACGGCGAGCTGCAGCGCGACGACGAAGTCTTCGAAGACGGCTCGCGAAAAGCGTTCGCCCGCTAGGACGAACGCCCCTGGGCGGCATCAGTCCAGCTTGATGCCGGCCTGCTTGATGATCGGGCCCCAGCGCTTCGACTCCGCGCGCGACAGCGCCGCGAACTGCGCCGGCGTGCCGGGCATCGCTTCCATGCCGAAGTCGTCGAAGCGCTTTTGCACGGCCGGCGTGCTGAAGGCCTTGTTCAGGTCGGCGTTGAGCTTGTTCACCACGGCGGCGGGCAGGCCGGCCGGGCCCAGGATGCCCTGGAACGCGAACACCTCGGTGTTGGGCACGCCCACTTCGGCCAGCGTCGGCACGTCGGGCAGGCGCTTGCTGCGCGCGCCCGAGCCGATGGCCAGCACGCGCACCTTGTTGCCCTGCATGATCGGCAGGCCCGAGGCCAGGTCCAGGAACATGCACGGCACCTGGCCGCCCATCACGTCGGCCATGGCCGGCGCCGCGCCGCGGTACGGGATGTGGGTGATGAAGGTGCCGGTGCGCGCCTTGAACATTTCCATCGCCAGGTGGTGCGGCGAGCCGTTGCCGGGCGACGCGTAGTTGACCTTGCCGGGGTTGGCCTTCACGTAGGCCAGGAACTCCTTGAAGGTCTTGGCCGGGAAGTCCGGGTGCACGACCAGCGCGAGCGGGAACTTGCCGATGGCGCCGATGTAGGTGAAGTCTTTCTCGGGGTTGAACGGCAGCTTGCTGAACAGGTGCTCGTTGAAGGCCAGCACGGCGTTGTCGGCCGACAGCACCGTGTAGCCGTCGGGCTTGCTCTTGGCGACCAGGTCGGCGCCGATGTTGGTCGACGCGCCGGGGCGGTTGTCGACCACGATCTGCTGGCCCAGCGTCTGGCGCATGGCCTCGGCCAGCACGCGCGCGATCACGTCGGTGCCGCCGCCCGCGGGGTACGGCACGACCCACTTGATGAGCTGCGCGGGGTAGTCCTGTGCGTGGGCGAAGGGGGCTGCGGCCACGGCGGCGCCGGAGGCGAGCGTGGCGAGAAGGGTGCGGCGATCCATGAGATCAATCTCCATGTTGTTGTTCGGAAGCGGACAGCGATGGTACGGGCAGCGCGCGCAACGCGTCGGCCAGCGCGGCGCGGCAGCGCGCCTCGTCGCCGACCTGCTCGAACAGCAGCAGCGCGAGCCGTGCGAGGAACAGCGATTCGCGTTCGGCGCCGGCCTCGGTGATGGCGCGCGCGCACTCGGCGTACAGGCGGTCGCGGGCGTCGGGGTGGAGCGAGGGGGCGATGGTGGTCATGCGGGAATGTCCTGTGAAGTGGCGACGGCCGCCCGGGCCAGCGCGGCGGGCAGCGCACCGGCCGGCAGGCGGTGCCAGCGCGCGGCCACGTGGCCGTCGGGGCGCAGCAGGTAGACCGCGCCATCGCCGGCGCCGAGCGCGGCGAAGACGGCGGGGGACGCCTGCGCATCGGCGCCGTCGCTGTGGCCCAGGCTGGCGATGGTGCGCACCGCGAAAGGCAAGGCGCCTTGCCGGGCCTGCGCGATGTCTGCGTCGGGCAGCGGCTCCAGGTCCGGCCGCAACACCAGCAGCGTGAACACCGGGCCGATCCAGTCGGTCAGATGGCCTTGCGCAAGCGGCTGCTCGGGCATCGCCTCGCCCGGCAGCGGGCCGGCGGGCAGCGCATCGCCCGCACTCGACAGCGCCGAACCGTCATAGCGCACGGCCTGCGTCTGGCGCGGGTTGATGAGCTGCGCAATGCCGCGGTGCGCCTCCGACAGCGACAGCGCCGCCTCGCGCAGCAGGTCGAAGCCGCGCGAGGGCGGCGACATGAACTCGGTGCTGCGCATCGCGGCCTCGGCGTTGATGTGGAAGGCCGCGATGCGCTCCTGCGAGTACGAATCCAGCAGCGCCGGGCCCGACAGGCCCTGGGCCACGAAGGCCAGTTTCCAGGCCAGGTTGTCGGCGTCGTCGAAGCCCGAGTTGAGGCCGCGCACGCCGAAGATCGGCATCGCGTGCGCCGCGTTGCCCGCGAACACGACGCGGCCGTGGCGGTAGTTGTCGAGCGTCATCGCGCCGGCGCGGTAGACCGAGGTCCACACCGTCTTCCACGGCAGGTGGCCTTCGCCGATGGCGTCGAGATGGCGCTGCACGAACTCGGCCACCGCCGCGGGCTGCAGCGCGTCTTCGGTGCTCTGGCCGGCGCGCAGCTGGTAGTCGATGCGCCAGATGTCGTCGGGCTGGCGGTGCATCAGCACGGTCGAGCCGGGGTTCCAAGGCGGGTCGAACCAGGCGCGGCGCTCGGTCGGGTGGTCGCTGTGCAGCTCGATGTCGATGATCACGTAGCGGCCTTCGTAGCCCGTGCCTTCCAGCGCCAGCCCGAGCGACTTGCGCACGAAGCTCTGGCCGCCGTCGCAGGCCGCGAGCCACTGGCCGCGCAGGCGGTAGGCGCCTTCGGCGTTGCGCACGTCGAGCGTCACGCCCTCGCCGTCCTCGTCCTGCGCGAGCGCGGTGAGCTCGGTGCCCCAGCGGATGTCGATGAGCCCCGGCGTCGCGGCATTGCGGCGCTCGATCTCGTCCAGCAGGTACTGCTCGATGTAGTACTGCTCCAGGTTGATCATCGGCGGCAGCTTCTGCTGCGCGGCCTGCGGCATCTCGAAGCGGAACACCTCGGCCGTCTTGTAGAAGCTGCGCCCCACGCTCCACGGCAGGCCCTTGCCCATGAAGGCCGGCAGCGCGCCCAGGCGTTCGACGATCTCCAGGCTGCGGCGCGAGATGCAGGCCGCGCGGCTGCCCACACAGACCGTGTCGTCGGCCTCGAGCACCACGCAGCGCACGCCGTGGTTGGCGAGCCCCAGCGCCAGCGCCATGCCCACCGGACCGCCGCCCGCGATCACGACGGGATGGCGGCCGGGCTCCATGCCGTCGGCGTCGAGCGACGGCAGCCGGGGCGCGAAGCGCGTGTAGTGGAAGGCGCCGACCGAGGGCGGCAGCGCGGTCGCGCAGGCTGGCGGCGGCACGGGGCCGGTGGCGGCGTCGGCGGTACGGGTGGTGGTCATGGAACGGGATTGTCCCGATGCAGCACCCGCGCCAATGTCATAACTTCGTAGGAGGTATTTACCCTAGTCCTCCTTCAAAGCCCCATGAAACGCTGGCGCCTCCACCCCGCCGCCGACGCCCAGCTGTCAGCCGCCGTCGTCGGCGACGTGCTGGCGGGCATCGGCACGCCACACCTGGCGGCCAGTTGCCTGGCGGCGATGCACCGCGTGATGCCCGTCACCTTCTGCACCGTGTTCGGCGTCGACGCCACCGGCCGCATCGAGACCGTGTCGGCTGCCAGCAGCTACGGCCACACGGCCGAGCGCACCGCCGAGCGCTACGTGGCGCAGCGCTTCGACCGGCTCGACCCCCACATGGCCTGGCTGGCCGCGCGCAAGCTGCCGAAGCGCGCGCAGCTGTGGATGGGCCACCAGCACGGCGACGAGGTGGCCGACCCCGCCTACCGCGCCGCCTGCTACGGCGACGTGGGCATCCGCGAGCGCAGCTCGGTGCTGTTGCTGCGCCCGAGCGGCCAGCGCGTGGCCGTGAGCTTCTACCGCAGCCTGGCGCAGCCCGAGTTCGGCGACACCGACTTCGGCGTCATCGCCGCCCACGCCACCCTGCTGGCCGACGCCGCCAGCGCCCACAGCCGCAGCGCGGCCGCCGTGCACGAGGCGGCCGCGCCCACCCTCGCCTCGCGGCTGTTGACGCTGAGCCTGCGCGAGCGCGAGGTGATCGGCCACCTGATGGCGGGCCGCACGGCGAAGGAAACGGCGCGCGTGCTGGGCGTGGAGCTCAGCACGGTGCGCACGCATCAGTACCGGGCGTTCCGGCGGTTGGGGATTCGGACGCAGAAGGAGTTGCTGCGGGGCGCGATGCCTGCGGCCGTCACGGCATCGTGACGATCTGCCGGATGGCCTCGCCGCGCTGCAGGCGGTCGAAGCCCTCGTTGATCTCCTCGAGCTTCAGGCGCCCGGTGAGCAGCCGGTCCACGGGCAGCTTGCCCTGGCGGTACAGCGCGATGAAGCGCCCCAGGTCGCGCCGCGGCACGCAGCTGCCGAGGTAGCTGCCCTTGAGCGTGCGCTCCTCGGCCACGAGGTGCCATACCGGCGTGTTCAGCGTCTGGATGGCGGCGGGCAGGCCCACGGTCACGGTCGTGCCGCCGCGGCGCGTGACCTTGTAGGCGAACTCCAGCGCCTTGGCCGAGCCCACCATCTCGAGCGCATGGTCGACGCCGCCCTCGGTCATGTCGCGCAGCCGCTTGGCCGCATCGGGGTCGCTGGCGTTCACGCTGTCGGTGGCGCCCAGCGCGAGGGCGAAGTCGAGCTTGTCCTGCGCCAGGTCGACGGCGATCACGCGCGCGGCGCCCGCCGCCAGTGCGCCCATGAGCGCGGCCAGCCCCACGCCGCCGAGCCCCACCACGGCCACGGTCTGGCCCGGCCGCACCTGCGAGGTGTTGACCACGGCCCCGACGCCCGTCACCACCGCGCAGCCGAACATGGCAGCAATTTCCAGCGGCAGCTCGCGGTCGATCTTGTGCAGCGAGCGGCGCGACACCGTCGCGTACTCGGCAAAGGCCGACACGCCCACGAAGTGGTCCATCGGCTCGCCGCGGTACGACAGCCGCCGCGCGCCGCCCAGCAGCGTGCCCGCCACGTTGGCCGCGCCGCCTGGCTCGCACAGTGCGGGCCGCCCCTCGGCGCACGGCGCGCAATGGCCGCAGCTCGGGACGAACACCAGGATCACGTGATCGCCCGGCGCCAGGTCGGTCACGCCCTCGCCCAGCGCCTCGACCACGCCGGCCGCCTCGTGGCCCAGCACGATCGGCGTGCGGCGCGGCCGGTCGCCGTTGAGGATCGACAGGTCCGAGTGGCACAACCCCGCGGCCGCGATGCGCACCAGCACCTCGCCGGGGCCGGGCGG
This sequence comes from Variovorax sp. V35, assembly GCF_041154465.1. Lineage (NCBI taxonomy): Bacteria > Pseudomonadati > Pseudomonadota > Betaproteobacteria > Burkholderiales > Comamonadaceae > Variovorax > Variovorax sp. V35. The sequence continues at coordinate 6,437,587 of NZ_AP028666.1, forward strand.
CGCCAGCTCGACCTCCTCGATCTCGAGCGGTCGGCTCTGGGCATAGGGCGCAGGGGCGCCGAGGCGCTGCAGGACGGCGGCACGGACTTTCATGGGGTCTCCTTGGGTTCGGTCAGGCGATCAGGACTTCGCTGCGGCAACCAGCGGGCACTTGCTCTTGGACAAGGGCTGGAAGGCCTTGTCGCCGGGGATCGTGGACAGCACCGTGTAGTAGTCCCACGGGTACTTCGACTCGGCGGGCTTCTTCACGCTCACCAGGTACATGTCGTGCACCATGCGGCCGTCGGCGCGGATCGTGCCGCCCTGCGCGAAGAAGTCGTTCACCGGCATCGCCTTCATCTTCGCGGCCACGGTGGCGCCGTCGTCGGTGCCCGCGGCCTGCACCGCCTTCAGGTAGTGCGTGACCGCCGAGTAGGCGCCGGCCTGGATCATCGAGGGCATCTTCTTCATGCGCTCGAAGTAGCGCCGCGCCCAGGCCCGCGACTCGGGCGTGCGGTCCCAGTAGAAGCCGGTGGCGAAGGTCATGCCCTGCGCCTGCGCCAGGCCCAGCGCATGCACGTCGTTGATGAACATCAGCATCGGCACCACGCGCTGCTTGGGCGACACGCCGAACTGCCGCGCGGCCTTGACGGCATTGACCGTGTCGCTGGTGGCGTTGGCCAGCGCGATGGTGTCGGCCCCCGAGGCCTGCGCCTGCAACACGTACGACGAGAAGTCGCTCGCGTTGAGCGGGTGGAACACGCTGCCGATCACCTTGCCCTGCAGCTCGCCGACGAACTCGGTCATGTTGCCGGCCATGGCCTTGCCGAAGGCGTAGTCCACGCCGATCAGGTACCAGGTCTTGCCGCCCTGGCGGCTCACGCCCTGCGCGGCGCCGTTGGCCAGCGCGTAGGTGTCGTAGGTGTAGTGGACCGAGGTCGGCGCGCAGGCTTCGTTGGTGAGCGCCACCGAGGCGCCGCCGGTGTTGATCGACAGCTTCTGCCGCTCGCGCGCCAGGTTGACCACCGACAGCGCGACGGCCGAGTTGTTCATGTCGAAGATGGCGTCGACGCCGTCGCGGTCGTACCAGGTGCGCGCCAGCGAGGCGCCGATGTCGGCCTTGTTCTGGTGGTCGCCCGAGACCAGTTCGATGGGCCGTCCGAGCACCTTCCCGCCGAAGTCCTCGATGGCCATGCGCGCGGCCTCGACCGAGCCGCGCCCCGCGGTGTCGGCGTACAGGCCCGACATGTCCGACAGCACGCCCACGCGCACCTTGTCGTCGCTGAGCTTCTGGGCGGCGGCCTGCCCGGCCAGCGCCATGCCCATCACCACCCACGCGCACAGCGCGCGCCCCGCCAGCTTCGGCATGCCCATGGACCTGTCTCCTTGCAGTGAACGGATCGCTGCATCCTAGGCAGCGCCCGCCGCGCAGGGTTGGGCTTTGCGGAACGGGGGCTTCCGGCCAGCCGAACGGGGAGAAACCCCGACAGGGCCCGCGTCAGCCTTCGGCGGCGGGTTCCGGCGCGGTGCCGGTGTCGGTTCCGGCCTGCGGCTTGGTGAGCGACACCGGCGCCTCCACCGGCCGCCCCGCCGTCGACACGATCTCCTGGTCGATTGCGCCGAACAGCGAGCGCCCGTCCAGGCCCTTCATCTCGATGCGGATGGTGTCGCCGAACTTCATGAAGTCGGTGGCCGGCGCGCCGTCCTGGATGGTCTCGATGCAGCGCTTCTCGGCGATGCACGAGTAGCCCTTGGGCCATTCCATGCGGCCGTTCTTCTCGACGCCCTTGTTGCTCACGGTGCCGCTGCCGACGATGCTGCCGGCGCGCACGTTGCGGGTCTTGGCGATGTGGGCGATGAGCTGGCCGAAGTGGAAGGTCATCTCGGGGCCGGCGTCGCACAGGCCGACCTTGCGGCCGTTCCAGCTGCTTTGCAGCGCCAGGTGCACGCGCCCGTCCTGCCAGGCCTCGCCGAGCTCGTCGAGCGTGACGGCCACGGGACTGAAGGCGGTGGCGGGCTTGCTCTGGAAGAAGCCGAAGCCCTTGGCCAGTTCGGCCGGGATGAGGTTGCGCAGGCTCACGTCGTTGGCCAGCATCACGAGGCGGATGCCGTCCAGCGCCTGCTCGGGGGTGGACCCCATCTTCACGTCGCCGGTGACGACGGCGATCTCGGCCTCGAAGTCGATGCCCATGGCCTCGCTGGGCACGATCACGTCGTCGACCGGGCCCAGGAAGTCGTCGCTGCCGCCCTGGTACATGAGGGGGTCGGTGTAGAAGCTCTCGGGCACCTCGGCGTTGCGCGCCTGGCGCACCAGCTCGACGTGGTTCAGGTAGGCCGAGCCGTCGGCCCACTGGTAGGCGCGCGGCAGCGGCGCCATGCACTGGGCGGGGTCGAAGGGAAAGGCGTGGCGCGCGCGGCCGTGGTTGAGGGCGTCGTACAGGTCCTGCAGCTGCGGGCTCATGAAGCCCCAGTCGTCCAGCACCTGCTGCAAGCGGCTCGCGATGCCGGTGGCGTAGTGGGCGAGCGTGAGGTCGCGCGAGACGACGACCAACTGGCCGTCGCGCGAGCCGTCCTTCAGGGTGGCGAGTTTCATGGTACGGGCGTGAGCAAGAAAAAGGGCGCGGCGCCGCGCCCACTAAACTGGTTGAACGGGCGGCAGTGTACCGAGTGGACTTCGTGAACCTCGGCGCCGCAACCCACTCCACACACCCATGTCGACGCACGTCGCGCCCCCACCGCTGTCCCTGGGCCTGCCCGGGCGCCCGTCCTGGCGCGCGCTCGCGGGGCTGACGCTGGCGGTGGCGCTGGCGCACCTGCTGCTGCTCGGGCTGGCACCGATGGCCATCGGGCCGGAGCCCTCGCCGCTGGCCAGCAAGTTCATCACGCGCACGATCGTGATCGCGCCGCCCGCAGCGGAAGCCCCCGCGGCACCGGCCGCCGCGCCGGTCGCGGCCAAGCCGCCGCCTCCGGCCAAGCCCCGGCGTCCGCGCGAGGCCTCGGTGCCCCGCCCCAAGCCGGCCCCGGCCCCCGTGCCGGACGCACCGGCCCAGACGCCGCCCCCCGAAACGCCCGACCAGACCGCGCAGGCCGCTACAGATTCAGGAGCAACCGCCCCCGAAGCGCCGGCCAGCGCCCCGGCCGCCGCCACCGGCAACGCGCCCGGTGGCACGCAGGGCGGCACGACCACGGCCGGCAGCGGCGCCTCGGGCACCATCGCCGGCACCCAGGCGCTGCGGATTCCGGGCTCGGTCACGCTCGATTTCGAGGCCACGGGCCAGAAAGGCGCCTCGCCACAGCGCGGCGTGTTCGGCGAACTGGTCTGGCTGCAGGACGGTAGCCGCTACGACGGGCGGCTCACGCTCAAGGCGGTGTTCTTCACCCTGCTGAACTGGCACAGCACCGGCAAGATCGGCCCCTCCGGCCTGGAGCCCGAGCGCTATTCGGAAAGCCGCAAGGCCGAGGTCGCCTCGCATTTCGCGCGCGACCAGGGGCAGATCATCTTCAGCAACAACGCGCCGTCGGTGCCCCTGCAGCCCGGCGCGCAGGACCGCATGAGCGTCATGATGCAGCTGGGCGGCCTGCTGGCGGCCAGCCCGACGCGGTACCCGGCCGGCACCCGGATCTCGGTGCAGACGGTGGGCGTGCGCGACGGCGACGTGTGGGTCTTCGAGGTCGGCGACGAGGAGCAGCTGAGCCTGCCGGCCGGCGAATTCACCACGCGCAAGCTCACCCGCACGCCGCGCAAGGATTTCGACCGGAAACTGGAGCTCTGGCTGGCGCCGCGCTATGGCTACCTGCCCGTGCGCATCCGCCAGACCGAGGCAAACGGCGACTTTGCTGACGCCCAATTGCGCAAACCCCTACCCGAAGCGCCCGCCAATTGAGGCAAAAAGGCTCACATATCAACGGCGCGAGGACAACTGTTCTTGAAACTGGCGCGTTGATTGCTATCTAACCCCCATGAACGCCATCGACATCCTCACAGGGCCCGCCATGAACATGCTTTACGACTCCGAGTCCTTCGTCGTCGTGCACGTGCAGCCGAACGACGGCGACGAGCCCAGCACGACGCCCAACGGCCCCGTGCTGGAACGCCACGGCTTCGAGATCGTGGACAAGCGATCGGGCAAAGAGGTGTACCTCGACGGCTCCTGGGCCGAACTGTTCCAGCAGCAGATCGCCGCCTGGCAGCTCAACACGCCCACGCAGGAAGAGGTCGAGGACACGCTCGAGGGCTACGCCGAGCTGGCGCACACACCGGTGCTGGTGCACTGAGCAGCCTGCCCCGCCCGAACGAAAAAAGCGCCCCGCGGGGCGCTTTTTCTTTGGCGGTGTACTGCGCCGTCAGCGCTCGGTCCAGCGGTACATCGGCCCCACGACCAGCAGCACCGCCACCAGCCGGCACACCTGGAAGGCCGTGACCACCGGCACGCCCAGCTGCAGCACCTTGGCCGTGATCGACATCTCGGCGATGCCGCCGGGCGAGGTGCCCAGGATCATCGTGGCCGGGTGCAGCCCGGTCGCCCCGGCCAGCAGCCAGGCCGCGCCGGCGCACAGCACCAGCATGCCGACCGTGCCCAGCGCCACCGAGCCGAGCCAGCGCGGCGCCGTGTGCAAAAACTCGCGGCTGAAGCGCACGCCCAGGCTCACGGCAATCACCAGCTGCGCGGTGTTCGACAGCCAGGTCGGCACCGCCGACAGCGACTGCCCCGCAACCGTGAAGCCCATCGCCACCAGCAGCGGCCCTATGAACCAGGGGTTGGTGCGGCCCAGCGCCCGCATCACGAGCCCGCCCACGCCGGTGGCCAGCGCCAGCAAGGCCAGCCCGGCCGGGTTCACCTCGCGCACGCCGGGCGGGTTGATTTCCAGGCCGTGCAGCCCGCTCCACTGCATCGCGAACGGGATCGTCACCGTCACCACCATCAGCCGCAGGCTGTGTGCGGCGGCCACCAGGTCGGTGCGCGCGCCGGCCGATTCGGCCAGCAGCGTCATCTCCGAAGCGCCGCCGATGGCGCCTGCGAAGTAAGTCGTGGCTCTCATGGATTTCGCCGGCACATGCGGCATGCGCGCCGCATGCACGCGGTGCAGCCAGCGGCCGAAACCCCAACCCAGCAGCAGCGCCCAGCCGATGGCCAGCAGGATCGCCCACCACACGCCGGCCACCAGCGTCACCACCTGCGGCGTGAAATACAGGCCCAGCGCGGTGCCGATGACCCACTGCCCCAGGTTGCGCAGCGGCGTGTGGCTCGCGGTCAGCTGGCCCGCGATCGAGGCCAGCGACACCGCGAACAGCGGGCCGATCATCCAGGGCAGCGGGGTGTGCAGCGCGACACAGGCGAGTGCGGCGGCCAGCGCCAGCAGCAGCGTGGCCAGCACGCGAAGGGGAAAACGAAAGGACACGGGCAGAGAAAGCAGCGGAAAAGGACGACAGCCCGGTGCGGGGCGCCGGGCATAGTATGGCGGGATGCCTCCTCGTCCTTCCCGTGCTTCCCGGTTCCTCGCGCCCCTGGTCGCCGCCGCCCTGCTCGCCGGCTGCGCCGCGCTGTCCGCCGAGGCGCCGGTCGCGCGCCGCGTGGCGGCTCTGCTGCCGGCCGATGCCCTGCTGCTCGGCGAGCAGCACGACGCCCCCGAACACCACGCGCTCGAGCGAGAGACCGTGCAGGCCTTGGCCGAGCGCGGCCAGCTCGCCGCGCTGGCGCTCGAGATGGCCGAGGAAGGCCGCAGCAGCGCCCGCCTGCTCGCCACTGCGACCGACGCGCAGGTGCAGGCCGCCCTCGGCTGGAACGACAAGGCCTGGCCCTGGACGCGCTACGGCCCCACGGTGATGACGGCCGTGCGCGCCGGTGTGCCGGTGGTCGGCGCCAACCTGCCGCGTGCGCGCATGAAGGACGCGATGGCCGACGTCTCGCTCGACGTGCAGCTCAACGGCGAGGCCTACGCCGCGCAGCAGGAGGCCGTGCGCGAGGGCCACTGCAAGCTGCTGCCCGAATCGCAGATCGGCCCCATGACCCGCATCCAGGTCGGGCGCGACCGCGCCATGGCGCAGGCGCTGGTGAAGGCCCGGCAGCCGGGCAAGACGGTGGTGTTGATCGCCGGCGCGGGCCACGTCACCAAGGTGCTGGGCGTGCCGCAGCACCTGCCGACCGACGTGTCGGTGAAGACGGTCCACCTGCAGGCCGGCGGCCCGGCCGAGGACGACACCGACGCCTACGACGCCACCTGGCGCACGCCGGCGCTGCCGCCGGTGGACTACTGCGCGGGCGTGCTCAGGCGAACTTCCTGATCGAATCCGCCAGCGTGTTGACCAGCGTGTCGATGTGCTGCTTCTCGACGATGTAGGGCGGCGCGATCACCAGCACATCGCCCGCGGGCCGCACCAGCGCGCCCTTGTGGAAGCAGTCGAGGAACACCTCGTAGGCGCGCTTGCCCGGCGACCCGGCGATGGGCGCGAGCTCCACGGCCGCCGCCAGGCCCAGGCTGCGGATGCCCACCACGTTCGGCAGGCCCTTGAAGGTGCTGTGGAAGGCATCGCCCAGCACCTTGCCCATTTCGCCGGCGCGCGCGAACAGGTTTTCTTCCTTGAACAGGTCGAGCGTGGCAATGGCGGCGGCGCAGGCCACCGGGTGGCCCGAGTAGGTGTAGCCGTGGAAGAACTCGACCACGTGCTCGGGCGCGTCGGTCTTCATCATCGCGTCATAGAGCTTGTCGCGGCAGATCACGCCGCCCAGCGGAATCACGCCGTTGGTCACGCACTTGGCGAAGTTCAGCATGTCGGGCACCACGCCGAAATAGTCCGACGCGAAGTTGGTACCCATGCGCCCGAAGCCGGTGATGACCTCGTCGAAGATCAGCAGGATGCCGTGCTTGTCGCAGATCTCGCGCAGGCGCTTCAGGTAGCCCTGGGGCGGCAGGTACCAGCCGGCCGAACCGGCCACCGGCTCCACGATGATCGCGGCCACGTTGCTCGGGTCGTGCAGCGGCAGGATGCGGGTTTCGAGTTCGACCAGCGGGTCTTCGGTCCACACCGGCTCCTGGTTGTGGATGTAGGCGTGGTTCGCCGGATCGTGGATGAAGCGCATGTGGTCCACGCGCGGCAGGAAGGCCGAGCCGAACACCTTGCGGTTGCCCGGGATGCCGCCCACCGACATGCCGCCGAAGCCCACGCCGTGGTAGCCCTTCTCGCGGCCGATGAACACGTTGCGGTGGCCTTCGCCGCGCGCGCGGTGGTAGGCCAGCGCCACCTTCATCGAGGTGTCGGCGGCCTCGGAGCCCGAGTTGCAGAACAGCACCTTGTTCAGGTCGCCCGGGGCCAGCGCGGCGATCATTTCGGCCGCCTTGAAGGCCTTGTCGTTGCTGACCTGGAAGGCGGTGGCGTAGTCCAGCGTGTCCAGCTGCTTCTTGATCGCCTCGTTGATCGGCTTGCGGTTGTGGCCCGCGCCCACGCACCACAGCGACGAAATGCCGTCGACCACCTTCTTTCCGTCGTGCGTGGTGAACGTCATGCCGTCGGCCGCCACGAACACCCGCGGGTCCTTCTTGAAATGGCGGTTGGGCGTGAAGGGCAACCACTGGTTGTCCGTGTTGAAGTCCTGGAAGGCCATGTCTCGCTCCTGCGGTTATGTGGGGAGGGAAAATCGCGATTCTGGCACCCCTGCCACAATCCTGCCCCTGATGACGACCACTACGCCTGCCTACATCCTGAACCTCTCCTGTCCCGACCGGACGGGCATCGTGCACGCCGTGTCGGGCTTCCTGCTCGAGCGCGGCGCCAACATCGAAGAGGCCGCCCAATACAACGACCACGGCACCGGCCTGTTCTTCATGCGCGTGCGCTTCGCCTGCGGCGACCACAGCGAAGCCGTGCTGCGCGAGGAGCTGAAGGCCTTCGCCACCGGTTTCGGCATGAGCCTGCAGCTGCACGCCGCCGCCGACCCGATGAAGACCGTGATCCTGGTCAGCAAGGAAGGCCACTGCCTGAACGACCTGCTGTTCCGCTGGAAGAGCGGCCTGCTGTCGATCGACGTGCGCGCCATCATCTCGAACCACCGCGACTTCTACCAGCTGGCTGCCAGCTACAACGTGCCCTTCCACCACATCCCGGTGACGGCCGCGACCAAGGCGCAGGCCGAGGCGAAGCAGCTGGAGATCATCGAGGCCGAAGGCGCCGAACTCGTGGTGCTCGCGCGCTACATGCAGATTTTGAGCAACGACCTGTGCAAGAGCCTGGCCGGCCGCGCGATCAACATCCACCACTCGTTCCTGCCCAGCTTCAAGGGCGCCAAGCCCTACTACCAGGCGCACGACCGCGGCGTGAAGCTGATCGGCGCCACCGCCCACTACGTGACGGCCGACCTCGACGAAGGCCCGATCATCGAGCAGGACGTGGCCCGCGCCGACCACACCGACACGGTCGAAGACCTCACGGCCCGTGGCCGCGACACCGAAAGCCAGGTGCTGGCCCGCGCCGTGAAGTGGCACAGCGAGCACCGCGTGCTGCTGAACGGCCACCGCACGGTCGTGTTCCGCTAACCCACTCCATCGCCGCTCCCAGATGCGCCTGCAGCTCCCGCTTTTCGCCCTTGCTGCCGCTCTGGCAGCGCCCGCCACTTTTGCCCAGGACGCCCGCGCCGGCAGTGCCCCGCTGGCGCCCGACGCGCTGTTCGCGCGCGTCTCGCCCAGCGTCTGGGTGGTGCAGGCCAGCGACGCCCAGGGCAAGGTCCTGGCCACCGGCAGCGCGGTCGCCACCGGCCCGGGCACGGCCGTCACCAGCTGCAAGCTGCTGGCCAAGGCCAGCGCCGTGGCGCTGCGCCGCGACAACGTGAGCTACGGCGCCGTGCTGGAGCACCCGGACGTCGAACGCGACCTGTGCCAGCTGCGCATCGCGAACCTCGTGTCGCCGACGCTGGGCGTCGTGCCCGCGGGAGCGTTGCAGGTCGGGATGCCGCTGTACGTCATCGGATCGCCGCGCGGGCGCGAACTCACGCTCGGCATCTCCATGCTCGGCGGCGTGCGCCGCAACGCCGCGGGCGCGCTCGAGTCGCTGCAACTGGCCACGCCGACCGAGGCGGGCCTGGCCGGTGCCGGCCTGTTCGATGCGCAGGGCCGCTTGGTGGGACTGGTCGCCGGATCGGCCCCGGCCACCCTCGCCATGCCGGCCGCGTGGATCGCGGAACTGCCGACGCGCGGCCAGCGGGCCATCGAGCGCCTCGCCGCGCAGCCCGCGCCGGCCAGCGTGTCGCTGCAGCGCCCGAGCCTCGTGGAGTACCAGCTGCACGACCGGCTCACCAACACCTACCGCAAGGTGATCTACCGCGCAGACACGGCCACCACCAGTGACGACCGCCTCAGCTTCAACAACGGGGGCTGGATCGAGAAGCCGGGCGGCGAGGTGATCGGCGTCACGACGGCCGTGGCCGGCGAGTTCGACAGCGTCATGCCGCCGCGCGGCTGGGCCCGGCCGACCCTGGAACAGGACGCCGCCTGGGCCACGGAATACGACGCCACCATGGGCGGCACGCGCATCAAGATGGACCTGCGCGCCCACGTGGTGGACGACGCCGCGATGCTGCCGGTCAACGGCCGCGAGATGAAGGTAGTGAAGATCGACTACCGCGGCCACACCCAGCGCTTCGCGAACGCGGGCGCCTGGAGTGGCAACCAGTACGGGACCTACCGCGCCAGCGTGTGGTTCTCGCCGGAGCTGGGCCGCGTCGTCCGCTTCGAAGTGCAGACGCGCGGCGGTGCGAGCGGCGGCGCGTTCCAGGTCAGCGAAGTGCTCGAGTTGGTGAGCATCCGCTAGCCCCGGGCGCGCGCCGCGCGCTCTCTATCGATCAATTGCGGTACGGGTTGTCCGGACGCCGATCCTGGCGGTTCGGCACGCCGTCGCCGTCGCGGTCCCAGCGGCCGCGGTTGTATTCCCAGCGGCCATTGTTCTCGCGCCATTCCGGCGCGCGGTAGGCATAGCCCGGGCGTGCGCGCACGTACATGCCGCGCACCCACACATGGCGACCGCCACGCCACTCATAGTGGCCCGGCGACCACACATAGCCGCGACGCGGCGGCGGCATGCGCTCGTAGCGCGGCGGGGGCGGCGGCCCCTGGATGGTGATCACCGCCTGCGCCTGCGCGGCCGTGGGAACGGCCAGGGCGCCCACCGACAGCAGCGAAGCGGCACCGATGGAAAGAGCGACTGCGAGTGTTTTCATGAGAAAGCCCCATGGTTGTTGGAGGAGCCTTCATGCTGCCGGGACCGTGTGAAGCGCCTGTAAGCGCTGCGCGAAATCTTGTGTAGAGCTGTTTCGCTGCCGCAGACGCGCTTTATTCCTGCAATTCGCGCAGGTCGATGGCCGCGGCCATGGCCGCGTGGCCGGCGCGGTTGGGATGCAGGTGATCGCCGCTGTCGAATGTCGGATTCAGCTGACGCGGCGCGGCTGGGTCGCGCAGCACCGCATCGAAGTCGATCACGCCGTCCACGTCCTGGCGGCTGCGCACCCAGCGGTTCACGGCCTCGCGCATGGCCTCGTTGGCGTCAGTGCCGTAGATCGTGTTGCCGAAGGGCGGCACGGTGCCCAGCAGCACCTTCACGCCCTTGGCGCGCGCCTGCTTGACGAGCTGCCCCAGGCCCTCGGTGACACGCTCGGCCGTGGGCACGTCGTGCGGCGGCACCTTCAGGCCGGGGATGCCCGCGAAGATGGCGCGGCCGATGTCGTTGGTGCCCAGCAGCACGATGACGTGCGTCACGCCGCTCTGGCCCAGCGCGTCGCGCGCAAAGCGCGACAGGCCGTCGGGGCCGATGCCGTTCACCAGCAGCCGGTTGCCGCCGATGCCTGCGTTGATCACCGACACCGCGTGCGCGGCCTGTGGGCTGTCACGCAACCGCGTGGCGAGCATGTCGGGGTACGAACCGTCGCCCGACTCGCCACCGCCCGCGGTGATCGAATCGCCGAACGCAACGACAGTGCGCACGGGTCGGGTGGTGAGCACGTCGAGCCCGGTCACGATGTGGCTCATCGGCAGCGCCACCGCCTTCGACAGCCGGGGCGCCGAGACGGCGTTGCCTTGCGCCAGCCAGCCCGTGTCGCTGGACAGCAGGTACATCGTGGCGAACGGTGTCGCGCGGTCGAGAAAAAGACTCACGGCCACGGCCTGGCCCGCCGCAACGTTCAGCGCCACGCCGTCGCTCCATGCTTCCGCGCCCGGCGCCACGGTGACGGTGGCGCGGCCGCCGAAACGCAGCGTGCGCAACGAGGCCGGCGAGATGGCGTCGCCGCCCGTGCCCAGTGCCACGGTGGCCGCGGCGATGCGCAGCGGCGTCTTGCCGAAGCGGTTCGACACCCGCACGCGGATGCGCTCGCCGTCGATCGTCGGGCGCATCATCTGGCGCAAGGTCTGGCCGCGGAACACATGGTCGCCCGGCCCGCCGATGGCGGCCGTGGCGGGGTTCGCGTCCAGCTCGGCGAAGTCGAGCACCGCCACGGCCCAGCTCGCCACCCAGCGCGCTTCGGCCGGCTGGCGTGCCGCCTGCTCGACCTTCTCCGCCCACACCGCCTGCACGCCCACGAGCAGCACCGCAAGGCCGAGAACGGCCATCCAGTGTGCAGGGGAAAAGGCAGCGTCGCGCAGACGGACGCGCCAGCGGGCAGGAAGCTTCATGCGTGCAAAAGCGGCCCAGTGTACGGAGCCGCCTTGCCCGCGCAGGTGACGAGGTCTAAGCCTGCGTTACCAAGTGTCGACGTAGGCCGAGACCGCCTCGGCCGGCCGCGTGGCCGAGGCCAGGCCGCGCACCAGCCAGGTGCGCGTGTCGGCCGGGTCGATCACCGCATCGATCTCCAGCGTCTGCGCCATGTGGATCGCTTCGCCGTTCGCGTACTGCTGCGCCACCAGCTGCTTGAACAGCGCGTCGCGCTCGGCGCCCTCGGGCACGGCCGCGAGCTCCTTGCGAAAGCCCAGCCGCACCGCGCCTTCGAGGCCCATCGCACCGAACTCGCCGGTGGGCCAAGCCACGGTGAACACGGGCGCGTCGAAGCCGCCCGCGGTCATGGCCTGCGCGCCCAGGCCGTAGCCCTTGCGCAGCACCACTGCGAAGAAAGGCACGCGCAAGTGCGAGGCCACCATGAACATGCGGCACACGTGGCGCACCTGCGCCTGCGCCTCGACCTCGGGCCCGACCATGAAGCCGGGCGTGTCGCACAACGACACGATCGGTAACCCGTGGGCATTGCACAGTTGCATGAAGCGTGCGGATTTGTCGGCCGCCTCCACGTCGATCGCGCCGCCCAGGTGGTGCGGGTTGTTCGCCATCAGGCCCACCGGCTTGCCCTCGATGCGCGCGAGCGCCGTGACGATGCCCGCGCCGAAGCCCGCGCGCAGTTCGAGCAACGAGCCGGTGTCGGCCACGCCGCGCATGGCGGCGCGCACGTCGTACACGCGCAGCCGGTTCTCGGGCACCACGTGGCGCAGCGTGCGCGGATCGGCGCACTGCCAGTCGCTCACCGGGCCCTGGAAGTACGACAGGTACTGCTTGGCCGCTGCGACTGCTGCCGCCTCGTCTTCCACCAGGATGTCGATCACGCCGTTGCGCGACTGCACGCTGCTCGGCCCGATCTGCTCGGGCGCGAAGGTGCCCAGGCCGCCGCCTTCGATCATCGCGGGGCCGCTCATGCCGATGTTGCTGCCCTTGGTGGCGATGATCACGTCGGCGCAGCCCAGCAGCGCCGCGTTGCCCGCGAAGCAGCGCCCGTGCACGATGCCGACCACCGGCACCTTGCCCGACAGCACCGCGAACTGGCTGAAAGTGTGGTTATTCAGGCCCGCGACGATCGGCATGTCGGTGTCGCCCGGCCGCCCGCCCCCGCCCTCGGCGAACAGCACCACCGGCAGCTTGAGCTGGTGCGCCACCGCGAGCAGCCGGTCGGTCTTGTGGTGGTTGCGCATGCCCTGCGTGCCGGCCAGCACGGTGTAGTCGTACGCGAGCACGGCGCAGCGCGATTTCTCGGGGCCGAACTGCTTCGCGTTGACGCTGCCCAGCCCGGTCACCATGCCGTCGGCCGGCGTGTTGGCGATGAGGTCTTCGAGCGTGCGGCGGCGCGTCTGCGCGGCGATGGCGAGCGCGCCGTACTCGATGAAGTTGCCCGGGTCGCCGGCCATGTCGCACAGGTCGGCGATGTTCTCGCGCGCGGTGCGACCGCCCTGCGCATGCCGCTTGTCGACGGCCGCCTTGCGGTTCGCGTCGAGCGTGGGCGCATGGCGGTCGATGACCTTCTGCAGGTCGGGGCGGATCACGTCGAGATCGTGCGCGACGCGTTCCTGCGCCTCGACGCCCTGCGCATCGACGGCCTCCAGCCGCACCAGCGACTGGCCTTCGACGAGGTAGTCGCCCGGCACGGCCAGCAGCGCCAGCACGCGGCCGGCCACGGGCGCGTGCAGCAGGTGCTCCATCTTCATGGCCTCGAGCACGCCGAGTTGCGCGCCGGCGGGCAGCACGTCGCCCACCGCGACCTCGAACTGCACCAGCTTCGCGGGCATCGGCGCCTTGACGGTGAGGCCGTCGTCGTCGGCCTCGTCCTGCACCGGCGCGCTCGCGGCGGCGGGCGCGGTGACCTTCTTCGTGTGCTTTTCAAATGCCTTCGCGTCGGCGAGCAGATCACCCAGGTGCGCTTCCACGAAGCGTGTGTGCACCGCCTGCGTCGCGAACTCGGGCCGCGCGGCAATGGCGCACAGCAGCGGCAGGTTGGTGGCGATGCCGTCGATGTGGCATTCGTCGAGCGCGCGCAGCGAGCGGCGCAGCGCGTCCGCGAAACGCGACGACGGTGAATGCACGATGAGCTTGGCCAGCAGCGTGTCGTAGTGCGGCGAAGGCGCCAGGCCCGCGTAGCCGTGCGTGTCGACGCGCACGCCGGGGCCGGCGGGCAGGTCGAAGCGCGCGAGCGTGCCGCCTGCGGGGCGCGCGTTGCCTTGCGCATCGAGCGTCTCGGCGTTGATGCGCCACTGCACCGCGAAGCCGCGCTGCAGCGCCGTGCGGCCGGCCTCCACGCCGAGCGCGTCCAGCGTGTCGCCCGAAGCGACGGCGATCTGCAGCTGCACGAGGTCCAGCCCCGTCACGGCTTCGGTCACCGTGTGCTCGACCTGCAGGCGCGGGTTCGCTTCGATGAAGACGAAAGGCAAAATGGTCGACGCGGCATCGACCAGGAATTCGAAGGTGCCGAGGCCGCGATAGCCCACGGCCTTGGCCATGCGCAGCGCGGCCTGCGTGACCTGTGCGCGCAGCGGCTCGGGCAGCGAGGGGCTGGGCGCGATTTCGACCAGCTTCTGGAAGCGGCGCTGCAGCGTGCACTCGCGCTCGCCGAGGCTGGCCACGGCGTGGCCGTCGCCGAGCACCTGCACCTCGATGTGCCGCGCGTTGCGCATCAGGCGCTCGACGTACACGCCCTCGATGCCGAACGCCGCCTTGGCCTCGGACATGCAGCGCGCATGCGCCTCGGGCAGCTCGTCAGCCGTGAGCACGGCGCGCATGCCGCGCCCGCCGCCGCCGCCGATGGCCTTGACCATCACGCCCGCGCCCTGCGCATGCTGCTCGGCGAAGAAGGCCTGCGCCTGCGCGAGCGTCACCGCGCCGGCGCTGCCGGGCATCACGGGCACGTCGCACTGCGCGGCCAGTTCGCGGGCGCGGGCCTTGTCGCCGAACAGGCCCAGTTGCTCGGGCGTCGGGCCGATGAAGACAGGGCCCGCGTCGGCGCAGGCCTGTGCGAAGTCGGCGCGCTCGCTGAGGAAGCCGTAGCCGGGATGCACCGCATCGCAGCCTTGCGCCTTCGCCACCGCGATCAACGCGGCCACGTCGAGGTAGGCCGAAGGGCCGGTCGCGTCGAGCGCCACCGCCACATCGGCCAGCTGCACATGCAGCGCAGCGGCATCGTCGCGCGCGTGCACCGCCACGCTGGCGATGCCCAGGTCGCGCAGCGCGCGCACCAGGCGCACGGCGATCTCGCCGCGGTTGGCAATCAGAACTTTGGAAAACACGCGAAGAAGCCTTTCAGGTCTTGTCTTTGAGCAGGCGGCGCAGCACCTTGCCTGCGCCCGTGGTGGGCAATGCATCGATGAAGCTCACGGCGCGCGGCGCCTTGTAGCTCGCCATGTTCTCGCGCGCCCAGGCCACGAGCGCGTCGGCCTCGAGCGCGGCGCCGGGCTTGCGCACGATGAAGGCCTTCACGACCTCGCCCTTCTCGGGATCGGGCTGCGCGATGACCGCCGCCTGCGCCACCGCAGGGTGCTTGATGAGGATGGTCTCGACCTCTTCGGGGAACACGCTGTAGCCCGAGACCTTGATCATTTCCTTGAAGCGGCCGATGAAGGTGAGGTAGCCGTCGGCGTCGAGCTTGCCCATGTCGCCCGTGTGCACCCAGCCGTTGCGCAAGGTGGCGGCGGTGGCCTCGGGCTTGTTCCAGTAGCCCTTGAACGAGCCGGCGCTGGTAAGCACGATCTCGCCGACTTCGCCCGTGGGCATGTCGGCCTGCGTGTCGGTGTCGATGATGCGGATGGTCACGCCCGGCACCGGCACGCCCTGCGTGCCCCAACGCGGCGCCACGTGCGGCGTGTAGGTGTCGCAGGTGTGGGTTTCGCTCAGGCCGTAGGCGGCCTCGAACGAGCTGCAGTGGTTGGCGTGCGAGCGCCACTGCGCGGCCAGCGGTTCGGTGAAGGCGATGCCGAAGCTGGTGACCGGGTTCATCTTCAGGCTCGACAGGTCGAAGCGGGCGATGTCGGGCACCTGCATGCAGGCCACGTTCATCGGCGCGATGCTGTACCACCAGCTCACCTTGTAGGCGGCAATGGCCTGCAGCACGGCGCGCGGGTCGAAGCGGTGCATCAGCACCGAGGCCGCGCCGCTGAGCACGGGCACGTTGACGCCCATGAGCATGCCGGCGATGTGATACAGCGGCGCGATCGACAGCAGCACGTCGTCCGGCCCCACGCCGTTGCAGTCGGCCGCGGCGCGCGTCTTGAAGAGCGCGTTGCCGTAGCTGAGCATCGCGCCCTTGGGCAGGCCGGTGGTGCCCGAGGTGTAGGTCATGAGCGCGATGTCGTCCATGTCGATGGCGACGGGCTGCGGCGTGGCGCCGCTGCGCATCACGGCGAGGAAGTCTTCGCAGCCTTCGGGCACGCTGCGTTCGGCGGTGCGCTCGGCGGCCAGTTCGGCCGGCAGGTCGAGCGTGGGCTCGGCGGGCAGCAGGTCGGCGTAGTGCACCACGAACACATGCGCGAGCGCGCTCTCGGCCTGCACCTTGCGCACCACCGGCACGAGCGGCGCGGCCGCGACGATCACGCGCGCCTTCAGGTCGTTGACCTGGTAGGCCAGCTCGTGCTCCTTGTTGAGCGGGCCGCTCGGGCAGACGATGGCGCCGATCTTCTGGATGCCGAAGTGCGCCACCAGGTACTGCGGGCAGTTGTTGAGGAACAGCACCACGGGTTCGCCCTTGGCCACGCCCAGGGCCTGCAGGCGCGCGGCGAAGGCGTCGCTCGCGCGGTCGAGCTCTGCCCAGTTCAGGGCCTGGCCGTACCAGAGGCAGGCGGTGGCGTCGCCGCGCGTGCGTGCGTGGTCGCGCAGGTAGGCGTGCAGGGGCTGCTGCACGCGCGGCGGCAGTTCCTTCAAGCGTTGCGGAATGGCGGGCGTTGTCTCCATGGCGTCACTTTCTCAGGGTTATCGATAGCCGCCTGCGCATGGCCGGCGCTTGCCAATGCGGCATGGTGCACGAACAATCCTACCCATGGGTATAACTTCCGCGACACCGAACAAACCCTCTGCCACGCACACGGCGCTGGCGGCGCAGCCGCACCTGCCGCAGGGCACGGGCCGCCAGCGCGCGGCCACGCAGGGCACCGACCTGCAGCGCGAGCGCATCCTGCAGGCGGCGGCGCAGCTGTTTGCCGCGCAGGGCTACGCCAACACGACCATGGCGCAGATCGTGCGCGAGCTGGGCGTGACCAAGCCCTTCGTGTACTACTACTTCCGCGACAAGCAGGAAATCTTCGAGACGCTGTCGTGGCGCCCCGCGGTCGACTGCTTCACCGCGCTCGACTTCGCCGCCGCCGACCCGCGCCGCGCGAGCGAGAAGGTGATGGAAGGCATCGAGCGGCTGATCCGCGCCACCATCTCGCACCACCCTGTGGCCTTCTTCGCCTACCGCGAGCCACAGGTGTACCGCCCCGAGTACCTCGAAGCGCAGAAGAAGCTTGCGCACCACTTCTACGACCTGCTGTGCCCGCTGCTCGAAGAAGCCCGGCGCGACGGCGACCTCAACTTCGACGAGACCAAGATCACCGCGCTCGCGGCCTGCAGCCTGCCGGGCTTTCTCTACAGCTGGTACCGCCCCAACGGGCGCCTCTCGCCCGACGAGGTGGTGGCGCAGCTCACGAAGCTGGCCAGCCGCGTGATCGGGCTGCGCGCGACGCACTGATTCCGTCTTTCACACACCCTCCGGAGACACCCATGAAGCTCACGCATGCGCCATTGGCGCGGATCGCCCTTGCCTCTTTGCTTGCCATCGCCGGCACCGCGGCGCAGGCGCAGGCCCCGCAGCCGACCTACAAGATCGCCTACATCGATCCGTTGTCGGGGCCGTTCGCCAACGTGGGCGAGTTGATGCTCATGCACACGCAGTACGCCATCGAGGACATCAACGCCAAGGGCGGCGTGCTCGGCGGCATGAAGCTGCAGCTGCTGCAGTTCGACAGCAAGCTCTCGGCGCAGGAAAGCCAGAGCGCGCTGCAGGCGGCGATCGACCAGGGCGCCAAGGCGATCGTCACGGGCGGCTCGGGCTCGTCGGTGGTGACGGCGCTGGTGCTCGCGGTGGCGCGCTGGAACCAGCGCAACCCGGGCAAGGAACTGATCGTGCTGAACCACTCCTCGATCGACCCCGAGATGACCGGCAAGGGCTGCAGCTTCTGGCACTTCCAGACCGAGGCCAACACGGCGATGAAGATGAAGGCGCTGGCCAACTACATCAAGAAGACGCCTGACGTGAAGAAGGTCTACCTGCTGAACCAGGACTATGCCCACGGCAAGCAGTGGGCCAGCTACGGCCGCCAGCTGGTGGGCCTGGCGCGTCCCGACATCCAGTTCGTCGGCGAGACGCTGCACCCCATCGGCCGCGTGAAGGACTTTGCACCCTACATCGCCAACATCAAGCAAAGCGGCGCCGACTCGGTCATCACCGGCAACTGGGGCCAGGACATGACGCTGCTGCAGAAGGCCGCGGGCGACGCGGGCTACAACCTGCGCTACTTCAACCACAGCGCGGGCTCGGTGCCGGGCACCGTCACCGCCGTGTCGCAGGCCAAGACCGGGCAGCTCACCTGGGTGGCCGAATGGCACCCGGGCCAGGCCGACACGCCGAAGGTCGATGCACTCGCCAAGGCCTACAAGGCCAAGACCGGCAAGGACTTCCTCGCACCGCGCATCGACCTGACGCCGCGCCTGCTGGCCGCCGCCATCACCAAGGCCGGCAGCGCCGACACGGTGAAGGTGGCGCGCGCCCTCGAGGACCTGAGCTTCGACTCGGTGGTGGGCCCGGTGCGCATGCGCGGCGAAGACCACCAGCTGCTGCTGCCGCAGGTGGTGAACACCATCGCGCCGGTGGACGGCAAGACCGTGAAGACGGGCTGGGAAGGCACCAACTACGGCTTCCGCACCGATGCGGTCTATACCGGGAACGAGCTGGCGCAAGGCACCGACTGCAAGATGGTCCGACCCTGACTGAGTTCTTTCGGGGGACCTGCCCAGGCCACTGTGAATAGCGATCACGCTGACGGCGTGATCGCCCCCTGCGCCGCGTCATTGTTTCCTAGGGAAACCCCGTCCTGCCCACCCCCTGTGCCATCGGGATACTCCGGATTCGCATCCCGGACATCCGAAGCGGGTCCATACCGAAGGCACAACAAGGTACACCATGGCAGGAAAGAACTCGCTCCATCCGATCCCCCATCCGGCGAAGAAACCCTTCGTCGGCAATCTGCTGTCCATCGGCTCCGACTCGCCGGTGCTCGACATGTGGAAGATCGCGCAGGACCTCGGCGGCATCTACTGGCTCGACATGCCGGGCATGCCGGTGATCGTGGTGTCGTCGCCCGCGCTGGTCGACGAGCTGTGCGAAGAGCCGCGCTTCGACAAGAGCACGCGCGGCGCACTGCGCCGGCTGCGCGCCGCGTCGCACGGCCTCTTCACGTCGGACACGCACGAAGAGACCTGGTCGAAGCCGCACAACATCCTGCTGGCCAACTTCAGCCAGCGCGCGATGCAGGCCTACCACCCGATGATGCTGGACATCGCGGGCCAGCTGGTCACCAAGTGGGAGCGCCTCAATTTCGACGAAGAGGTGGACGTGGTGCGCGACATGACGGCGCTCACGCTGGACACCATCGGCCTGTGCGGCTTCGGCTACCGCTTCAACTCGTTCTACCGCGAGGGCTTCCATCCTTTCGTCGATGCGATGGTGCGCACGCTGGAGACGGTGCAGAACCGGCGCGGCATTCCGCTCGAGGAGCTGATGCTCAAGAAGGAGCTGGCACAGCAGCGCAAGGACATCCGCTACATGCACAAGATGGTGGAAGACATCATCGAGGAGCGACGCGCCAGCGGTGCCGACATCGCCACCAAGCCCGACCTGCTGAGCTACATGATCGCGGGCGTGGACAAGAAGAGCGGCGAGAAACTCACCGACAAGATGATCCGCGACGAGTGCATCGAATTCCTCATCGCGGGCCACGAGACCACCAGCGGCCTGCTGTCGTTCGCCATCTACTTCCTGCTGAACAACCCCGAGGCGATGGCCAAGGCGCAGGCCGAGGTCGACAGCGTGTTCGGCGGCGACACCACGCAAAAGCCCACCTACGCGCAGGTCAACCGGCTGCAGTACGTGATGCAGGTGCTGAAGGAATCGCTGCGCCTGTACCCGACCGCGCCCGCGATCTCGATGCGCGCCAAGGAAGACACCAAGATCGGCGGCCAGTACACGATCAAGAAGAACAACATGGTCATCATGCATGCGCTGGCGCTGCACCGTGACAAGGGCATCTGGGGCGAGGACGCCGACCAGTTCAACCCCGACCACTTCAGCCGCGAGGCCGAGCGCGAGCGGCCCGTGAACGCCTTCAAGCCCTTCGGCAACGGCCAGCGCGCCTGCATCGGGCGGCAGTTCGCCCTGCAGGAGGCGGTGCTCACGCTGGGCATGATCCTGCAGCGCTTCAACCTGGTCGATCACACGGGCTACAAGCTCAAGATCAAGGAAGCGCTGACGATCAAGCCCGAGAACTTCAAGATCAAGGCGCTGCTGCGCGACCCGGCCTCGCGCCCGCGCGGCACCGCAGAGGCGACGGCCGCGCCCGCCACGCCGACGAAGCCCGCCGCGCGCAAGCCGCAGGCGGCGCGCCACGGCACCTCGCTGCTGGTGCTGCAGGGCTCCAACCTCGGCACGGCCGAAGACCTGGCGCGCCAGCTGGCCGAGGCCGGCGAGCTGCGCGGCTTCTCGACCCAGCTGGCCTCGCTCGACGACTACGCCGAGCGGCTGCCGGCCAGCGGCGCGGTGGCGATCGTCTGCGCCTCGTACAACGGCGTGGCGCCCGACAACGCAGCGGAGTTCCACCGCTGGCTCGACAAGGCCGACGACTCGCTCAACGGCGTGCGCTTCAGCGTCTTCGGCTGCGGCAACACCGACTGGGCCGCCACCTACCAGGCGGTGCCGCGCCGCATCGACGAACGGCTAGAAGCCTTGGGCGCCGACCGCGTGCACGAGCGCGGCGAAGGCGATGCGCGCGAGGACATGGACGGCGCCTTCCAGGACTGGAGCGACGCGCTGTGGCCCGCGCTGGTGAAGACCTTCGACATCAAGAACGGCGCCGACACGCCGGCCGAGGCCGAGCCGCTGTACACGCTCGAAGAGCTGCCGCCGCCGCAGAAGAACGCGCTGGTCGATGCGCTGGGCGCCGTCCCGCTGCGCGTGATCGAGAACCGCGAGCTGCAAAGCGCCGGCGCCAACGGCGAGGCCGGACGCTCCACGCGCCACGTCGAGCTGATGCTGCCCGAGGGCGTGAACTACGTGCCCGGCGACCACCTGAGCGTGGTGCCGCGCAACAGCCCCGCGCAGGTCGAGCGCGCAATGGCGCGCTTCGGCTTCGACCGTTCGGCGCACGTGCGCCTGTCGGCCGTGCCGGGGCGCAAGGCGGCGTTGCCGGTGGACCAGGTCATCGCGGTCGATCGCCTGCTGGGCGACTACGTCGAGCTGCAGGACGTGGCCACGCGCAAGCAGATCGCCACGCTGGCAGCGCACACCGAGTGCCCCTTCACCAAGCCCAAGCTGCAGGCGCTGTCGGGCAGCGACGAGGCCTCGCAGGCCGCGTACAAGGCCGAGGTGCTGCACAAGCGCAAGTCGCTGCTGGAGCTGCTCGAAGAGCACCGCGCCTGCCAGGTGCCGTTCGCGGTGTTCCTGGAAATGCTGTCGCCGCTGTCGCCGCGCTACTACTCGATCTCCTCGTCGCCGACGATGACGCCGGGGCGCTGCAGCGTGACGGTGGGCGTGGTGAGCGCGCCCGCGCTGTCGGGCAACGGCACCTTCGAGGGCGTGTGCTCCAACTTCCTGGCGCGCGCCGAGGCCGGCGACACGGTGCACGGCGTGATCCGCGAGACCACGGCCGAGGGCTTCCGCCTGCCGGAGGATGCCAACCGGCCGCTCATCATGATCGGCCCGGGCACCGGCCTCGCGCCGTTCCGCGGCTTCCTGCAGGCGCGCGCGTCGCAGGTCGAACGCGGCGAGGCGCTGGGCGAGGCGATGCTGTTCTTCGGCTGCCGCCATCCCGAGCAGGACTTCATCTACGCCGAAGAGCTGCAGGCCTGGTCGCACCGCGGCCTCATGAAGCTGCACACGGCCTTCTCGCGCGCCGGCGACCGCAAGGTCTACGTGCAGGACCTGATCCGCGAACAGGGCGCTGCCGTGTGGAAGCTGCTCGAAGCCGGTGCCGTGGTGTACGTGTGCGGCGACGGCTCGCGCATGGAACCCGACGTGCGACGCACGCTCAGCGACCTCGCGCGCGAGCACGGACAGGACAGCGCGGCGTGGATGGACAGGATGATTGCCGAGCAGCGCTATGTGCTCGACGTGTGGGCCGGGGCCTGAAGAACCAAGTCTGGAGCCCCAAAGAGTGTTCGCCTCGGATCAGACGTTGCGATCCGGGTCCGGGTACACCAGCGGCCCGAGCATGCCGCGGTTGAAGGGCTTCCATTCGCCCTCGGGCTGCGCCAGCCGGTCGGCCACCGCATAGAGCACGGCGGGGTGCGCGCCGAGCCCCAGGTGGCTCGCCACCACCTCGATGTTCTCGGACTGCGGGCCGGTCTTCTCGAGGCTGCAGCGCCATGCGACGACGCCGTCGGTGCGGCTGAAGATCGAGGTCGTGGGCACGGGCGGCGTGGGTTCGACGAACTTCATGCGGCGCGGGTCGTGCGAGCTCTGGCCGCTCACGCCTTCGTACACGCGCCAGGCGTTGGTGGCGCGCGGGCTGCCCGAGAACGGGCTGCCGAGCGTGATCACGTTGCGGATGAGGTCCTTCTGCGCCGAGGCCAAGAGCCGCGCGTAGACGCCGCCCAGGCTCCAGCCGATCACGCTGACCTTCTGGCCGCTCTTGTCGGCCAGGGTCTTGAGCAGGTCGACCATGCCGTCCTCGACGCCGGCGCGCGGGCCCAGGTTGCGGCCCTGGCCCCAGCCGTGCGCGTCGTAGCCGCGGCTGCACAGGTAGCGGCGCAGCAGCAGCGTGGACATGTCGCTGGCCACCAGGCCCGGCAGCACGAGCACGGGGTGCCCGTCGCCGCGCGGCGCGAGCTGCAGCAGCGGCCACATGGCGAGGCCGGCGCCGGTTTCCCAGAGGGCGCGCGCTTCGGCCAGCAAGAGCAGGCGCGACGGCGGAGCGATGGGTTCGTGGGTGGCGGTGGTCATGATGGCGGCTTCCTTTCTGTTCTTTCTTCTGTAGGACGACGATGGGGGTGCGAAGTTGCATGCCCCGTCGGACGACGACTTCATTTATCCGAGGTATTTGCCCCTCAGGTAATCAAGATAAGCCCTCGATTCGCTGGAAACATACGGAGAAACCAGCGTGAGTGTGTAGAAAGCCGCCAAACCGGGGTCGGCCTGCGCCAGCGCGTCGCGCCCCGGCACGAGCCGCTCGAACGAGAGCCAGCAGGTGGTGGTGAAGACCATCTGCAGCGCGAGGATGCGCGCCTGCTCGGCGCTGGTCTCGATCACGCCCGACGCCACCAGCCCTTCGCACAGCGTCTGGGCGGCGAGCAGGTTCTGCGCGGTCATGGCCTGGGCGCGCTGCCCCAGGGCCGGGTACTCGCTGGCCAGGAAGGCCATGTCGCGGTAGATGAAGCGGTACTCGTCGATGGCCTCGAAGCGCAGGTGCAGCGCGAGCCACAGGTCGTCGATGGCGGTGATGGAAGCCGACGAGCCGTTGAGCACCTCGAGCCGCTGCTCGAAGCGCCGGAACAGCCATTCGACGATCAGCTGCTTGGCCTTGAAGTGGTAGTGCAGGTTGCCCGGGCTCATGCCGAGCTCGGCCGCAATCTTGTGCGTGGACACGGCCGGAAGGCCTTCCGCGTTGAACAGCGCAAGGCTGGTCTGCAGGATGCGATCGCGCGTGGTGTTGGAGCTGGCCACAAGCGGCGTGTTGCGTGCGTTGCGTGCCGCTCAGCGCTTGCCGCCGGAGCCACTTGAACTGGACGGTTTCTCGAGTTTCGCGAGGCGTTCGCGCAACTGCGCCACCTCGTCGCGCAGGGCCTGCACCTCGTCGGCGCTCGGCATGCCCAGGCGTTGCAGGGCGGTGGCGACACGCTGGTCGAACACGTCCTCGAACTTGCGGATGCCGAAGGTGTCCAGGCTGGGGAAGCCGCGCGTCAGCGCCGCCTTGGCACCAACTGCGTCGGCCTTGCCGTGCCCGATGCCCAGCAGGCCTTCGATCACGTTGGCCTGGCGCTTGGCGACATCGTTGCGCACGTTGTCCAGCGCCTTGAGGCCGGCGCGCAGCAGCGCTTCGGCCTTGTTGGTGCCGGCCGCGGTGTCCGCGGGCGGTGCTTTTGCAGCCGGCGCCGCCTTGCGGGGCGCGGCTTTCTTCTTCGCCGCCGGAGCCTTCTTCGCAGGCGTCGTCCTCTTCTTCAACTTGGCTGTGTCATCGGGACGGGTCGCCATGCGGTGGGTGCTCCAGGGGCGTGAAAAATGAAAAGGGCGCGGTCAGCGCCCCGGAATCAGGCCGCCTTGCGGGCAGCGCGGCGAACCGGCTTCTTGGCCGCAGCGACCTTGGCCTTCACGGTGCGCACGGGGGCGGCTTCTTCGGTGCCGCTCACACGGGCTTCGATCTGCTTGGTGCCGGCGACGATGCGGTCAGCGATTTGCACCGACACGGTGGCGAAGGGCTGGTTCACGGCCGACAGGGCGTTCAGCACGGTGGTGGCAGCGGGCGATTCGATCTGGGCGACGCGGTTGGCGACGGTTTCAATGCCGCTGGTGGTGCCGGCGGCGACGCGGTCCATCACGTTCACGATGCGGCTGGTGTCGATGTCCAGGCGGTTGGACAGGAAACCATGCACCTTCTCTTGCGCGCCGATCAGGTTGGCCTTGATCTGCTCGCTCACCATCGGGATCTGGCGGTTGCCCAGGAATTCGCTGTAGCGCGAAGCGGCACCGCCCAGCAGGCGTTGCACGCCGGTGCGGTAGGCACCGACCAGGGTCTTGCCGGCGTCGTTGTACTGACCGACGACGTGGATGGCGGCGGAAGCGATGTTGGTTTGCGTGGACATGTGAGATTTCCTTGAAGTTGATTGGCTCGCGGGGAATCGCGATGGGCCAATCATCTTCCGCAGGGCCTAGGCCTGGAAAACTAGAACGGTCGGAAAACTAGTCCAACTGCCCCAATTTTTTGTCCAGGCCGGGCCGGCCCTGTCGATCATGCCGCAGCGGCGCGCGGCGATGCGGCGGCCTTGCGGGCCGCGGGCCGGGGTGCGGCCTTCTTCGCCGCCGCCTTCTTCGCAGGGGCTTTCTTCGCTGCCGCCTTGACCGGCGCGGCCTTGGCCGGGGCCTTCTGCGCCGTCTTCTTGGCTGCGACGGCCTTCACCGGCGCCTTCTTGCGCGCGGCCGGCTTGCGGGCGGGCGCAGCCGCCTGGGCCTCTTCGTCCGCTTCCGGCGCGGGGGCGGCCACGGGCTTGGGCGGTGTGGCCGGCGCGCCGGAGACGGCCGGGTGCTTCTGCGTCAGCTCCATCAGCAGCTTGTGCTCGGCCAGCAGGTAATCGCCGATCTCGGTGATGTCGGGCACGGCGCGGCGGCAGGCGATCAGGCCGTAGTCCATGCGGCCGTTGTAGCTTTGCACGGTGACGTTGAGCGCGGTGCCGTGGCTGGCGATCGACACCGGGTAGTAGCAGGTGACCAGCGCCCCCGCGAAGTACATCGGGAACGGCGCGCCCGCCACGTTCGAGACGGCCACGTTGGCCGCCGGCGGCAGCAGGTTGACGATGCCCGAGCGCCCCACCATCGACGCGATGCCCGACACCAGCCACGGCGCGGCGAAGGTCGGGAAGTCGTCCAGGATCACGGCCTTGAAGCGGTTCATCGTCGACTTGGAGGAGTTCGACGAGGCGTTGATCGCCTTCAGCCGCTGCAGCGGATCGGTGATGTCGGTGGCCAGGCTCACGAGGATCATGCTGGCCTGGTTGTTGGCCGTCTGGTCGCCCGCCTCGCGCAGGCTCACGGGCACGCCGGCCACCAGCGGCTTGGCCGGCAGCTCGTTGTTGTCGGCCAGGTAGTGGCGCAGCGCGCCGGCCACGGTGGCCAGCACCACGTCGTTGAGCGACACGCCGAAGTGCTTGGCGATGTACTTGGTCTCGGCCAGCGAGATGGTGCGCCCGGCGAAGGTGCGCTGGTTGGTGATCGACACGTTCAGCGAGGTGCGCGGCGCGAAGAGGTTGAACTTCTTCGGCGCGGTGGCGGCCGCCTTGTCGGCCGCCTTCTCGTCGGGCTGGGCCAGGCCGCCGATGGCGCGCGCGATGGCCGGCGCCATCTTGAACAGTTTCACGTACTGCTGCGCCGTGTTGCGCAGCGCCGCCGTGGCGAGCTCGGCCATGCCCAGCTGGTAGCCGTTGCTGCGCGGTCGCGCACGCGGCGGCTTGATCACGCGGCCCGTGGCCTCGAGGTCGAAGATGGCCTTGCCCAGCTCGACGCCGGCCTGCCCGTCGATGCCCGCGTGGTGCACCTTGGTGTATAGCGCCACCTGGCCGCTCTTGAGGCCGTCGATGATGAAGAACTCCCACATCGGCCGGCTGCGGTCCATCAGCGTGGAGTGCAGCCGTGCCACGTACTGCTGCAGCTGGCGGTTGGTGCCGGGCTTGGGCAGCGTGATGTGGCGCACGTGGTAGTCGAGGTCGATGTCGTCGTCCTCGACCCACACCGGATTGGTCATGTCGAAGGGCATCAGCGCGAGCTTGCGCGTGAACACGTCGGCCAGGTGGATGCGGCTGGCCATGAAGGCCTTGGCGTCTTCGTAGAAGTCGCCCTTGTAGCCCTTGGGCAGGTCCAGCACGTTGAGGGAGCCCACGTGCATCGGCATCTCGGGGGTTTCCAGGTGCAGGAAGGTGGCATCAAGACCGCTCAGGTGTTTCATGTGTGGTTCTCCTCGTTGGGGCATGCGCCGTCCGGCAGGATACCGTGGGCATCGCGTTCGTGGGCCTTCGCTTCTTCAGTGTTTCCACCGGGGGAAGGCACGCCCGGGACAGGGGTTTGCCCCAAGGATGGCCGGGGCGCGCATCCACATGTAATGAAAAAATCGACGCGCCTCGAATGCAGCAACAACTGCTCACAGGCCGCCGCATTCACGGGGGCTTCGTACACTGTGCCGCATGACCTCTGCGCACAACGAAGACCCCCATCTCTGGCTCGAAGACATCGACGGCGAAGCCGCTCTGGACTGGGCTCGCCAGCAGAATGCACATGCCGTTCACACCTATGCGCAGTCGCCGGCCTTCCAGTCGATCGAGCAGGGCCTGCTCGAGGTGCTCGACTCGGACGCGCGCATTCCGATGGTCAGCAAGATCGGTGCGCTGTACTACAACTTCTGGCGCGACAAGGCGCACCCCAAGGGCCTGTGGCGCCGCACCACGCTCGACCAGTACCGCACGCCCGAGCCCGCGTGGGAGACCGTGCTCGACCTCGACGCGCTGGCCGCGCAGGACGGCGAGAACTGGGTTTGGCACGGCGCCGACTGCCTGGAGCCCGCGTACGAACGCTGCCTGATCTCGCTGTCGCGCGGCGGCGCCGACGCCGACGTGGTGCGCGAGTTCGACCTGGTGAGCATGTCGTTCGTCGAAGGCGGCTTCACGCTGCCGGAGGCGAAGAACCACGTCACCTGGAAAGACATCGACCACCTGTACGTGGGCACCGATTTCGGCCCCGGCTCCATGACCAGCTCGAGCTACCCACGCCTGGTGAAGGAGTGGCAACGCGGCACGCCGCTGGCCGAGGCCGTCACCGTGTACGAAGGCGCGCACGAAGACATGTCGGTGAGCGCCTGGAGCGACCACACGCCCGGCTTCGAGCGCGACTTCGTCTCGCGCCAGATCGACTTCTACGACAGCGAGACCTGGCTGCGCGCGCCCGACGGCACGCTCGCCAAGATCGACGTGCCCGACGACGCCAACACCGGCGTCACGCGCGAGTGGCTGCTGATCGAGCCGCGCGAAGACTGGACCGTGGCCGGCCGCACCTACACCGCCGGCTCGCTGCTGGCCGCGCGCTTCGACGACTACATGGCCGGCGCGCGCGAACTCACGCTGCTGTTCGAGCCCGACGACACCACCGCGCTCGACGACTATTCGTGGACGCGCCACCACCTGATCCTCAACGTGATGCACGACGTGGTGAACCGGCTGGAGGTGCTCACGCCGCCGGCGGACGGCCTGGGCGACTGGGCCCGCGACAGCCTGGGCGGCGCGCCCGCGCTCTCGTGCGTGGCGGCCGGCGGCATCGACGAGACCGAGAGCGACGACTACTTTTTGACCGTGAGCGGCTTCCTGCAGCCGACCACGCTGTACATCGGCACCCTCGGCCAGGGCGAGCCGCAGCCGCTGAAGCACAGCCCCGGCTTCTTCGACGCCTCGCGCTTTCGCGTGAGCCAGCATTTCGCGACCTCGGCGGACGGCACGCGCGTGCCCTACTTCGAGATCGCTGCGAAAGACCTGGTGGCCGACGGCACGAACCCCACGCTGCAGTACGCCTACGGCGGCTTCGAGATCTCGCTGGAGCCGAGCTACAGCGGCGGCATCGGCCGTGCCTGGCTCGAACGCGGCGGCGTGTACGTGGTGGCGAACATCCGCGGCGGCGGCGAGTACGGCCCGCGCTGGCACCAGGCCGCGCTGCAGGAAAACCGCCTGCGCACCTGCGAAGACTTTGCGGCCGTGTCGCAGGACCTGTTTGCGCGCGGCATCACCTCGCCCGCGCACCTGGGCGCCATGGGCGGCAGCAACGGCGGCCTGCTCATGGGCAACATGCTCACGCTGTACCCGCAGCTGTACGGCGCCATCGTGAGCGAGGTGGCGCTGCTCGACATGAAGCGCTACACGCAGCTGTCGGCCGGCGCCTCGTGGATCGCGGAGTACGGCGACCCGGAACTGCCCGACGAGTGGGAGTTCATCCAGACCTTCTCGCCCTACGAGAACGCACAGGCCGGCACGCCCTACCCGCCCGCCCTTTTCACCACCTCCACGCGCGACGACCGCGTGGGGCCGGTGCATGCGCGCAAGATGCACGCGAAGCTGCTCGCGCAAGGGCACGACAGCAGCTTCTACGAGAACATGGAAGGCGGCCACAGCGCCGCCGCGGACAACAAGGCGTCCGCCTTCATGGATGCGCTCGGCTACGCCTACCTCTGGCACCACATCGGGAGACCGACATGAACAGCAGCAGCACCGCCGCTACCACCCTCGAACTGATCGGCGCGCCGACCGACATCGGCGCCAGCGTGCGCGGCGCGGGCATGGGCCCCGACGCGCTGCGCGTGGCCGGTCTGGCCGAGGCGCTGGCGGGCCAGGGCTTCACGGTGCTCGACCGCGGCAACCTCGCGGGCCCGGCCACGCCGTGGGCACCGCCGGCCAACGGGCTGCGCCACCTCACCGAGGTGATCGCGTGGAACCGTTCGGTCTACGCCGCTGTCGACACCGCGCTGGGCGCCGGCCACGTGCCGGTGATGCTGGGCGGCGACCACTGCCTGGCGATCGGCTCGATCAGCGCCGTGGCCTGGCATGCGCGCAAGCGCGGCAAGAAGCTGCGCGTGCTGTGGCTCGATGCGCACTCCGACGTCAACACCGAGACCACAAGCCCCAGCGGCAACCTGCACGGCATGCCGGTGTCGTGCCTGCTGGGCCACGGGCCGGCGGACCTCACGGGCTGGAGCGGCGAGCCCGCGGCGCTGGCGCACGACGCGATCCGCTTCATCGGCATCCGCAGCGTGGACGATGACGAGAAGCAAGCGATTCGCACGCTCGACCTGACCGTGTTCGACATGCGCCACATCGACGAGAACGGCATGCGCACCACCATGACCGAGGCGCTTCAAGATGTGGACGAAGACACCCACCTGCACGTGAGCTTCGACCTCGATTGCCTCGACCCGGCCGACGCGCCCGGCGTGGGCACGGGTGTGCGCGGCGGGCCGACCTACCGCGAGATGCAGCTGTGCATGGAAATGATCGCCGACACCGGCCGGCTCGGCTCGGTCGACGTGGTGGAGCTCAACCCCGCGCTCGACGTGCGCAACCAGACGGCCGAAGTGGCGGTGGAGCTGATCGAGAGCCTGTTCGGCAAGTCGACGCTGGTGCGCTGACTGCCGAGCCTGTTCAGCCGCGGTTGGGCGACGGCGCCACCGGGAAGGTGGTGGCGGCGGGGCGCGTGGCGGGCTTCGGCGCGTCGTCGGCCGGTGCCGCATCGGCCGGCATGTCGGGGCCGCCGCCCTGCAGGAAGCGCTCGACCAGCGTGAAGAAGCGGTCGTAGAAACGTTCGTCGGTGAGTGTCTGGCTCGCCACCTTGACCATCGCTTCGTTGCTGCCGCCGAAGGGCAGCGAGAGCGAGCCGATGGCGCCCACGCCCAGGCTGGCCGAGTTGCTGCCCTTCTTCAGGCCGTAGCGGTCCTGCAATGCGGTCGCGAAGGCCACGGTGCTGCGTCCGCCCGAGGCGCTGCCCGCGCCCCCTTCCCGCGCGCAGACCACGCGGAACTCGACCTCGACATGCGTCTCGGCCGCGGGCTGGAAGCTCTTGCGCGCGGTCACGAGGTCGGCGTTGGCGGCAGTGACCATGTAGCCCTGGCTCAGCAACGCGCGGCGCGCCGCCTCGCAGGTCTGGGCCTCGCTGGCGGCGTAGTTGCGCGTGTGGGTGGTGGTGGAGTCGAAATCTTCGGGCTCGTAGGCCTGCCCCGTGCCGAAGCTGCCGCAGCCGGCCAGCAGCAGGGCCGACAGCAGGCCCGGGAACAGAAACGCCGGCACGCGGGCCGGCGAAGAGAAGAAAGCAGCAGAAGAGGTGGGGGGCATGGCAGGGCGGGAAGGACACCGGATGCTAACCAACCGGCGGCTTCGCTTCGAGCCCCCGGCAAGCCGGGGGTTCCCGAAAGGCCCTGAAAGCCCCGGAGATCGCGTCAGGGGTACAGACCGCGTTCCTGGCGCGCCATCAGGATGCGCTCGCAGGCGACCGCGTAGGTGGCGGTGCGCAGCGGGATCTTGTGCTTGTCGGCCGTGTCCCAGATCTGGTTGAGCGCGTTCATCATGATGCGATCGAGGCGCACGTTGATCTCGTCCTCGTCCCAGAAGAAGGACGAGAAGTCCTGCACCCATTCGAAGTACGAGACCGTCACGCCGCCGGCGTTGCAGATCACGTCAGGCACGACCAGCACGCCGCGCTCGGCCAGGATGTCGTCCGCCTCGGGCACCGTCGGGCCGTTGGCGCCTTCGAGCACCAGCTTGGCGGTGGTCTTCTTGGCGCGCTCGGCCGTGAGCTGACCTTCGAGGGCGGCGGGAATCAGGATGTCGCAGGCCACGTCCCAGAAGTCTTCGTTCGGCACGATGTCGCCGCCGGCCTTGAAGCCGACCACGCCGTCGGTGCGCGAGATGGGCACCAGCTGGGTCAGATCGAGGCCGTTGGTGTTCACGATGGTGCCGGTGTGGTCCTGCACCGCGACGATCTTGGCGCCCGCCTCGACGAAGAGTTCGGCCGCGACCGAGCCCACGTTGCCGAAGCCCTGCACCGCGATGCGCGCACCGCGCAGGTCCATGCCCAGTCGGCGTGCGGCTTCGCGGCCGGTGACGAACACGCCGCGGCCGGTGGCCTTCACGCGCCCCAGCGAGCCGCCCAGGTGCAGCGGCTTGCCGGTGACCACGCCGGTGGCGGTGCCGCCGACGTTCATCGAGTAGGTGTCCATCATCCACGCCATGATCTGCGCGTTGGTGTTCACGTCGGGCGCGGGGATGTCGGTGTGCGGGCCGATGATGATGCCGATCTCGCTGGTGTAGCGGCGCGTGACCTTCTCCAGCTCCTGCAGCGACAGCTTCTTCGGGTCGACGCGGATGCCGCCCTTGGCACCGCCGTACGGCAGGTTCACGGCGGCGGTCTTGATGGTCATCCAGGCCGACAGCGCCATCACTTCTTCCAGCGTGACGTCGGGGTGGAAGCGCACGCCGCCCTTGCCCGGGCCGCGGCTCATGTTGTGCTGCACGCGGTAGCCCTCGAAGTGGGCGATGGTGCCGTTGTCCATCTCGATCGGCACGTCGACGATCAGCGCGCGCTTGGGGCGCTTGAGGGTTTCGACCCAGCGTGCCAGCGGGCCGAGGTACGGCACGACGCGATCGACCTGCGACAGGTAGGTGCCCCAGGGGCTGTTGGCCGTCGGATTGACGAAGGAGAGTTTCTCGTTCATGGAAGATTCCCTTGGTTGGAATGGATGGGCGCAACGATATTCCGACTGAGGGCCGCGCGCCATGGCTTATGCATGCCGCGATGGCGGTTATGCAAGAGAAGTTGGAAGGCCCCTTGCGGTCCCTCTCGGCGCGGCCCGATGCAGGTGGATACGCACATGACAAAACCGTCATCCAGACGTTATCGGTCGCGTGGATGCGCTTCGTACAGTCGTTCTCACCAACCAAGCAACCACCTCAAGGAGTGAACGAACATGAAGCTGTCTGCCACCACCCGCCTGCTGAACACCGCCGCCGTCGCCGCCCTGCTGGGCCTGGCCGCCGCGCCGAGCTTTGCCGGCAACTACGCCGAAGGCGACCCGCGTCCCGCGCCCTTCGCGTCGTCGACGACGCGCGCCGCCGTGACGGCCGATGCCCAGCAGTGGCTGAAGACCGCGCCCACCCAGGGCTACAACGAGAACATGGGCCAGGAGCCGGTCGCGGTCTCGGCCAACAGCCGCGCCGCCGTGGCCGCCGACACGCAGCTGTGGATCCGCTCGGGCCTGGCCGCCCAGCAGTCGGGCGAAGCCGGCGCCGACACGTCGCGCCCCGGCTACCGCGAAGCCCAGGCCGCCTACACCAAGCTGCGCGAAGGCCCGGCCTACGGCGCGCTGGTCGACCAGCTCTCGGGCCGCCAGGCCGCCGCACCCGGATCGACCACGGTGCGTTGAATGCGGTGACCCACGGCTTTCGGTAGTTCAAATGACTGCGAAAGGGTAGTCCAACGGCATTTCCTTGGTTCTATCTCCTATGGCCGTGGCAAATAGGCCGCATTTCTTGCAGTCGATCGATGTGTGCGCCGGATAATCCTCGAATGCTTGATCTGGACCGCATCGATCTGCGCCTGCTGAAGATCCTTCAGGAAGACGGCCGCATCACCAACCTCAAGCTGGCGGAGGCGGTCGCGCTGTCCCCCACCGCCGTGCTGGCGCGCGTGCAGCGCCTCACGCGCGACGGCTTCATCCTGGGCTACGAGGCCCGCCTCGACCCCTACAAGCTGGGGCGCGGCTTCACCGTGTTCGTCGAGGTCCTGCTCGACCGCACCACCGCCAACGTCTTCGACCAATTCAAGGCCGCCGTGCAGGTGCGCGACGAGATCATGGAATGCCACATGGTCGCCGGCGGCTTCGACTACCTCCTCAAGACCCGCATGGCCGACATGGCCGCCTACCGCGAGTTCGCCGGCACGGTGCTGTGGCAGCTGCCCGGCGTGCGCGAGACGCGAACCTATGCGGTGATGGAAGAGGTCAAGAGCAGCGCGCGCTTGCCGCTGGGGGTCTGAACCGACCCTAGGCGGGCTTGCGTGCCCGCCCGCCGAAGATTGCCGTACCGACCCGCACCATCGTGCTGCCGGCACCGACCGCCGCCTCGAGGTCGCCGCTCATGCCCAGCGACAGCGTGTCCAGCGCGATGCCCGCCGCCCGGATCGATTCGAACACCGCGTGCGCGCGCAGGCACAGTTCGCGCTGCGCCGCGAAATCGGGCGCGGGTTCGGGGATCGCCATGAGCCCGCGCAGCGTCAGTTGTGGCAAGGCCGCCACAGCGCGCGCGAGCGCCAAGGCCTCTTCCGGCGGCACGCCAGACTTGTTCGCGCCGCCGTCCACGTTGACCTGCAGGCACACCTGCAGCGGCGGCAGATGGGCCGGGCGCTGGGCCGACAGGCGCTCGGCGATCTTCAGGCGGTCGATGCTGTGGACCCAGTCGAACTGCTCGGCCACGGGCCGCGTCTTGTTGCTCTGCAGAGGGCCGATGCAGTGCCATTCGAGCCCCGCGCGCAGGTCGGCCAGCGCTGCGATCTTGTCCAGGCCCTCCTGCACGTAGTTCTCGCCGAACGCCGCCTGGCCGGCCGCGTGCGCCTCGCGCACCGCCTCCGGCCCGAAGGTCTTGGACACCGCCAGCAGGCGCACCGCCGCCGGGTCGCGCCCGGCCTGCGCACAGGCCCGGTCGATCCGGGCCCTTACTTGCTGGAGATCGTCGCCAATCATCGTCATAATCTTCCGAATTCGTATCAAAACGTCACTAAAGCCTGCCTGAGGAGCCCCGTGGACATCACCCAACTGCTGGCGTTCAGCGTCAAGAACAAAGCCTCCGACCTTCATCTGTCGGCCGGCCTGCCGCCGATGATCCGCGTGAACGGCGACGTGCGCCGCATCAACGTCGATGCGCTGGACCACAAGGCCGTGCATGCCATGGTGTACGACATCATGAGCGACACGCACCGCAAGCACTACGAAGAGTTCCTGGAGGTCGACTTCTCGTTCGAGATCGACGGCCTCGCGCGCTTTCGCGTGAACGCCTTCAACCAGGCGCGCGGCGCGGCCGCGGTGTTCCGGACCATTCCCTCGAAGATCCTCACGCTCGAGCAGCTCAACGCGCCGAAGATTTTCGGCGAACTCGCGCTCAAGCCGCGCGGCCTCGTGCTGGTGACGGGCCCCACGGGCTCGGGCAAGTCGACCACGCTGGCGGCGATGGTGAATTACCTCAACGAGAACGAGTACGGCCACATCCTCACGGTGGAAGACCCGATCGAGTTCGTGCACGAATCGAAGAAGTGCCTGATCAACCAGCGCGAAGTGGGGCCGATGACGCTGTCGTTCGCCAACGCATTGCGCTCCGCCCTGCGCGAAGACCCGGACGCCATTCTGGTGGGCGAGTTGCGCGACCTCGAAACCATTCGCCTCGCGATGACCGCGGCCGAAACGGGCCACCTGGTGTTCGGCACGCTGCACACCTCGTCGGCCGCCAAGACCATCGACCGGATCATCGACGTGTTCCCGGGCGAAGAAAAAGAAATGATCCGCGCGATGCTGTCGGAGTCTTTGCAGGCCGTGATCTCGCAGACGCTGTGCAAGACCAAGGACGGCCAGGGCCGCGTGGCGGCGCACGAGATCATGCTGGGCACGCCGGCCATCCGCAACCTGATCCGCGAGGCCAAGGTGGCGCAGATGTACTCCACCATCCAGACCGGCCAGGGCTCGGGCATGCAGACGCTCGACCAGAACCTGACGGAGCTGGTGCGCCGCAATACGATCTCTGCCGCCGAAGCGCGCGGCAAGGCCAAGATCCCAGAAAACTTCCCCGGCTAGTCATGAGGCCCCCCGGCTTTTCACTTCGCTGCGCTTCGTGTAACTCCACCCCCCAAGGGGGAGGCGCGGCCGCCTTGGGGCGGCCCGGCGGTCGGCCGCCTGCAGATTCAATCTAGACATCAAGGAGCGCTCTCATGGAACGCGATCAAGCCAGCCAGTTCATCAACGACCTGCTCAAGCTCATGGTGAGCCGCAACGGCAGCGACCTGTTCATCACCGCCGACTTCCCGCCGGCCATCAAGGTCGACGGCAAGGTCACCAAGGTGTCGCAGCAGGCGCTGGGCGCGCAGCACACGCTGGCGCTCACGCGCTCGATCATGAACGACCGCCAGACGGCCGAGTTCGAGCGCACCAAGGAGTGCAACTTCGCGATTTCGCCGACGGGCATCGGGCGCTTTCGCGTGAACGCGTTCGTGCAGCAGGGCAAGGTCGGCATGGTGCTGCGGACCATTCCCGCCAAGCTGCCGACCATCGACGGACTGGGCATGCCGCAGGTGCTCAAGGACGTGGCGATGACCAAGCGCGGCCTCACCATCCTCGTGGGCGCCACGGGCTCGGGCAAGTCGACCACGCTGGCCGCGATGATCGACTGGCGCAACGAGAACTCCTACGGCCACATCGTCACGGTGGAAGACCCGGTCGAGTTCGTGCACCCGCACAAGAACTGCGTGGTGACGCAACGCGAAGTGGGCATCGACACCGACAGCTGGGAAGCGGCGCTGAAGAACACGCTGCGCCAGGCGCCCGACGTGATCCTGATGGGCGAAATCCGCGACCGCGAAACCATGGAGCACGCCGTGGCCTTCGCCGAAACCGGCCACCTGTGCATGGCCACGCTGCACGCCAACAGCGCCAACCAGGCGCTGGACCGCATCATCAACTTCTTCCCCGAAGAGCGCCGCGCGCAGCTGCTGATGGACCTGTCGCTGAACCTGCGTTCGCTGGTGTCGCAGCGGCTGGTGCCTACCGAAGACGGCCAGGGCCGCGTGGCCGCCGTCGAGATCCTGCTGAACACGCCGCTGATCTCCGACCTGATCTTCAAGGGCGAGGTGGGCGAGATCAAGGAGATCATGAAGAAGAGCCGCAACCTGGGCATGCAGACCTTCGACCAGGCACTGTTCGACCTGTTCGAGGGCAACGCGATCAACTTCGAAGAGGCGATCCGCAACGCAGATTCGGCCAACGACCTGCGCCTGCAGATCAAGCTCAACAGCCAGCGCGCGCGCAGCACCGACCTGGCGGCCGGCACCGAGCACTTCGCGATCGTCTGAGGCCGCCCCGCCGGCGCCCCGCGGTGCGCCGGCCTTGTTTCTTTCTTTGGCTTTAAGCTGTCGGCCATGAGCAGCATCAACCCCCGCACCTACGAATCCGTTCCCGCCCAGACGGTGGCCTTTCTCGGCCTCGGCGTCATGGGCGGGCCCATGGCCGGGCACCTGGCCAAGGCCGGCCACACGGTCACGGTCTACAACCGCACGCCCGCCAAGTCGCAGGCCTGGGTCGCCGAGTTCGGCGCGCCCGGCCGCCACGCCCCCACCCCGCGCGAAGCGGCGGCCGGCGCGGACATCGTGTTCTGCTGCGTCGGCAACGACGACGACCTGCGCTCGGTGGTGCTGGGCGACGACGGCGCCCTGGCCGGCATGAAGCCCGGCGCCGTGCTCGTGGACCACACCACGGCCTCGGCCGACGTGGCGCGCGAGCTGTCGAAGGCGGCGCTGGCGCGCGGCCTGCACTTCATCGACGCGCCCGTGTCGGGCGGCCAGGCGGGCGCGCAGAACGGCGCACTCACCGTGATGTGCGGCGGCGACGCGGCGGTGTTCGAACGCATCAAGCCGGTGGCGATGGCCTTCTCCCGCGCGGTCACGCTGCTAGGCGAGAGCGGTGCGGGCCAGCTCGCCAAGATGGTGAACCAGATCGCCATCGCGGGGCTGGTGCAGGGCCTGTCGGAAGCCATCGCCTTCGGCCAGCGCGCCGGCCTGGACATGGAAGCCGTGCTCGGCGTCATCGGCAAGGGCGCGGCCCAGAGCTGGCAGATGGACAACCGCGGCAAGACCATGATCGAAGGCAAGTTCGACTTCGGCTTTGCCGTCGACTGGATGCGCAAGGACCTGGGCCTGGTGCTCGACGAAGCCAAGCGCAACGGCGCGCGCGTGCCGGTGACGGCGCTGGTCGACCAGTTCTATGCCGACGTGCAGCAAGCCGGCGGCAGGCGCTGGGACACCTCCAGTCTCATCATCCGACTCAAATGAAAAAAGCCCGCGGAAGCGGGCTTTTTGGTTTCAGCGGACCGGCGAGGTCGTTGCACCACCGGCCGGCGCGGGCAGCGGCTCCATCGGCGGCAGCGGCACGCGCGAACCCGAGGAGGAAGCACCCGGCGTCGATGGCGTCGCATTGCTCACCGGTGCGGGGCCCGTGCCGCCGCGCTGCGCGGCGGACTGGTTGGCCGCCTGGCTCGCGGCCAGGTCGGCCTCGCTCACCACCTCGACCACGCGCACGACCTTCGCCACGCCCGTCACGCCGCGCGTGATCTCGGTGGCGCGGTCGGTCTCGCGGCGCGTGGCGATGCCCATCAGGTAGACCGTGCTGCGCTCGGTCACGACCTTGAAGGAGTTGGCGAAGATGTCCTTGGCGTCGAGCAGCGAGGCCTTCACCTTGCCGGTGATGTACAGGTCGTTCGAGCGGTCCTGGAAGGTGCTCGGGGCGCCGATGGTGAGTTCGTTGACCACCGAGCGCACGTTGACCACGCGGCTCACCTCGTCCTCGACGCGGCGGCGGTCGGCGTCGTTGCCGACGGCGCCGGTCAGCAGCACCTGGCGGTTGAAGCTGGTGACGCTCACGTACATGTTGTCGTTGGCGATGTCGCGCACGCGGGCCGCGGCGCGCAGCTCGATGCCCTGGTCGTCGAGCTGGGCGCCCGAACTGCGGCGGTCGGTCGCCACCATGCCCACGCCCACCACCGCGGCGCCGCCCACGACGAGCGGCACGCAGGCGGACAGTCCGGCCACCAGGGCGGCGCCCAGGGTGAGCGCCAGAGCGAAACGTTGGGTCGAGGCCTTGGTCAGGGTCGTCATGGTCATGAGGAAACTTCCTGTTCTCCGAGTAACTGGGCATCCACGCCGTCGCACAGACAATGCAGCGCGAGCAGGTGGATTTCGTGAATGCGCGCCGCACGCTCGTGCGGCACGCTGATCTGTACATCGGTCTCGCGCAGCGCGCGGCCGATGGCGCCGCCCGTGCCGCCGACGCCGGGCGCCGCGGTGGCCAGCCCCGTGGCGGCGTTGCCGAGCAGCGCCACCACCGTCATGTCGCGCTCATGCGCGGAAAGCACGGCGGCCAGCACCGCGGACGACTGCCCGCTGGCGCTGAGCACCAGCAGCACGTCGCCGGCCTGCCCAAGCGCGCGCACCTGGCGCGCGAAGCGGTCGGCATCGGCGGCCTGCGGGCTGTCGGCCGCCGGGTCGGTGGTGTCGCCGGGCAGCGCAATGGCGCCCAGCTCGGGGCGCTCGCGTTCGAAGCGGCCCACGAAGTTCGATGCGAACTGTGCGGCCAGCAAGCCCGACACGCCGGCGCCACAGGCCAGCACCTTGCCGCCGCTGGTCACACAGGCCAGCAGGGCCTGCATCGCTTGAGAGATGGGTTTGCTGAGGACCGGGCCGGTCTGGTATTTGAGGTCGGCACTGTCGATGAAGTGCTGCTGAATCCGTTGCTCGAGCATGGGGCGCGATGATAACTGGGGGTCGTGAAACAAGAAGTTTGAGTGGTGGAGCCTTCAGCAAGGCTTCAGTTCCCTGGCGGGTGCGTCAGCCGGCGTCGAAGGCGGCTTTCAGCCAGGTGATTTTCTCCTCGATCAGCACCACATCGAAACGGCACGGCGGCAATGCGCGCAACCGGCCCAGATAGTGCCGCGCGGCCAGCACGATGCGCCGCTGCTTGCCCGCCGTGATGCTGCCGCCCGCGCCGCCGTGCGAGCCCGCGCTGCGCTGTCGCACCTCGACGAACACCAGCGTGCCATCGCGCGGATCGCGCATGATCAGGTCGACCTCGCCGCCGCCGCGCCCCGGCGTCCGATAATTGCGCGCGACCGGCACGAGGCCGGCCTGGCGCAGGTGGTCGAGCGCGGCGTCTTCCGCCGCATCGCCGCGATGCTTCGTCGTCGTGGTGCTTGTCGTCATGGCTCCCTGCCCTGTTCTTGTTTTCGCTGCCCTACGGAGAAACCTCTTGGCTTCACTCGCCCCTGCTTCCTTCGGCGCGGCCCTGCCGGCCGCGCTCGACGCCGCGGGCGCGCAGCATTATCCGCAGGGCACGCTGTATGTCGTCGCCACGCCGATCGGCAACCTGGCCGACATCACGCTGCGCGCGCTGCATGTGCTGCAGCTGGTGGACGCCGTGGCCTGCGAGGACACGCGCCACACGCAGAGCCTGCTGCGCGCCTACGGCATCGACCGCCCCGGCGCGCAACTGCTCGCGGTGCACCAGCACAACGAGGCCGAGGCCGCGCAGGCCGTGGTCGCGCGGCTCGCGCAGGGCGAGCGCATCGCCTACGTGAGCGACGCCGGCACGCCCGGCGTGAGCGACCCCGGCGCGCGCCTGGCCGCCGCCGTGCGCGCGGCCGGCCAGCGCGTGCTGCCGCTGCCGGGCGCCAGCAGCGTCGTCACGCTCGTGAGCGCGGCCGGGCTCGTGGCCGACGGCGGCGAGAGCAACGCGCACAACAGCAGCGCCTTCGTGTTCGCGGGTTTCCTGCCGAGCAAGGCCGGCGAGCGCGACACCGCCGTGCAGGCCCTCGCGCAGGAGCCGCGCGCTGTGGTGCTGCTGGAAGCGCCGCACCGCATCGACAGCCTGGCCCGCGCGCTGGCCGTGCTGGGCGAGCGCCGCATCACCG
Source organism: Variovorax sp. V35 (assembly GCF_041154465.1). Taxonomy (NCBI): domain Bacteria; kingdom Pseudomonadati; phylum Pseudomonadota; class Betaproteobacteria; order Burkholderiales; family Comamonadaceae; genus Variovorax; species Variovorax sp. V35. The sequence continues at coordinate 6,477,536 of NZ_AP028666.1, forward strand.
TGGGCCGCGAGCTCACCAAGCAGTTCGAAGAGATCGCCACCGTGGCCGCCCGCGCGCTGCCCGACTGGTTCGGCGCCGACCGCGACCGCACCCGCGGCGAGTTCGCGCTGGTGCTGCACCCCGTGGCGGTGAGCGGCGACGGCGGCGCGGAAGGCGAGCGCGTGCTGCGCCTGCTGCTGGCGGAACTGCCGGTGAAGACCGCCGTGAAGCTGGCCGCCGAGATCAGCGGCGCGCCGCGCAACACGCTGTACGAGCTGGCGCTGCGCATCCGCAACGAAGCTGGCGACGACTAGCCTCAGCCGTCCAGCTCGGCATAGCGCCGAAAGATCCCATCCTCATTGAACGCGATGCGTCGGGGACTTTGCAGGTAGTCGTGCACGCGCTGGCGTCGCCGGATGTTCGCGTGCAGCTTCACGACCGCGGGCGTGGCGTCGAGCGCCCGCGCAGCGGCCTTCGGAAAGGCGTACTGCAGGCCGTCCACCAGCTGGAACAGCGACAGGTCGGCATAGGTCAACACGTCGCCGACCAGGTGCAGGTCGCCCGAAGGGTTGCGCTGCAGCACCTGCTCGAACCAGTTCAGGAACTTCGGGATGCGCGCTTCGCGGAAGGCGCGCGCACGCTGCAGGGCCGCGTCGCGCTGCTCTTCGTAGTAGTCGCCGGTCGAGATCGGGTGGTGGGTGTCGTGCGCCTCGGCCACCGCGTCGGCGATGGTGAGCTGCAGCTGGTGGGTCCACAGGCCGTCGGATTCGCCGATGCCGGCCAGCCCGAGCTTGGGGCCGAGGTACAGCAGGATCGCGGCGGTCTGTCCCACCACGATGTCGCCGTCGACGAGGAACGGCGGTGCGAACGCGGCGCGCGGGTTGCCGGGGTCGCTGAGCCGGCGGCCCAGCGCGGACTCGCCGCCGCCTTGCGAGGCGGGCAGCCGCGCGACATCGACGTAGTCGGCGCCCGCCGCTTCGAGTGCGAGCCGCACGAATTCGCCACGGCCCTGGATCGTGGGCCAGTAATGCAGTTGGTATGCCATGCGGCCATGGTGGCAGGGCCGGCGGGGCGCTGCAACCGATGATCGGCTGCGAGGGATGTCAGATCAGGCGGCGAAGGCGCGCGGCCGGCTCACCAGAACTTCCACCACGGGCGCGGCGGCTGGCGCAGGGCCAGGGGGCGGGTGTCCAGGTCGGCGCTCTGGCTCGGCGGAATCGAATCGCCGAAGCGGCGGCGCATCTCGGCCTCCAGGGCATGTGCGATGCCGCGGGCCTGTTTCTCGCCGCGCAGCGCGCGCCGACGCCATTCGGCGGCGTGTGCTGCGAGGCTGGTTTCGTCCAGTTCGGAGAGCTCCATCATGCGGGGAATTTTTACATGCGTGCGTCCGGGTGACAGGGTGCAACGGCGTGTCACGGCCCGGTCGCGCGGATCTCCGGATCGGCCTTGTCTTGCAAGGCCGCGCCGGGTCGGGGAAGAAGTGAAAAAACCGGAAGCCCTTGCGGAATTTCCGGTCTTGAAGGTGGTCGCCGCCAGGAACCAAACTCTTGGCTCCAGGCCGCATAACTCCTTGCTATTCTAACGTTCGATTTTGGCGTATACCCCGAAAAATACCCCGACCCTTGAAAACTCAGCATCATGCCGCTATCCGACGTCAAAGTCCGCAATCTCACCGCGCCCGGTCGCTATACCGACGGCGAAGGTTTGTATCTTCAAGTTATGCCGAACGGTGGCCGGTACTGGCGCATGAAGTACCGCTTCGGCGGCAAGGAGAAGTTGCTCGCCTTCGGTGTGTATCCGGTTGTGGGAATCAAAGAAGCACGCGAAAAGCGCTTCACGGCCAAGCAGACTCTGAGCAGAGGCGAGGATCCCGGGGCACTCAAAAAGGCCGCCAAGGAGAAAGTCATTCAGGAAACGACCAGCACACTTCAAGCGGTCGCCGAGGACTGGCTTTCTCATCAAGCGGGACGCTGGGAGGCAAATACGCTGGCCCGCACCCGCTCCTCGCTAGAGGCCGACGTTTTTCCGACGCTCGGAAGTGTTCCCATGGCAGAGATCACGCCGCGACAAGTCATGGATGTGGTGAAAAAAATCGAGATTCGGGGTGCAGGGGAGATCGCGATGCGTGTTCTGCAGCGCGTCAAGGCGATCTACCGATACGCCACGACACACCAACACATCGATCGCAATCCCATGGTGGACCTCGTCCCCTCTGAAATTCTGAAGCCCAGGCGTGTCCAACACCGCGCCGCACTCGGGCCCGCAGATCTACCCGAGTTTCTCGCCAAGTTGGACGTGTACCAAGGCGACCCACACACGGTTCATGCTCTGCGCCTGCTGATGCTGACCGCTGCGCGGCCAGGCGAAGTTCGAAGTGCCCGCTGGAATGAATTTGAGCTGGGAGCGAAGCTGTGGCGCATTCCTGCCGAGCGCATGAAAATGCGGACCGAGCATGTGGTGCCGTTGTCGGCCCAGGCTGTGGCCGTGGTGGAGGCCATGAAACCTTTGAGTAGCCATCGAGAACTCGTGTTCCCGAGCCCCTTCTACCCATCCAAGCCCCTCAGCGAGAACACCTTCAATAGCGCGATGGCGCGCATGGGCTACAAATACTTGGCAACCGCCCATGGCTTTCGAGCGCTTTTCTCTACCGTGGCGAACGAAGCAGGGTGGAACGCGGACGCCATCGAACGTCAACTTGCCCATGCGGAACGCGATCAGGTGCGCGCCGCCTACGACAGAGGCGCGCGACTGCCTGAACGAATCAAGTTGATGGACTGGTGGGCAAATTACCTTGACAGCCGGCGCAACGGGCAGGTCATCCCCTTCCCGCAACAGGCCGCATGAAGACTTGCCGACTCTGCTTCCCCGCACTTCAAGCCAAACCCAATCCGTTTGTAGCTTCGGTACAGGCGCCTTGAACCGGCACATCAATGACGTCCTATCCAGCACCATCACGGACATGTTGGCGTGAATCGCGAATGGCTTCCTCGCCCCAGATTTGCCGTTTCAAGTGATTAGGCTCAGGCGAGCTACGTCAAAGGCGGCGCGCATGGAAAACGGATTTGCCGGCTTACGACGGCAACGAGCCCATCTCACAGCGCCCCGAACTCAAGAGCACGATGATTCGCGGCGCCTGCAGACCGAATCAAAGACACGAATCATGGCGCCCGACGTCGATCTTCTTTCGGGAGAAACAAGCATTTGGCAAAGCCGCACTATTGAAGAATCAACTGGCATCGAGTCGCTGGCATGTTAGTCTTATTGTTTCAATCTGTATCAACGAGGCCGAAGTTATCCAATGAACACCGAGAGTGACCAAAACATCCCAGAAGAATTCCGTCGAATCGTGCACCGAGCTCATCGCCTGTTGAACACATTGGAACGTGAGTACTTTGAAATCAGACCCCAGCACGGTCAGAACGGCTTCAGGGAGCGTGTGTTCAACAGAATGAACGATTCTTCGATCACTAACCCGGGCGAGCTCGTTCTGCCCATGGGGGACGTGTCAGTCGAGAAGGTGACCGAATTCATCGAGATCGAGGGAGATGCTATCGAGTCGGATCTGTGGTGGATCTATATGGCTTGTGCGCATACGGTGGCCTCCGCCAGGGCACTTCAAGTTGGCGATCGAGATCTTGCTTGGGAGCTCTTGTGCGATGCCCATAAGTCCACTGGTGTCGTGCTGGTGACCAACCGGTCCGAAGAAATATTCACCAAGACTGTTGTTGATCTATTCAACAAGAGCAAAGCCTCTAAGGCTGGCGAAGCTCGCCACCGCCAGACTGCAGCAATGAAGGCGAGGGCGTATGAAATCATGCGCAGCCGCAACGATTGGCTCAGCCAGTCGAATGCAGCACTCAGTGTTGAGGCGGACCTGAAGGCAGAGTTCGGCGAGAAGGCCTTGAGAGATTTTGAGGGAACGATCACAGCGTGGATCAAAGCGATGCCCGACCGGCTTGAACTGATCCCATCATTGAAAAAGCGGCTGAGTCAGTCGTAGATCGCGTCGCATTTGGGCTAGACCTAACATTGCGCACCCGGTGCCCTCTTTTTTCAGCCGAATTTGGGGGGTCTGCCTAGCTGACCAAGGGGAGTCTGCCAGGCTGGAGCAGTGTCTGAAGATGTCCGATATGGAGAAACTTGATCCCGTCGCAACCAACCACTACCGACGGAGAACCAAGATGTCCAACGCGAACCAAGCGCCAACCCTGGCTGGTCAAAACTACCAACTCATCCGCAAGAAGCGCTTGCTCGAGAAGGTCCCCTTCTCGAAGAGCACGCTCCACGCAAAAATGGCGAAAGGCCGGTACCAAGATACCACCTTTCCCCGTCCGATCTACTTTCCCAACAGTCGCATCCCCTACTGGCGCGAGGCCGCGGTCGACAGCTGGATCGCCTTGGCCGAGCGCCACTCCCGCCAAGGGGATGAAGCTCACGCTGAAGTGGCGCACCCGACTGCTCCGCCGTCCTCGTCGTTGACGGTGCCCCAAACGCAGCCCGTGCACCAGCCTGCGCAAGCCGTCACGCCGAACCGCGACGTAGTGCGCGGCGTGATTTCCGCCACTGGCACTGATGGCCGTCCCAAGCAGATCTCTGTTGTGATGCGCCGCAAGCGTGCAGCAATGCCCATCGCCGCCGCGCCCATGGCCCAGCCACTGCCTGCTGCGCGGAATGACGAAGTCGCAGCAAGCCAACCCCCGGAATACTGGACGTACACGTCCTGCCTGAAAAAATCTGCGCCGGAGCAGGCGAAGCCCTCGCTGCCCATGCCGTACGAGCTGAGCCCCGTGTATGGCGAATACGCTGGCAGCGCCCGCACGCAGCAGGTTGCACCGGCAACTCCGTCTGCGCAGCCCATGTTCACCACGGGCCGGATCTGAGTATTTTTCACTCGACGACGAACTAAACCGCCAGCGGACAACTATCGGACACACGGGTGACGATGGTTGTCCGACGGCGGACTATATGCCGCCAGTGGAGCCAAAGCGCCAGCATATCGGTGAGCGCCGATTTGTGGGAGCGCTGCGCATTCGAGTCACCTTGATGCCGAGCGCATCGACCTCATCGAATTCGAATTGCGTCATCACCACTAACACTATTGCAAACCCTCCTTCTCCCTGGGGGATACGAGAAATGAAGCCTCCTTCCTTCGGAAGGATTCAACGTCCTCAAAGCAATGGTGAGGTCTCTCTTTTTTATTGATCGCTGCCATCAAAGGCAGCGTGAACCGACACATCAAAAAATGAAACAACCCAATCATGACATGCGTGAACCGATCACGCCCTCCTCTGAAGAAGCGGATATCAACGACGTCATGGCCAAGCTCGCTCTTCGCCAGCGAGCAATTGAATGGACCCCGAAGAACGACGAGCACCCTGAGCAGGGGCTCCAAGTCGGGCGTGCCAATGTCCATGACCGGATCATCTCGCTCCTGCATGAGCTGGCCAAAGAAGTCATGCGCCCGTCAGATCCGCCTTTCTTCGCGGAGCACGGCAAAACCCGCAGCTTCGTGCGCTGCACGCCGCTCGGTCAGCAATTGGTCGACGCAGCGTGCGCTGACTTCTATCAAATCCAAGCGGACTACCCCCTGCACGACTTTTCCCCGGTCTACAAGGTCTTTGCGCGCCTGCGCCGCCTGATGCCTGGCTTTCCGTCCTCGTACTTCAACCGCTCGGTTTCGGTGCACGATGCCGATCAAACCGTGGTTCAAGCACTCTGGTTCGTGAGGGCATTGCGCCGAGCGCTCGGCCGGGAATCTGTCAAGACGGCGAACGAAAACTTCCGCCGAGGGGCGATGGACAACTTCAACGGCCTGAGCGACTCCGTGGGCTGGCTGGCCCAGCGTCGCAAAGACGTGATCGGCTTGCGCTTCGATTTGTACGAACGCGCAGCCGGGTCTGAGCCAGTCAAGCTGGGCGACGCGGCCAGCTTGGATGGCTTGGATGAGTTCATGGCCTGTCGCGAGCGCTTTCATCGTTCGCTCCATCGCCGCTTTGGGAAAAAGCTGTTGGGGTACTTCTGGGCACTCGAATACGGACGTGAGAGCAAATATCACGTGCACTACTTCATCATGCTCGATCCTCGCGGGAACGAGGATCATGTGGGCCTGGTCGAGATGCTGGGCGAGAAGTGGGTGTCCCTGACCGAAGGACGTGGGTACATCTACAACGGCAACGCGCACGCCGATCACCAAACGTATCCCGTGCTCGGCCGCGTGAATCTGGACGACCCGCAGACGATCACAGGTTTGCAGTTCCTCATGAGCTACTTGACGCTCGCCGGATTGTTCGTGAAGCTGGACGTGAACAAGCGGTTCCGTACCTTCTCCAAGGGACGCTTTCCGAAGGGGCCGCTGCGCAAGGCGGGGCGTCCGCAAGATCGTGTGTCTGGCTCGCGCCTGAAAATCACCGTCGCGCAGGCGCGCGCGAATTTCATGAAGTTCATTTGAAGACAAGCGCCCATGTTCCCGTTCCCTCAGAACACGCATGGGGGCTTGCCCCCTCAGAAGCCCGCGGCAGGCAGCCGTTCGCATGCATTTCGTGGTCGCCGGCCGGCTCAGGCTGTGCCGCGGGTAGCGAAGATCCAGTTGCTGCGCCAGGCACTCGCAGAGCGCATGTGCGACATCGAGATTCAGCAGCCTGCACCGATTCATGCTCCTGCGCGAGTCTGGCAGCCTGCCTATGCGCCTCAAGGTAGCGTCGCCACGCCGCCGGCAGACCGTTTGTTCCCACGCTGGGAAACAATGGGCTACGGGGACCACCTATTAACCATCAAGGCCTTCGCAAAGACCTGCTTCTGCGCGAGCACGATGACGGCATCAGCCTTCAATCTCACGTCGCGCGGATGGAAGGCTAGTCGCTTGGGGAAGAGCTTCCTCGAAGTGGTTTCTGTCGTTGAATTCTGGAGCCGCGCCCGGCGCGACGACGCGCGCTTTGATCCGCAGGTGCAACTTGCAGTCGATGTGTTTCAACAGGTCGGCCTTTTGGAGGGAACGGCGATGGGGCCGCTGGCGCAGGTTGAGCGCTGGTTCGCCCAGGGCTACGCAGCCGCATCGGTCGCCGTCCGGGTGAATGCGTTTTTCGTTGAACTGAACAAGCGTGGACAGCAAGTCAGCATGGGGCGGAAAATGCAGTTTCACGAAGACATGCATGCGGCTCGAGGGCGTGAGGTGCGCTCGTACCTCACGGGAGGGCTCAAACGTCACCCCGGCTGTTCCTTCCTGCGATTCGAGCTGTGCATGGGCCGCAATTCCATGTCGAGCAGGCAAGATGAATACGGCTTCATGCTGGACGCCAGCGCCCGCTACTTGCGCGATCTTCGCCAAGAATTCGGCGAGGCCATTGTGTGTGCCATCCGCAAGGTCGATCGCGGAAACACGAGCGACTACCTTGTCCACGTCGTGCTTGCGATCGATGGTCCCCGCCCGCACGAGCTGTTCGCGATGCGACAGACGCTCTCGGAGGGCTGGAAGGCCCAGACGCAAGGTATTGGATACCTGATCGACTGCAGCGCAGTCGAGACGTTCATGTACCGGGGCGCTGGCAATCACTTCAACCAGCACGAGTCGAGTTCAAGCCTGTTGGACAAGGCGGCCGTCTTCCTGGCAGACACGGATCGCATCATCCATGTCGGGTATGACGAGGAGCGCACTGGCCTGCTCATCGGGAGCCCCTGACGTCGTAAATGATCGACGGTGCGGCAATGGTGCTCGTGCCTTGATGCTGAAGCTGATCTCAGACAAAAAATAAAAGCGTTCAAACCGCAGAGGTTCGGACGCTTTTACATCACGAGGTTGGTCAGTACGCGGAGTCGATCTCGGGTGTTACCCCGCCGGCTTCGCGCCCTTGTACCTGTATATGCGCTTGCCTGGATAAGCGCCAGGCACGGATTCGATCGGAAAGCGTTCGTCGAACAGGTCAGGCGCCTTCATCCCCAGCCCGTACTTGGTCATGAAAACGAGGTATTCAGCCATGCGCTTCGGATCCATCAGGTACACCGGGATCGTGCCCTTGGACTCAACGTCATCCACCGTGAAAGTGGAACTGAGCAACTCGGCATTTTCACCCTCTCGGTATCGAAACAACGTCTTCACCTTCACGTCGTGGTTCTTGTTGTAGAACGCATCCACATCCTTGACCACGGCCGCATGTGTTTGCACGGCCTCGCGCTCGAACTTTTCACTCCATTGGGCCGCTTCGTCGATTTCATGCTGCGCGGCCTGGGCCGCCTCAGCGCTCTTTTGCCTTTCCGCCTCAAAGGTTGCGAGCAGCGCCTCCTTTTGCTTCGACAGCACGGCAACGTCAGCTTGCAGCTTGGCCTCCCAGACGCCTGGGGCCGGTGGCGCGCTCGGGCGCGTTAGCGGGGCCCCGGTCAAGGAGATCCACGGGCTCCAGGTTGCATTGGCGGCGCGCTCGATGCTGCGGTCCATCTCGGCCAGCTTCTGGGCCGCTTGAGCCGCGCGCTCCTCGGAACGTCGCCCCGCGTCTACTTGTGCACTGCGCGCGCCGCTGAGGTCTGTGCTGACTGAAAGGCCGGCAAGGCTCGAACGGGTTTTCAGCGCAGCGAGTTCAGCCTGCTTCGCCTTATCACGGATGTCATCTGTCAGCTTGATCGAGCATGTGTGCGTAACGATGGTGGCATTGTTCATGATCTCACTGGTCCAATCGCTGCTCTTGCATTCCTTGATCTTGCTCAGCGTTTCGCCGACAGTGAATTCGTCACCGTGCAAGCGCGTGTCTTTGACTGCGGAAATCTTGCTGTCACCACAGGCCGTCAACGCGGCCAAGAGGCAACCGAGGCCGATCAACTTGATGGCATTGAGGGGAATCATCTGAGAGTTTCTCTGTAAAAAATGGTTGTGGGGATGATGGATATGGAGGGGGCAGAACTGCTTGGGCGCCGTCTCGCCTGTACTCGCCATTGCTGCCACTCAGGGGGCGCCTAGCAGCGATGTTTGGGGTTACGCGGCCGGCGCGGGTCGGTACCGAGCACAGCGCCCTCCTTGGTCATGCATACGCCATCGGCACAGGCATAGCCGGGCGCCTTCAGAACAGCGGGATCGGCATCACCGATCTCGCAGCGCAGTTCGTCGAAGTCGAATTCCTTGTAGGAGCTCGCGCGATCGGTCGTCGTGTAGTACACGCCGTTGCCACCTGCCTGCACCTGAATCGGGTAGACCGGGTACTTGAGGTCGCGACTCCAGCCCTGGATCTGGATCGCCATGGCCGAGCGGTCGATCTGGTGCCTTACGGCATCGGGGTTGGTCAGCGGATCGATGCCCTTGGCGAGCGCCAGGGGCGTCACGACGACAGCAAGGAGCACCGCGAAGACGGTGCCGAGCGTGGTTTTCATAGGGAGCCTTCAAGAGAGAGGACTAGAAGCGATCGACCAAGCGCAGCCGCACTGGTCGAAGGCCGTTCAGCCGAGCTTGGTGTCGACAGGCTTGGGCGCAATCAACTGCGGGATATTCCAGTCAGCCGGAAAGGTATCGACCGGCACCCAGCCGTTCTTCACATAGGAGCGTGCCGAGATCCTGTTGCCGAAATGACCGACTAGGCCACAGGCGATGAGGATCGCCCAGGTCTGTGCCACCCAGTCTTCGGCCGGGTCGAGCACCAGCAAGATGGCCAGACCCACGACGAAGAAGGTCGCGTATAGGAAGACCGCGCACAGCAGCGCCAGCGGCCATTGGCCGCGCATCAGGAATGCGATCGGTCCGAAGAAGAAGAGCTGCCACGAGTAGCCGTGCTTGACGAAGCGGGTTTGGTTGTTCTTGGCGAAGTGAATATTGGTAGTGGATTTCATGATCGGGAGGGTGAGAGAGAAATCGAAGTTTGAGTAGACGACTGGGGTTCGGACGAGCTGCAGCGCACTCAACTGCATTGATGGAAAGGCTGGGTTAGGCGGGGCGACGCGCCCTTCCCTCCTGGACATTTCGGCGACTGCTGACTGCCGCGTTGGCATTCAGATGCGCTCCCTGTCTCGCTCGGACGGCGGTGTTCGTAGTAGACGTACCTGGTCTCCTCGGATGCTTACAGAACGCATCATATATAACGCAGACCAAACAAGTCATGTTGCCGACGCTGCGGCACATGAAATCGCAGAAATCCCAAGCGGCTCCGTCAGCCGCTCAGACGCCAGGGCCCGACCGAAAATCGAGCAGCGGCAACGCTCTTTCTCGCGCGCTCGGGGAGAACTTGAAACGCATCCGCCAGGAAAGAGGCCTGACCCAGCAGAATCTGGCTTTCGCGGCCGAGATGGACCGGACGTTCGTCTCGTTGTGCGAGCGAGGAGGAACGAATCCATCTCTTTTCAGCTTGGGGACGTTATGCTGGTGCTTGAACGTCACTTTGGCCGATTTGTTTGCTGGCATTGAGCACACATTGCCGCCATCGGGAGTGCCTGGTGGCAGCAAGCGTCGATCGAACCAGGCCTCGCATGAGTCACGACCGCCCTCCGCTGCGACGCTGAAGCGAGCAGAAACCATGAAGCGGAAAAAGCTCGCGATCGAAGAAGCCACCGCCCACAAGCGTCGACCAAAGAAGTGACCCCGACACGGATAGGTCGGGCTCTTCGTAACGGTGAGGCAAGGCTGCGGCAGCAACGCGGAGCGGCCTTGCTCACAAAACGGCGTCGCCTCAATCGGTCAGAGAGCTGAGCGATCAACAGAAGATCAGATCTCTCATCGGTCGTAATGCGAAGACCGCACCGTTGCTTGCGGTTTTCTGCCGCTGAAAGGCGGCTATCAGCCGCCAAGAAGATCGCGCAGGCCGGATGCCAAGCCGACGATGAGTCCAGCCAAAAAGACCAGCGCGTAGACAACCAGATATTCCAGTGGGCCTGCGGCTGTGGTCATGCTGGCATCCTTGCTGCGCTGTCTCGCGGCAGCGAAGCGAATCGTCTGGTTTCGTTGACGGCAGTCCTAGGCTTTCGCCCCGCCGCCTTCAAATTCAGAACGACTGTGGTGCGTCGCGGGGCATTGCGAACTCCGCCTAACCGGTCAGCTCGGTTGCGGTGAAACATGTTTCGAGGGGTCATGGAAGGGCTCCTTGCTTGATATGAGGAATGGCTGTTGATGCGCCTCTACGAGGCCGCTGGTCTCTGGGTGCTGTGTCGATTGCTGCGAGATGAACCTCTTGCTCAAGAGCGCGACGGGCCTGCTCCAGACGGTATGGGTCGCGCTGCTTGGACAGCAAGACAGCCCGGTCCACACGCTCCAGAAATGCCTCGTCGAACTCAGGCTCCTCAGTCTTTACTGAGTCGCTCGTTCGAGACGTGCTCATCGCGAACTCTTGCCAAGGAACACGGCCTGCACGCGCCCTGCTCCACTGCCATGGGCTGGGAATCCCACGATCGAGGTACGGTCACGCTGCTGACAGATGCCGCAGTTCAGACAATCGGAATTCCCGGTGCTCCCCGGGCAAACGATCACCTGACGCCCGGCCGGCGTTTGGGTCGGCTTGGCGAGCCCTTGGGGAAGGACGACCACGACGGGCGCGATGCCAAGATCCGCGTACGCGTCAGCCTGGACCAAGGTCTCGGCACTGAGGTTGACCGTGAAGCCAAGCCTGTTCGCATTGAGGATCGCCGCCTGATTGACGGGTGTCGGCGGATAGTGGGTGTAGGTGAACCCACGACGCCCCCGGTTCGCCATGGCCAGCCTCGTGAGCTGTCGGGCATTGATGACGCCAGGCGCTTCGGGCGTCAGATCGCCCGCCTGGTTGTGCCGCCACAGGGCATGGCGCCGCAAGCTGGCGATGTCCTTGAGCAACTCATCGAACGTGTGCCCTCGCCGCCCGTCGGACACGTGGCGCCAATGAATGGCCAAGGGTCCATTTTCCGCGTAGCAGCCGTTGTCCTTGAAGCCGCAGCTCGGCGGGCACGAGTTCGCACTCGTGGTTGTCACCGGAATCGGACCTGTCTTGCGGTTGCGGCTGACGCGCACCAGGTGATAGGTGCACGGGTCCCGTTCAGCGAAGTTCTTGGGAGCGCGGTCCGGGCATTCTTGAGGCGCCCGGCTGGTGTTCGGGCGAGCTTGTGCCCGCGCCATGATTGGAATGGACAAGATCTATCCTCTATGTTGTGAGCGCAGCCGTTGAAGGCCGGCGCCATGAAGTGCCGCCCCCAAGGGGCGAGCCAGACCCACGCGCACGCCCGCCCCGCTCCAGGCCAGAGAGGCCGGGGCGCGGTGGGCGGGCGTGGGGGGAAAAGAAGAAATCGGACGGAGCCGTCCGGTGCGGGCGCGAGACGCCCTTTTCACTTTCTGTGCAGCTGAAGCGGGTCAGCTGCCGCAGGGATCAATGCCTTTGCGTGGGTGACACGGCAGCCGGTGGACTTGCGTCACTGCGGCCAAGCCTCCTGGCCAGCTTGTCCTGCACCTCCTCGGCGCAGCCATGCCAGGCACGGCCACTGACCATGGGGGTGTCCAGTGCTTCGGGATCCATTGCAGCCAGGTGCCCGGCGTACTGCTGCAGCGCCTGCATCACGAACGCCTGGATGAGCCCGCCGTAGGCACTGAACTCCATCAGTTCGATGACGAATTCAACGTTGGTCGATGGCATGCTCGCTCACCTCGCTCACTTCACATGTCGACTGAAGAATCTCGAAGCCCGCATCGGCCACGAGGCCCGGATCGAGCAACATGACCAGGTCATCCGAGATGCCCGAGCGCAACGACGCCCACACCTCATCGTCAAGGCCATCCTCGCGCGCACGAACCTTGGCAGCACCAGCGAGCGCTTCCTCATCGAAGATGGCAAGCTCGATGCTGAACACCACCACCGTGCGGGGCATGGACGACGTGCCGCTCATTCGCCCTCCCCCGTGTCGATGCGCGAGATCTCCGCGCCGAACGCCAGTGCCGCGTTGTCGCGGTTGGGCGCTCCGTTGTGGAGAATCCACCAATCGGGCGGGCTGTACGGAACGGTCATCACCCCCAGGTAGCCGCCTTGCGAGGCATAGCCCACCACCTTGGCGCGGCCGATGGCGTTGATGCGGATGATCACGTCGTCGCCGATCGAGGGGACCTCGAAGTCGGCCGACCACTTGAACAGGTCGTGGGCGAAGGGGTCGCGGGTATGGGGCGGCACTGTGGCGTGCCGCCGGAATCTGGTTTTCATGGATGTTTCTCTTGTGGATGTTTTTGTTGGGAAGGCAACACCGTCGCGCTGCCGAGCTGTCGGGATTTCAGGCGGCAGATCAGGCCGTCGCTCTCGCGCGCCACATCCCAGCCACGACGACCCAGGCTGCGGCGCAGCACGTAGGTCCATTCGCCGTAGGAGACGCGCAGACCCGGGCGGATGGCTGCTCGCTTGGCGGCCCGGTTCGCATGGAACTCACGCACCTTCTCGCGCCATGGCCCTGCGTAGGGCCCAGTCGGAGGACTGGCCCGATCCAGGAAGACCAGCGGACAGTCGAAGTAGTACGGCCCGCAGCTCTCGTCCATGCTCTTGACGGCCACTTCACCCTTCCTGCAATCGATGAGGGTCAGGCCGATCCAGATCCGCCCGGCGTGTTCACCCGAACGGTTTTGTGCCAGGAACCACAGGCGGTTGCCGATCGAGCGGTGAGCGAGCACCGCGGCGAAGCCCTCCACGTTCTGCAGTTCGTCATGGACGGCCTGCTCTTTGGACGCTCGGTAGACGATGCTTCCCATATCAGTGGCTCCCGTTGGACGGACGAAGCGAGGCGGCGCCGGCACAAAGTCGGCGGAAGGAAGGGGGCGGCGCAAAGCCGACGCCGGTTGTTGTGAGATACATGTGGTTGGGCATGAGGCAGACGTAAAAGAGCCCGCGCAAGGCGGGCTCGTGGGTTGAGTAGGGAAATTCCGGACATGGCCGCCGGCCGTCGGAGGTGGGTTGTCGCGCGCGTTGGCATGTGAGGGCGACGGGGCGGCACAATCGGCCCCATGAAGACCGCTGAGATGCTGACCGACGAGGAGCTGGGAGCCCTTGCGAGTGAGTGGCGCAAGAAGGCGCTGCAGGGAGACCTCCACGCGCGCGGCATTGCTCACGAGTTCGAGACAGAGATGCGCCGCCGTGTTGGTGCGCCGTCCACGAATTACGACGCCTTGGATCTGCGGCCTCTGGAACTACGGAAAGCAGCGCAGCCCCGGTGGTGGCGGTTCTGGCGAGCCGAGGGATCGCGGGCTTCGACCACGCACCGCTAGAGATTGAAGATCAAGGCATGGCCTGCTCACATTGAGCAGGCGGCGCCTGATCAAGCTCGACGCAGTGCCAGAACTCACGTTCGGCGTCGACGAGTCGGGAGATCTCGACCTCCTCGCGTTCAACGCGATGAATCTGCAGATCCTGCCCGCAAATCAACGCCACGACATCGACGGCCTGGGCGCCGGTGACGGCCAGTTGATGCAGCATTTGGATCCGAACGTAGGCGGGAAGACCTTCGACCCACAGCGCAGCCGCATCCATGCCGACGCATCGGCATTCCAGAAGCTGGACATTGGTGGCACCGACCACTTCGCGGCCCGGATGGGTAACCATCCAAGGGTGTTGCGGGTGCCGTAGAAAGGTGCTGGTGCGCCGCACCTGACGCCCAGTACGCACCGTGTAGTGCGCTGCCACGATGGGGTCGAGCAGTCGGCTCCAGTAGGCAGCATCATCGGGCATCGACGCAGCTCCCGGTGTCGGCTGTAGCAGCTCTGCGCGCTCGGTCTTCTCCATCCAGAGCCGAACCGGAGACTTGAAGGGATCCCGGCCCACGGCCGCAGCGGCATCCAGGTTTCCGATGCCAGTCTCGTACACGTTCGACCAGCGCTCGGACAGTTGAGCCTGCGCGCGGGTGGCCTGGACCAGTCGCAACGCCGGGACGCGCGAACGCGAGGGGGTTGTCGGGACGCGCTTAGAGCTGCCCGTATCAGGGTTCAGGTTCATCATGATTTCTCCTTGAAGAGTTGGAATCGATCGCCATCCAGCAAAAAGCCCCGCCCTCTGAATGCAGAGGCGGGGCTTCGATCGGGGAGGGGTGAGGTGAGAAGAGGGTCAGCGGCGCGAGGCCGAGAAGGTCTGGCCACGCGCCAGGCAGCGACGGTTGCGCAAGATTGCGTCGTCGACAGCCTCGCCGAGCGCCGCGCCGACAGCGCAGCCGGCGATGGCTCCGCTCAGGCCGCCGAGGATGGCGCCGGCGACGATGCCAAGAGGCGTGCTGGCAGTCGCCGTCGCAGCCATGGCCATGCCGATCTCGGCCCCAGTGATGACGCCCGACAGCGCACCGGAAACGCCACCGGCAGCTCCGGCTAAGGTGCCGATGGCCGCACCAGTCTTCTTGCCGGAGTCGCGGGGAACGGTGCGTCGCGACTGGCAGGCGGGGCAGGCGAAGTTCGGAGACTGGAAGTGGGGCTCATGGTCGGGAAAAGGTTCATCGTTGAACGTGGAGGATGTGAAGTCGTGATCCATGGGGTTTGGGAGTGCAGTGGCATCCCCGGGAAGGACAGAACACACGTCTGGCAGAACCAGACGGCACAAAACCCAGCACGGCGGAGGCCGGGCTGGGCTTTGCTGGAGGCGGATGGACTTTCTGCTGTCTATCCGGTGTAGTTATATGGGGCTGAAAATTTCTGGAGTCGCCGCGGCAGCTCGCGTCGGAAATTCCAGCAGAGGACAAGAAGCTCGAGGCTGGTCGCGCGGCAACTCGCCTGGCCTTCAACACAACGGCTATTCACGCATGAGCCGCTCAATACAAAGCAATCCGCTGCGTTGACTCTGAGCCATCACGTCGTTTCATTCGCGCCGAACACCATCGGTTTGATCGCTGTCCGGGACAGCCCGGGATGGTCGGTACTTCAAATCATCGTGTCCCAATTTCTTGACTATCCCTGCTCGGGCATTGCCGATCGCTATGCCCCAGGAGGCTGCTTTTTTTGCACGGCGGTCCATCTACGGACCAGGGCTGCGCTTTTCGAGCGGCTCGTCACTCTCCGGCTCCCCTACACCTTCGTTCAATAGAAATCTGGCCGGCGCTACTGTTGAATCACCAGTAAATCGCCATGCTCAATTCAGCGCCCACCCGCGAGCCCCCACCCAGCAGGAGCCATCATGCACGACCACATCGTTCCCCCATCCCACGACAGGCCCTTTCGCTTCGTGCAGCGCTTTCCAGTGCGGCCCAGTGCTACTTCGCTGCAGCAGACCGTGCAGGCGTGCCAGTACCGCGAGATGGAAAACGCATTTCGCGCAAGTGGCGGAATGATGAGTTCCGATGCTCAGAAGCTTGGTGTGAGCAGGCTGACGTTGTACAACTGGAAGAACCAGCTTCTGGGACGTGAGGCAGCCCCATCGAATACCGGGTGAGCCTTGGACTTGCGGCATAAAACCAGTCCAAGTTTTCCGCCGCACCCCCGGTGGCTCAGTTCTACTTCGGCGCGGACAAGCCAGGCTGTTGAGGCCAGCGCGGAAGTCGATGGCCTCGCGGTGCAGGTAGACCTTCAGCCCTTCGTCAAAGCGGAACACCGCAGCCTCCCGAGCGCATCAAGAAGTTGGCCTACTCGCTCCAGTTCGCAACCCCGCAGGTCGATCACCACGCCATTGGGCAATCTCGCCTGCAGGTCTATTGGCACGCTCATCGGCGCCACTGTCGCTTGCAACGTCTGAGTCTGCACCGGAACGAATGCATCCACATTGCTGGCCGACACCTGATCGTCGCGCGGCGCTGCACTGGCGGCTACCGCCCGATCATGCTTGCGCACCCACGTACTCAACTGGTTCGCGTTGATGCCGCAATCCCGCGCCAGCTTCACCATCGAGATTCCAGACGTCGCACAGGCCGCAATCAACTCCTGCTTGGCCTGCTTGTCATAGACGCATCGCCCATCTCGCTTGTGGCCCACCACAAGCCTTCTGGCCAGATCTTCTATCCACTCTGAAATGACGTTCCCATCTACATGAACATGGGAACGTAGCCTCCTGACTCAGCTGACCTTACGCAAGGGCGTGGAACATTGATCGCTTACGCTTGAGGTGCTTCCGTCGTCGACCTTCGGCAGGTCGAGACGGTAAGACTGGCCGCTTACAGCGTAGGAGTCTTCTTGCCCATTGAAGATAGCATCGTGATGACTTCGGTGGGTTTTTTTCCACGCAAGGCAACTGCTCGTCAATCAAACTCATAGCCAACTCCAGCACCGATATTGAACTTGGCACCGCTGTAGCCACCATGGATCTTGTAGACCCATTTGCCGTTGTCCGACCGCGCCGAGAAACCAACGGCCATCGCGCTATAGCCAGAGTAATTTCCCACTCCCAGTGAAAGCAACGTCTTGCCAGGTGTCATTGCTTGTGGCAATGAGCTCATGGCAGTAGCCATTGCGATCCCTGAGTAGGCAACACGCTGTGTGCCAGCCAACTGCGATTGCACTTGACTGAGCTGCTGCACGTTGACCGCGTCGCCGGGCAGAATGCCCGGTGCCACGTTGCTGATGCGCGTGCCGCCTGCCGCTTCACCGGCGCCCAGCGTGATCTGGTTGTAGTTCACCGACCCGTCGGGGTTGGTCGCGTACTGCACGCTGCTGGCCTTTGATGCCGCCGAGGCTGCCTTCAGTTGCGCCACGTTGGTCGCGTCGCTGTCGGCCGTGCCCGCCGCCACGCCGGTGATCTGGCGGAACTGGCCGTTGGCCGCGTCACCCACCGACACCGCTGCCTGCGTGCTGGTGGTCGCCCTGATGGCGGCCTCCTGCTGCGCCGACGCGCTGCCCGGCACGTAGCCGGCCACGCCCGCCGGAGTGGAAGCCACCGAGCCGGAGCCCAGCGCCACGCCGCCGCTTTGCTGCACTACCGCGCCGAAGCCGATGGCCGTGCCCTTGGAGACGTTCTGCGTCTGGCTCAGCGGCGTGCCGCCGGCATCCGCGTTGTCGCCCAGGGCCACGCCGCCGCCGCCGGCACGTGCATTGGCGCCGATGGCCTGCGAGCCCGTAGCCAATGCGCCGGTGCCGATAGCGATCGCATTGGTGCCTGTCGCCTGTGCGCCGAAGCCCACCGCAACCGCGCCGTCGGCCGTCGCCCTCGCGCCGTTGCCGGCCGCGAAGGAGTTGGCGCCGCTGGCCACCGACTGCGGGCCAATCGCCACGGCTTCCTGACCGCTGGCCACCGAGTCGCCCGCCGTCGATTTGGCGTGAAAGTACTTCGCGCCAGTGTTATTGATTGAGCTGACCGATGTGGACAAGCTGTCGATGCTGCTGTTCGTGGTGCTCAGCCCCGTGGACAGGCTGGAGATGCCGCTGGTTGCAGTGCTCAGGCCCGACGACGTAGACGTCGACAGGCTGCTCACACTGCTGTTCGTGGTGCTCAAGCCCGTGGACAGACTGGAGATGCCGCTGGTTGCAGTGCTCAGGCCCGACGACGTCGAAGTCGACAGGCTGTCCAGGTTGCTGTTCGTGGTGCTCAAGCCCGTGGACAGGCTGGAGATGCCGCTGGTTGCAGTGCTCAGGCCCGACGACGTCGAAGTCGAGAGACTGCTCACATTGCTGTTAGTCGTGCTCAGCCCCGTGGACAGACTGGAGATGCCACTCGTAGCCGTGCTCAGGCCCGACGACGTAGACGTCGACAGGCTGCTCACACTGCTGTTCGTGGTGCTCAAGCCCGTGGACAGACTGGAGATGCCGCTGGTTGCAGTGCTCAGGCCCGACGACGTCGAAGTCGAGAGACTGCTCACATTGCTGTTAGTCGTGCTCAGCCCCGTGGACAGACTGGAGATGCCACTCGTGGCCGTGCTCAGACCTGACGACGTAGACGTCGACAGGCTGTCCAGGTTGCTGTTCGTGGTGCTCAAGCCCGTGGACAGACTGGAGATGCCACTCGTGGCCGTGCTCAGGCCCGACGACGTAGACGTCGACAGGCTGCTCACACTGCTGTTCGTGGTGCTCAAGCCCGTGGACAGGCTGGAGATGCCGCTGGTTGCAGTGCTCAGGCCCGACGACGTCGAAGTCGAGAGACTGCTCACATTGCTGTTGGTCGTGCTCAGCCCCGTGGACAGACTGGAGATGCCACTCGTAGCCGTGCTCAGGCCCGACGACGTAGACGTCGACAGGCTGCTCACACTGCTGTTGGTCGTGCTCAGCCCCGTGGACAGACTGGAGATGCCACTCGTGGCCGTGCTCAGACCTGACGACGTAGACGTCGACAGGCTGTCCAGGTTGCTGTTCGTGGTGCTCAAGCCCGTGGACAGACTAGAGATGCCACTCGTGGCGGTGCTCAGGCCCGACGACGTCGAAGTCGAGAGACTGCTCACATTGCTGTTCGTCGTGCTCAGCCCCGTGGACAGACTGGAGATGCCACTCGTGGCCGTGCTCAGGCCCGACGACGTAGACGTCGACAGGCTGCTCACACTGCTGTTCGTGGTGCTCAAGCCCGTGGACAGACTGGAGATGCCGCTGGTTGCAGTGCTCAGGCCCGACGACGTCGAAGTCGACAGGCTGTCCAGGTTGCTGTTCGTGGTGCTCAAGCCCGTGGACAGGCTGGAGATGCCGCTGGTTGCAGTGCTCAGGCCCGACGACGTCGAAGTCGAGAGACTGCTCACATTGCTGTTGGTCGTGCTCAGCCCCGTGGACAGACTGGAGATGCCACTCGTAGCCGTGCTCAGGCCCGACGACGTAGACGTCGACAGGCTGCTCACACTGCTGTTGGTCGTGCTCAGCCCCGTGGACAGACTGGAGATGCCACTCGTGGCCGTGCTCAGACCTGACGACGTAGACGTCGACAGGCTGTCCAGGTTGCTGTTCGTGGTGCTCAAGCCCGTGGACAGACTAGAGATGCCACTCGTGGCGGTGCTCAGGCCCGACGACGTCGAAGTCGAGAGACTGCTCACATTGCTGTTCGTCGTGCTCAGCCCCGTGGACAGACTGGAGATGCCACTCGTGGCCGTGCTCAGGCCCGACGACGTAGACGTCGACAGGCTGCTCACACTGCTGTTCGTGGTGCTCAAGCCCGTGGACAGACTGGAGATGCCGCTGGTTGCAGTGCTCAGGCCCGACGACGTCGAAGTCGACAGGCTGTCCAGGTTGCTGTTCGTGGTGCTCAAGCCCGTGGACAGGCTGGAGATGCCGCTGGTTGCAGTGCTCAGGCCCGACGACGTCGAAGTCGAGAGACTGCTCACATTGCTGTTGGTCGTGCTCAGCCCCGTGGACAGACTGGAGATGCCACTCGTAGCCGTGCTCAGGCCCGACGACGTAGACGTCGACAGGCTGCTCACACTGCTGTTGGTCGTGCTCAGCCCCGTGGACAGACTGGAGATGCCACTCGTGGCCGTGCTCAGACCTGACGACGTAGACGTCGACAGGCTGTCCAGGTTGCTGTTCGTGGTGCTCAAGCCCGTGGACAGACTAGAGATGCCACTCGTGGCGGTGCTCAGGCCCGACGACGTCGAAGTCGAGAGACTGCTCACATTGCTGTTGGTCGTGCTCAGCCCCGTGGACAGACTGGAGATGCCACTCGTGGCCGTGCTCAGGCCCGACGACGTAGACGTCGACAGGCTGCTCACACTGCTGTTCGTGGTGCTCAAGCCCGTGGACAGACTGGAGATGCCGCTGGTTGCAGTGCTCAGGCCCGACGACGTCGAAGTCGACAGGCTGTCCAGGTTGCTGTTCGTGGTGCTCAAGCCCGTGGACAGACTGGAGATGCCACTCGTAGCCGTGCTCAGGCCCGACGACGTAGACGTCGACAGGCTGCTCACACTGCTGTTCGTGGTGCTCAAGCCCGTGGACAGGCTGGAGATGCCGCTGGTTGCAGTGCTCAGGCCCGACGACGTCGAAGTCGAGAGACTGCTCACATTGCTGTTAGTCGTGCTCAGCCCCGTGGACAGACTGGAGATGCCACTCGTAGCCGTGCTCAGGCCCGACGACGTAGACGTCGACAGGCTGCTCACACTGCTGTTCGTGGTGCTCAAGCCCGTGGACAGGCTGGAGATGCCGCTGGTTGCAGTGCTCAGGCCCGACGACGTAGACGTCGACAGGCTGCTCACACTGCTGTTCGTGGTGCTCAAGCCCGTGGACAGGCTGGAGATGCCGCTGGTTGCAGTGCTCAGGCCCGACGACGTCGAAGTCGAGAGACTGCTCACATTGCTGTTGGTCGTGCTCAGCCCCGTGGACAGACTGGAGATGCCACTCGTAGCCGTGCTCAGGCCCGACGACGTAGACGTCGACAGGCTGCTCACACTGCTGTTGGTCGTGCTCAGCCCCGTGGACAGACTGGAGATGCCACTCGTAGCCGTGCTCAGGCCCGACGACGTAGACGTCGACAGGCTGCTCACACTGCTGTTCGTGGTGCTCAAGCCCGTGGACAGACTGGAGATGCCGCTGGTTGCAGTGCTCAGGCCCGACGACGTCGAAGTCGACAGGCTGTCCAGGTTGCTGTTCGTGGTGCTCAAGCCCGTGGACAGGCTGGAGATGCCGCTGGTTGCAGTGCTCAGGCCCGACGACGTCGAAGTCGAGAGACTGCTCACATTGCTGTTAGTCGTGCTCAGCCCCGTGGACAGACTGGAGATGCCACTCGTGGCCGTGCTCAGGCCCGACGACGTAGACGTCGACAGGCTGCTCACACTGCTGTTCGTGGTGCTCAAGCCCGTGGACAGACTGGAGATGCCGCTGGTTGCAGTGCTCAGGCCCGACGACGTCGAAGTCGACAGGCTGTCCAGGTTGCTGTTCGTGGTGCTCAAGCCCGTGGACAGGCTGGAGATGCCGCTGGTTGCAGTGCTCAGGCCCGACGACGTCGAAGTCGAGAGACTGCTCACATTGCTGTTGGTCGTGCTCAGCCCCGTGGACAGACTGGAGATGCCACTCGTAGCCGTGCTCAGGCCCGACGACGTAGACGTCGACAGGCTGCTCACACTGCTGTTGGTCGTGCTCAGCCCCGTGGACAGACTGGAGATGCCACTCGTGGCCGTGCTCAGACCTGACGACGTAGACGTCGACAGGCTGTCCAGGTTGCTGTTCGTGGTGCTCAAGCCCGTGGACAGACTAGAGATGCCACTCGTGGCGGTGCTCAGGCCCGACGACGTCGAAGTCGAGAGACTGCTCACATTGCTGTTCGTCGTGCTCAGCCCCGTGGACAGACTGGAGATGCCACTCGTGGCCGTGCTCAGGCCCGACGACGTAGACGTCGACAGGCTGCTCACACTGCTGTTCGTGGTGCTCAAGCCCGTGGACAGACTGGAGATGCCGCTGGTTGCAGTGCTCAGGCCCGACGACGTCGAAGTCGACAGGCTGTCCAGGTTGCTGTTCGTGGTGCTCAAGCCCGTGGACAGACTGGAGATGCCACTCGTAGCCGTGCTCAGGCCCGACGACGTAGACGTCGACAGGCTGCTCACACTGCTGTTCGTGGTGCTCAAGCCCGTGGACAGGCTGGAGATGCCGCTGGTTGCAGTGCTCAGGCCCGACGACGTCGAAGTCGAGAGACTGCTCACATTGCTGTTGGTCGTGCTCAAGCCCGTGGACAGACTGGAGATGCCACTCGTGGCCGTGCTCAGACCTGACGACGTAGACGTCGACAGGCTGTCCAGGTTGCTGTTCGTGGTGCTCAAGCCCGTGGACAGACTAGAGATGCCACTCGTAGCCGTGCTCAGGCCCGACGACGTAGACGTCGACAGGCTGCTCACACTGCTGTTGGTCGTGCTCAGCCCCGTGGACAGACTGGAGATGCCACTCGTGGCCGTGCTCAGGCCCGACGACGTAGACGTCGACAGGCTGCTCACACTGCTGTTCGTGGTGCTCAAGCCCGTGGACAGGCTGGAGATGCCGCTGGTTGCAGTGCTCAGGCCCGACGACGTCGAAGTCGAGAGACTGCTCACATTGCTGTTAGTCGTGCTCAGCCCCGTGGACAGACTGGAGATGCCACTCGTGGCCGTGCTCAGACCTGACGACGTCGAAGTCGAGAGACTGCTCACATTGCTGTTGGTCGTGCTCAGCCCCGTGGACAGACTAGAGATGCCACTCGTAGCCGTGCTCAGGCCCGACGACGTAGACGTCGACAGGCTGCTCACACTGCTGTTGGTCGTGCTCAGCCCCGTGGACAGACTGGAGATGCCACTCGTGGCCGTGCTCAGGCCCGACGACGTAGACGTCGACAGGCTGCTCACACTGCTGTTCGTGGTGCTCAAGCCCGTGGACAGGCTGGAGATGCCGCTGGTTGCAGTGCTCAGGCCCGACGACGTCGAAGTCGAGAGACTGCTCACATTGCTGTTGGTCGTGCTCAGCCCCGTGGACAGACTGGAGATGCCACTCGTAGCCGTGCTCAGGCCCGACGACGTAGACGTCGACAGGCTGCTCACACTGCTGTTCGTGGTGCTCAAGCCCGTGGACAGACTGGAGATGCCGCTGGTTGCAGTGCTCAGGCCCGACGACGTCGAAGTCGAGAGACTGCTCACATTGCTGTTGGTCGTGCTCAGCCCCGTGGACAGACTGGAGATGCCACTCGTAGCCGTGCTCAGGCCCGACGACGTAGACGTCGACAGGCTGCTCACACTGCTGTTGGTCGTGCTCAGCCCCGTGGACAGACTGGAGATGCCACTCGTGGCCGTGCTCAGACCTGACGACGTAGACGTCGACAGGCTGTCCAGGTTGCTGTTCGTGGTGCTCAAGCCCGTGGACAGACTAGAGATGCCACTCGTGGCGGTGCTCAGGCCCGACGACGTCGAAGTCGAGAGACTGCTCACATTGCTGTTCGTCGTGCTCAGCCCCGTGGACAGACTGGAGATGCCACTCGTGGCCGTGCTCAGGCCCGACGACGTAGACGTCGACAGGCTGCTCACACTGCTGTTCGTGGTGCTCAAGCCCGTGGACAGACTGGAGATGCCGCTGGTTGCCGTGCTCAACCCCGTGGAGGTTGAAGTCGACAATGTGTAGAGCTGTGATCCATTCACAGCTTCAGCACTCGTGGCACTTATCGCCCCGGCCGCCACACCTGAAAGCAACACACCGCCGGTCGGCCCAGCCCCTGCCACGCTACTCAGGGTCAAGAGCTTTCCGCTCGTACCACCAGGCCGCAAATATATGAGCCCGTTGCCACCACTGACTTCGATCTGCGTTCCATTAGAGCTAACAAACGCAAAAGTCGAACTCCCGGCGGTGCCGAAAATAGGCGCATCAGCCTGGGAGCAAGTATTGCCAGCGCCGTAGGCAGACCCTCCGACGAGATACGAGGCCGAAGAGGAGAAATTGCTGTTGCTTGCACAGAGCCCCGAAGCTTGCTGCGCCCGCACCTCCGACAGGAAAGCGATTCCGTCAAAGAAAATTAAAGTACCCAAAGCAGCTGCAGCGGCAACTTTTCTTAGACTCGGCTTCCCTCGTGCCGAATCATTTTCCGAGGCTGCGACCCAAGCGCCAAGTGCGTCATTCCAAATAGTTTTGTAGCACTTATTCATTTAATATCGTCCAGATAATTCAGATGAAAGTCTCAGAAGATTTGTCCAAAAAATTGGACATCAAGAAAAACTCCCCAACATCTTTCCCACGCTCAGTTATTCCAGTCGATACAGTCGACAGACTTCCGATGCCGATCGACGTGGAGGTCGACAGGCTCGTGACGCGGCTGTTCGTCGTGCTCATGCCAGTCGACAGGCCGCCGATGCTGCTTGTCGCAGCGCTCAGTCCGGTCGACACATCGATCTCGGCAACACGCGAATCTGGCCTTCATACCTTCGACCGGACTACTGAAACCACCCGCTCGCTTCACAGTTATGCACGAGCATCCAAAGTCTTCGGTGCGGGCTTTACGGGGAGCGAATTTTGGCGATCACTTGTCAGGCACTAAGTACTTTTGACAGAAGTTGACAAGTGGCATGCAAGTTGATTGATGGCTTGCTTAATTTTTCACGTTGGCAGGGCAAGTATTGACCTGTTGGACGCCAAATCTTGTTCGTTTGAGATTCAGACACAAGGCGCCATCGATGACCAAGCAAGGCTGAAGTTCATGGTCATGTATCCAGACGAGAAGCAAGCGCAGGCGGCTTTGCTCCGTATGCGTCAGACCAAAATCATCTTGACGCCGATGAGCGGCGAGTCCCCCGCGAACTCATCTTGATTCCGTCGCTCGGGGTTAGGCGTTGGCGGGGAAAAATCGATTCATGCTCTCATCCGCCACGATCTACGGCCTCTGCCCCGGCCGTCCGTTACCCACACTGGTCCAGAGCGCATGTTGTCTGCCCGCAAATCCGGCGTGCTGCACACCGACGAGACGCCGGTGGCGGTGCCGGACCCTGGCGCAGGCAAGACCAAGAAGGCCGACGAGCGCAATGCGTTCGATGCGACGCCGGGCGTCGTGTACGAGTTCTGCGCGGGCCGCGATGCAGTGCCCCATCAAGCTCCTCGGGCCACCGCGCGAAGGCGAGCGCGGGTGGCAAGGCACGCTGACGCAAGACGAGTTCGGCGCCTACGATAGCGTGCTGGACGCCAAGGAGCACCCGGGGCGCATCGCCGCGAGGTGCACAGCCCACGCGAGGAGGAAGTTCGACGAGTTCGTGAAGGCCAAGGCCAGCAGCATGGCACCTGCTACGCTACGCCGACATCTACCGTATCGAGCACGAGCTCGCCGCTATGACCAGCGACGAGCGCCTGGTCCAGCGCCAGGAGCCCACCATGCCGCTATGGGCGAAGCTGCACTCGTGGCTCAAGGGCGAGCGGGAGCAGGTGCCCGACGGCAGCGCAGTGGCCAAGGCCATCGACTACAGCCCCAAGCACTGGACGGCGTCGACGCATCACCTGGGTAATGGCCGGGTGCCGCTGAACAACAACCACCTCGAAGGCTAGATCCATCCCTGAGCCATGGGACGCCGAGCATGGCTGTTCGCGAGCAGCCAACTCGCGGGCCAACGTGCCGCGATCGTGATGAGCTTGCTGCAGTCGGCCAAACTCAACGGGCACGATCCGCACGCGTACCTCGCAGACGCCCTCGAGTGACTGCCGCCTCACCCAGCGAACCGCATCGACGACCTGCTGCCGCATCGCTGGCAGCCTCGCTAAGCGGCTACAGCTCGATCGCAGCCAGCCGCTTATATCGACGGCGCAAAAGGATGCATTCATGACGAACACCTCGGGCGACAAGGGCGGGATTGCCTGCGAGCCCGTCACAGCACAGCACTCAAGGCCTTGAACGCCAGAACGAGGGGATCACGGGGAAGCACTCCTCAGTTGGAGCAGCCGGACGCTCGCCGTGCTGGGCGATATGCGTCTTCGAGGAACAGTTCTCCATGCGTTCCAAAGAAGTGCACCTCAGCACGGGAAGCGCGCCAGCTTCGAGCCGCGGGCACAAGAGTTCATTCAGAGCCAGACGATTTCGTGAGGAGGTCGAGCTGGTAGCCGCTCCCATGTAGCGCTTTGAGACGGAATCCGTGACTGGCATTCAGGCCTAATTTTTGGCGAACGCGGTAGATGTGCGTATCGATGGTTCTTCCCATTGGAGCTTCGTCATGCCAGATGGACTTGAACAGGTAGTCGCGAGAGACAGGAAGACCGAGATACTTCAGCAGCGTTCTTGCGATCAAGAACTCCTTCATCGTCAACTTGACTCGATGCGCTCCTCGCGTGAAGGTCAGATCAATCTTGTTGAGTTCAAACCCATGCAATTTCTCAACAGGGCTCGCCAGTCCGGCCAATACAGGACGAGTGATCACCCTGATTCGGGCCATCAGTTCATGAGGACGCCAAGGCTTGACCATGTAGTCGTTGGCCCCCAACTCCAGCGCCTGGACGATCTCCATCTCTTCGGATTGCGCGGCCAGGATCAGGATTGGTAGCGTCGCGGGATGTTGGATTCGGATTTCTCCAAGGACTCTCAGACCCGTTGAATCGGGGAGATCCCAATCCAGTATCAAGAAGTCGAAGTTCTCTCTGAGTACCAGTTTCAGAAGCTCAGGGCTGCTGCGCGCCACAAAGAGTTCGTTGCCTTCCTGGTGCATGAGCCGGATTAAGGCGATGGCGTCACTGTCTGAATCAGTCAGAAATGCCCCCCGCGGCTTGCCCCCGAAACCGAGAGACCGGTGGTGAATCTGAGACTTGTAGGTGATCATAGCTATGGGCGAAGGTTGTGTGCGGTTGACTGCAGTGCCGATACGCAACTCGAACTTCTCGAGTGAGTGCAGACCGGCGAATTGCGCCCCCGCAGATTCAAAAAAATTTGCTGCCTCTTGCCCCCTCAGCGAAACACCGCGCTCTGCACGTCATCGCAGGGAGACTTGTCATTTCAGGTTCCTAGCCCCGTGTACGTCTTGCCGCAGGACGGAAGATCGAGCGGCCCGAAAGAGGCTGGTGGGCTTGTGTGCAAAGACGTGGTGAACCGCCAGGTTTCCGAAAAAGTCTTGCACTTG
Source organism: Variovorax sp. V35 (assembly GCF_041154465.1). Classification (NCBI taxonomy): domain Bacteria; kingdom Pseudomonadati; phylum Pseudomonadota; class Betaproteobacteria; order Burkholderiales; family Comamonadaceae; genus Variovorax; species Variovorax sp. V35. Next base: position 6,504,815 of record NZ_AP028666.1, read on the forward strand.
ACACGTCGTCGAGCGCGATCACTTGCCTGGGGGCTGTACCTGCCAATCGGAGGAGGCCGAATGGCCGAGCGGCCAGTTCTGAATACGGCCATTCCCGCGACCACAAACATCCGGGCGTCGTTCCGCGGTTCCGGACGGAGGGCCGCTCGGCGAGGATGCGCCCGCCGTGCATCCTTCCCACGAGGTCGGCGTCAGAGACCGGTTACGTCGACCTCGACCACCCAGGGGTCGTCGTTGTCGAGGATTGCCGGCAGTTCGTCCAGGATATCGGCCACGGTACTCAAGCGCGTGTACGGCAGTCGTGCAGTGCGCGCCAGTGCATCGAAGTCGACGGCCGGCTCGTCGATGGTCATGCCCACAAAGCGATCAGCGGCGGCATGGAAGCCGCCCAATTCCTTGGCCACCCGCATCAGGATGTCGTACTTCTTGTTGTTGAACACGATGTACTTGACCGGTGTGCGGTAGTGGGCTGCCGACCACAGGCCCTGCGGCGAGTACATGGTCGCGCCGTCGCCCATGAGGCACAGCACGCGCTGCCGTGCACGCGCGAGCGAGACGCCGACCGCTGCCGGCATGCCGAATCCCAGCGCGCCGCCGCGAACAAAGTAGTAGCGATCGTCTTCTGTGGTCATCCACAGTTCGCGGACGGCGCCGAACGTACACGGAGCCTCGTTGACGATCGGCATGCCGGCCGGCCGTGCGGCCAGGACGGCGTCTACGGCGATCCTGGGGTGCAACGGCCCAACCGGCACGCACTGCCGCTTGAGCCGCTGGACGTTGTTTCCGTCATCTTGCAGACGGTCGCGCGCCGTGCCTGCGCCGAGCGCTCGAGCGATCTCTGCCAAGGTCAGGCGAGGGTCGCCGTGCATGGCAATCTCCGCCGGAGCGTCGTGCCCGAGCTTCTCGGCGACTGCGGAGATCTGCATGAATCTGACCGAGCTCGGAATTGGAGCGCCCTCGCTGTAGGGATAAGCGAGCAGCGCGTGATCGCCTACCATCAGCGCGACGTCATAGCCTGCGAGCTTGGCTCGGATGCCAGCGAAGCTCGGCGGCAGCACGCCTTTCCACAAGGGATGGGTTGTTGGAAAGAGATTTCCTCCAGCCAGAGGTGTCCCGTACACCTCGGCGTTGAGCGCCTCCGCTGCGGCCACAGCCTCGCGCACGGCATTGGTCTGTACCACTGCATCGGACAGCAGCAGCGCGATGCGAGGCTTCGGCTGCTGTGCCTGGTACCAGGCGAGGAACCCGGAGGTGTCTGCAGGCGCCGGCAAGGGCTCGGCACTGCGCTTCGGGATGTTTTCGCTTACTGTCTCGTCGAGCAGGTCCATGGGCAGTGACAAGAAAACGGGGCCTCGGGGGTGAGCATTCGCGATCGCGAAAGCTCGGCGCAATGCGGGCGCAATCTCTCTTGCGCTGCGAACCTCATAGGACCATTTGCTGACCGGTGCTGCCAGCGCGGTGAGATCGCCGCTCAGCCAGGGATCAGTGAACACATGCCGCGCGTCTTGCTGGCCCGCAGTCACGACCATCGGGGTATTGGTGTTTTTTGCGTTCACCAGCGCACCCATCGCATTGCCCAGCCCACCGGCCGTGTGCAGGTTGACGAATGCCGCCCGGCCGGTGGCCTGGGCGTAGCCATCGGCCATGCCCACGGCCGATGCCTCCTGCAGGGCCAGCACGTACTCGATGTCGGTGCGCTCCACCAAAGCCTCCATCAGTGGCATTTCGGTCGATCCCGGATTACCGAAGATCATGGAGACCCCCTCGTCCGCCAGCACGTCCAGCATGGCGGCGACCGCGGGTCGCGCGTTCTGTTTCTGTTCGTTTTTCATTTCAATCACTCATTCGCTCGCCGTTGATGTGAGGCGTGAGCCCGCGTCGCGCCTGCCGACATGGGGCCAAATCAGCGCAGTGCAGCGCACGCGGCCGCAAGTCGGTCGGCCGCATCGTTCAAGGTCTCTTCCGACGCTGCATACGCAATGCGGATGAATCCCGGCATCCCGAAGGCCGAACCCTGCACGCTGGCAAGGCCCGAGTGGTTCAGCAGATGCAGCACGAATGCGAGGTCGTCGTCGATCAGTGCGCCCTCAAGCGTGCACCTGCCCACGAAATGCGAACAGTTGATGAACAGGTAGAACGCTCCGTCCGGCGCTCTGCAGTGCAGTCCAGGGATCTGATTAACCTTTCGGACCAGCAGATCCCTACGGTTGCGGTAGGCGGCGTTCTGTGTCACCAGCGATTCCTGAGTGCCGTCCAGCGCTTCGACCGCTGCGGCTTGCGCAATCGTTGAGGCCGTGAACGTCGATGTCGCGGTGACCTGGGACACGGCGGCGACGAGCGGCTCCGGCCCGGCGAGGTAGCCGATGCGCCAACCAGTCATCGCGTAAGCCTTAGAGATGCCGTTGAGAATCAACGTGCGATCCGCCAGGTCGGGGGCCACGTTGACGATGTTGCTGAGAGGGTCGTCCCCGTAGTAGATGGACTCGTAGATATCGTCGGAGAACACCAGCACGTTGAGATGCTGCCGCAGCAGCGCAGCAATGTCCGCCAGTTCAGTGCGATCGATCACGGCACCGGCCGGATTGGAAGGTGAGTTCAGGATCAGCCATCGGGTCTTCTCGGTGATGACCTCAGCAATGCGCTTGGCACGCGGTACGAAACCCTCCTCCTCGCGCGTCGGAAGGACAACGGGCGTTGCGCCGCAGAGAAGAATGGCAGACACGTATGGCTGAAAGAACGGCGCGGGCAGGATCACCTCGTCTCCAGGGCCTACGGTGGCCAGCATGGTGTTGAAGATCGCCTGTGTGCCGCCGGCTGTGACGGTGATCTGGTTTCTTTGGTAGGTCAACCGGTTGTCGCGCAACAGCTTGCGGCAAATCGCGTCCTTGAGCTGCACGGTTCCATCCATGGCGGCGTAGCGCGTTTCGCCGCGCTGGATGGCCTGAATACCGGCCTGCTTCACGTGCTCCGGCGTTGCGAAGTCAGGCTCACCCATGGACAGGTAGATCACGTTGCGTCCCTGCGCCTCCACCTTGCGTGCTGCTTGCAGCACCGCGAGGAAGGGAGACGGCTCCAAGGTTTTCATACGAGAAGCCAAGCGGTATCTGTCGGCGGCGAGCGTGGTCATGGTGTTCTGAGAGCGGGTTGGTTTCAGTGCGGGGCTCGTTTAAAATTTTCCGCCTCTGAGAGAGGCATTTGGTAGCGAATTTGTCCATGCCCACCAGCCAACTTGACATCGAGCGCCAAGCTTTTCTTCAAATAAAGCACTAGATACCAATGAAAACTTTGGATGCGATCGATCGACGAATCCTGCAGGCGCTGCAGCGCGATGCCAGCATTCCCAATACGGACCTGGCCAAACTCGTGGGCCTGTCGCCGTCGCCCTGCCTGCGGCGCGTTAAGCTGCTTGAAGAGGCCGGTGTCATCGAGCGCTACGTGGCGCTTTTGAACCAGGCAGCGATTGGCCTGAAGATGACGATATTTGTGCGGGTGACGCTGGACACGAAGGACTACGACGCAATCGAGAACTTCGCGTCGGAAATCAAGAGCATGCGTGAAGTGCTGGAGTGCCACCTGATGGCGGGCAGCTATGATTTCTTGCTGCGGGTGGTCGCTGCTGATCTGGATGACTATCAGCGCTTCCAGGCTCACCATCTGACCAAGATCCGCTGCGTCAAGATCGTCGAGACGGAGATTCCGCTGCGGAAGGTCTCGCGCACGACCGAGTTTCCGCTGTAGGACGTCATCATGCGCGCACGCTCCCCCGATCTCCCTGCACGTGCGCGGTGGAATAAATTGGCGCTGATGCAGAACAGGCCATTCAGGTCGAAAGGGTTGTCCAACAAGACTGCCGCGCCGGATGGATAGCGGCCCGCGGCCTCGCTGCCTCTGTCGTCCAGGCTTAGGGTCGCGTGCCACTTCTTGACAGGCTGTTTCCACGGCTCGCCCCGGTCAATCCACCATCACCGGGAACAGCACAAAGCCCGTGCCGCCCGGCTCGACCGTGCCCGTGAAGCGCCAGTCGATCGCGCCCGTGCCCCCAGCGGGCTGGGCGGTGGTGCGGGCCACCGCGCCCGCGGGCGGCGCGTTCGCCGGTGTGGTCTTGACGCAGCCCGTGAGCGACGCCGGCGTGGTGCCGGTGGTCGCACTCACGAAGGTCGTGTAGCCCGGCGTCATGTCGTTCACGCCCATGCTGCAGAACGGCGCGTCCCCGTTGTTCGTGTAGGTGATGCGGTACTCGAGCGTCTCGCCCGACTTGGCCTGGTTGTTGACGCCGAAGGTGCCGCTTTGCGTGGTGTTGCGCACTTCCTTCTTCAGCTCCAGCGCCACGCCCGACGCCGTCGTGAGGTCGTCGAGCGTGAAACTGCCGCCGAACGACAGACTGGCTAATCGACCGGCCGGGGCAACGTCTCTGATCTTGGCGAAGCTCACTCAATGCCATTTTGAGGGGCCTCTTCAATTTCATTGCCCGCCCCCAGCACTTTATAGACAGACGAAAAATCATCTACCGGCGCAAGCGGCAGAACTCTACTCAAGTGATAACCCCTTTTATAAGCCGGCTGTAAAACAAACCCATTCCTCGGCTCCAGACTGAGTTTGCGCCGAATATTGCTAACACACACATCGATTGCTCTAGTCTTGACACCCAGCACCCCACCCCACAGCGAGGAATCAATCCACTCCCGAGTCAGCGTTTTTCCGCAATTTTTAAAGAAAAGAAGTGCCAACTCAAACTCCCTTGGCTTGAGAAAAACCTCTTTCTTCGTGGGCAAAAAAACCTGATTAATACCAAAGAATCGATACTCACCAAATTTCAGACCCATTTGATCAACCAAAGGCGCAGGATTTTCAGCCCTTTGCAACAATATTCGTATACGCCAATCCAGCTCCAGCTCATTGGCAGGAAAAAATGCAAGATCAATTGGAGAATTCAGCACATCCTGCCCGCACATCTCCACAAGCTCATCGATTGGCATAGAGCTATGCGCGTCCGTGACAAGCAAAAGTGCGGGAACACGCATCGACTTCGCCAGTGCAACCAAGTGCGCCCACTCACTCCCACCGTCCAACAAGAGAACCATAAGCCCAAAATTCTTTCCGCGACCAAATTCCCTGAGGAATTGAACTCCATCGGAAAGTAAGATTGGGCTTCGCCCGATCCACCTCAATTTTTCCGAGATTATCTTCGCCTTATTTTTGTCGTAGCAAATCAAAGCAACAGGATAAGATTCATTCGGATGAATCATGTGAATCTCGCAAATCCATCAAATAATGATATGGGAATTAACCCAACCCATTCATCATTAAAAAGCAGCGTCAAATTCAGATCTCAAGGCGATAAAATTACGCACACAACACCCCCAACAACAGAATTTTCAGGATACTTAAAAATCCAAATCGGAAACCGCATCATTTCGCAAATACTTTCGCATTCAAAAAACCCTCGAAGCCTCCGCAACCTCTGAGAATTCTTTAAATATCCTATATCCTTGACAAGCAGTCACAATATTTGACAGATTTTGACAATCATTTAGTGATCAAACCGTCGAAGCGTCTACTCTTTCACGCTGGCACGGCTACCCGGTTGCCGATGGAGCAAACGGTGCGCAGGGTGACGCCGACCGGGGCTGCCGCCGGTTTCAAAGACACCTTTTGTCAAAGCGGGAGATGAAACCGATGGAAGCTCGTGGAGAGAAGAAGGACATTCAGCCGAGAATTCAGGCTTGAGGCGGTCAAGCCGGGCACCGTGCGCGGCTTGACTACGGCTTGCCCGGCCAAGAATTTGAGCGTGCTGTGCAAATGGATTCGCGAGTTGTGCAAGGCACCACAGGAGGCGCTCCCCAGCAACACCCAGCAGAAGGCCGAGGCTACCGAAAGAGCGAGGCGACGCGAGGCAATGAAATGGCGGCTTCGACCGGTCGCCGCAACACGGGATTGCTGGCTGACTGGGCCGCACAGCCGAACGACCGCAACAGCGGATCAGTTTCCCCCTGGCCGAGGGTGTTGTCCTTTCCAGTACGACGTCCACCAGAAGCGGCACATGAGCGCGCACAGGGGGCTTTCTCGATTGATGCCAACCATGAAGCCCGGAGTCAGGGCGGGCGCTTGTGCAACGCCCATTCACAAAGACGCCCCCCGCTGGTAAACGGCTGGGGCCGTCCCGCGGTCTGCCCGCCTGATCCGGCCAACAATGTCATCACGGCTAAAGGCCGAGTGACTCCGTCCTCTGCCGCAGCCCGCGGTCCGACGCTTGGCACCCCGGTCCACAATGCACTTCCCCGTCGGCAGTTGCCCCCTGCGCTCCATCGGGCAGTCCATTGAATACGGGGCCTCAGTGGGAGTTCAACAGCTAAGGGACGAAGGCACCAAGGACAAAGTCGGAGTTGTTGCCCGAGGACGGTCTGCACAGGCCACCGCAGAGGCGCTGTGCTGCAGCGCGCCACGCGCCGAGCACGCACCCCAGGTGCGCGCGCAGGGCCTGGAGCGCGAGAATGAGGGGGTAGCCTTTGGGGGTACGGATAAAAACTTGGACTGGTTTTACGCCGTAAGTCCAAGACTCTCTCGGTATTCGATGGGACTGAGAGAGCCCAGTGAGATCTTGATCCGCTGTTCGTTGTACCAGCGGATATAGGAGTCCACTGCCTGTATGAACTGCTCGATGGTTGTGGACTGCCAATTGCGAGGATAGAACAGCTCGGTTTTCAACCGACCGAAGAAGCCTTCGCACGCCGCGTTATCAGGCGAGTATCCCTTGCGCCACATCGAGCGAATCAGCTTCGCATCGGCGATGCGCGAGAGCCAGCCTGGCCAGCGATAGTGGGCGCCACGATCGGAGTGAACGACGGGCCGGTCTTCGGTATCGACCACCGTCTCGATGGCCGCGTCCAGCATCGTGTTGACGAGTTCAGCGTCCGGGCGCGTACCGAGCGACCAGCTGACGACGATGCCGTCGAAGCAGTCGAAGCAGTCGAAGCAGTCGAAGCAGTCGAAGCAGTCGAAGCAGTCGAAGCAGTCGAAGCAGTCGATCATGGGAGACAGGTACACCTTGCCGGCCGGGATCTGGAACTCCGTGATGTCAGTGAGCCACTTCTCGTTGGGCGCGCCAGCCCGGAAGTCTCGGTTCAGAAGGTTGTCTGGCGCTGGAATGATCTCCCCCAGGTATGAGCCATACCTGCGCCGCCTGGCGGCTTGTTTCAAACCGGGAGTCCATATATGTACAGCGTCGACCTGCATACGCCCAGCTTTTCGGCCACGGCCTGCGCGCCTTCTTCTCGGCTGCAAAGTTCAATGACTCCGGCGTGCTTCAATGCCTCTGAATATCTTGGAGGCGCAGACCTGCCAACCATAGCCTTCCTGGACTCAGGAAGGCCATGGTTGGCAGGCGTCATAGAAGCTCCGGACCAACCGGCGGCTTGTCTCTTCCTTGGCGAGATCGCGCGCGTGAGTGGGATTGCTCCAGGCCGATGCACACGCCGTGCTTACCTGGCTCAGCAAGACCAGGGGCCGTTTGCTGCGAAGTAATAATTTATCAGGGATCTCCAGCGGTTCGTCCGCATTGCCCATATCAAGCTGAGGCCTCGCTCTCGGCGAGGCCGTCGCATACGGACAGAGTGAAGACGGCAAGAAGACACGGCCTACAGCCGCCCGCACATCAGTACGGGCTGGCACATGGTGTGGCGCGCAGGACGCAATCGCATGCCCCTTGGGCACAGAGCTTTTTCTTGACGGCTACCGATGCGCCTGCTTTTCAAACAGGGACCGTGAAGAATTCGTCGATGCCACAAGCGCTGCACCTTCGGGTCGAACAGAGCGGCCCGTGCGAACGCCACGTTGCGGCCCAGGCGTTCGACGCTCGACGCTCGCAGTGGCGAAGATGCGCCCCGCCTGAGCTGCCGCCATCATGTTGACGGTCAGGCTGATCGTCGCGCACGTGCGTCCGGGCTGCAGCTGTGGTGCGGCCGCTTGCGCAACCCTGGCGGCGATCTGCGCGCGCGTGGGATTGTCCCGCACGCCTGCTTGCGGCCCACCCGGGTCCGCAGCACTCACATGAAGGGCTGGCGTGGAGTCGGCCACCACAGACCTTCCTGCTTTTGACCCATGGTCGTGCGCAGCACGCCGATCCCGCCGGCCTCGAGTTCGACCACATCACCGGGCTGCAATTGGCGATTGAGTTCCAGAGCCGAGCCACCGCCCATGGTGCCGGAGCCGATCACGTCGCCTGGCTCGATGCGCTCGCCCAGCGACACGTAGGCGATCAACTCTGCCGGCGTCCACAACTTGTTGCCGCTGTTGCCGCGCGCCCAGGTCTCGCCGTTCACGCGCACCTCCATGGGAATGGCGTCCAAGTCGGCGAACTCATCCAATGTCGTGACCCACGGGCCGATGGCATGCGCGAAGTCCTTGCTCTTGGTCGCGCCCATGCCGATGGCGAGTTCATTGTGTTGCAGGTCGCGGCCGCTGAAATCGTTGTAGAGCGTGATGCCGAAGATGTACGGCGTCGCCTCTTCCGGGCGAAGGTTGGAACCCTGGCGGCCAATGACATAGCCCAGTTCCAGCTCGTAGTCCATGTGCTGGATGTAGCCTGGCCAGGGCACCGTGGCGCCGTTGCCGATCACCATCACGGGCGAATTCTTCGCGAAGCCCGGAATCTGAAGAATCGCGTCGGGTACTTGCCGCTTCATGCGCTCGTGCCATCCTTTGATGTGGCCGGTGAAAGCGAGACCGTCACGCAGCACCGTCGGGTCGGATGCGGCAAGCCAGCTGACATCTGCAATGGGCAGCGAGGCGTCGTCACCGAACCGCCCCCCGATGACGACAGCGGCCGCCTCGGCCAGGTTGGCACCGGCGCCCAGCGCCTGCGTCAGACTGCCTGGAAAGCGTGCCTGCGCCAACCGTATGGCGCCCGCGTCGGTGGCATGAAAGCTGGCTTTTGCATGCAGCGCGGCGGCGCGCGCCAGATCGATGACGCGGCCCTTCTCGGGCTCAACCACGACTAGCCGGGCCACCGGACCGTCAGGGCTTTCTCTGGAAATACGACCGAACTTCATGGAACAGATCCTTTCTGTGCAATTGGCACATCGGTTGGGAAACAGGAAACACGAAACAGGACGCGACGGAGGCGCCGTCACTGAGCCTTGAAGCCGGTGCGCTGCACCACTGCGCGCCATTGGGCCGACTCCTCCCGCCGGCGCTCGGCCAGCCACACGGCGTCGCGCACATCCAGCGACAAGCCCAGCGGCGTGAGGGCGGCCTTGACGTCGTCCCGCCCGACCGCTTGCAACACCGCCCTGCCCAGGGCGGCGACAAGATCGGGAGAAGCGCCCGCAGGGGCGTACAGCGCGAACCACTCCTGGCCCACGACGCCCGGGTAGCCCACTTCGGAAAAGGTCGGAATGTGCGGATAGAAGGGATTGCGTTGAGCGCCGGAAGTGGCGAGCACACGCAAGCGGCCGCTTTTGATCAGCTCGGAGAACAGCGGCACTGACGCCATGCCGGCGCTCAGCGTGCCGCCAATGACCTCCTGTGCGATCTGCGGAGGCGCACGGTAGGGGACGTGCTCCACCTGGATACCAGCGACCGTGCCGAACAGCGTAGCCACAAAGTGCGGCGAGCTGCCACTGCCCGGATTGCCGATGCTGGCCTTGCCAGGGTTGCGCTTGCACCAAGCCACGAACTCCTGCAGCGTCTGCGCCGGATGGTCGGCGGCCACCACCAACGCGAAGTCGATCACGCAGATACTGCAAACCGGCACGAAGTCGCGCTCAGGGTCGTAAGGCAGCCGGGCATAGGTCAGCGGATACAGCGACAACGCAGCCACAGGCGTGATGGCGAGCTGTTGGGCCACGGCGGAATGCTGCTTGAGCGCGGCCAGCGCCAACTGGCCTCCTGCGCCCCCCTTGTTCTCGACGATGGTGGTGCGACCCAGCGCCTGCGTCAGCGGACGGCTGATCACACGCGCAACCAGGTCGGGCACGGAGCCCGCGGCAAAGCCCACCAGCAGGTTCAGCGGCTGCGCCTCGCTGGCGCGCGCAGCTCCCATCGAGGCCAGGCCAGCAGCAGCCAAGGCCTGCAGAGCGGTACGTCTTTCCATGTCTGTCTCCTAATGCCCGATAGGGCTGGTTTTCTTCAAATGCCGATCTATTATCGATACTCATCGTCTCGAATTAATGTTAACGAGACGTGACGACCAATGTCAACAGGACAGTTAGCCTCCAGGGAAATCACCTACCTTACTGACAGGTAGCGACATTGACTCACGCCCCACTTCATGAAACGCTTCGTATCGTTTTACAAATTACCTCCTCCAGCACATGTCCACCGCTCATCCCGACGCTCAAAACCCGTTTCGTGCCGTGCGCCGCTTCGTCACCGGCGAAGACGCCGAAGGCCGCTCCTACTTCGCCTTCGATGGTCCCACGCCGAACCAGGTGACCGAGCCTGGAGTGCCCAGCGCGCAAGTGCCCTGGGCCACCGGTGAAGCCATCGCCGCCGGCGCGGACCCGGCGCCTGCTGGCCATCCGTTCGGCTTCCATTCCCCGCGCGGCACGGTTTTCCGGATTGCCGACTTTCCGCCCGACGCACAGTACGACCACGCCCGGCTGGCGCGCTTCATCGATGACAACGGCGTGCATGCCAGCGGCCCGGCCGATCCGTCTCGCCATTTCTGGTTCCACAAGACGCAGACGCTGGACTACGCGATCTGCCTGGAGGGCGAGATCTACGCCATGCTCGACAAAGAGGAGCGACTGATGCGCCCCGGCGACGTGCTGGTGCAGCGCGCCACCAACCACAGCTGGTCCAACCGCTCCGACAAGCCCTGCCGTATGGCCTTCGTGCTGATCGACCTCGCGCTCGAAGGCAAGCACAAGCCCTGAGCGCCCGAGCCCCCACGCCAAAAAGAGAGACAAACCATGAGCAAGGTCATCATCACTTGCGCCGTCACTGGCGGCGCGCATACGCCCTCGATGTCGGAGCACCTCCCCATCACCCCTCAGGAGATCGCCGCGCAGTCCATCGCCGCCGTCGAGGCGGGTGCGGCCATCATCCACTTGCATGCGCGCGATCCCGCCACTGGCAAGCCCACCGGCAGCCCCGAGGTGTTCCGGCAGTTCGTTGGCGAGATCAAGGCCGCCACCAACGCCGTGATCAACATCTCGACCGGCGGCGGCGGGCCTTCGATGCCGATCGCCGAGCGGGCCGCCGCGGGTCGCGACCTCAAGCCCGAGATGTGCTCGCTCAACATGGGCTCGATCAACCTGGTACTGTCGGAGATGGCTGGGCGCGACCGCGACTGGAAATTCGACTGGGAGAAGCCCTTCCTCGAATCAACCCGGGGCATGATCTTTCGCAACACCTACGAAGACATCGAGTGGATTCTGGAGAACGTGGGCCGCACCGGCGGCACGCGCTTCGAATTCGAGTGCTACGACACCAGCCACCTGTACACGCTGGCCCATTTCCTGGAGCGCGGGCTGGTCAAGCCGCCTCTGTTCGTGCAGAGCGTCTTCGGCCTGCGCGGCGCACAGGGCGCACACCCGGAAGACGTGCTGCACCAGAAGCGCACCGCCGACCGCCTGTTCGGCAGCGATTACCACTGGTCCCTACTGGCGGCCGGCAAGAACCAGATGCCCCTGGCCACAATGTCGGCCATTCTGGGCGGCAACGTACGCGTGGGCCTGGAAGACAGTCTCTACATCGGTCGCGGCGAGCTCGCCGAGTCCAACGCACAGCAGGTGGCCAAGGCTCGGCGCATCCTGACCGAGCTGGGCCTGGAGATCGCCACGCCCGACGAGGCGCGCCAGCTTCTGGATCTCAAGGGCTCCGGGAATGTCGGGTTCTGAGGCGACCCCGGCGGCTGCAGACGGCGGGCTGGCCGTGGCGCCTCTTCTGCAGCCACTGAAGCTGAATCACCTGATGCTGGCCAATCGCATGGTGATGGGCCCGATGGCGGTGACGGCGCCGGACCGCGAGGGCCGCGTCACGGACCAGACCCTGGCCTTCTTCGAGGCCCGGGCGCGCGGCGGCGTGGGCATGATCATCGTCGGAGGCGCCATCGGAACCCAGCGCGGCTGGGACGAAGCGCCGTTCAGGCCCATCCTGCGCATGGACAGGGACGAGTTCCTGCCTGGGCTGCGCCGACTGGGCGACGCCATGCACGCTCTGGGCGTGCCGCTCATCGCCGAGGTTTCGACGGCCTTCGGCCGCATGGGCGTGCCCACCGCCGATCGACCGTTGATCTCGGCCAGCCCACTGAACGTAGTCATTCCTGAGTCCCGCTTTCCGCGCGGCCTGCACGTGCCGGGTGGCCGCACGACGCCCATGCCCCAGGAGGCCAGCGTGGCCGAAATCCAGGCCTATGAGCGCGAGACCATCGAGTCCTCGCTGCGCATGCAACGGGCCGGCTGGGACGGCGTCGAACTGCCGGCGCACATGAGCTATTTCCTGGCCTCGTTCCTGGCGCCTCGCACCAATTGGCGTGCTGACGCCTACGGCGGCTCGGTGCCCAATCGCGCCCGCATGCTCGCCAACATGGTGCGGGCGATCCGTGAACGCGCCGGACCGCGTTTCGTCATCGGCCTGCGCCTCGTCTCCAGCGATCAGGTCGAGGGCGGCCAGTCGTCCGAAGGCTATGCGGCCATTGCGCGCGAAGTCGAGGCCGCGGGCCTGGACTATGTCGCGCTCTCACAGGGCTGCTACGAAACCATGAACGTCGGCCTGTCGGTGCGCGACGGAACGATCATCGAGGATGGCGACGCGGCCGCCTTTCGCCAGGCCGTGTCGGTGCCACTACTGCTGCCAGGGCTGCACGACCCCGTCCAGGCCGCCCGCGCGATCGCTCAGGGGCATGGCGACCTTGTCATGCTGGCACGGCCGCTGCTCGCAGACCCCGAGTACCCGCGCAAAGTCGTCCAGGGGCGCGTGGCCGACATCGTGCGCTGCGAACGCGACAACCTCTGCATCCGGCGCCTGATGTTCAACATGCCGGTGCGTTGCTCCGTCAACCCCCGGATGGGGCTTGAAAGCAAAGCGCCTGGCAGCCTCGTCGACCCCAAGCGCCTGTTGGCCGCCCCCCTCGAATACGCGGTGCTCGCTCTCACGGGCTCCAAAACCCTCATGGGCTTGGCAGGCAAGCTGCTGCGGGCCAGGGCAACGCCCCCAGGCCCCGGTCCGCAGGAAGCCGTGCCGCCAAAAAACCGGACATGATCGCCAACAAGGGGCGGGAATCCCGGGCGATGGCCGCAGAGCGCCAACAGCGAAAGGTAACATCGACCTTCAGGCCTTGTTTCCGGGAGATCCATTGACATCGAGAGCCACAGTCCCTTCCCGCGATGGGCGAGAAGCGAGGCCCCGCAAGCTCACCGTCGCAGCTGCGAAGGCCACGCGCACAGTTGCCGCCGCGGAGCCGCCGGAAGACCGTCGGCGCTCGCCCGGACGCACCCGCAGCGACACATCCCGCACCGCCATCCTGCGCAGCACCTTGAAACTGCTAGAAGGCAACACGCTTCAGCAGGTGTCGATCGAAGCGATTGCGCGCGAGGCGGGCGTCGGCAAGGCGACGATCTATCGCTGGTGGACGTCGAAGGCTTCCGTCGTAATCGACGCCTTCATGCAGTACCATGTGGCGCACACGCCCATGCCCAAGAAAATCTCGGCACATGAGGCACTCAATCGGCACTTGCACTCCCTGATCGAAGAGTATGGCGGCCGCTCGGGCCGTCTGGTGGCGCAAATTCTGGCCGAGGGTCAGGGCGACCCGACGGTGCTGCGGGAGTTCCGAGAACGTTTCTTCTACGGCCGGCAGGCCGTGGTGCGAGAAGTCATCGAGCAGGCGTGCCGTACGGGTGAGTTCCGGGCCGACCTGGACGCGGAAACGGCCATGGACATGCTTTATTCGCCCATCTACTTCCGCCTGCTCATTGACCACCTGCCGCTGGACAAGGCCTTCGCCGATGCACATGCGGCCACCATGCTGAACTTGTTGAGCACGCCTACCGCCGAGGTCGTCGGCAAGGGCGCCGTAAAGGCAGCATCCGGTCCGCCTGGAAAAAACACCCAGCCCGAAGCAGGTGCCGCGGCTAAGCGGCATCGGCGCGGCTGACCTAAGTATTCGCCGGGTCCAGCCGGGTGTCACCCTGACCGGCACGGACCTGCTCCACCAAAGCCTGCACCATGCAACGCAGTTCCAGCGCGGAACGCGCCGCGCCGTAGACATACCGGTCCGGCCGCACCACGGCGGCCACGGCGCCGCATCCATTGAGCCAGGCCGCTAGTAGCCCATCGCGCTCCTCGACGACAGCCAGCCCCTCTTCCTCGCACGTCCCGGGTGCGGCAATGCGCAACCGGCACCCATCCAGGGCCTGCCAACGCGCATCGAGTTCGTCGCTCCAGGCCGGCCCCTCCTGCGCATCACCCCCGCCGTTCAGCAAGAGGATCGCCCACCTCGACCCCAGCACGTCGTCAAGGCGCTGCCATGCGCCGCCGCCTTGGCGCACCCAGGGCTGCACGAACAGAGCCCCGGCGCCTGGCGCCGGCGCGCCCGCGGCGTCGCGGGCGATCAGGCCGGCCTCCAGCCCGGGAATGAAGCGCTGGCGCACCGTCTCGGCACGGCCTGACGCAAGTTCCTGCACCATACGCACATCGCGTTCACGCGCCGCTTCGGGATTCAGCTCGCCGATGATCAACCCGAAGGTCTTGGCATGCTCGACCACCGTGCGCACATGGCGCTTGCGTTCGTCGGTGTAACTGTCCAGCAGGTGGTCGGCAGCTTGCCCGCGCATCACCGCGTCCAGCTTCCAGGCGAGGTTGAAGGCATCGCGCACACCCGCACACAGGCCCTGCCCCAGGAAGGGCGGCATCTGGTGCGCTGCATCGCCGGCCAGAAACACACGTCCCTGCCGCCACTGCTCGACCACCAGCGCGTGGAAGCGGTAGACCGCCGTGCGGCAGTGCTCGAGGCCGTTCGTGTCCACGAACTCACTCAGCACGCGCCAGACCGCATCGTGGTCCTGAAAGGTCCGAGGCGTCTCCTGCGGCAGCATCTTGATCTCCCAACGCCGCAGCGCGCCGGGGCCCACCATGTAGGTGCCAGGACGTGAGGGCCGGCAGTACTGCACCGCGCGCGACGGCAGGTCCAGCGGGCCGCGCAGCCAGGCATCGACGATCAGCCACCACTCGTCAAAAGCCAAGTCCTCGACTATCGGCTGCATCTGCTTGCGCACGGTGCTGCTCGCACCATCAGCGGCAACGAGATAGCGCGCCTTTAATGTGAAGGCTGCCTCATCGGCCAAGCGCTGCACGCGAGCCTCGACACCCTGAGCGTCCTGCGCGACATGCGTCACGCGGTGCGCCAGCAGCGTGCGAACCTGGCCGACACGCTCCACCGCTCGGCGCAGCGCGGCTTCCAGCTCGGGCTGCAGGAACATGAAGTTGGGCATCCAGCCCAGCGGGTCTGGCGGCGGCGCCGGATAGAAGCGCTTGATGATCTGGCCGTCCATGCCCAGGTAGTCGGTGCCTGGATGGGGAATGGCCTGCGCTGCAACTTCGTCGGCGATGCCGAGCTCCTGGAAGATGCGCAGCACCTCTTGGTCGGCAGTGATCGCGCGCGGCTTGTCGTAGATCGCCGCCGCCTGCTCGACCACCACGACGCGCCAGCCGCGCTTTGCCAGCAAGGCCGCCATCGTCGCGCCGCTGGGACCGTAGCCGGCCACCAGTACATCCGCGTCGAAGGCCTGGTTCTCGTTGCTCGTCGCCTTGCTCATCTCAATCCGCCTTGATGCCACGTGACCTGATCATCGGATCCCAACGAGCCTGTTCGGCGTGTACATGAGCCTGCAGTGTGGGGCCGTCGCTGGGCGTTACTTCCATGCCCAGTTCTTCGAGCTTGCTGCGCACCGGCGCCTGCGACAACGCGGCGCCCAGTTCGCGCGACAGGCGCTGCAACGCGCCTGCTGGCGTCTTCTTCGGCACCACCAGCCCCTGCCAGGCGTAGACACCTTCGCTCACCAGTCGCAGTTCTGCGAGCGTGGGCACCTCCGGCAACTGCGGAAGCCGGCGCTCGGACGTGACCGCCAGCGCCTGCAGCTTCTGGCTGCGCACATAGGGCAGCGACAGTGACGGCGCAAGCACCGCCACCGGCACCATGCCGCCCAACAGGTCTTGCAGCGCAGGCGCATCGCCGCGGTAGGGCACGTGCACCGCGCTCAGTCCGGCCCGGGACAACAGCAGTTCCATCGCCAGGTGGTGCGGTGTGCCGACCCCTGCGGAGGCGTAGCTGGCTTGTCCGCGCCGCGCCGCGGCCGTGAACTGCTCCAGCGCACCGATGCCGCTGTTTGGGTGCGTGGCGATCACCAGGGGAAAGCGCGCCATCAGCCCCACAGGCGCGAAGTCGCGCAGCGGTTCGTAGCGCACCTGCGGATACAACACCCGGTTGAAGACCATGATCGCGACGTCGCCTGTTAGCAGGGTGTGGCCGTCCGACGCCGAAGCCGCCACGTGCTCAGCCGCCAGCGTGCCGCCCGCGCCGGTCTTGTTCTCGACATAGACGGTCTGCCCCATCTGCGCCGACAGCTGCGCGCCGACGGTGCGCGCAAGCACATCGGTGCCGCCACCCGCGGGAAAGCCCACGACCCAGCGCAAGGGCTTTTGCGGGTAGTCCTCGGACTTGGCCCAAGTGGCGGGCGCTGCCATGGCTAGGCCCAGGCCCAGGTTGAATTGCCGACGCCGCAAGGGGGGCCGTGGTGAAACGTTCATGCTCATGTCTGCTCCGAGTGGATGCAGCCTCGCCGGTGCGCGACTGCCTCTGGGTGCTATGGGATGGGATTCAGTTCGTCCGTTCGTAGCCGCTCTGCCCGCCAAACAACCTGGCGCGCTGCGACCAGTCGCGCGTCTCGTTCCACAACGCCAGGACCTGGGCCGCTTCTTTCTCGAACACGCGGTAGCGCGACGGATCGCAAGTGCGTGCGGTCAGCTCCAGCCGGTGACCCGAAGGGTCGAAGAAATAGATCGACGTGATGAAATCATCGTGGTTGGTCGGGCCCACGACCTCCAGCCCTTTGGCCTCCAAGGCTTTCTTCGCCGCCAGCACCGTGTCGGTACCGTCCACCTCGAATGCAAAGTGCTGCACCCATGACGGCGTCGCGAGGTCGCGGCCTGAGGGCTCACCCGCGTCGCGCGGGCACTCGAAGAAGGCGATGTTGCTGCCGTCCTCCATCTCGAAGAAGATGTGGATGTGTGGGCTGTACTTACCTGTGGAGGGTACGTGATCCTCGCCCATGGCATGCGAAAACTTCAGGCCCAGCACCTCAGTGTAGAACCTGACGGTTTCAGCGGCGTCCTTGCAGCGGTAGGCCGCGTGATGGAGCTTCTTGCAGAGCATGGTGTGATCTCCTGAAGGGTGCACAAGGGGAACGGTGAGCAGGTCATTCCTGCCAGATCGGCGTGAAGAAGGGAGCCGGTGCGAGGATTCGCGATTCCTGGCTGACCAGCATCGGAAGCATCTCGCGGACGTAGGCCTTGAAGCCCTCGTCGGCCAGCAGCACGGCGCGGCGCTGTTCGCGCTCAGCGAGATCGGTGTAAGCCCACAAGTGCACCACCTGATTGAGGACGCCGATCTCACTGCGGTAGTAGCCCACCATCCGGCCGAGGATGCGGCGCTGGATGGCAAGCGCCTCGGCTTCGTAAAGGCTCAGATACGCGTTTATCTGACCCGGATGCAGCGTGTACGTGCGTTGTTCGACAAGCATGGCGACCTCGTTGCGGGATCAAGCGGGTTCGATGCATTGGTCGATCGCACCGAAGATGCTGCGGCCTTGGCCATCCAGAATTTCGATACGCACCGCATCGCCAAAGCCCAGCCAAGGTGTGTTGGCCTTGCCGGTGGCCAGCTCCTCGTCGGCGCGCGCCTCGGCGATGCAGGCGTAGCCGGTTTCTGCATCCTGGTTGGAGACGGCACCAGCGCCGATGATCGTGCCGGCCGCCAGGGAGCGTGTGCGCGCCGCGTGCGCAATCAGGCGCGGATAGCTGAAGAACATGTCGCGCCCGGCGTTGGCGCGGCCCATGGGACGGCCGTTGACGAAAGACAGGATCGGCAAGCTCAGCTTGTCGCCGTCCCAGGCACTACCCAGTTCATCGGGCGTCACCGCCACCGGGGAGAAGGCGCTCGTCGGCTTGGCCTGCAGAAAGCCGAAGCCCTTGGGCAGCTCGGTGCGCGTCAGGGTGCGCAGGGTGTAGTCGTTGAGCAGCATCACCAGTTGGATGTGCGAGGCCGCCTGCGCCTCGCTCACGCCCATGGGCACGTCGTCCACCACCACCGCCACCTCGGCTTCGTAGTCCAGGCCAAGGGCCGGATCGGGCACACGCATGGGATCGCGCGGACCGTCAAAGCGGTCCGACAGCCCCTGGTACATCAGCGGATCGGTCTTGTAGTTGGGCGGCATGTCGGCCCCGCGTGCCTTGCGCGCCTTTTCCATGTGGTGCAGGTAGACCGAGCCGTCCAGGAATTGGTAGGCGCGCGGCAGCGGGCTAGCGGCCTGCACCGGGTCGAAATCGAAGGCATCAGCACGTTGCCCAGCCTCCAGCGCCCGAGCCACTTCGGCCAGCCGCGGCGCGACCTCGCGCCAGCGCTCCAGCGCCTGCTGCAACGTGGGAGCGATCTCCGGCACGCGCACGGCATGCGCCAGCGCGCAGTCCACGACGACCAGGGCACCGTCGCGGCTGTCGTTCTTGATGCTTGCAAGTTTCATGAATTTCCTAGGTTGAGGCGGTTGCTCATGGCCGAGAATTCTGTAAGCAGCCCTTCATTCGTTCCCCTACTTTTCCGTTCAATGGAATCCTCTTTGACGCTCGAACATGCCGGCCCGCTCAAGCGCGCCATGGCGCTGCTGCGCGCGCTGGCCACCGCCGGGCCGCGCGGACTGCCGCTGTCGCGCCTGGCATCGGCGTCGGGTTTGGCACCGTCCACCGTGCACCGGTTGCTGAGCCAGTTGGTGGAGGAAGGGGCTGCGCGCCAGATCGAAGCCACTCGCTGTTATGCGCTCGGGCCGGTGGTATTCGAGCTGGGCCTTGCGGCGGCGCAGCAGTTCGACATGCGCGCGGCCTGCAGGCCGGCGGTGGAGCGGCTGGCGCTGGAGGCCGGCGACACGGTCTACGTCGTGATTCGCAGCGGCGATGAGGCGGTGTGCATCGAGCGCCACGAAGGCCCCTCGCCGATCCGCGTGCTGACGCTGCAGATCGGCAGCCGGCGCCCGCTGGGGCTGGGTGCAGGCGGTCTGGCGATCCTGGCCGCACTGCCTGACGAGGAGCGCCATGCGATCCTGGACAAGGTGGCCGGACGCATCGCCGTCGACTATGACTTTCCCGAAAAGGCGCTGCGCGAGTCCATGGCCGCAGCACGGCGGCAGGGCTACGCGCTCATCCGCAACCGCATCACGCCCGGCGTCACGGCCATCGGCATGCCCTTTCGCAACACGCTGGGGCGCGTGGTGGGCACGGTGAGCATCGCAGCCATCAACGCGCGCATGACACCCGCGCGCGTGGCCCTGCTACGCCCGCAGATCGAGCAGGCCATCCGGGGCATCGAGGTCGCGCTCGCGCGTGGCTGAGGCGGGCGGACACCGAGCCGACCCGCGCTACCGAAGCGTGCCACTGAAGCACGCGAACCAGGCACATCGCTGACGCGCGCCCGAAACGCGCGGCTGAACAGGCACGGCCAGACCCCTGCGCAGCGTTGCTTTCGCCCTTGCGCAAGCCGACATCTGCACCACTCGCACCACGGTGCAAACCCTCATATCAAAACGATACGCATCGTATAGATTAAAGGTATGGACGCGCTTGACCCGTTGCACCAGCAGTCAGACCGGCGAGCGAACCCAATTCAGAAGAACCTACAGGAGACTTCATGAGCCACATACATCGGATCGTGATCATTGGCGGCGGCATCGCAGGGATGACGCTGGCGCACGGCCTGGCCCGCGCAGGCCACGCGGTGCGCGTCATCGAGGCCGGCCAACGCACGGAGCAGCTCGGCACTGGCATCATGCTGCTGGGCAACACCCTGCGCGCGCTGGACCAGGTAGGGCTGGCGCAGGATTGCATTGCGCGCGGCTTCGCGTGGGACTCCATCACCAATCGGGACGCCACGGGTCGCACGCTGCACCAGCAAAACGCCGGGCGCGTCTACCGCTCCGACGCACCTGCCGCCATCGGCATCATGCGTCCGGTGCTGGCGAAGGTGCTGACCGAGCACGCCGAAGCCAACGGCGCGCAGCTGGACTTCGGCACCACGGTGGAGGACTTCGAGTCTGACGCCGACGGCGTGAGCTACCGACTGTCCACCGGCGAAACTGGACGCTGCGACTTGCTCGTAGGCGCCGACGGGGTCTATTCCAAGGTGCGCACGCGCGCCTTCGGTAGCCAGTACCAGCCCAAGTTTGCCGGCCAGGGCGTGTGGCGCTACACGGTCGAGCGACCAGCCGGACTGGAAGGCATGGTGTTCTGGCATGGCGAAGGGCACCAGACCGTTGGAACGCTGCCGCTGTCCGAAGAGCTGTGCTATTTCTTCTCACTGGAGAACTCGGCGCAGCACGTGCGCTTTCCGACCGAGCGACTGGGCGAGCTTCTGCGCGAGCGCCTGGCGCCCTTCACGGCACCGGAGATCGCGGAAGTGGCCGCGCGCATTGATGGCACGCGCCACGTCAGCTTCCGGCCGCTCGACATCCTGCTCATGCCCCAGCCCTGGTATCGCGGCCGCGTGGCCCTGGTGGGCGACGCCGCGCATGCCATGACGCCGCAGATGACTTCCGGTGGCGGCATGGCCATCGAGGACGCAGTCGCACTGGCGCAAGAGCTCAGCCAGCATGCCTGCGTGCCTGAAGCGCTGGCCGCCTACTGCGAGCGGCGTGCGCCCAGAGTCAAGCGCCTCTACGAGATCTCGCTGGAGATCTGCGTGAACGAGCAGGCGGGCGGCGACGGCGGACGCGGCATGGAACTGCTCATGGAAGGTCACGCCCTGCTCGCTCAACCGTTTTAAGGACATCTCCGCATCATGACCGCCCCCGTATTCATCTCGAGCAGTGCCGCCCAGCAAGTCTTTCGCTGGAAGGATGCGATCGAAGCGCTTCAGGCGGCCTATGCACGCCCCAATGACGCCGCTGCAACCCCCGCGCGCAGCATTGCCGCCTCCGACAAAGCTTGGCTGCGAACACTGCCGGCCGCGCCAGCGGGCGGCCGCTACTACGGTGCCAAGCTCATGGGCGCTGCCGCAGGCGTGGTGTCGCCGAGCGTCGAGTACGTCATCGTGCTGTTCGATCGGCACACCAGCCGCATCGCAGCCTTCATCGACGGCAACCTCGTCACCGGCTTGCGCACCGCCGCCACATCGGCCGCGGCATTGGACCGGTTGGCGCCTCCGGGTCCGGCCCGTCTGGCGGTGCTCGGCAGCGGCCTGGAGGCGTCGATGCATACGCGTGCGTTCGCCAGCATTCGCCCACTCACCGAAGTTGTGGTCTTCAGCCCCACACCGGAACGCCGTGTCGCCTTCGCGGAGGCGGTGACACGCGATCTTGGCGTAGCCGCACGCGCCGCAGCTACTCCGCAGGAAGCCGTGGAAGGCGCCGAACTCGTGCTGGCGGCAGCACGTTCGCGCGGCGAACAGCCAATTCTGCACGGCGACTGGCTCGCGCCCGGCGCCGCCGTGGTGTCGATTGGCTCAACCGTGCCTCAGCAGCGCGAGCTCGACGCATCGGTGATCGCGCGCAGCGACTTCATCGTCTGCGACATGCTGGAAGAGGTGCTGCACGACACCGGCGACATGATCGCTGCCCGCGCGGCAGGCATCGAGGCCCATGACAAAGCCATCAGCCTGTCAGCACTTCTCAGCGATGCGGCAGCGGATCGCGCTCGCGCCTCACGCGCGCCCCTCTTCAAGTCGGTAGGGAGTGGCTTCCAGGACATCGTCATCGCCGAACTGATTCTGGAGAAAGCCTTGCAGGCCGGGCTGGCGGTCCCACTGCCAATCGAATTCGAATCCAAAGCCATCTGAAGGAAACAAGGAGCACACCATGGCCAGATACCACCGAAGCGAAGCCCGAGAATGGGCACGCGAACATCTCGTTGGCGTTGCCAACGTGACGATCCCGACGATGACGTCGGACTTCACGTGCCTGAACGAGAAAGCCATACGTCAC
The DNA here is from genome assembly GCF_041154465.1 of Variovorax sp. V35. Classification (NCBI taxonomy): domain Bacteria; kingdom Pseudomonadati; phylum Pseudomonadota; class Betaproteobacteria; order Burkholderiales; family Comamonadaceae; genus Variovorax; species Variovorax sp. V35. The sequence continues at coordinate 6,526,996 of NZ_AP028666.1, forward strand.
GACGTGAACCTCACCATCGAGCACGGCTTCGTCGGATCGCTGGCCGTCTCCGAAGTGCCGCTGTCGTTTGAGGAGCACGATCAGTTTCAACAGTTGATGGTGGACGAAGCCAAGGGTCGTCTGATCGTGGTCCACCACGCCGTGTTCAACACGCTGGAAGACAACATCGCTGCAGTCAAGCGCGCCGAAGCCAACGGCGCCGAACTCGTGTTGCTCGGGTACCCCCCCCACTTCTATCCGAAGTCCTACGAAGAGGTGTACCAGTACAGCAAGGCCATGTGCGACGCCACCAACCTGGCCGTCATGCTGTTCCCGGTTCCCATCTGGGGCTTCAGCCGACTTCACCCCGCCGACATCCCTGTTCCAGTGCTGCGTCGCCTGGTGGATGACTGCCCCAACGTGGCGGCAATCAAGACCGAAGGCGGCATGCCCTACATCATGTCGGCCATTGAATGCCACCGCGAGTTCCACAAGGAGGTGGTGATCTCATCGCCGCTCGAGTACGAGTACATCCCGCTGGCTCAGGTGATGGACATCCCGTTCTGCGGCACCAACTACAGCGCCTTCTTCGGCCCCTGGATTCCTCGCGCGCACAAGCTGATCCGCGAAGGCAAGTTTAACGAGGCGACCGAGATCTTCTACAAGCTCGATCCAATGCGCAAGGCCGTGGCCACCGTAGGGTTTGGTGGACATGCACTGTCGAACCGGCTGATGTGGAAGTACCAGAGCTGGCTGCAAGGCTACAACGGCGGCCCGATCCGCCACCCGACCGCGCGGGTACACGGACGCGACATGGCCATGCTGCGCAACGCCACGCAAGCAGCCGGGCTGAACCCTACGACCGACCCGGACGATGCGTTCTTCGTCGGCCGCAACCCGGTCTGAAGAAGAACCCGCCATGAATGACATCACAGTAATGCCTCTGACAGACCCCAGCCTGCTGCGCCAGGCCATGCTGATCGACGGCGAATGGGTGCAGGCCGATAGCGAACAGACGTTGGAGGTGCGAAACCCCGCCACGGGCGAACTCGTAGCACGTGTGCCCAACGGCGGCGCGGCTGAAACGCGTCGCGCCATCGCGGCGGCGGAACGCGCCATGCAGAGCTGGCGCAAGACGCTGCCCAAGGAGCGCTCCAAAGTCCTGCGGACGCTGTACGACCTGATGCTTGCGAACATCGACGACCTCGCAGTCATCATGACCGCCGAGCAGGGCAAGCCTCTGGTCGAAGCGCGCAGCGAGATCCTCTACGCCGCCGGCTTCATAGAGTGGTTCGCTGAAGAGGCCAAGCGTGTCTATGGCGACATCATTCCCCAGAATGTGGATGGCCGCCGGATCCTCGTGCAGAAGGCACCCATCGGGGTATTTGCCGCTATCACGCCCTGGAACTTTCCCTCTGCCATGATCACCCGCAAAGCCGGACCGGCTTGGGCGGTGGGTTGCGCTGGCGTGATCAAGCCCGCCAGCCAAACACCGTTGTCGGCGCTGGCGCTGGCTGTGCTTGCCGAGCGTGCCGGCCTGCCTAAGGGCGTATGCAACGTCGTCACCGGCTCCGCCCGCGCGATCGGCGGTGAACTCACTGCCAGCCCGATAGTGCGCAAGCTGTCGTTCACGGGCTCCACCGAGGTGGGCGCGCAACTGCTCGCGCAATGCGCGCCGACGATCAAGAAGACCAGCATGGAGCTGGGCGGCAACGCACCGTTCATCGTCTTCGACGATGCCGACGTCGATGCCGCCGTGAGGGGCGCGATGGCGGCCAAGTACCGAAACACGGGCCAGGCTTGCGTCGCCGCCAACCGGCTGCTGGTGCAGTCGGGCATCTACGACACCTTCGCCAAGAAGCTAGCCAAAGCCACTGCGAAAATGAAGATCGGCAACGGCATGCACGAGGGCGTGGTGCTGGGACCGCTCATCAACGAGGACGCCGTGCAGAAGGTGGAAGAGCACATCGCCGATGCGGTGTCCAAGGGCGCACGCGTCATCACAGGTGGACAGCGGCACGCGCTGGGCGGCTCCTTCTTCGAGGCGACTGTACTGGCAGACGTGCCACGCGATGCACTGATTTTCAGTGACGAGACCTTCGGCCCGGTGGCGCCGCTGTTCCGCTTCGAGACAGAGGAAGAGGCCATCGCAATGGCTAACGACACACCGTTCGGCCTTGCGTCGTATGTGTACGCGCGCGACATCGGTCGAATCTTCCGAGTCATCGAAGGGCTGGAGTTCGGCATGGTCGGCGTCAATGAGGGAATGATCTCCACGGAGGTGGCGCCCTTCGGCGGCGTCAAGACCTCGGGCCTGGGGCGCGAGGGCTCCAAGTACGGCATGGACGACTACCTCGAGATCAAGTACGTGGCGCTGGGCGGCCTCTGAGCCTGAGCCATCTGCCGCCCACACATCTAAGGAGACATCCCATGAAGATCGTAGGCCTAGACACGCTTGTCTTTGGCGTGGACAACGTCACCGCCTGCCGCCAGTACTTGCTCGACTACGGGCTGCACGAGGCCGGCGACGGACGCTTCGAAGCGCTGGACGGGACTGCGGTGGTGATTGCCGCCGCCGACGACCCCGCGCTGCCGCCTGCCAGGGTTCCAAACTGCGCGTTGCGCAAGACCGTCATGGGCGTGCGTGACCCAGCCGAGCTGGAGGCGATTGCCGCCGAACTCGCAAAGGACCGGGAGGTGCGCCGCCTGCCCGACGGCTCCATCGAATCGGTGGACGACGACGGCTTCCTGCTGGGCTTCCAGTTGACGGTGCGCCGGCCCGTCACACTCGCAGCCGAAGTGATCAACGCGACAGGCTCGCCGTTCCAGCGGCCCGCCAATCAGCTTGGCGTGGATGCGGCAATGCCATTGCCGGTGCGGCCACGCACGCTGTCGCACGTGGTGTATTTCGTGCCCGATCCCGCCCGCTCCGAAGCCTTCTATGCACGGCTGGGGTTCAGGGTCGTCGACCGCTTCGTAGGCATGGGGCCTTTTTTGCAGCCGGCAGGCACGCTGGACCACCACACGCACTTCTTCATCACCGCACCGGAGCATGTGAAGGGAGTGGAGCATTTCACCTTCCACTTCGGCGGGCCGACCGAGGTGCTGCTCAACGGCAAGCACTTCGTCGAGAAGGGCTACCAGTCCTTCTGGGGTCCGGGCCGCCATCAGATGGGTAGCAACTGGTTCTGGTACTTCAAGAGCCCCTTCGGTTGCAACATGGAGATGGACGCCGACATGGACCTGCACGACGCGAGCTGGCAGGCGCGCGAATGGCCGATAGCTGCCGACCGCTCACAGGTCTTCCTGTTCGCCTACCGCGAGGCTTGGGCGCCCGGCCCCGACGCGCCACCGACGGATGGCAGCCATGCCTGAAGCATCTCTCCCAGTGCGGCTTTGCGCGTTGGCCGAGCTGCGCGACGGACATGCGCGCGGCTTCGACCCGGCTGGCAGTGGTCAAGACAGCGTATTCGCCGTTCAATCTGGCGGACAGGTGCGCGTGTGGGCCGACCGCTGCCCGCATCTGGGCACGCCGCTGCCCTGGCGCCGGCATGCCTACCTGAACGCCGCGGGCGAGCACATCGTCTGCGCCGCCCATGGCGCCCTGTTCGACCTCGACAGTGGCTTGTGTGTACACGGGCCCTGCCGGGGTGTGCACCTGGAGGCCGTGCCTTTCCGCATCGGCCGCCACGGCGACCTGATGCTGATCGATCCTGCCCAGTTACCGCAGCCGACCTGAGCCCAGCCGCTCGCACCTGCCTCCCCCATCGTCCCAACGCCCCATCGGGAGCCTTCAGCCATGCGATCCCTCCTCTCCCGCGCCCTGGCCACAGCCATGCTGTTGTCATGCAGCGCCGCCTTTGCCTTTGCGCAGCGGCCCATCACGCTGGTCGTTCCCTTTCCCGCCGGCGGCGCCACCGACGTGATCGGGCGCCTGATGGCTCAGGGCCTGGCCACCCGCCTGAAGCAAAGCGTCGTGGTGGACAACCGCGCCGGCGCGGGCGGCACCATCGGTGCGGCCTTCGTGGCCCGCGCCGCACCGGATGGCTACACCCTGCTGATCAGCTCCAACACCACCTTCACCGTCAACCCAGCCCTACGCACGAGCCTTCCATACGACCCCGTGCGCAGCTTCGAGGGTATCGGCTTGATTGGCAGCTCGCCGATGGTGATCCTGGCCCATGCAGGCCTGCCGGCGCGCAACGTCCCGGAGTTGGTGACGCTGGCACGCGAAAAGCCCGGTCAGCTCAGCTACGGCTCCTTCGGCTCCGGAACGGTCTCGCACCTGGCGGGCGAGATGTTCAAGCTGCGCGCCGGCATCGAGCTGCAGCACGTGCCCTACAAGGGCAGCGCGCCAGCCATGACCGAGCTGATTGGCGGCCACATCCCGCTGATGGTGGACACGCCCATCGCGACGCTGCCCCAACTTGCGGGCGGCAAGGTTCGACCGCTGGCCGTCACCGGTGCGCGCCGGGCGGAATCGCTGCCCCAGGTGCCCACCCTGGCCGAGTCCGGCTATCCCGGTTTCGAGTTCGTGACCTGGATGGCCATCGTGGCGCCCCGCGGGTTGCCCGACACGGCGCGCCGCGCGCTGGGCCAGGCCCTGGCCGGCACGCTGGCCGACCCCGCCGTGCGAGCCGAACTGCGGCGCAGCGGCATCGACGTGCAGTCCGAACCCGGCAGCGCCTACGAGACGCGGGTGGCGCGCGAGTTGCCGCTGCTGCGCGCTTCTGTTCACAAGGCAGGCCTTCAGGTGGACTGAGCCCGGTCTCACCCCGCCCCGCCCCTCGAAAGATCTGGAGACCACGAACATGACCCCCAAGACCCGCACTGCTAGCGCCTTGACGCGCCGCTCCTTCGTCTGCCTGACGGCGGCTACGGCTGCATCTGCGTTCGCACCGGCGTACGCCCAGGGCACGGAGGCTTACCCCACGCGCCCGATCCGGCTGGTGGTGCCGGTGCCGGCGGGTGGGCCGGTCGATCGGCCCGCGCGCGTGCTCGCTGAAAGGCTGCAGGCCCGCCTGGGCCAGAGCGTGGTAGTGGACAACCGACCCGGCGCCTCCGGCATGCTGGCCACTTCGCAAGTGCTGCATGCGCCGCCCGACGGCTACACGCTTCTGCTTTCCACGCTGGCCGGCCAGATCACCGCCCCGCTGCTGATGGACAAGCCGTCCTACGACGGTGCGCGCGACTTCGTGCCCATCGGCGGCTTCGGGCGCTTCAATGCCGTGCTGCTCGTCAACGACAAGGTGCCGGTGCGCAACCTGCAGGAACTCATTGCCTATGGGAAGCAGCACCCGGGCAAGCTGAACTACGGCACGCCCGGCATCGGCACCATTCCGCACCTGCAAACCGAACTGCTGAAGATGCGCACCGGCCTGGACGCGGTGCACGTGCCCTACAAGGGCGGCGCCGCCATGGTGCAGGCCCTGGTGGCCGATGAGGTGCAGGTTCTATTTGGCGAAGTGTTCACGGCGCTGCCTTTCGTGCGCTCGGGCCGCCTGCGTCCCCTGGGCGTGGTCACGGCCCGGCGTGTGGCCGTGATGCCGGACGTACCCACCCTAAGCGAGCAGAACGTGCGCGACCTCTCGCTGAGCGGTTCGTGGATGGGCCTCTCCGGCCCGCGCGGGCTGCCGGGTGCCGTCACGCAGCGTCTGGTCCAGGCGCTGGCCGAAGCCGCGCAGGACCCGGAGATCAAGCACTACTTCGCCAACAGCGGCGGCGAAGCCATCTATTCCAGTCCCGACGCTTTCAAGGCCTTGTGGGCTACGGACCAGAAGACCTGGGGCGAGGTGATCAAGGCCAACAACATCCGGCTGGATTGACCGCCCGCCGAGCGTAGGACGGGCCTCGCGACGTTCGAGGTCCCCACTGCGCGCTCAGAGTCCCCCGCTCACGAAAGGCCCCTCATGTTCGAACCCTTTCCCGGCAACTACGTCTGGAACCTGTCCATCAATCTGGCGCTTCTCGCGGGCGGCAACCACGGCGAGCTGGACGCGGTCTGCCGCCCAGTGCGTGAGGCCGCTCTGCGTGGCGAGGAGGCCGACACCGCCTTGCTGTTCGACGCCTGGCTGGGCGTCGCCCGCCAGGTCATCGCCATGGCCCAGCGCGACCTTGCACGCAACCGACGCCTGTCGGCGGGCATCAAGTTCCAGCGCGCGGCGTTGTACCTGCTGGGCGCCGAGCGCATGCAAAGCGCCGGCCACGCGCCGCGCTGGCGCGCCTACCAGGACGGCCTGAAGTACTTTCGCGTAGCGCTCGCGCTGCAGGGCCACGACACGGAGTTCGTGGACATCCCCTACGAAGGACGGCATTTCACAGCCTTGTTCGTGGGCGCCGCGCCGGGCGCGGACGGCCGAGCCGCACCCTGCGTGGTCTGCTGCAACGGCCTGGACTCGATGAAGGAACAGGCCTACGGCATCGGCTTCGCACAGTCCTTCCGGCAACGGGGCGTGTCGACCTTGATCGTCGACCAACCCGGCTCCGGCGAGGCCTTGCGCAGTTTCGGCCTTCCGGGCCGGCACGACGCAGAGGCCTGGGCCACGCCGGCCTGCGACTACCTGCTCACGCGCGCCGACGTCGATCACGCACGCATCGGCATGTTCGGCGGATCGCTGGGCGGCTACTTCGCGCCGCGCGCGGCCGCCATGGAGCCGCGCTTCAAGCTGTGCGCCGTGCTGGGCGCCAACACCAACTGGGGTGAAGTGCAGCGTCGGCGCCTGGCGCGCGAAGGCGACCGCCCGGTGCCGCATTACTGGGAGCACGTGATGTGGGTCTTCGGCAAGCGCTCGCTGGAAGAGTTCATGGCCTGGGCGCCCTGCATGGACCTGAGCGGCGTGCTCGCCGACCTCCGCGTGCCCTTCCTGGTCACGCACCCCGGCGGCGACCGGCAGATCCCCCTGGCCTATGCACAACAAGCCTATGACCTCGCTGTCAACAGCCCCAAGCGGGAGCTGTTCATCACCACCCGCGAGCACATGGAAGTCGAGCACTTCGGCGCCGACAACGGCACCGTCGCGCGCGACTACATCGCGGACTGGCTGAGCGAGACCTTCCAAGACATGTGAGCGCATTCAGGCGCCGATGACCCCCCCAAGAAAAAGGAGACAGAACCCATGCAAGACACCCAACCCCCGGGCCTCGAAGGCCAGCAGCGCGACGGCATCCCGGGCCGCATCGCACTAGTGGCCGGCCACTGCGCCGGACTGATGGACATCGTGTCCCTGCCCGTCTGGGTGGGCATGGTGCTGATCGGCCAGTTGGGCCTGCAGCCCCAGCTCGCCGGCGCCTTGGCCACCCTGTTCCTGGCCGCCGTGGTGCTCAGCAGCCTGTGCTTCGCACCCCGACTCAACCGCCTGCGGCGCGAGCGCATCACGCCGACGGCCTACGCGCTGGCCGGCCTGTGCTTCGCGGGCATGATGTTCAGCCGCGACTACGCCGCCCTCGCGGGGCTGCACGCGGTGGCCGGCCTGACTGTGGGCTGCGGGCTGTCCATGACGCACGGCACCATGGGCGCCAGCACCAACCCGCATCGCCTGGCCGCCATCGCCTTCACCGCGCTAGCGGTGCTGGCCATCGCCTTCTTCGGTGTGCTACCGCCGCTGGTGCAGCGCCTGGGCGCGAACGCCTTCTTCGCCACCATGGCCGGCGTCATGGGCGTGGCCGCGCTGTGCACGCTGATCGCCTTTCCGGCGCACTGGAAGCTGGCACCGCCGTCGCAGGCCGGTGTGCGCCTGCCTTCGCAGGTGTGGTTCGGCATGGCCGGCGTGAGCCTGATGACGCTGAACCACGCGATGGTCTTCGGCTTCATCGAGCGCATCGGCGGCTGGCATGGCTACACGGCGGCGCAGATCGGCCTGGTGCTGGTCGTGAGCGGCATCGCGAATCTCTTTCCCTCCGCCCTCGCCGGTCTGCTGGACCGGCGCTGGTCTGCAACAGCGGTGGTCTGCATCGGCCCGCTGGTACAGGCCGCCGCCGGCCTACTGGTCACGCAGGGCAACAGCTTTTCCATGTACGTGATCTCGGCCTCCCTGCTGATCAGCGTGCTGGCCTTCACCCACATCTTCGCCTTTGGCCTGCTGGCACGGCAGGACCCGACCGGCCGCGTGGTTGCCTCCAGCCCGGTGATGATCATGACCGGCTCCGCCGGCGGGCCGCTGCTGGGCGGGGTGCTGGCGCAGCATCTGGGCTACGGCAGCCTGGGTTGGGCGGCGCTGGCCATCGGGCTGCTGGCGGCGGTCAGTTTCCGCCTGGGTGCGCGCGACAAGTCCTCCGCGACCCCGGTACACGCGACAGCAACCACCCAAGGCCGAGCGCATGGCTGATGGCATGCAAGTGATGTGGTTCGTGCAACCGGCCGTGGCGGCGGTGGCGCCGGCGCTGGGCCTGGTGGCGGCGGATGCGGTGCAGGGCACGCGCAACCCTTCGTCCGACGCTCAGTTCGAAGCGCTGTGCGCGGGCCGCACCGACATGGTGGTCACGGCCATGGACAACGTGATGGACTGGAACCTTCGGCCCGGCCCGCAGGACTTCTGCATCGTGGCCCAGGTCGAGCGGACCACGCCGCTGCAACTGATCGCCCGCGCCGGCTTGCACACGCTCGAGGAACTCAGGGGCGCGACCGTGCTGGTAGACGCGCCCGCGAACGGCTTCGTGGTCGCCCTGCGCACACTGCTGGCCGACGCGACGCTGCATGCCGTCGATTACACACTGCGTCCCGCCGGCGGCGTGCAGGAGCGCTGGGACGCGCTGCTCGCCGGCCGCGGCGACTGCACGCTGCTGGGCCCGCCCTTCGACGCCGTGGCGCTGCGTGCGGGCTTCGCTGCGCTCGCCTGCGTGCAGCAGAGCTACCCGGCCTTTCCCGGGCAGGGCCTAGTGCTGCGCAAAGCCGCCCTCGATGCCCTGCGCCCTCGCCTGGCGCCCTGGCTGCGTGGGCTGCAGGCGGCCAGTGACCGCATGAGTTCCGGGAACCCGGCCGTGTTTCAGGCCCTGGTGGATGCCGGCTATCCCCCCGGCGCAGTGGCGGCCCAGATCGCCCTGCGACCGCCCAGCCTCGTGCCGGATCGCGAGGGCGTCGAGCTTCTGATCGATCAGCGGCGCCGTCTCGGGCTTGAGGGTGCGGTAGCCGGCTACGCGAACCTTGTCGACCTTTCAATGCTGGACGCGCTCGCGGCCCAGGCGCTGCCCGGCGTGCCCTGATGGGCGCTGGAGGACCTGCGCGTGCATCGGGTACACGCTCACACGACTAGGGGCGCTGACACGCTACCGCGATGACAGGTCCATCGAGATCGACAACAACGCCGCCGAGCGCGCCCTGCGCGGCGCAAGTCTTGTCCGCAAGAACTTCAGCTGATCAATCCACCTTCACCTGGAACAGCACGAAGCCCGTGCCGCCCGGCTCGACCGTGCCCGTGAAGCGCCAGTCGATCGCGCCCGTGCCGCCTGCGGGCTGGGCCGTGGTGCAGGCCACCGCGCCCGCCGGCGGCGCGTTCGCCGGCGTGGTCTTGACGCAGCCCGTGAGCGACGCCGGCGTGGTGCCGGTGGTTGCGCTCACGAAGGTGGTGTAGCCCGGCGTCATGTCGTTCACGACCATGTTGCGGATCGGCGCGTCGCCGTTGTTCGTGTAGGTGATGCGGTACTCCAGCGTCTCCGTACAAACCCACCGACTTCGACGCCATCAGCCAGCTCACCAGCTTGCGCAGCGCGCTCGTCGCCCATCCGGGCCTGCCCGCATCGACTGCATCCTCGTCGACGCACCCGACAACCGCTTCGTCGTGGCCTTGCGCGCCATGCTCACGGACGAAGGCATCGGACCGGACGCCTACGCGCTGGAGCGGGTGGGCGGCGTGCAGGAACGGCACCATGCCATCGTCTCGGGACGTGGCGATGCCACCTTGCTGGGCCCCCCTTCGACGCCATGGCTCTGGAGGCGGGATTGAGCCGCATCGCGACCGTCCAGGAGCGCTACCCCGCATTTCCGGGTCAGCGCCTGGCGGCGAGGGCAGGCGCCCTGGCACGGCTACGCCCCCGCCCTTTCCACTTGGTTGCACGACCTCGAAAAGGCACGCCAGCGCATGATCGGCACGCCGGAGGCCGCTCGCCAAGCATTGGCACCCGCCGGCTTCTCGGCGCTGGCGATGGAAGCGATGCTGCGTGCCACACCGGACTTGCTGTTGCCGGGTCACGCGGGGATCGAGCCACTTGCCGCGCAGCGCCGCAGTTGTGGCCTGCTCGGTGCCGACTTTACGTACGAGCAACTGGTCGACACTTCCGCCTTGCCCGGCGGCTGAAACTCTCCCGCGGGCAGGCGGCTCAGGCGAGCTTGCGCCGTTTGGGCGACGCCGCAGAAGTTTGACCCTCGATGGGTGCCAGCATCTGCATCATCGTGGCGCAGTGTTCGTCCGCGAACTTCTTGTCCAGCGGCAGGTGCCGCATGAGGAGACGGAAGTAGATCGGCGCGTACAGGATGTCCATCTGCAGTTCCGTTTCCACGTCGTTGCGGAACTCGCCCTTGCGGCGCGCGTCTTCGACCACCTCGCGCACGACCGCACGCCGCCCGTACCAGAAACGTTCGCGGAACTCGCGCAGCACGTCCGGGTCGCTCTGCCCCTCGGCCATGATCTGCGAAACGATGCGCCCCGACCAGCCGCTGTACTCCTCGACCAGCAGGTGGATATGCCGCATGAGCGCGTCGCGCGGGCTGACATCCTTCGGCATCGGCGTGTGGGACAGGTGGGTGTGCAGGAATGCCTCGATGACCACCGCGGCCTTCGAGTTCCACCAACGGTAGATGGTGGCCTTGCCCACGCCCGCCTCACGTGCGATCGACTCGATGGAGATCTGGGACACTGGCGTTGTTTCAAGCAGCTTCAGCGTGGCATCGAGAATGGCCATGCGCGATGCATCGCTGCGTGCGCGACCAGGCGAGCGCGTGCGCGAAGCAGCCGGCCCCGGAGCCGCGGCGAGCTTCGCCGCCGAGGAGGCAGCGGAACGGCCGCGCGCTTTGGCTGTGGTCGTTGGAGAAGGAGTTTTGGTCGGCAAGGAATTCTCGATGGCTATTGCGACGAGCCCATTATCCTGGACACGCCATCACACCTTGGCACCCGGCTCCAGGTCCAGCAGCACGAAGGCCATGCGGCATGTCTTGCCGGAGCGATTCGCCCAACTGTGGTTGGTGGCCCTCTGGATCAGGATGTCGCCAGCGCGCATGAGCGTCTCGCCCTCATCCATCAGCGCATGGATCTCGCCGTCCAGCACGATCGCATAGTCAAGAGACTGCGTCTTGTGGAACCAGAAGTGACGGGCATCGCCGGTGTCCCGCACGCCGTGCTCGTCAAGAAAACGCGCCAGCTTCGCGGTCTCGTAGGTTTCGTCCGGCGGAAAATCCACAACCCGCAGAAGCGAACCGCCTTTGGAATGAAAACCGAAGGCTTGACCGGCAGGCGCCGGATCGGTCCCGGGCGCCGCGGCTTCGCCCGTCGCCCACACCACCCGCGCGAGCGGCGTGCCCGGATCGGTTGTGTAGTTCGGCGCAGGTCCGTCGGACACGAAGACGGATTTGCCCTGCGCGTTCTCGCCGGTGACGATGCGCCGCACCGGCCGCGCGTTCGCCGGCGCCTTCGCTTGTTGTTTCTCGATCGTTGCTTCGGTATTCACGCCGAGGGGCCTTTCTTCTAAAGATGGATGAGGGGTTTGCATTCGCTATGCGCGATCAGGCGGACTTCGGCGCTGGCGGCCGTACGCACACATTGCGCTGACTGCCCAGCCCTTCGATTTCCGAGTCGAGCACGTCGCCGTCCTGGAGAAATCGGTTGTAGTGGGTGCCGTTCCCGGCAGGCGATCCGGTGGCGATAAGGTCGCCCGGCCAGAGCTCGATGTGTGCGGAGAGGTATTCGATCTGCCGTGCCACGTCGAACAGCATGTCCGCAGTTGACTCGTCCTGCATGGTCTGTCCATTCAGCTTCAAGGTCATCCGCAGGTTCTGCGGGTCCGCCACGAAGCATGCGGGCACCAGCACGGGACCGAACGGCATGAAGCTCGGGGCGGACTTCGACCTGAGCCAATCGGTGCCCAGCATCTTGTAGTCGGTGCGGGCGATGAGGTCGCGCGCCGAAACGTCGTTCACGATCGCGTAGCCGGCGACGTGATCAAGCGCATCCTTGCGGCGCACGTTCCTGCCACGCCGACCGATGATGACGGCGAGCTCCAACTCCCAATCGGGCTTGCCGGTCGTTGCCGGAAGCAGGATCGGATCGAAAGCACCCGTGACGGCCGAAGGCAACTTCGGGAACGCGTACGGCTCGCCGTGCGCTGCCCGTTCGTCCATCATATCTTCCGCCCACTTGCGCAGCGCAGGGCCATCGAGACCTTCCGGCCCGACGCCCATGTCGAGCGTGAGATCGACCACATGCTTACGGTAGTTGGCCCCTGTGCAAAGCAGCTGCCGCGGCAGGTCCACGGGAGGATGCACCCTCAGGCGGGCCACCGGTATCTGGGCCTCGTGTTCGTCGGCGATGGTTTCCCGCAGCGCCCGCAGCGCCACCAGGTTGCGATCCCAGTCCTGCAGCAGGTCGAGCACCGACGCCTTCTCGGGCCACGCTGCTCCGCAGCGCAGCGCCTGCCCATGCAACGCATGCAAGGGCAGCACCCGATCGCCGATGCACATGGCGGCAAACCGCTCGCCCCTGTCGTGCGAGAAAGTTCCTAGGGAAAACTTCACGGCCGCCTTCTCACATGAAAGGCTTGCGCGGCGTCGGCCACCATGTGCCCTTCTCGGGCTGGCCCATGCGGTTGCGCAGGACGCCGACACCGGACACCTCCAGCTCCACCACATCGCCCGGGCTGAGGCTTCGGCCGAGCTCCAGCGCCGAGCCGTTGCCCATCGTTCCCGAACCGATGACATCGCCCGGCTGCACATGGTCGCCCAACGACACGTAGGCGACCAGCTCCTCGACGCTCCACAGCATCTCCGACGTGTCGCCCTCGCCCCAGGTCTCGCCGTTCACCCTCACGGCCATGCGGATGCGGTCCAGGTGCGGAAACTCGTCGATCGTGGTGATCCAGGGCCCGATGCCGTAGGCAAAGTCCTTGCTCTTGGTCGGTCCCATGCCGATCGCGAATTCGTTGGCCTGCAGGTCGCGGGCCGAGAAGTCGTTGAAGATCGTCACGCCGAACAGATGCGAGCGGGCCGTGTCGGGCGTGATGTTGTGGGCGGTGCGCCCCACGACCCAGCCGATTTCCAATTCATAGTCCATCTTTTCGGCGCGTGCCGGCCAGGGCACCTCGGCCTCATGCCCGATCACCGTCCATGGGGAACCCTTGAAATAGCCGGGCACCTGCAGCAGCGCGGGTGCGGGCGTGAGCTTCATGCGCTCATGGAACTGCCGGATGTGCTTGACGAAAGTGAGGCCGTCGCGCACCACCGACGGGTCGCAGGCAGCGGCCCAATGCAAACCTTCAAAGGGCCTGGACGCGTCGTCTCCGTAGCATGCCGCCGCCTCGTGTGCCGTCTCGAGGAACTGCTCACCAAGAGCGATGGCCGCCGACATGCTTTTGGGAAACACCGCAGATGCGTATCGCAGCGCGGCATCGCGACTGGCACCGCGCGCCTGCTGGCGCAATGCCTCCGCCGCGCGCAGATCGATAACACGGGACTGCTCTGGCAACACCATGCAGATGCGCTGAATCGGGCCATCGAGCCCCTGCACGACAAACCTTCCAAGCTTCACGGCAACTCCTGTCTGAACTTTTTCGATACTATACGTCTCGTTTATATGTCAAATTTGAGTGTTTTCCCTTGGAGACATAGGCACTACCTAGCGGACGTTTTCCTTGACCAACCTATTTTTGGCGTCTACATTCAACTCGATACGACTCGTCTCTTAATATCCCGGCAAGATTCAATCCATGAATGCCGGCTTTGTCACTTCCATTGCCAGCCTTGGCCTCACACATGAGCAAGCGCCCTCCCGTCATCATTTCCTGCGCCTTGACCGGCGCGGGGGACACCCGAGCAAAGAACCCCGCCGTGCCCGCCTCGCCCCGGGAGATCGCGGACCAGGCCATCGATGCTGCGCGCGCCGGCGCATCCATCGTCCACATCCATGTGCGCGAGCCCGAGACAGGCAAGTCCTCCACGAAGTTCGCCTACTACGAGGAGGTCGTGCAGTGCATCCGCGCATCCCGCTGCGATGTACTGATCAATCTCACGACCGGTCCGGGCACGATGCTGACGGTGCCGACCGACGCGCCGTTTCGTGTCGTCCCCATTCCCGACGCCGAACTCATGACGCCGCATGAGCGGGTTGCGCACGTGGTCAGCCTCAAGCCCGACATCTGCAGCCTCGACGTCGCAACCATGAGCTTCGGCGACGCCGTCTTCATCAACCCCGCGAACCACCTGCGCGAGATGGCCGCACAGATCCACGCAAGCGGTGTGACGATGGAGTTGGAGGTCTTCGACTTGGGCCACACCCGCCTGGCGAGTCACCTGATCGCGACAGGTGCAATTCCGAAGAGCGCATATTTCCAGCTGTGCATGTCAGTGCCCTGGGGCGCACCGGCCACGCCGACAGTGTTGGCCGAGATGCAGCGCCTGCTGCCGACCGGCTCGCACTGGAGCGCGTTCGGCATCGGCTCGGACCAATTCCCGATGGTCGCGACTGCCGCGATCCTAGGCGGGCATGTGCGAGTCGGACTCGAGGACAACCTATATGTCTCGCCGGGCAAGCTCGCACGCGACAACGCCGAACTCGTCGCCAAGGCGGCCAGGATCATCGAGGACCTCGGGTATGACGTCGCCACGCCCGATCACGCGCGCACTACTCTGCTAGGCTGAACCGTGAAACCCGGCGAGATTTCCGACATTCCGCTGCAGGGGGACAACCCCACCCGCGCATTCATCGCGGACGCGGTGGCGTCCAGACGCCGACACCTCCCACTGGAGGTGAATCCCGCGCTGGCCAGTCTGTCGGCCCTGCTGGTGGAGAGCGGTAAAGACGAACTGGTGATCCGGTTCACCGCGCCACGCGATGCGACGCAGGGCAACGGCGTAGTGGGCGGAGGCACGCTGGCGAACATGCTGGACCTGGCCATGGCGATGGGGGTCTTGTCGCAACTGAAGCCTGGCCATACATGCGCCACCGTCAGCCTGACAGTCAACATGCAGAGCGCTGGCCACGAAGGTCATTTCATTGCAGTGGCGGGGGTGGACCGGGTCGGGCGGCAGATCGCCTTTGCGCACGCGAAGCTTTACGACGCAGAGCGCTCCCGCCTGATCGCGAATGCCACCTCGTCGCTGGCCGTGATGGCAGTCCGGCCGTGACGTTCGCAAGCTCTTCGGCCCTCTCGGGCTATGACATCGAAGAAGACCTGAATCTCCTAATTCGCAGAATCCTTGCACTCGCCAGCACTGCTGTGAACGCGCGGCTGCGCGGCATCGGCGGACCGACGGAGTCGCAATGGCGGCCACTGCATTTCCTGTACATCCGCGGTCCGTTGCGGATCATCGAACTGGCCCTGCTCTGCGAAATTGATCCGGCCGGCATGACCCGATTGATCGATCGCCTGGAACGCAAGGGGCTTTGCCGCAGATCGCGGTCTCTGTCGGACCGCCGAGTGGTCGAAGTTCTTCTCACCGAGCGCGGCGCGGAATCTGCGCAGCGGGTCGCTCCTGTGCTCGAGCGCGTGCGACACGAACTACTGGCTGACTTCAACACGGCACAGCGGAAGAACCTGCTTCAACTGCTTGTGCGCCTGACGAACAATGCGCGAGGCGGTAAATCTTCTGCGTAGCGTTCGTTCGACCGGCCCGCGCGGTCAGCGCGATCAAGGGCCGCTTCGCACAGTCGAGCCATGCGCTTTCTCTAGCATGGCCATTAGCTTTCATTGCATGGCCCCGCTCGCAGGCCGCCGCTATGGTTGGCCGAGGGGATCAACGCGCTGGTCAAGCCGAAGATCCGTATCAGTTGAAGCACAGCAGCAGTCTGCCTTGTGAAGGCAGAGGCACCAATCCCAAAGAAACATGATGAACGCCCTAGAAAGTAAACCCAAGCCATACGGCCCACCGAGATGGTGGGAGACAATGGCAGGCGCACCGTTGGCGTATTTCCTAGTCCTCGGTGGGTTCTTCGGGGTACTTTTTCTTCTTAAGAAGCTGCTCGTGGCCTTGGGATAGTGCAGGCCTGGCGCAAGGCCTGTTACAGGCCCGTGGGGCGGTTGCAATGCGCGCGGACACCTGGAGCGCAATGAGTACTGCAGTTCAAGCGCTGCTGGATCAGCGATACGACCTGATCGACGTCCTCGGAGGTGTTGAAGAGGCCGCAGGAGATGCGGATGCCGCCGCGCTCGGGCGATACAGTTCCTGAATCACTGTCCTCCCCTTGGGAATAGTGATGGTCCGCCCTGAGCTCGCGAGTTGTACCTCAAAGCTCTCATCACCTTCGGCAGGCCCAACGTGTGCGGCGAAGAATTCGTAGTGCAACTGCTCTTCCGGCTAGCTCTTTGCACGGGCTTCGACCAGAACAGCGTCCATGAACCCCTTTGGGCCACAGACGTAGAGATGAGTACCAGGCTCAGGCTTCGCGAGGCGGGAACATGCTCGCTCCGTCTTCGCTGACTAGGCCTTCAGGTTGCCGGCCTCATCCAGGACTGCAATGCCCATGGGTTTGAAGCCCTTGGCCTTCGAGCGGACCAGTGCCGCTTGGATGATTTCGTTCGCTTGCGCCAGGGTGATGCTCATAGTGTTTTCAATCCTTCAAAAGTGTCTAGAGGCCCGCCCGGCGCATGAGGGTGGTCAGTCCTCGGGGGTGAAGCCAGTTGCTTTGACCACTTGTTGCCAGTAGTCGTAATCGCGCTCGGTCAGCGACGCCAAGGCCGTCGGCGCCCCGTCCAGGGGCTGAAGCGCATTCTTGTCGAACATTTCACCCATGGCCGAGCTTGCGAACTGAGCGTTGACTGCCGCATTCAGTGCATTGACCTTTGCAGCAGGTGTGGCCGTCGGAGCAAACCAACCGAGCCACTCGAACGAACGAGATGTCCTTATAGCCGAGCTCAACCATGCTGGGCACATCGGGAAGGGCCTTCCGCCGCTCCGGACTCGTGACCGCAAGGAGCAAGGCAAGCGGATGAACTGGTGGTTCTTCCCCGGGCTGCGGGCGCTTCGACAATTTATCCCAGGCGAAACCTACTGGATACATAGTGCACTGTTTTGCATTCACAAATCCGATGCAAGTTTTTCTATTTCGCACCATTTGTATGCACACATGACCCTCTAATGGGCAAAAAGCAGCGATTTTGTATGGCACACATCGTGCTGCGTGAATGGGAAAACTCGGACCACCTCATGCGCCCTTTTGAACAACGCAACCGCTACTTCGACCAGCTCTGCAACACGCCCGGCCTGATGTGGCTGGGACAGAACACCAACCACTTCGACCCCCACCCCAGCGTGCTCCACGCCATCGCCGACGCGCTGAAGGACGGCAGCTACCACGCCTATGCACCGCCCTGTGGCTTCGAGGAGCTGCGCCAGCTGATCCTCGAAGACCTAGGCCTGCCCGAGGCTTGCGCCTTCGTCACCGACGGTGGCGTGGAAGCCCTCTTTAACGTCTGCAGCAACATCTGCAAGCCGGGCCAGGACTTCGTCACGACCGACCCGAGCTGGGCTTGGCCGATGCACTTCGCCCGCAAGTTCGGCTCGAACGTCGTCGAGCTGCCAATCTTCAATGAAGAACAAGACTACAAGCTCACCGCCCACCAGCTGAGTGCCGCCGTCGGCCCGAACACCGGCGTGATTTACCTGGTGGACCCGAACAACCCGCTGGGCACTTGCCACACCGCTGACGAGATACGCGAGCTCACCGATATCGCCCGTTCGGTCGGGGCGTATTTCGTCCACGACGCCACCTACTCGCAGTTCGCCGAAGGCTTCACGCCCGCGGCCAAGTTCTACGACAAGAGCATAGTCGTCTACAGCTTCTCGAAGTGGCTGGGCCTGGCCGGCATGCGCCTGGGCGCCGTTGTCTCCGGCGCGGAAATCATCGAGCTGCTGGCCACCGCGCCGCCGAACCACCTGGGGAGCAACGTGCTCTCGCAGCGCGCCGCCATCGCCGGCCTGAAGACCAAGAACGAGTGGTTTCCGCTGGTCAAGCAGCGACTACGCCGCAATCAGGCCGCCGTGGCCGAGACCGTGAAGGCAGTGCCGGGCCTGCGCGTACTGGTGTACCCCTCGCACGCCAACCTGCTGGTGATCGACACTGCCGAAGCCGGCGTGAACCCAGAATCGCTGGTGGCTGCTTACGGCGAGAAAGGGATCATGATCCGCCAGGGCACATACCACACGAAGCGTTTTGGCGACAACTTCATCAAGGTGAGCCTGTCGGTGCCGGAAGAATGGGCCGACCGCTTCTGCGCACTGCTGCCCGCCATGGTCGAGCGCGCACGCACGATACCCGCCCCTGCGCTGTTCTGAACCCGCAGCCGCCCCCCAGCCACCTTTAGGACACGACCATGCCCTTCATCACCGCCCGCGACGGCACCCGCCTGTACTACGAAGAAGCCGGCACCGGCACCCCGATCGTGTTCGTGCACGAGTTCGGTGGCGACCACCGCAGCTGGGAAGCGCAGATGCGCTACTTCACGCGCCGCTACCGCTGCATCACCTTTGCCGCGCGTGGGTACACGCCGTCCGACGTGCCCACCGACGTGGAGCGCTACTCGCAGCAGATCGCCGTCGACGACATCGCCGACGTGATGAGCGGCCTGGACATTGACAAGGCCCACATCGTGGGCCTGTCGATGGGCGGCTTCTCCACGCTGCACTTCGGCTTGCGCCATGCTTCTCGTGCGCTGTCGTTGGTGGTGGCGGGCGCCGGCTACGGCGCAGAAAAGGAGTTCGAGGACTACTTCCGAAACGTGTCGCTCGAAGTGGCGCGCAAGTTCGAGGAGGTGGGCGCGCCCGGGTTCTCGAAGACCTACTCGCAGGCCGGCTCGCGCATCGTATTCCAGGTAAAGGATCCGCGCGGCTGGCAGGAATTCGCCAACCAGCTCGCCGAGCATTCGTCTGTGGGGTCGGCCCGCACGATGCAAGGCGTGCAGGCGCGCCGCCCGTCCATCTACGACCTGGAGGCTAAGCTGCGCCAGATGGCCGTACCCACGCTGGTCGTCGTCGGCGATGAGGACGACCACTGCCTGCAGCCCGGCATCTTCCTGAAGAAGACGGTGCCGGCGTGCGGCCTGCTCGTGCTGCCCAAGACCGGCCACACCCTCAACATCGAGGAGCCGGCGTTGTTCAACCAGTTTGTTAGCGACTTCCTCGCCACCGTTGAACAGGACCTATGGCTACCTCGCGACCCGCGCAGCCAGCCGGCCCAGATCATGAAGACCGAATGACCCAGGCGGCCCTGTTCGTCGACGAACGCCGCCTGAGCGAGCGCCTGGCCGCGCTCGCGCGCATCGGTGCCACGCCCACCGGTGGCGTGAACCGGCCGGCGCTGTCGGCCGAAGACGCCGAGGCCCAGGCGCTGATGGCCTCGTGGGGCCGCGCGCTGGACCTGACGCCCAGCCGCGACGACGCCGGCAACTTCTTCCTGCGCCTGAACGGGCAGGACCCGGACGCCGCGCCGGTGCTGAGCGGCTCCCACCTCGACAGCCAGCCCACCGGTGGCCGATACGACGGCGTGTTCGGCGTCGTGGCCGCGCTCGAAGCCGCGCAGGCCCTGCGCGAAGCCGGCATCACGCCGCGCCGTTCGCTCGACGTGGTGGCCTGGATGAACGAGGAAGGCTCGCGTTTCGCGCCCGGCATGATGGGCGCGGCCGTGTTCGCCGGCGATCGCACGCTAGCCGACATCGGCAGCGTGCGTGATGCCGACGGCATCTGCGTGGCCGACGCGTTGCAGGACACCGCGATGCGCCTGGCGCAGTTGCCGCACCGCCCACTCGCCGGAGCGGTGCACGCCTACGTCGAGGCCCACATCGAACAAGGCCCGGTGCTCGACCGCCTTGGCATCCCGGTCGGTGTGGTCACCGGCATCCAAGGTAAGCACACCTTTCGCGTGGTCGTGGACGGCGAGGCCGCTCACGCCGGCACCTCCAACCGCACCGAGCGCCGCGATGCGCTGCTGGCGGCGCTGGCGATGGTGCAGGCGCTCACCGCCGAGCTGCACGACGCCGAGGATCAGGTGAAGTTCACCGTCGGCCGCTTCGAGGTGACACCCAACGCACCCTCGGTCGTTCCCAGTCGCGTGCTGTTCTCGATCGACCTACGCCACCCCGACACCGATACGCTGCGCCGGCTGAGCGCAGCCGTCGAACCGCTCTGCCAGGCTCACGCAGGCCCGTGCAAGGTGACGGTGACGCGGCTGTCCGCCGCCGACTCGCTGGTGTTCCCCGACGCGATGCGCGCCCGCGTGAAATCGGCCGCCGACACGCTGGGCATCGCGTCGATGGAGCTGCGTTCGGCCGCCGGCCACGATGCTCGTTACCTCCACTCAGTCACGCCTTCGGCAATGGTGTTCGTGCCCAGCCGCGATGGCATCACGCACAACGAGACCGAGTTCACCGAACCGGCCGACCTCGCCGACGGCACTCGTGTGTTGACCGAGGTACTGCAAGGCTTGGTGGGTTGACCTAATGGTGGTGCCGCGACCGATACGGCGAATGACACCGCGCCTGGGGCTCACGCCGGCATGTAGGCGGACACCGCCGAGATCAGGTCGACCATGTCGTCCTGCAGCAGCGTCACATGGTTGGCCGCTGCGGAGAACGCAGCCTCCGGCTCGTTGCGCTGGATCGCATCAATGATGGCTTGGTGCTCGCCGATGGTCGCCAGCATGCGGCCCGGCTGGTAGGTCACGTAGCGGCGGTAGAAGCTCACGCGCTTGCGCAGCAAGCGCGTCTGCGCAGACAGATGGTGCGTGTTCGATGCGTCGTACAGCGCGTCGTGGAAGTTCTGGTTCACCTGGTAGAAGAGGTCGCGGTTGTCGCTGTTCACCAGCGCCTTCAACTCGTCCTGGATCTCCAGCAGGCGCTTACGCTGCTGCGGCGTGGCGCGGCGCGCGGCGTAGCGCGCACACAGGCCTTCGAGCACCGACATTATCTGGAACATCTCGATGATCACCGGCATCGACAGGCTGGCCACGCACACGCCGTTCGGGCCTTTCATCTCGACCAGCCCGGTGCCGGCCAGTGCGCG
Organism: Variovorax sp. V35; assembly: GCF_041154465.1. Lineage (NCBI taxonomy): Bacteria > Pseudomonadati > Pseudomonadota > Betaproteobacteria > Burkholderiales > Comamonadaceae > Variovorax > Variovorax sp. V35. Next base: position 6,548,165 of record NZ_AP028666.1, read on the forward strand.
CAGCGCCTCGCGCACCGGGGTGCGCGAGACCTTGTAGCGCTCGACCAGCTCGGCCTCGTCGAGCCGGGCGCCCGGCTTCAATGCACCGCTGACGATCTGCGCCTCGAGCGACTCACGCAGGTCCTCGGTCAGCGTGACGGATTTGTCCCGCACACGCTCGCGCATCGGCGCGGCGTCATTGGGCGGAAGGGTTGGCTTCATGGGGTCTCCGGATGCTGAGTGTCTGTTCACTGGGACTCGCGGGCCCGCAGGATACGGGATCCCGTCTAGCAGTATTCGCGCCACGAATCCCGAGCCATCCATTCGCGGATCACGCGCCGGCTCGGTGCATTCGCACGCCATTTTGAATCCAATTTTCTAAGTTTTGCATTCACATGCATCAATTTGATGCTAATTTTTGCGCAACTTCGAATACTGAAAGCTAATTTCTGGTGTTTTCCACGTGGCACGGTTAGTGCAATGCCTATCGAAGCCGTGTACGCAACCCCTCGGGGCCTGCGTCACCGCCGAGCCCGGCCCGTGCGCCCCGCCTTCCGACCCTTTGAACACGACTGCACTGACATGACCTCTCTGAACCTGACCCACAAGACCGCCCTCATCACTGGCGCCTCCAAGGGCATCGGCCTAGCCACCGCCTGGGCGTTCGCGAAGGCCGGCGCCCACCTGCACCTCGCCGCCCGCGACAACGCCGCCCTCGAAGCCGCCCGCAAGGAGATCCAGTCCCACCACGACGTGAACGTGCAGGTCCACGCGCTCGACCTGTCGGTGCCCGGCGTAATGAAGCAGCTCGACGCCGCCGTCGGCGACGTCGACATCCTGATAAACAACGCCGGCGATATGCCCTCTGGCCCGATCGAATCGCTCGACTGGGAGGTGGTGCGTCGAGGCTTCTCGCTGAAGGTGCTGGGCTACATGGAGCTCACGCAGCACGTCTACGCGCGCATGAAGCGCCAGGGCCACGGCGTGATCGTCAATGACATCGGCAACTCGGGCGAAAACTGGGATGCGAACTACATCGCCGGCTCCACCTGCAACGCTGCCGTGATGGCCTTCACCCGCGCCCTGGGCGGCGTGAGCCTAGACGACGGCATTCGCGTCGTGGGCGTGAACCCCGGCCCGGTCGCCACCGACCGCATGATCAAACTGATGAAGCGCCGCGCGCTCGACAACTACGGCGACGAAGGCCGCTGGGAAGAGCTGTTCTTGCAATACCCGGGTGGCCGCCCCGCCGAAGCCTACGAAGTGGCCGACCTGATGCTGTTCCTGGCCTCGGACCTGGCCCAGTACATCACCGGGACCATCGTCACCATCGACGGCGGCATCGCCGCCCGCGGCTCGATCATCAAGACGGGCAAGTTGGCGCAGAACCAGCAGGCAAAGCCGCCTGAGCCGGACCGAGCTTCCTATTGATTTGCATGAGTGTCATCGACTCCTGGATTCACCAAAGTGCGACGCCATGCCTTCCTGCAAGGCACGGCGCACACAAATCACTGGCACTGCTCTTGCGGAGTCCCGTGAGCCTGCATTCCCACCACCAGCCCGGCTGGCACTGACCGCGCCCCCGGACAACGACCGCCCCACGCCATGTCGACACCCCTTCCCCTCCCTGCCATCCACGAGTCCCCGGCTTCGACGGGCAGCGCCGCATCGCCATCGCGCCCGCGGCTGCCGCCCGAGGTGCTGATGAGCATCTTGTCGGTGCTGAGCATTGTTGGCCTTTGGTACTTCGCCACGTTGTTCCTGCCGCCGTCGGTACTGCCGCCGCCGCACACCGTGCTGACGGCCATGCACGAGCTGGCCAACACCAGCGAGCTGTGGAGCGACATCGGCATTTCGCTCTGGCGCATCGCACTGGCCTTCGTGGTCGGCATGGGCATCTCGCTCGTGCTGGGCTTCGCGATGGCGGTCTCGCCGCGCGCCGGGATGTTCTTCCGCGTGTGGGTGGTGTGCGGTATCACGGTGCCGGCCATCGTCACCATCCTCACCGTCTACATGATCATCGGCATGAACGACCGGGCCGCCGTCATCGGCGCCGCCATCACTGTCGTACCCTTCCTGACGATCAACATCCGCGAGAGCATTAAGGGCATCGACACGCGGCTGATCCAGATGGGCCGCATCTTCCGCGCCGGCCGCATGCAGATGATCCGCTCGGTGATATTGCCCCAGGTGGCGCCGATGCTGCTGGCCTCCTCGCGCTTCGGCCTGGGCCTGGTCTGGAAGATGGTGTTGTTCGTCGAACTGCTCGGCCGCAGCAGCGGCGTGGGTTACCGCATCGAGTACTACTTCCAAATGTTCGACATGACCCAGGTGCTGGCCTACGCGCTGAGCTTCCTCGTCGTGATGATGTTCATCGAGGTCTTCGTCTTCGGCCTCGTCGAGAAGCACATCTTCCGCTGGCGCCGTTGAGCACGCCCCCGCCCCCGCCCCCCGCAACGCTTCCACAGGACATCCCCATGGCGCAAATCGACCTCGTCAATGTCGGCAAGACCTATCGCAGCGCGCAGCGCGAGCCGCTGCACGTGCTCAACGGCATCAACCTCAGCATCGAGGCCGGTGAAGTCGTCGGCCTGCTCGGCCCCTCGGGCTGCGGCAAGTCGACCATCCTCAACATCGTCGCCGGGCTGGACACGCAGTACAGCGGCAGCGTGACGATCCAGGACCGCCCGATGGCGGAGCAGCTCGCCTCGGGCTTCCGCGTCTCCTACGTGTTCCAAGAATCGCGCCTGCTGCCCTGGTACACGCTGACGCAAAACATCGAGTTCGCGCTGCGCGCGGCCGACTTCCCCCACCAGGAATGGGCCGACCGCACGAACGCGGTGCTCGACCTCGTCGGCCTGTCCAGCTTCAAGGGTTTCTACCCCGGTCAGCTCTCGGGCGGCATGCAGCAGCGCGCCTCCATCGCCCGCGCCTTCGTGGTCGACCCCGACATCCTGCTGATGGACGAGCCGTTCAGCGCGCTCGACGAGCTGACCGCGCGCAAGCTGCGCCAGAGCCTGCTCGACATCTGGTCGAAGTTCCGCTCGACCATCCTCTTCGTCAGCCACAACGCCTACGAATCGACCTACCTGGCTGACCGCATAGTCGTGATGACCTCCGATCCCGGCGGAAAGATTGCAGAGCAGATCAACCTGCGCGGAATCGCCCGCCCGCGTTCGTACGACGACGCCTCGCTGTTCGAGAAGAGCAAAGACGTGATCCACATTCTCGACCGCCGGCCCGCCGCCATGGCCTGAGCTTTCCGTTTGCCCTTCCTCCCGAACCATACCGCACTGGAGTTCCCGCCATGAAATACCCGAAGTCGTTCAAGTTAGTCGTCGGCAGCCTCGCCGCGACGCTGGCCCTGGGCGTTGCTCCGATGTGCCAGGCCCAGACCGTCAACACCGCCAAGGGCGATGGTGGCACGGTTCGCATGCTGATCAACCCGGCTGGCACGATGTCGATTCCGCCGCTGGTCATCAAGCAGTTCAACCTCGACAAGAAGTACAACATCAACGTCGAGACGGTGCCCTACAGCAACAACAACTCGGCCGCCGTAGCGCTGCAAAGCAAGAGCACCGACGTCGTGATCCTCGACTGGCTGGCCACCGCGCGCCTGAAGGCCGGCGGCGTGGGCGTAGTCGGTGTCGCGCCGTTCATGACCTACGTGAACAGCATCATCGTGCCAACAAACTCGCTAGCCAAGACCCTGGCCGACCTGAAGGGCCTGAAGGTCGGCGTACAGAACAAGACCGGTTTCGACTGGATCATCACCGTTGCCGCCGCGAAGAAGAAGTTCGGCATGGACCTGAACAAGGAAGTCACGCTGCACGAAGGCGCGGTGCCACTGCTGCGCGGCTTGATGGAACGGGGCGAATTGCAGGCCACCGGCATGTGGAACTCGCTGGCCCCTGAAATGCTGGCCAGCGGCAAGTTCCGCACGCTGACGACGATCCGCGAGATCTCCGACAGCACGGGCCTGCCCACCGTGCCCTTCCTGTTCTTCGGCTTCCGCGAGGAATACGCCAAGGCCAACCCGGCCAACGTGCGCGCCTTCGTTGCCGCCTACCAGGACGCGGTGAAGATCATGAAGTCCGACGACCAGCTGTGGGAAGAACAGGGCAAGCGCATGAAGCTGTCGCCCCAGGCCACCCAGTTCTTCAAGAAGCAGGTGCGCAACGACTTGTTGACGGTGTTCACGCCCGACATGGCCAAGGGCCTGTCCGACTCGCTCGACGCGATGGTCGACGTGGCCGGCCCTGAAGTCATCGGCATGAGCAAGCTGCCCGCCGGCCTGATCACGCTGGACTACCAGTAAATCGTTCGAAACGCCGCGCCCCATTTGCTTCCAGGGGCGCAGCGCCTTCCCTTCCCAGGAGACATCCCGTGAGTTCCCTTCAAGCCAAGACCGTATCGACCGTGAGCCTGCCGGTGATCGACATCAGCGGACTGTCCTCATCGAACCTCGCCGACCGCCAGGCCGTCGGCCGCCAGATCCGCGCCGCCTGCATCGAGTACGGCTTTTTCTATGTCGATGGCCACGGCGTGCCGCAAGGCTTGCTCGACGCCGCCCTGCAGCAGGGCGAGGCGTTCTTCAGCCAGCCCGACGACGACAAGGCGAAGGTGGCGCGCACCCACTCGTTCTGCAACCGCGGCTGGGACCCGCTGAAGGCCGAATCGCTGGGCCTGGACGTGCCCGACAACAAGGAAACTCTGTTCCTCGGCCTAGACCTGCCGCTGGACCACCCCGCCGTCGTGGCCGGCCGCTTCAACCATGGCCCGAACCAGTGGCCAAGCGACCTGCCCGGCTTCAAGCCGACCATGCGTGCCTACCACGCGGCCCTGCGCGACGTCAGCGAACGCATGATGGTCGGCCTGGCCCTCGCGCTGAACCTGCCGGAAGACCACTTCAAGGACTTCAACGACACCCCGCTGTCCACCGTCCGCATGCTGCACTACCCGCCGCAGGCGGTGGGAGCCTCGCAAGACACCATCGGCGCCGGCTCCCACACCGACTTCGGCGCCTTGACCTTTCTGTTGCAGGACAACAACAGCGGTCTACAGGTGCAAGGCCTCAATGGCGATTGGATCAGCGCACCGCCGATCCCTGGCACCTTCGTGTTCAACATCGGCGACGCCATCGCCCACTGGACCAACGACCTGTTCCGCTCGACGCTGCACCGCGTGGTCAACGTTTCGGGCAACGAGCGCTATTCGGTGCCGTTCTTCTACTCCGGCAACCCCGACCATCAGCTCGAATGCCTGCCTGGCTGCCTAAAGGAGGGCGAATCGCCGAAGTACCCACCGACCACCGTGGAAGCGCACATGACCGAGTGCTACCACCGCGCTCGCGCGGCCGCGCCGTCCTACCTCGGATGACCGCATCCATGACTGCCTCGTTCAAGAGATATGACTTCCTGACGGCGCTCGCGTCGGTGGCCCGTGACGACCTCGTCGTCACCAACTTGGCCAACACCGCGACCGAGTGGCATGCGGCGCGTCCGTCGCATGCCAACCTCTACGCGGTGGGCATGGGCCTGGTGACGCCCTATGCGCTGGGCGTGGCCCTGGCCCGTCCCGACCAGCCGGTGATCGCGCTCGACGGCGACGGCGGCATCTTCTTCGACACTTCGGTGCTGGGCACCATCGCCGCAGCGGCTCCGGTCAACCTGACGATTGTCGTGTTCGACAACAGCGGCTACATATCCACCGGCAAGCTGCCCGACGTGGCCTCGTTGGCCGCCCAGGTCGACATCGCCACGCTGGCGCGCGCCTACGGGCTGGCCAACGTGCACACAGTGGACCACCCCGAGGCGCTGGTCGCCTGCGTGCGCGAAACCTCGGCCCATGCCGGCGCGAAGCTGATCGTGGCCAAGGTGAACGTGGAACAGGCCTTCGTCGGCGCACTGCCGATGGACCTGAAGGAAAACAAGTACCACTTCGTTCGTCATATCGAGCAGGCCGTCGGCATCCGCATCTTGAAGCCTTCGGCCAAAGAACACGGCGCCCGCCCCGCGGCCGACCCGAGCGGCAACGCCGGCGCCAACGGCAGCTTTGCACAGACGCTGTACGCCGCGCTGAAGGACAACGGCATCGACTTCGTCATTGGCCTGCCCTGCAGCGGCTTCAGCGGCGCGCAGTCACTGCTGATGCAGGACCGCGAGCTGCGCTACCTGCCGGTCGCCCATGAAGGCACCGGCTTGGGCATCTGTGCCGGCGCCTGGCTGGGCGGCAAGCGCCCGGCCGCACTGATCGAGAACTTCGGCCTGTTCGCCTCGGTGTACCAGTTGCTGCGCGGCCACTTCAGCCACGGCATTCCCACGCTGCTGATGACCGAATGGCGCGGCGACACCGGCGACCAGGAGTTCTTCGCCGAGACCGGCGAAGTGACGCGCGCGCTGCTGTCGGCCATCCGCGTGAACCACCGCGTAGTGGACGACGCCGCGCAGCTGATGCCCGCGGTGCGCGACGCGCTGCGCTGGATGGACGCCTGCCTGCGCCCCTTCGCGCTGCTGCCCACCTTCGAACTGACGCGCCAGAAGCGCTAGCTCGCCCCCTTCACCCGATCGCCCACCCATGCGCACCCTGCTCTCCAACATCGGCCAGCTCTACACCTGCGACAGCAGCGACCGCGTGCTGGCCAACTCCTATGTCGTCGTCGACGACGACCGCATCGCGGAGGTTGGCCAGGGCATGCCCGAGGGCCACTTCGACCAGCGTCTGGATCTGCGCGGCCAGATCGTGATGCCTGGCTTCATCAACCTGCACCACCACTTCTTCCAAACACTGACGCGCGCCATCCCGCGCGCGCTGTCGGGCCACCTGCTCGACTGGCTGAAGGCGATGTACCCGCTGTGGGCCGGCATGACGCCCGACGACCTAGACGCCGCCACGCAGGCCTCCATGGCCGAACTGATGCTGACTGGCGCCACCACCACCGCCGACCACGCCTACCTTATGCCGGGCGGGCGGGCTGAGTACACCGATGCGCTGGTGCACGGCGCGCGCACCGCCGGCCTGCGGCTGCACCTGGTGCGCGGCTGCATGACGGCGATGGAAGACACGCTGGAGGCCGACCTGAGCGCCGTGCTGGGCCCGCGCGCCGGGGGCCTGGTCGACGACGAGGAAGCCGTGCTGGCCGACATGGCCCACGGCATCCGCCAGCACCACCAGACCGGCTGGGGCGCACGCATCACGATGGCGCTGGGCCCCACCACTGCCACCTACCAGCGCATGGACTTCATGAGCCGCATCTCCGAGCTGGCCCACGCCAACGGCTGCGGCCTGCACATGCATTTCCACCCGCGGCCTGACGAGCGTGTGTGGTGCCGCGAGCAATACGGCAAGCGTCCCATCGAACTGCTGCAAGACGCCGGCTGGCTGGCCCCCGGCACCTGGTTCGCGCACAGCACGCGTGTCGATGCCGAGGACATGGCCCAGATGGCCGAGGCCGGCGTGGCCGTGGCCCACTGCCCGCGCATGCTCGTGCGCCTTGGCGCGCGGGTGACGCCGATGCACGAAATGCTGGCCGCCGGCGTGAAGGTCGGCTTCGGAGTCGACGGCGGCGCCAGCAACGACAGCGGCTCCATGCTCGGCGAAATCCGCCTGGGCATGCTGCTGCACCGCGCGGCCGGCGGCGAAGGCACCGTGCCGTGGCAGCAGTGGCTGTCGCCCTATCGCGCGCTGACGATGGCCACGCGCGAGGCCGCGGCCATCCTCGGCCGCAGCGACATCGGCCGCATCGAGGTGGGCTGCTGCGCCGATATAGTGGCCTTCGACATGTCGCCGATCGGCTTTGCCGGTGCCCGCACCGACTGGATCTCGGGCCTACTGGTGGCCGGCGACGACACCCGCGCGTCGCTGACCATGGTGGGCGGCGCGATCCGGGTTCTGCACGGCCGCCTGGCGTGGGACGACGAACGCGCGCTGCGCGGCCGTGTCGACACCATCACGCACCGTCTGATCGAACGCGCCCACGACCTCACCGGCCTGGACTACTCTCAGATGGCATGAACGGGCATTGTCACGTTGGCGGTCAGTCGACGCGCGATGCGCGACCGATGCCTTCTTGAGCGTTTCGATCTCGGCGCGCACTTCTTTGCGAGCAACGCGGGAGATTTCGGCTCTAAAGATCGAGGCGATGTTTGGCATGGACGCATTGTGCCGCGCCGTTGCAGCGCTGCAGTTCTGCCGTCGGACCTTCAAGGCCGGGCATGAAAAGCGACAGCGGTCGGCATCGAGGCGGTTCCCTGAGCGGCTTTTTTCTCCCTGGCCTCTACCAGCGCCGAACCACTGTCGAGAGGCAGTGTGCGTGACCCAAGTGAAATCGGAGTGAAGTCCGTGCAGGAGTTCTGTGAAACGATACTTGCCGTCTTGTTTCGTGCAACTGCTGCCCCTGATGCAGCCAGTCAGAGCTTGAGCGACACTGCCTGCCGCCGCCGAGATCTCACCGGGGCTGGATCGCCCGCCTGATCCGATCCGCGTATGTCGTCAGTGTCGGCACCATCGCCACGACGTCCTCCAGCGTGCGCCTGCTCTTCGGCGCAGAGATCGTGAGCGCCGCCACAACCTGACCCTCTGTGTTCTGTATGGGTACTGCGGCACCAACGACGCCTGCGATGTACTCGGACTCGTTGGCCGCATAACCCTGATTCTTCACTTTCCGAAGGCGCTCGAGAAGAACTTTCGGCGCGGTCACGGTCTTGGGTGTCAGTGGCTCCCAGGGGCCGGAGGCCATGAACTTGGCGAGTTCGTCCGGCGGCAGCGCCGCAAGGAAGATCTGCCCACTGGATGTGCAGTGGAGCGGCGCCTTCTGCCCCGCCTGAAACTGAAGCGTGAGGGGAGACTGCCCCATGACGCTCGCGATGTACTCGACCTCGCCGGAGGACATCAACGCCAGGCCGCAGGTTTCTCCGGTCTTTTGTGCAACGGCCGTCAGCAGCGCTTGAATTGGCGCGTAGACGATGGTGGAGCTCAGGATCGACGTCGCCAGTCCAACCAGCTTGGGGGCGACGGCGTACTTGCCCTTGACGGGCATCTTCTGGAGAAACTGCAGTTCCTCCAGCGTGGCGATCATCCGGTGTGCTGTCGGCCTGGGCAGATCGAGGAGATAGACGATGTCGGCCGCGGAGATCATGCCCATCTTCGCCGCCAGGTTGAGGACCGCAAACAGCCGCTCGACAGGCGTTCCCACGATCGCTGTCGAAGCTTTCTTCGCTTTCTTGGTCGTCGTGCTCATGGCTGCATTATTCAGGTCTCTATCGACGTCCCGGAACTGCATCGCGATTCTTCAGAATGGCCACGAGCTGAGACGTCAGCGAGGAAAGCACCATGTAGATCACGGCAACCGCCAGGTACATCTCGACGAGGCGTCCGTCACGTTGGGCAATCTTCGAGGCGGCTCCCAGCAGATCGGTGACCGACAGCACGTAGACCAGCGACGTATCCTGAAACAGGATGATCGTCTGCGTGAGCAGTATCGGGCTGACGACACGCAGTACCTGCGGCAGGATGATCAGCCGATAGGTCTGCCAGGTCGACATCCCCAGCGCCTTGCACGCACCGTACTGCCCCTTTGCCATCGACTTGAACCCTGCGTGAATGATCTCGGCGTAGTAGGCGGCCTCGAACAGCGTGAACGTCACGAAGGCCGTCCACACCGGCCCGATCTGCACCGGCCTCGAGGCTCCGGTCATCCACATCAGCACGAGCGGCATCAGGAAGAAGAACCAGAAGAGCACCATGATCAGGGGCACCGAGCGGATCAGCGTGATGTACGCACTTGCGAGCTGGGACGCGACCGGAACTTCAAGGTGCCTCACAAGAGCGAGGCCAATGCCGAGCAACAGGCCGCCGAGAAAGCCGACCGCGGTGAGCTTCAGCGAGAACACCAGTCCGTCGAACAGGAACGGCCAGGCCTGCGCGATCACGGAAAAGTCGAAGTGGTTCATGGCTTCGCCGCCTCCTTTCGCATCGGAAAGAAGCGGCGTCTCGTGATCGTGGGCTCCGTGCCGGGCGTGCGGAGGCGCTTTTCCAGACCGTGCATGACGGCATAGACGGAGAGTGCGAGCAGCAGATAGAGGATGGTTGCCGCGCCGAAGGCCTGGAACGTCTTGAAGGTGAACTCGTTGATCTGTCGAGCCTGGGCGGTGAGCTCAAGAAGCCCGATGGTCAGTGCCACCGACGTGTTCTTGAAGATGCCCATCACCTCGCTGGTCAGCGTCGACATGATGATGCGCAGCGCCTGTGGAAGCAGGATGGTGCGATACAGCTCCAGTTCTGTCATGCCCAGTGCCCTGGCGGCCGATCGCTGGCCGTAGGGCAATGCTTCGATCCCCGCCTTGACCTGCTCTGCCACGCGAGCGCCGGTGTAGAGCGAAAGCGCAATCAATGCGGGGAAGAAGGCTCCCCAGGGCGGCACCATCTTCTTCATCGCATTGCCGAGGTCGGGCGGCAGCAGTTCAGGCAGCACGAAGTACCAGAGGAACATCTGGACGATGATGGGGATATTGCGGAAAACCTCGACATAGAGCCGCGCGGTCAGCGCGATCGCCCGGTTGGAGGAGGTCCGGCCACAGCCGACCAGCACCCCCAGGACGAAGGCTACGCACCAGCCCGCCAGCGCCAGGGCGACCGTCCAGGCCAAGCCATTGAGCAGCCAGGCGAGATACAGCTCCTCGCCGTCCTGGACTGTCTCGAAAAGAACTTCGAACACATCGAGCTCCAGTCAGCTTCGGATGGTGGTGCTTCAGTCGATCCGGTCGCTGGGGACCTTGATCCGCTCCTTCAGCTTTTCCGTCATCGGAAAGGCCAGGCTCACGTTGCGCGGCGGGATCGGCGCCTCGAACCACTTCTTGTAGAGCTTGTCGTACTCGCCGCTCTTCATGAGGTTGCCGATCACGCCGTCGACGAGGGCCTTGAACGCCGGATCGTCCTTGCGCAGCATCAGGCCGTAGTAGATATTGTCGAAGCCGCCAGGCATGAGGGCAAACGACGCCGAGTTGCGTGAGTTCGCCTTCTCGCCCGCCAGCAGGATGTCGTCCTCGAGCCAGGCGACGGCACGGTTGCTGTCGAGCGTGAGCATTGACTCGCCATGGTCCTTGGCCGCGATCGTCATCAGCGCCATCTTCTGCTCTTCGTTGAACTTGCGCGCGAAGCCGACGGCGTTGGAGCCTTGTGTGACCACGATGGTCTTGCCCTTGAGGTCCGCCGGACTCTTCACGCCGGAGTCCACGCGCACCAGCCAGAGCGGCTGGCTGACGAAGGTGGCGACCGAAAAGGCAACCTGCTTCTGCCGCGCGGCGTTGTTCGCGGTGCCGCCGCACTCGATGTCGACGGTGCCGTTGACGACCAGCGGGATGCGGTTCGACGAGTTGACGGCCACCTGCTTGAATTCCAGCTTGGGCATGTTCAGCTGCTGCTGCACCTTGTCCACAACGGCCGCGCACAGGTCCATCGAAATGCCGACGGGCTTCTGCTGGCTGTCCAGGAACGAGAACGGCACGGACGACTCGCGGTAGCCGAGCGTGATCGCCCCGGTTTCCTTGATCTTCTGCAGCGTATCTCCGCCGGTCTGGGCGAAGCTGGGCATGTTCGCGGCCAGCAGGCATGCGGCTGCGATGGTGAGAAACGACGACTTCGGGTTCATGAAGATTCTCCTGCGGTCAATAAAAAGATGGCAATCAGTCGACCTGGATTGCCGCCGTCGGGTGGGCGCTGCGGCTCAGGCGCTGCTGGATCAGCGATACGACCTGGTCGACGTCTTCGGAGGTGTTAAAGAGGCCGAAGGAGATGCGAATGCCGCCGCGCTCGGGCGATACGCGAACCTGGTTCTGCGTGAAGTAGTCCAGCCATTCGGCGACCGGCAGATCCAGCACATAGATGTGTGCACGGCTGGCACGGGTACGTGGACCGACGAGACGTACGCCGAGCCGTTCAAGCTGTGCGATCAAGCGGTCGCCCAGTTCGAGCACGTGCGCTTCGATTCGCTCGACGCCGGTCTTTCGGATGAGGTTGATCGAGCTCGACAAGGCGTGCAGATCGGGAAGGTTGTAGTTGCCAAACTCGAAGCGCCCCGCATCCTTGCGCGGCGCCAGATCGTCGGGCCGCGCGATGTAGTCCTCGGGGGGATTCGCCAGGCTGCTCATCGCGAGGTAGGCCGGCTGCAGTTCATCCAGACCGGCCTTTACGTAGAGGATTCCCAGGCCCTGCGGCACGAGCAAACCCTTGTGGCAGCCGGCGGCCAGCACGGACACGCCCAGTGTCCTGACGTCGACCGGCAGCACGCCGACAGACTGCATCACGTCGACGACCAGGTAGATGCCCTTCTGCGCGCACAGACGGCCGATGCTGGCGATGTCGTGCCGCTGGCCCGCATGGAAGGTCACGTGCGACAACGAGATAACCTTGGTCCTGGCGTCGATGAAGGGCTCGAAGGTTTCCGCGGTCGCGATTTCATCGTCTGCCACCTTCACGAAGCGCACCTGCACGCCCTTGCGCTTCAGGTTGAGCCAGGCATAGGCATTGTTCGGATGGTCGCCCTCGAGCATCAGGACGGTGTCCTCGTTCGCAAGCGGAACGGCATTCGCTGCGATATTGAGGCCCTCGGAGGTGTTCTTGGTGAAGGCGATCTCGCTGGGCGATGCATTCAGCAGCGCCGCGACGTCCTCCCGGGCACGCTCGACGCGGCGCATCCACACCGGCTTCGGGCCGGCCATTTCGTTGCCTTCCGCGAGAAATTCGGAAAGTGCCAGGCGCACGCAGGTCGCCATGGGTGTCTGGTGCGCGGAGTCCAGGTAGAGCATCCGCTTGGTGACCGGAAATTCCTGGCGGATGGAGTCAATTTCGAGAATGGCGGACATGGTTTCCTCAGTTCATCAATCATTGCCCCGATGTGGGGCGGCGGGTGCATGGAACGCATGACCACCGTGTGACGTGAATCGATGCGACGGTGTCATCCTAGGAGTGCCTGTGAGTCGCCACGTCTCGATATTCGGCCATATCGAAGGTCGAATTTCCAAGGGAAAGTACAGGTAGATCACTCCAAAAATCGCGTCCGGATTTCGAGACAAAATTTCATCGCAGGCAGCCTGATTCAGGCTCTTTCATGCGCTGTTCGCAGGGTTTGGAGCGTAGAACGAGGGTGATCGACCCCAAGACGGCGCCCTCGTGGGAGTCAACGCCTCGCACCATGCAGGGGCGAGCACGATGAAAGAGGCACCTTGCGAGAGCTTGCTCACCAGGCTGCTGCGTATCGAAATCTGAACACACCCAGTCGACACAGAGACATACCATCCGCCGCGCTCTGCAACTGCAGGGCTCCGTGGACAGGCTGACTGCAGCGCATGCGCTTCAAGGCTTGCTGCTCACCATCCGCCACGAGGAAAACGTACGTCGCCGCGCAGTTCCGGCGATTGAACCTTGAGGACCCTTGACCCATGAAAACCAAAGCCGCCGTCCCCTGGAAATCCGGAGCCCCGCTCACCATCGAAACCGTGGACCTCGAAGGCCCGAAGTTCGGCGAAGTGCTGGTCGAGATCAAGGCCACCGGCATCTGCCACACCGACTACTACACGCTCTCGGGCGCCGACCCCGAAGGCATCTTCCCCGCGATCCTGGGCCATGAAGGCGCGTGCATCGTGGTCGATGTGGGCCCCGGCGTCACCACGCTGAAGAGGAGCGACCACGTCATTCCGCTCTACACGCCCGAATGCCGCCACTGCAAGTTCTGCCTCTCGCGCAAAACCAACCTGTGCCAGCTGATCCGCGGCACCCAGGGCAAGGGCCAGATGCCCGATGGCACCAGCCGCTTCAGTCTCGACGGCAAGCCCATCGCGCACTACATGGGCACCTCGACCTTCAGCAACTACATGGTCGCGCCCGAGATCTCGCTGGCCAAGATCCGCGAAGACGCCCCCTTCGACAAGGTCTGCTACATCGGCTGCGGCGTCACCACCGGCATCGACGCGGTGATCTTCACGGCCAAGGTAGAAGCCGGCGCGAACGTGGTGGTGTTCGGCTTTCCACTGGCGGCGGCGAGGTGATGAACGCCGCGGGTGCTCGCCTCGTGAAGGTGCTCAACTATCCGCTCGACATCGACAAGCTACACACCGGCGCCAACCGGGTGTTCAAGATCATGGACGACCATCTGGCAGACCGCGAGTTCTTGGAGCTGGGCCGTGCAACGATCGCCGATATCGCCTGCTTTCCGTACACAGCACTGGCCGGTGAAGGTGGCATCGACTTGTCACCGTACAAAAACGTGCTTGCATGGATTGAACGGATGAAGAGGCTCCCAGGCTTCATTCCGATGCCGGGTATTGCCGCCGCAAACTAGGCCGTGCCTCCGCGGGCTTCGTGAGTCGAGGCTTACGGATCCCGCACCGCGCCTCGTCGACGACTCCTAGTGCAGTTTCACCTTGGAGCCGGTCGAAGGTGTTAGCGACCTCGCCAGCGTCTCCCGAGCCACGCGCCACCATCCATGCAGGGCGAGCTCGTGCATTTTGTACATGGACTTGTACATGAGCTTGGCGAAGACGCCTTCGATAAACATGTTCCTTCCGACAACGCTGCCCATCAAGTTGCCGACCGTGCTGAAGTCTCCCAAGGAAATCAGCGAGCCGAAATCTCGGTAGCGATAGGGAGGAAGACTTCCCCCTGCAATGAACTGCGAGAGATGACGCGCCAGGAACGAAGCCTGCTGGTGTGCAGCCTGGGCTCGAGGTGGAACGTAGCCGTTTCCATTGGGGCGCATGCATGCAGCGCAGTCACCGATGGCAAAGATGCTGGAGTCCAACGTCGTCTGTAGCGTCGGGTGCACCGTCAGCTGATTGAGTCGATTGGTTTCGAGGCCGTCCAGCGTCTTCAACAGTGCTGGGGCCTTCACGCCCGCAGCCCAGACACTGATTTCCGCAGGGATCGTGCAACCGTCTTTCAGCGTGACCTCGCCTTCATCAACGCTGCTAACGCTCGCTCCAACGTGGACGTGAATACCTGAGCGGCTCAACAGGTCGTGCGCAGCGGCCGAGAGTCGGGCGGGAAGTGCCGGAAGAATTCTGTCCGAGGCCTCGATAAGGTGAATCTCAAGCTTGGCGCGACCGTTGAGTGCAGCGTCTGCTGAGTTCAAGACCTCTTTCCCCGTTCGATGCAGTTCAGCGGCGAGCTCGACGCCAGTTGCCCCTGCTCCGATGATGCAAATCCGAAGTTGAGCAGCAGTCAAGGGACCATCTTGAGCCTGGGCTCGGAAGCAGGCATTCATCAGCTTCCGATTGAAACGGACTGCGTCGCCAAGCGACTCGAGCTTGAGCGCATTCTTCAGCACGCCTTCGGTTCCGAAGTCGTTGCACTGGCTTCCGACTGCGATGACGAGAGTGTCGTATGGAACGTTCCGTCGAGGCGTTACCCGCTCTCCCTCCGAGTCCACATAGGGGTCAACGCTCACCAACCGAGCCACTCGGTCGAGGCCGGACATCTGTCCGATTCGGAACACGAAGCCGTGCTTGCGTGCATGTGCAAGATAGCCGACTTCGTGCCGGCTGGTGTCCATGCTCCCGGCCGCGATTTCATGAAGCTTCGGCTTCCAGACATGTGTTCGAGACTTGTCTATGAGCGTGACTGCGAGACGTCTGTTCCTGCCAAGACTGGTCGCGAGTTCAAGGCCTGCCGCCCCACCGCCAACGATGACAACCCTATGGCGCTCAGGAATGCCGCCATCCTTTTGTCCTTCTGTGGACGGTACTGACCATCGACTGAGCATGACAGAACCTAGTTGTAGCCAAGGACGGCCACGCCATCCAAGATGACCTCGAGGTCCCTTCTTTTGGCTTCAGCTGCCATTACGGACATCGGCAGGTCTCGCAGGCGAGGAACGGCCAGGAGACCTTGCACACCAACCAATGGCGACGGAGCAGGACAAACCGTGGTCGTGGCAGGCCTGCCTCGTTCTTGGGTAGGGATATCGCTGTTCATGATGGTTAGTTTCGGAGCCGACGTTCCAGGTAGTCGGAGAGCAGGGTTAGCGGATAGCAGATGACGAAAAAGACAACGAGGACACCACAATAGATTTCGACCGCATGAGCGTCATTGCTCACGTATGCCAGCCGTTCGATCATTTGTCTCGCCGAACCCAGCAAGTCGGTGACGCCGACGACGGATGTGAGCGCGCTGGCCTGAATCAGCACGGTGAGTTGTCCGATGTACGGAGGGAGGAATCGCCGGAGCGCCTGCGGCATCACTGCAAACACGAGTGCATCGAGCTTGCCCATACCAAGAGCGCGGGCGGCTTCCGTCTGATGGGACGAAATCGACTTGAGCGCACCTCGTGCGGTCTCGGCGATGTTCGCGCCGCCCCAGAGCGCGAGCCCAAGTACCGACGCCGTGATGGGCCCGGTGCTGATGCCGACGTGTGGCAATGCGAAGAAGACAAACAAGAGTGTTATCAGCGAAGGAACACCCCGGAAGACATCGATGTAGATCCGCACGACGAACTTTACCCAAAGCGTCGTGCTCGCGGAGAGCGCTCCGACGGCTACTCCGATGGCTGTCGCGACGAGCGTTGTCAGCAAGGAGACCCAGAGCGTGACGTATAGCCCGCTGAGCATGTGCGATGCGACGGGCCCCATCCATTCCTGGTTCATTTCACGGCTCCCAAGCCGGGCACTGCGACCGCCTTCTCAAGCCTGCGGGAGGCCATCGCAATAACGTTTGAGACGATGAGATAGGCAAGCGCTGCAATGCCGAACACCTGGAACACCTTGAACGTGTCTGCCACCATGCGATTGGCTACGTACGTAAGCTCCTGATAGCCAACTGCGATCATGAAAGACGACGATCGAAACTGGGTGATCGCCATAGTCGTCGCAGCAGGAATTGCTGCACGCGCACCAAGGGGAACGGTAATGTCCAGAAAGGCCCGAGGAGCAGACATTCCGAGCGCTCGAGCAGCGAGCACCTCGTTCGGGTTCACAGCACCAAAGCCTGCTCGGAAGATTTCCGTGTGGTATGCAGCCCCCCAAAGTCCCAGCGCCAGCCACGACGTCTCGAACGGCGAGAGCTTTACTCCAAGGTCCGGCAACGCGAAGTAGAGCATCACGACCTGGACCAAGAGCGGCGTGCACCGGAAGAGATTGGCGTAGCAAGCGATGAGCTGGCTCAGCACCGGAATGCGCGCGTGGCGCGCTGCCCCCATCAGCATGCCCAGCGCCATACCGAGGGTGATGCCGATGCCACTAACAAGCAGCGTCCGGCCTAGCCCGTCGAGCAGAACGAGCAGTTCGTTCGTGAAATTCGGTGTCATATCGATTCCTCCCGGCGATCCACCCTACGTGGTCGGATGGGCGCTCTTTTTTGGATTCCTTACTTCAAGCAGTCGAGCGCGCCGGACTTTGAGTAGTCCATCTTCATGCTCGGTCCGGGAACAATCTGTCGATACTTTGCAGCGAACGCAGGATCCTTCACCTCCGCCGAAAAAGCCTTGTAGAAGGCATCTTCGCCACGCATCTGCTCGAGCACCGCATTAACCCAATCGAGCATCGGCTTGTTGCCCTTCTTGACCCCCACGCCTTGAACTGCGGTCGCGGCCAATGTGCCGACAACCTTGTAGTTCTTCTGCATCTGAGTGAAGTTGAAGCCATACACATCGATGTAGGCGAAGGCATCCGTACGCCCTTGCGTGAGCATGGTGGCGCCTTCTGCTGCGGTCTGGGCTGTCACCAAGTTTGCTTGCGGGTAGCACTTCTGCAGCCAAGTCTGGTACGTGCTGCCAGTCGGCGTCACGACTGTCTTGCCGGCGAGGTCGGCGTAGTCATTGATCTTCGAGTCCTTGGGGACAATGAGCTGAAGATTGCTGGCCCAAATTGGATTGGAGTAATCGAGTTGTTCTGCACGCGCTGGTGTATATGCGAGCGAGGCCAGAATCATGTCGATCTTGCCGGACTGAAGGAATGAAACGCGGTTTCCATCGTTGACGCACTGAGTCTTCAGGCCATCACCGGTGCCGAAGGCGGCTTCACCGATACGCTTCACCAGCGTGTACTCGTACCCGGCAGGCTTGCCGTCGATGCCAACGAAACCAGCGGGCGGGTACGTGCAGTTGATACCGACGGTCAGGAAGCCGGTTGCCTTGACCTCTGGCGGCAGCGGAACGTCCACCTTGGGTGCGGCGGCCATTGCTGCAAGAGGGGCGAAGCTCATGGCGGAGACCAGGGAAGTAATCAGCGATTTCTTCATGACAAGCTTTCAGGACAGACAGGGGGACGTTGAGAAAAGAACAGCGGCATCGAGCTAATGCCTGGTCATGCGAGACAGGAACTGCTTCGTGCGCTCGTGTTGGGGACGGTCGAGCACTTGAGCAGGAGGGCCCTGTTCGACGATGTTTCCGCCGGCGACCAGGACGAGCCGGTCGCCGACCTCCCGAGCGAAGCCCATCTCATGGGTGACAACGAGCATGGTCATGCCGGACTTGGCCAGATCTTTCATCACCGCCAGCACCTCGCCCACGAGCTCCGGGTCGAGCGCGGACGTTGCTTCGTCGAAGAGCATCACGTGCGGCTGCATCATCAGTGCCCGGGCAATGGCAACGCGTTGCTGCTGGCCACCGGAGAGCTGGTCCGGATAGCTGTTCGCCTTGTCGGCAAGACCGACCTTCCGCAGGAATTCGTGCGCGCGCGCTTCCGATCTACCCGTCGACTCCTTGAGCACTCTTCGCGGAGCGAGTGTCAGATTTCGAAGGACGCTGAGATGAGGAAACAAGTGGTAGTGCTGGAACACCATGCCCACGCGCTGACGAATCTGGTTCTCGTTGAGTAAACCTCCTGTAAGGTCCTCTCCCTCGAGAAGGATCTGACCAGAGTTGATTCGCTGCAGCAGGTTCGCGCAGCGAAGTAGCGAACTCTTTCCGCCGCCGCTAGGCCCCACGATCACGACGACTTCCCCTCGGCGAACCGAGAGGTCCACACCCTTCAGTACGGCGTTATTGCCATAGGAGAGATGAATTTTCTTCATCTCCAGAATGGGTTTCTCACCAGCGAGAGCGACGGATGAAGCAAGTGCGTTCATTCTTTTGGAGGTGGGAGATTGACCTGAAGAGGGACTAGGCAGCCATCGCCGCGCTCTGGAAACGCTTCACGAACGCTTGAAAACGTTCGGTTTTGGGGTTCGCGAACACGTCGTTCGGAGGCCCGTCTTCGATGATGGATCCTTGGTAGAAGAAGAGAAGTCGGTCCGCGACATCGCGTGCAAACTGCATCTCGTGCGTGACGATGATCATCGTCATCCCCTCTGTGCTGAGATCGCGAAGCGTCTTGAGGACCTCATCGACCAGCTCTGGGTCCAGGGCTGATGTCACCTCGTCGAACAGCATCACCTTCGGCCGCATGGCGAGGGCACGGGCGATGGCCACGCGCTGCTGTTGACCGCCGGAGAGCTGAGATGGATAGTGGTTCGCCTTGTCTGCCAGTCCGACCTTGGCCAGCAACGCCTGGGCATGTTCGCGAGCTTCGGCCTTGGACTCCCCATTCACCAGTACCGGCCCCATCATGATGTTCTGGATGGCCGTCTTGTGGGGGAACAGGTTGTAGTTCTGAAAGACCATCCCCGCCTTGGTCCTGAGACGGGCAATCTCAGTCTCGGATTGCTTGATCCTCTTAGAGCCGCCGGCCGAGGAGTTGTAGCCGACAGCCGCACCATCGACAAGGATTTCGCCTGCCTGGAAATCCTCGAGGTAGTTAATACACCGCAAGAGCGTCGACTTGCCGGACCCGCTGGGTCCGATGAGAACGACAACCTCGCCCTCCTTCACTTCGAAGGAGATGCTCTTCAAGACTTGGTTCTCGCCGAAGCTCTTTGAGACGCCTCGAACTTCGATCATGGGCCGGCTAGTCGGCAGGGGCTGTGCATTGTTCATGGTTTCCAGGCAGTTCGTTTTGCGACTACGCCGCCGCATAGCGCCGCTGCAGATAGGTCGCGCAGAGTGAGATCGGGTAGCAGATACAAAAATAGATAACCATCACGGTGAAGAAAATCTCGAAAGCGGCCAAAGTACGCTCGACGACCTCACGCGATGCATACGTCAGTTCCCAGACGCCCACGATCGAGGCGTACGAAGTGCTCTTCACTGCAATGGACGCAGTGGTTACCAATGGCGGGAGCGCGAGACGCATCCCAAGGGGAAGTTGAATCTGCATGAGGACTTGTCTCCAACGCAGGCCGATAGCCAATCCGGCCTCCACGGTGCTCTTGGGCACGGCAAGAATTGAACCTCTCACGATGTCGGCCACGAAGGCCGCAAAGTAGATGACCAGGGCGATGGTGGCAGCCACGTAGTTCGGCGCGTCAACGCCCAAACGCGGCAGGCCAAAGTAGGCGATGAAGATGAGGACCAGGACGGGAACCCCTCGCACCACATACACATAAACTGTAAGAACCGATCGGACCAGTCGGCCGCTCAGCGCTGCCGCGACGCCCAGGGCGGTACCAACAATGAAGCTGAGGACGACCGTAGCGACCGCCATCTCCAGAGTGACAAGAGCTGCCTTCAGCAGATAGTTGATATTCAGAAATGCGACGTCCATCTGGTTTCCTCAGTTGCGCTTGCGCGAGAAAATCTCGAGCCAATGAAAAACCGCGCTGGCGAGCGTTGTGAGTACGAGATAGAAGGCAGCGATGACGATGAAAACTTCGTATGAGGCGGCTGTCCGCTCCATGACGAGCTTTCCGCTCAGCGTGAGATCCACCACCCCAATGCCTGCGACAAGAGACGTGTCCTTGATCAGCACGACCACTTGGTTCCCGATGGCCGGTACAACCTTGAGCACGGCCTGGGGAAGGACAACTCGGAAGAAAACGCCCGCAGGTCGAAGGCCGATGGCTCGCCCTGCATCCCACTGGGTCCGGGGAACGGCGCTGACTCCGCCTCGAAAGACCTCTGCCAGGTAGGCGGTGTGCTGAACCGCGATGGCAATTGCACCGCAATAAATTCCGTCGAGCCTGGAGCCAAGCAGCGGCGCGCCGTAATAGACGACAAGTATGAGCAGGAACGTTGGCACGTTTCGCAGAAACTCGATCACTGCGTACGTCGGTGCCCAGATGAGAGCATGGTTCGAGAGCCGCATGAGGACCACGCCCATCCCGAAGGCAACGGCAACAGGAAGGCACATGCCCACCAGCGTGAGCGTGACCAGGAATCCGTTGAAGAACTCCGGCAACCATCCCCAAACCATGTTCAACCAGCTCATACTTGCTTTCAGCTCCAGGGGTGTCGTCGATTACTTGACGTAGTATTTCGCGTTCATCGGCGCCTTGCCAAACCACTTCTTGTACGCGGCCGAGTAGTCGTTGAACATCGAACCGGCGCGCATCTCGTTGACGTAGGTGTCCAGAGCCAGCCACCACTTGAAGTCGCCTTGCTTCATATAGATGGCGTTGTTGGTGACTGCCGTCATGCGCTCCTCCAGTACACGCACATCTTTGTTCTGCGTGGCGTACCAGAGGGCGACAGGCTCGTCCAGTTGAGCAGCGTCCACACGCCCGCCCTTGACCGCAGTGAACTGAGCCCCGATCGAGTCGAGCGTGGTCGTCTTTGCTTTCGGGAAGAACTGCGCGGCGCGTGCGGCCTGGACGGGTGTCGAAAGGATCGCTGTCGTCACCTTGTCGGTGTTGAGGTCCGCGAACTTCTTGAACTTCGAGTCGGCCTTGACGATGACAACGATCGACGAGTCGATGTATCCGCGGGTGAATGCAACGCGCGCAATGCGGTCGGGAAGAACGGTTGCGACGTGGATCCCGAAGTCCACTTTGCCGCTGTTCACGTTCTCCCAGCGAGCAGCCGAACTCTGCTTGACGAACTCGATGTGCTTGGGGTCGTCGCTGCCGAAGATCCCTTTTGCGATGAGCTTCGCCATGTCGATGTCGAAGCCCGTGAGCTCACCTTTCTCGTCGACAAATCCGAAGGGCGGCGATTCGCTGCTGACACCGACGATGATCTTGCCGCGAGCAAGAACCTCGTCAAGCTTCGACTTCTCTTGAGCCATCGCGGTTGACGCGATGACCATGCCTGCCAGTAGCAGACCGAACGATTTAAGGAGTTGGCGCATTTGGAGTTCCTCGTTGCGTTGTAAAAATGGGGGAGTTCGGTTCAGGGTCAGCTCAGTGCAGGCCGCACGACGGCACGCACCATCTCGGCAAATGCGATATGGGTTTCGAGAGCCAAGCCATCAACATTGGCATCGACGATGTTCTGCACAGAGTTGATGAGTCCGATGTCGACGCCGCGGGTCAGCAATTGGCGCTCCATCTCCGGCGTATGAAGGAGTCGCGCATCCTTGCGCCTGGCGGCCATGGCGCCTGCAATCGCGTTGCAGCCCCAGTTCGAACATGCGGCGGTCACCAGCACGTCGGCGGAAGTGACGGCAGCGATGGTTTCGCCGAACTTCACGTGTGCGTTGACCGCCTCGGTGACAGCCCCCATGCCGATTTCGTTTCCGCCGTCACCCACTGCAACGGTGGGGATACCTTGTCTGATGGCTTCATCGAACAAGATGTCTATGCGCGACCGCCCCATGCCGTAGTCGATTGCCCGCATGCTGTAGTAGACGCCGTCCTTGGCTCGACCAACACGCTCCGTCGAGAAGAACAGGCTCGGCTTGTAATTGGCGAGCAACTCCTTGGCTGCTGCAGGCGCCTCGTCATCTGACGTCGTGAACGGGAGAAGCGAGGCGATCGCCAAAGTCCCATCCTTGGACGCAATCTGCGCCTGGTCGTACGGCAGCACGGTCAACCCCGCGCTGGTCAGTATGGCCTTCATTCCAGGCAATAGCGTGGCCTCTGCAAGCAGGACGCAATGGACACGCTTGGAGATGGCCAGGGCGCGGATGACGGCAGCGGCTCCTGCGGGGCCGTCGTTCTCACCGATTTCGGTGGAGATCCAGGCGCGTGACACCGACCCCGTGGTGACGAAGACCGTCGCGCCGTCCGGCACCGACAAGAGCGCATCGGCCGCGGCGCCGACGAGCGTCGTGCCTTGCCGGGCGCGCGCGGCCTTGTACAGATGTTCGACACCACGGCCGCCGATGTCCATGCTGACCAGCTTGTCGAGCCGCTCGTCGATGGCGGCAAGCGCGCCGCTCACCGCGGTCATTGCGAGGCTCCCACAATGAGTTCGGCAAGCTCTTTGGGCTTGTCGACGTAGCGGGCCACTTCATCGAAGGAGGCCACCATTGCATCGACAACCTTGGACATGCCACCCACACGCTCGATCGCACCGTGGGTCGGCTTGAGACGGACCGATACACGGGCACCGGGCTGGCCATGGGTATTCACCGTCAGGATGCCGTGGTCACGCAGCAGCACCATGCCGAGCGCCGAGGTGATTTCACAGGGAACCAGATCAGTCCCCGATGGGGCCTTGCCGGCGCGGCGAAAGACTTCCTGGAGGGCGAGGTCTTCTTCAATCATCGGACCAAGATCGCTCACGGCGACCAGATCGGTTCCCATGCGGTCTCGCAGTGCCGCCGCGAGCTGCTTGCCGCTTTCCGCTTCGTCCAGAAGATCCTTTGGAGAGAATCGCTGCAATGAGCGAAGAGCGCTCGCTGCGATGGGGGCGCGCGCCTCCATCCCGAACTCGGACGCTTTTGCAGAAATGCGCGTGATCAACAGCGGTCGGCCTACCAACAGCCCTGAGCGTGGCCCCGACAGACCGGCCTTGTCGCAATTGGTGATGGCGACGTCGCCACCGAGGTGAAG
The DNA here is from genome assembly GCF_041154465.1 of Variovorax sp. V35. Classification (NCBI taxonomy): domain Bacteria; kingdom Pseudomonadati; phylum Pseudomonadota; class Betaproteobacteria; order Burkholderiales; family Comamonadaceae; genus Variovorax; species Variovorax sp. V35. Next base: position 6,571,880 of record NZ_AP028666.1, read on the forward strand.
ACTCTTCGCACCGCCACGCAGGACCGGCCGCATCCGGGCGCCGTATGCCTCGTCGAAGAGAACCGCCGCGCCGCTTGCCTTCGCCACCGCCGCGACATCCATGGAGACGTTGTCGTCCAGATATTCAAGGCTGCTGGTGACGGTGGTCACGACCACCAATGCGGGGGCCTTTTCTTCTATGACCGACGCCCAGTCCTTGTCTCCCTGGACCTCATGCAGGATGACCTGCGCGATGCCGCATCCGCGGATGACCGACGCGTGCGACCGGCCGCCAGGCGGGACCACGGACACCACCGGCTTCCCGTCGGCGAGCGCTGCAATAGTGGCAATGATTCCAGCGCTCGTCCTGTTCACTGGTGCCACCATGTCGCCGGGCTGTCCGCCCATGTGCTCGATGGCGACCTGTCGGAGTTCTTCGGCGTAGAGCCCAGGCCCCACCCATTCTTCACAGTTCGTTGTGAGGTCTTCGACGTTCAGCGGGAACTCGCGTTGGTTGCCTGTGAACACGCCGATCGACATCGCCCCGAGACGGCGGATGCGCTCTGCCGCGACCGACTGACCTTGGCGCAGTCGTCGCGCCTCGTCGACGCTCGATTGAATGATTTTCCCGCGTGCAAAGCCGACGATAGGGTCGAGCGGATTGCCGAGGGAGTCGGTGGGCTTCTTGACTTGCATTTTTTGTCTTGGTTACGCAGTGGCAGCGGTGCGAATGGACATGCGCGCCACGGCACTCAGAAGATTGACAAAGGCGAGGTGGCCGTCGAACGCAATGCCGTCAACGATCATGGCCTGCTTCGAAGTGGCCCCGTCGCGCGCGCCTGCGGCCACAGTCACTGCTATCAGTTCATGTTCTGTATCGGCGTCGTGCAGCAATTCCTCGTCACCGACGAGCACCGCGAGTGCGGTTCCGACGGCGCACGCGCCCCAGTTCGACACTGCGGCACTCACCGTCACATCGGTTGCCACCACGGTGACCACACCGGACTCGTGCCCTGCCAAAGAGCGGCCACGCAGCGGGAGGACGCCCCGGATGGACTCCCGGACCGCGCCGAAGCCCACCTCGTTGCCGCCATCACCGATGCCAATCGTGACAATTCCAGCTTCCGCTGCGTGGTACGCGAGCAGATAGACGTAGCCAACGGCCAGCGGGTCCCGACAGTCACCGCGAACCCCGTGAAATTGCCCTTCGACGTTGGGACCGTCGCGTTCCACAAAGACCACCGCGCTGGGGCGATGGGTTTCGATCAGGGCCCGGGAGCGCGTCTGCCCGCGATTCATCCCGATGGGGAACGACTCGATGGTGATGGGCTGGACATCGCGACCCGGCTTCTCTTCGGCCCAGACAGCGAGCTTGGCGTTCATCAGATCGACTGCGGCCTTGATGGGCGCCATGTGCGCCTCCTCGGTGACGAAGACGACTTTCGCGCGCAGCCCTTTGACCAGGGCGGCTGCGAGTGCTGCAGCCCCGACCGGACCGTCGGTCTCGCCCCATGGGAGCTTCGGGGACACACCTGCGCCTGTAGCGATGAAGACTGTGCTGCCAGGTACAACCTTCTCCTTGAGGGCAGCTGCAGCGGCCATCGAAAGTGGGCCCTCGTGGTGCGCGCGGCAGACCTCGTACATGGGCACGACGATCCCCGGGGGAAGTCCCCCACTGAGGGGGCGAATTTCGAGCGTCATCAGACGGTCGATTCGGTTTCCCGTCTCGACCTGCTGCGACGACAAGCCCTGGGTCCAGTAGTTCGCCGATGTGGAGGTGCTGTTCACGAGGGTCCCCGGGTCAGATACCAAACGTGACGCTCTTGCGGCTGGTGTAGCTCTCCAGCGCACCTTCGATGGAGTACTCGGCACCGATGCCGCTCTGCTTCGCACCACCGTAGGACATGCCAGGAATCTGGCCACCGGCGCGATTCACCTGGATCCAGCCCGCATCAAGCTGTTCGGTGGCACGCATTGCCGCGCCGATGTCGTTCGTGAAGACGTAGGCGGCAAGACCGTAGTGCGTGTCGTTGGCCATGGCGAGAACTTCGCTCTCGTTCTCCCACGCGATGGCCACGAGGACCGGGCCGAACACTTCTTCGCGGGCAATGCGCCAGGTGTTGTCGACACCCGTGAAGATGACGGGTGTCGGAAAGTAGCCCTTGGCATCGCCGGCAGCCGGCGGCAATGCGCCGGTCTCCACTTTCGCGCCGGCATCCATGGCTTCCTTGATGAAGCCGCAGACCGCGTTGTAGCGTTCGGCATTGATGACGGCGCCGATGTCGGAGGTTTCGTCGAGGGCGTCGCCGACCTTCAGTGCATTGACCTTTTCCACCAAGCGTGGCATCACCTTGTCCCAGATGGACTTGTGCAGGAACAGACGCGAGCCAGCGGTACACGATTGGCCCTGACGGGCGAAGCGCATCGCCGCGATGATGTTGTTCACCGTGGTGTCCAGCATTGCGTCGGTACCGGCGTCCGGGTAGACGATGCAGGGGCTCTTGCCGCCGAGTTCCAGGGTCAGATGCCCGATGCGGTCCGCAACGGCGTGCGCGACCTTCTGACCCACTTCGTGAGATCCCGTGAACGACACCTTGGCGACGTCGGCATGAGTGCTCAGCGGGGCACCGGCCTCCAGTCCTTCGCCGGTCACGACGTTGAAGACGCCAGGCGGGAAGATGTCCGCAGCGAGCTCGGCGATGCGGATGACGGCGAGCGGTGCGTCTTCTGCCGGTTTGAGAACCAGCGTGTTGCCCGTTCCGAGCGACATGCCGATCTTGACCGCGGCCAGGACGAGCGGCGAATTCCAGGGGATGATGGCCCCGACCACCCCGAAAGGCTCGCGGGTGGTGTAGCTAAAGAGGCCAGGCCCAAGCGGGAGGGTCTCGCCCTTTTGCTCTGCAATAACGCCGCCGTAATAGCGAAGGACTTCGGCGGTGCTGGCAACCTCCGGCCGGCTCTGGGTGCGCAGCGCATTACCCGTTTCCGCGGCCAGGATCTTGGCGATTTCTTCGGCGTTTGCGGTGATGCGGTTGCCGAACTCGATCAGCATGGCGCCGCGTTCGCGTGCTGCCTTGCGGCGCCATTTCGGGAATGCCGCTTTGGCAGCCGCGACAGCGACATCGATGTCGCGCGAGTCGGCCGCGCCGACGGTGGCGATGGTGTCGAGGCGGCATGGGTTAATGACATCGAGCGTCTTGCCGCCGATGGGCTTGCACCATTCGCCGTTGATGAAGTTGCCGGCGAGACCGGACGTGGGGAGGCTGACAGTGCCGTAGGTGGACTTGGAGATGGTATTCACTTGGATGCTCTTGGCTGGATGGGGGAGGCGCGCTTACGCGGCGGTTTGCAGGCGAACGCCCAGAAGTTCCTCGTAGATTTCGCTGACGCTGGTGGAGTCCTTGCCGCCCATGCCCTTGGCACGAGCGGCGTTGTAGGTCTGCTTGACCAGCTGACCCAGGGGCATCGGGTAGTTGGAGAACTCATCGAGGCACAGGCCCAGGTCCTTGTTCATCAGGTCGATGGCGAAGAATGCCGGGCGCTCTGCGGTGAACAACGTCTTCTGGAACCAGTCGAGCATCTTGCTGCCGGCCATGCCTGCACTCATCACGTCGCACAGCACTTCCAGGCTGCCGCCAGCTTTGACGCTGGCTGCAAGAACTTCGCCAAGCGCGACAGTGTTGATTGCCACCACAAGGTTGTGGCTCAGCTTCGTGAGCTGGCCGGCACCGATAGCGCCGCAGTGGACGATGCGTCCGGCCAGGTTGTTCAGCATCGGCGTGACGCGTTCGAGGACAGCGGCATCGCCACCGACCATCACGACCAACTTTCCATTCGTGGCACCCGCAACGCCACCGCTGACGGGCGCATCGAGAAAGTCGGCACCCTTCTTGGCTGCCTCGGCAGCCAGAGCCTTGGTCGTTTCAGGGTCGACGGTGCTGAAATCGATCAGGATCGCCCCCTTGGTCAGCGACGCGAGCACACCGTCGGCGCCTGTGATTGCCGACTTGAGGATGGCGGGCGTAGGCAAGCTGAACAGAACTGCATCAGCCCCCTCAGCGGCTGACTTGGGATTTGCGGCCGCGGCCGCCCCCTTGGATACCAATTCGTCGACAGCGCTGCGGTTCGGGTCAAACACAGTGACCTGGAAACCCGCCGAAACCAGTCGCGCAGCCATTTGCGCGCCCATCTTGCCGATACCGATAAATGCAACGTTCTTCATTTCCTAAGCGCTCCTGTTTGGATGCGATGGACTGTAGGGAGAGCGTGGCGTGTGGATAAGACCACCAATGCTTACGGGAATCGTTAGAATTTCTTTCCTATTGTGGTCCTCCAAGTTGGTGCGTGTATAGAGGCATCAAAATTGCGTGCGTAGGCCCCCTTGCGTCATTTCATTGGGGAATACCCTGATGCCAAGAGCTCGAGGGATATTGCTGCGAAAGTGGAGGCGTTAGCTTTTCTGTCGTTCAGATGCTCAACCTGTCTCGCCTTCACCTTCTCAGCGAACTTGCCGTTCTAGGGACCATCGCCAAGGTGGCGGAGGCTGTGAACCTCACACGTCCCGCTGTCTCGCAGCAACTGGCCATCCTGGAACAGGAGACGGGCACGGTGCTGTTTGAGCGCTCAGGCCGAGGTGTTCAACTGACGCTGGCGGGTGAAAGCCTGGTTGCAAGGGCCGGAAAAGTGCTGGATCTGGTGAGCGAGATCGAATCGGACCTCGCGTCGGCCAAGGGCTCCGTGGCGGGCGAAGTCCGGATATCGGCGTTCGGCTCGGTTGCGACGACCTTTATCCCGGCGGTGTTCGAATCGTTGATACGCGAATACCCCCAGCTTGACCTTCGTTTCGAGGAACTCGAGCCCGGCGAGAGCCTGAAGGCTGCCGCTGCGAAACAAGTCGACCTAGCACTGGTCGATGACTCCATCAGTGCCGAGGCCCTCTCGAGCATGCTGTACTTCCGCCCCGTCTACGAGGATCATTTCGCCGCAGTGATGGCCGCGAGTCATCGACTCGCGGGAGCTTCTTCGGTCGGCGTGACTGACCTCAAGGCCGAGAACTGGGCCATCAACAGAAATGCGCAGACATATAAGACGCAAATCGTGAATGCCTGTCATGAAGCCGGGTTCGCCCCGCGCGTAGTTGCAAGTTGCCGAAACATGGCTGCGACGCTGGCGATGGTGCGCACTGGCTATGTCATCACCGTCTTGCCGGCGCTGGCGCTGAGGGCGGTGGTCGCAGACAGCGCATTCCGCGTCATTCCCCTACAGCCACTGATGGCACGACGAATCTTCGTTGCAATGGCCCAAGGGACCTTTCGCCGGCCAGCCATCGCCGCCGTACTGAGAGCTCTGGACGGAGTGATTCCAAGCTTCGCGGACGGCTTTGGCACTCTCAGTGTGATGAGCTAAAAGTTCATTGACCTATTCTTGAGCATCGCGGCCTCTCCTGTACCGTACGTACTCAACGAGGCTGCAATGAGCGGAAGACCTAAAGCGATGCTGGTTTTGACGTACACCGAACGCGAAGAACTCTAGTCTTACTGTGTCACAAGAGTAGTTTTGCACTTGCCCTTCCGCTGCAGGGGCACTGGCCGAGACGAGCGATCAGCTGATAGCTCAGTCGATGGCGCAGTGTCGTGATCGACGTCCGCACATGGCGCTGCGCGCGCAGGACTTCCGCGGGGGATGTAATCCACAGGAAGGACAGGCACCTGGCGTTTGATGTTTTTTTTACCGCCGACAGACTTGTCAGCGACGAGGCGTTCGCCCGCAGTGGCTTGCTAACCTGTCTAGCCTAACCATGATCGGGGGCTACTCCCGCAGGAGTATGTAACGACGCCGTTCAGCATAGTAAAAAGCGTCAATTGCGCGGCCTTTTGGAGTTGTTTCTTGCCTAAATCAATAATAAAAAATCTACGCATCAATCTGTACGATGCATTCGCACACGAGCTGCACGGAGGCAACGTGGCCGGGGTCGTCTACGGTGAGGCCCCTCTTGCTGCCGAGCTGATGCAGCGCCTGGCCGCAGAACTGGCCGCGCCGACCACCGGCTTCGTCTCGCGCGAGCCGAATGATTGACCGATGTGACCGAGTTCAAGGTGAACCACCAGAAGCTGTACCTATCGCCGGTGATGGACCTGTACAACCGCGAGATCGTGTCGTACGAGATTGCGGAGCGTCCGCTGCCGATCATGATCAAGAACATGCTCACCAAGGCATTCAAGCGGCTCGACTCAGGCCAGCAACCGATCCTGCATTCGGACCAAAGATGGCAGTACCGCATGCCCGCGTACCGCCAACGCCTGCATCAAAGCAGGGTCGTTCAGAGCATGTCGCGGAAGGGCAATTGCTATGACAACGCAGCCATGGAGAGCTTCTTCGGAACGCTGAAGTGCGAGATGTTCCATCTCAACAAGTTCGACACGACCGAGGCGTTGAAAGACGCCCTTCACGACTACATTCGCTACTACAACGTGGATCGCATCAAGCTCGGGCTCGGAGGCCTGAGCCCAGTGGCGCACAGGATGCAGGCCGCCGCGGCGCCCGCATGAGACCACAACTGTCCAAGGTTCGGGGGTCGGTCCAATACTTGGTGGACACCATCGTCATAGACACAAGGCGGCAACTCAAGACGGGATCACCGCGCACTTACGTTAATTGACCGCATACGGCGCCTCGCCAACCTGCCGGGACCATCGAGATCGATGTCGGCGGTGTGCGGGTGGGGCCGCGCACCGAGCTGGAGATCCAGCAGACGTTGCGGCGCGAGGTGCAACAAGAGCGGTGGACGAACCTAGATCGAACCTTGAAGCGTGAGGCTGGTGACGATGGCCGGGTGCAGATCGAGCGCTTCAACGAATTACGGCTGCAACGCCAGCGCCTGCTGTTGATCGGCCGCCTGCAGCGTTTGCAGCGCCTAGGTCTGGCCGATGAGGTGCACCTGGGCCGTTCACGCCGATGCCGAGAAGACCTTGCGCACCCTGGGCGAGCGTGGCGACATCATCCGCACCATGCAGCGGGCCATGAGTGGTGACCTGCGCGTGCATCGCCGCCAGGACGTCGGGATGCCCATGCCCAAGACATGACACCGCGGCACCGCCGGATGCATCGATGTAGCGCCGGCCTTAATTGCCGAAGATCTCAATGCCGCGGGCAGCGAGCGCCGTCGGCGGGAGGCTGCGCAAAGAACGGTGAATGATTTTTCTCAAGTTGGTCCTACCTGATATCAAAGTACGAGTTCAAAATGGTTCCTGCCGCACCGCCAGCCCGTAGAGCGTCGCGACCTGTCGTCTGCCGTCAGCCGCTTATGCGACCCGACATGTCCCATCCCATGAGGGGTCTGCTGCGCCGTCGAGGCGTCCATCCGCGCGTTCTCCGACAACCTGGACGATTCCAAGGTGGCTCTCGTGCCCAAGGGCATGGACTTCCACGCGCGACCAATGAGAGCGCAGTGCCTCGATGACCTCGTGGCCTGCATCTGCGTGTACCCTTGGACAGCCATCCTTGAAATTGACGCGCGGCGCTCGCAAGGCTTCGGGCAACCCCAGCCCTCGGTCCACAACGTTGACGATGGTTTGGGCGACGGCACCGGGAATCCGTTCGCTTCCGGCTCCACCAAGGGACAGAAGCACGCGACCTCCACGAGAAACGATGGTCGGCGTCATTTCCGTCACATCGCGGGCACCTGGCACCGGGTCGGAGCCCATGCGGTAGCTCTTTGCAGGAAACAGACCGAAGGAGGTGTCAGTGCTGCGAAGGCCGAAGTGAGGTCCGATCGACATGGTCAAAGCGACAGCCATGCCGCTCGCATCCAGTGCCGACAAGTGCGTGGTGTCCTGGTCCTCGCGTAGCGCTTGAGTCGGGAGTTCGGACGCAACGCGGGCATGCGGGACACTCCCATTGATCAGGCTTTGCGAAATTGCATCCCCCCTCTTGGCAACGAAGTGCGGGTCGATGAGCGCTTCAAAGGGCAGTCCGTCGGGCTTAGGTTCGAGCGATCCCAGTCGTTGTGGGCGGTCTTCGAAACAGGTTTCGATGATTGCAGCCAAAGTGCATGCTTCACGGCCGGTAAGCGCAGGGCCGAATTTTGGGAGGCGATCGAGGATCGCCAGCATCTCCAGCAGCGTGTGCCCCCAGCCTTGGCGGCCAATGGTCGTGACTTGGCAGTCGCGGAATTGGCAATGCAGGATTTCACCTTCCCGTGCATCGGCAGCTTCCAAGTCCTCAATCCGCCAATGCCCACCGCGGGCACGAATGCCATCGACGAGCCGGTTCGCGGTCGCACCTGACATGATGGCGGGGGCGCCACCTTCACCGTAGGCCCGCAACAGGCCCGCAAGCTTCTCGTGCCGGAACAGCGCTGGCGGGCTTCCCCCATCCAAATACGGACCCGCTCCCGCTTCCATCAGTTCCGACGCACGAAGCGCCCAAACGGCGGCAAGGTGGGGAGGTGCAGAGGATCCTTCGTCCGCGAGCCGAGCCGCCGGCGCGACGACCTCCGCCAAAGACAATCGGCCATGATCGTGATGGAGCTTGCAGAGGGCGTGCGGCAAGCCAGGAATGCCCGCCCACCGCAGAGGCCCTGAGCCTAGATCGCGCGGCAACGAGGCAGGAATCGAACTTGCCCCGTCAATCGCAAAGAAGCCACCTTGTTCGGTTCGAACAACAATGTGGCAGCGACCGAGCAGGCTTGCGTTTGCAGGATCTGCAACGCAGAGCGTCAGGGCAGCCGCCACCGCTGCATCGGTGGCATTGCCTCCCGCCCTGAAGATCGCTTCACCGGCCGCTGTTGCCGCCGGTGAACCCGTAGCAACGACGCCGCCTCTCGAATCTGTTTGACCACGCGCAGACATGTTTCTGCCTCCTAATTTTGTCGAGCTGTCCGGGGGTCGAAGACGTCGCGTAAGCCATCCCCCAGGAAATTGAAACCGAGGACGGTTACGAAGATCGCCAATCCGGAGTAGATCGCTATAGAGGGCGCAATTTCCATCACCGTCGTAGCTTCCTGCAGCATCCGTCCCCAGGAGGGGGCAGGTGGCGGCAAGCCGAGACCCAGGAAGCTGAGCGCAGCCTCACCCAGCACGGCTCCAGGGAAGACGAGCGTCGTCTGAATCAGGATCGGCCCAGAGCAGTTTGGAAGGATGTCCTGGACCAGAATCTTCACGGGCCGTTTCCCCAGAGCTCGGGCGGCGAGCACGTAGTCCTCTTCCTTGCGCTGCAGCACTGTCGCGCGAACGACCCGGGCAAATCGAGGGATACCAACGATCGTCAGCGCAAGAACGATGGCCCAGAGGCTGTCGCCAAGCGCGGCCACCAGAGCAAGGGCGAGCAGAAGACCGGGAAACGCGAGCAATGCGTCCATGGCACGCATTAGGGACGCGTCGGTGGCGCCGCCGGCGTAGCCTGCAGTGCCGCCCAGAGCGACACCGAGAACCAGCGAACAGAGCGTGACGAGCAATCCCACCTGCAAGGAAATCCCGGCGCCGTAGACCAGGCGAGTCAGCAGATCTCTGCCGAACTGGTCTGTCCCCAACCAGTGGCCATTGCCTGGCGCACCAAGCGCATTGTCAATGTCCATGCCGTTCGGGTCCCAAGGCAGAACCAAGGGAAGGACGAGCGCGGCCGCAACCACGAGCAGGACCAATGCGACACCTATGAAGGCCAGCCGGTTACGCAGGATGCGCAGCCCAAGCGCCTTTGTTTCCGAGGAGAGCATATTCAAAAGTCCCTTTAGCGGTTCAACCAGGTTTTTGCAAGACCACCGTCGGCAATTGACAGGTCACCGTCTGCGTTGGTGTTGAAGTCCTTCAATTCCTCGCGCCACGCGAGTGTTCGCGGTTCGAAAAACAGCATGAGGCTGGGCACGTCGCGCCCGATGATGTCGAAGACTTGCTGATACGACTCCTTGCGCTTCAGGGGATCAGACTCGACTCGGGCGGCATTGAGCAATTCGGTAACCTTGGGGTTTTCGTATCCGCCTGCCAAGTAGTTCGCAGGTCCCGCCTTGAGGTAGAACCGGCTGAAGCGGAAATCGGGGTCGTTGTAGCCGCTGGCCGCGGAAATCGCGAACTGGAAGTTGTAGGCTTTCATGCGCTGGTTCAGCGCCACCCAATCGGAAACTCGGATCGTCGCCTGGAAGCCGACTGCATTCAACTGGCTCTGGATCACCTGAGCATCGCGTCGGTACTCCGGTTTGCACTCGATCGTGATGGGAGGCCCGTTCTTGAATCCTGCTTCCGCCAGAAGTGCCTTGGCTTTCGCGGGGTTGCTCTTCACTGGATCACCCTCCAGTCGCCAGAACGATCCCTTTTCCCAGTTCTGGTTGTCGACTCGCCCAAATCCGGATGTCAGAGCCTGAACGAGCATGTTGCGGTCGATTGCCAGATTGGCGGCCTGCCGAACCCGTGGGTCATTGAAAGGCGGCTTCGTCGTGTTCATGATCGCCGTGTGCCAGACCGCGCTGGGGGCAACGAGAAGTTCGAATCCACGGGATTTGTTGGGCGCAAGGGCCGGCAGCAACTGATTGGGCACAGACGTGATCAGGTCGACCGCACCGGTGCGCAGCGCGGTCATCCGCGCGGCGTCATCGGGCACCGGCAGAAAAGTCAATGAGTCGATATACGGCTCGCCCTTGCGCCAGTAGCCTTCGAATTTCTTCATCGTGACGCGCTCTTTACTGCCTTCCGTCAGCGCAAAGGGGCCCGTGCCGATCAGATGCGTGATCGTCCCATCGGGATTGAGGGTTTCCTTTGGAATGATCGCGGCCCACACGCCTGAAAGCGTCGTCAGGAACGGAGCGAATGATTCCTTGAGATGCACCGTGACCGTGTTCGCGTCCACCACCTCGATCTTGTCGATCACGGACAGTTCACCACGACGGCGTGAGCCGGTCTTCGGGTCAAGCATTCGGTCGAGGCTGAATTTCACGTCACCGGCGGTCATAACACGACCGTTGTGAAACTTCACGCCCTGGCGGAGTTTGAAGGTATAGACGCGCTTGTCTTTCGACACCGTCCAGGATTGCGCCAGCCAAGGGACAAAATCGCCCTTGAGATCGCGGTTCAGCAAGCCTTCGGCGATCTGGCCGAGAATCCAGCCCGTACTGTCACCCTGGATAACCGCTGGATCGAATCCGTTGGTCAGTGAACTTGTCTCTAGACCTACCTTCAGGGTGCCCCCATTCTTAGGTGCCCCTGGCGATTGCGCTGATGCTGCGGCGGCAACCAGGGCCAGCGAGGCAGCGAGGTGCTTGAGTTTCATGGTTATGTTTCCTGGGCGTTCAATGGAGTTTCACGCGTGGATCGAGGAGTCGGTACGACAGGTCGACCAGCAAGTTGACGAGCATGCAGACCGTGGCCATAACGAGCACGATCCCTTGGATCATGGGGTAGTCGCGTTCCGCAACGGCGCTCACCGCAAGCTTGCCGAGACCCGGCCATGCGAAGATCGTTTCAGCGATGACGGCGCCTTCAAGCAGACCGCTGAACTGAATGCCGATCAACGTGACGGTTGGAATCATCGCGTTCTTCAACACATGCAATCCGATCACCATGTTTTCTGGTGCGCCTTTTGCGCGGGCCGTCCGGACATAGTCGCGCCCCAGCTGCTCAATGACCTCGGCGCGTACCAGACGGGTTATGTTCGCCGCCATGGCGGTTCCTAGTACGAGCGTCGGCAAGATGAGGTGACGCAACGCATCCAATGGTTGAGAAAATGGCGCATACCCCATCGATGGCAGGAGACCCAGGTACTGGGCAAAGACTAGGATCAACAGGATCGCGAACCAGAAACTGGGTACCGAGATGCCGATCAAGGCGCTTCCCATAGCGAGAAAGTCAACGGCGGTGTTTCGGAACAGTGCCGCCGTTATGCCAAGCGGTATCGCGATCAGAACTGCGAGCAATGCAGAAGAAAAGGCGAGTGTCAACGTCGCGGGAAAGCGCTCGGCGATCATTTCCAGCACGGGGCGCTTTGTCGATATCGATGTCCCGAAGTCACCTGAAACGACGTTGCCGATCCAGGTGATGTACTGTGCAGGTAGCGAGCGGTCAAGGCCATACTTAGCTCTCATCTGGGCCTCGACCACGGGATCGCTGTTCCCTTCGCCCATCAGCACCTCGATGGGGTCGCCCGGCACGAGGTGCACCAGCAGAAATACGAGCATGGAAAGCAACACCAAGACCGGAACCAGTTGCAGTACCCGGCGCAAAATGAACTTCAACATAGACTGGACTCCTTGCTTTGCGTCCAGACTGGGCCGCGGTCAACGTCATTGAGCCGGATACATGCAACTTCTCGGCCATCGCCCTGCGTGCTCAGTCGTGGCACGACCTGGGAACAGGCGTCGGCGGCATAGAGGCAGCGGGTGCGAAATGCACAACCCGCCGGAGGGTACAGGGGGCTTGGCAACTCACCACGCAAAGGCACGTGCTGATGACGTCGAGTTGGATCCGGAACAGGGACAGCCGACATCAGGGCACGCGTGTAAGGGTGCGCTGGATCCGTGAACAACTTTTCGGTCGGCCCGATTTCGACGATGCGTCCCAGATACATCACTGCCACGCGGTCGCAAAACGCACGCACCACCGAGAGGTTGTGGCTGATGAAAAGAAAGCTCAACCCAAAGTCGGCTCGCAATTGCGAAAGAAGGTTGAGGATTTGCGCCTGAACCGATACATCGAGCGCAGAAACGGCTTCGTCCGCGACCAACAACCGCGGCTGCGGCGCCAATGCCCTAGCAATACAGATGCGTTGGCGTTGTCCACCTGAAAATTCGTGAGGATAGCGAGCGTAGTCTTCCGCTCGCAAACCCACGCGCTCAAGAAGTTCTCCTACGCGCGCGCGTATGTTGCCGCCGTCCAGGCCATCTGCGATGCTCGAGCCAACGCTCCTTCGCGGGTTCAGGGCCCCGAATGGATCCTGAAGAACAATCTGCATCTGCTTTCGCAGCTCGCGCATGTCTCTGGCGCTTGCGCTGCCCAGATCGCTTCCGTCAAAGCGCACGTGGCCAGAGGTCGGCGTATAGAGCTGAAGGATGCTTCGGGCAAGCGTGGACTTTCCACACCCCGACTCGCCGACGATACCGAGCGTTTCCCCGCTCGCAAGTGTGAAGGAAACGTTTTCGACCGCGTGGAGCCATCGCGTCGGGCGTCCGAGAGCATTTGTTTCGATGGGAAAGCGCTGCGTGAGACTCTCGACTTGAAGGATTTCGCTTTGTGTTGATACGTCAAGCATGGAGCCAGCACCTCACGGAGTCGGTGCCGATCCGCACCAAGGGTGGAGTTTCGCTGCAGCGGTCGTGGACCTGGTCGCAACGATCACGGAACGGGCAGCCCGCTGGGACATGCCGCATCGAAGGCGCACTGCCCGACATCGAAGGCAGGGGCTCGTCAGTGCGCGGAACGTCGACCCGTGGAACCGATCTGAGGAGCCCTTGTGTGTACGGGTGCCTTGGATGGGCAAAGAGTTGAGCCGTCGGTGCCTCCTCGACAATTCTTCCGGCGTACATCACCGCGATTCGGTCTGCCGTTTCGGCCACGACACCGATGTCATGCGTGATCAAGACGACCGCCGTCCCCAGATCACGCTGCAAGTCCGCGATCAAGTCGAGTATTTGAGCCTGCACCGTAACGTCCAGGGCCGTTGTGGGTTCATCGGCGACTAGCACCGCCGGATTGCAGGACAGCGCCATGGCGATCATGACGCGCTGTCGCATACCGCCCGACAGTTCGTGGGGGTATTGCCTCAGCCTGCGCTCAGCATCCGAAATGCCGACCTTGGATAGCATGAGAACTGCATGCTGCGTTGCTTCGCGCCGACCTAAGCTCGTGTGCAGCCGTATCGCTTCCGTCAGCTGGTACCCCACCGTCAGCACAGGGTTCAGCGAGGTCATCGGCTCCTGGAAAATCATCGCGATGCGATGCCCGCGGATCTTCGACAACGCCGCACGCCCCAGGGCGGCGATGCTTTGTCCGTCGAGTCGTATGTCACCTGCCGTGACTGGTGCCATCCCCAACAGCGAAAGAGCGAGCGTGGATTTTCCGGAGCCGGACTCACCCACGATGGCAAATGTCTCGCCAGGCTCGAGATCGAAAGAAACCTCGACGACCGCCTGGATCTGTCCATCCTCGAGGTCATAGCGCACCGACAGATCGCGCACGCTGAGGACGGGGACCGATGGGTCGATGCGTGACGCGTCCTCGCCTGTGGGCATCACAGGTTTCCCTGCTGCTGAGCTGCCTAAGTCGACGCCTGACGCAAGTGCGGTTGAGCGATTCATTTCACACGTGAACATTGGATTTACGGGCCATGTTGTCTCTTCGTTACGGCGAGCATCAAGACTCGCTCACCATTTAACTTAATCCTAGCGCAAAAGAAGCGAATGATTCATTGGTGGAAACCATGAAACAAATGAACCGAGATTCGAGCTGCCGTGGCCCGGTCGGGCGGCAGTGTTGCGGCTGAGCGTGGTGGACTGTTGCGGGTGGTGAGCCAACACTGACAGTCGAGCAGCTGCACTGGCTGCTCGATGGCATCGACCTGGCGGTGGCGCACAAGCATTCGCAGCGCCTGCACATCGCCAGGGCCGGTGGGCTCGCGCACCTGGGGCGTTGGGTTCACGCGCGCCGACCGTTCCTCAAGGCCGAAGACGCCATCCTGAATGCCGCACGTTCACAGGACCGGGTCGCCAGGCAATGCGTGCAGCTCATTGGCAAGCTGTATGTACCGCGCCGAGGCGCTGGCCAAGGACTGGGCCCGGAACGCCGGTTGCGGCTGCGCTCGCGCTATAGCCGCGCGGTCGTGCGCGAGATCGAACGGCTGCTGCTCACGCACCTGCACCGTGTCGCGCCGTCCAGCCTGCTGGGTGAGGCGCTGCACTACCTGCACGAGCAGTGGCCCAAGCTCGTGCGCTTCCTGGACACTGACACCTGACCGCTGAACTCCAACCCGGTGGAGAACACCAGTCGGCCGTTCGTCGGCAGACGCAGCTGGCTATTCGCCGACACCGTGGGCGGCGCAAACGCAAGCGCCAACCTGTACTCGTTGATCGAGATCGCCAAGGCCAACAACATCGAGCCCTACCGCTACCTCGTCGCGCTCTTCAAGAAGCTGCGCTGGCCCAGACGGTGGACGACTACGAGGCTCTGTTGCCCTGGAACATCGTGCTCGGCGAGCTGTAGAACGCGGCTTGCGGATCGGCACCAGCGCCGCGCGCGAGGGTATGGTTGATAGACCGCTTACGCTATGACCACAAGGACGCCAACTTCATGGCCTTCCTCTGCCTGGCAGCTCCTCTGACTTGGGTGCCAGGCCGAATGTCGATTCACCCTAGTGACCTGCCGGAATGCTTCTCAGCCGCCCATTCGGTCGAGGTAAGCGCCAGAAGGCATCTGCAGGGCGCGCTTCACGCGCGCGCGCGCTTGGTCGCCGACGCCTGCACATACGCTCCTGACTCGAAGAGTTGGCGCTCGACGCGTTCGATTTGTTCAACGACTTGAGGGCCAGAGTCTGCGACGAGCTGCTCCAGCAATGCTTCCGTCAGTGCGACGCCCGCCGCAACGGATGGAAAGAACGACGAGCTGTGCACGGCAAAGAGCAAGGTGATGTCAGCCTGAAGCGCCAGAGGTGACGCACTGCTATCAGTCATCGCTATCAGCGTCGCTCCAGCCCTTTTCGCATGGTTGGCGATCTCCAGCGACTCCCGCGAGTACGGCGCAAAACTGGTCACGACGACGGCGTCGCCCTTCTCGATGGGCCTCAGCTGCAGTTCAAGGCCGGAACTCGAGCCGTCAATCAAATGAACGGAATTTCGGAATAGTCGATAGCCATAGAAAAGGGTGTAGGCCACGGGAAAACTGGCCCGAAGACCAGCGATGTGCACGCTCTTGGCCTTCCTCAGTGCCTTCACCGCGTTCCTCAGCTGCGGGCTGGCTCCTTTTTCAGTGGCGTCAATGTTGCCGTGGTGGACAGCAAACAATTCGCTGACAAGATCGTGCGTGCGGCCGCGCCGGGCGACGGTCTTGGCGCGCTGCCCATAAGAGTCATCGTGTAACCCAAGGTCTTCTGCAAACGCTGACTTGAGTTCGGACCAGCCTTCATATCCCAGTTGCTGCGCAAGTCGCACCAAGGTTGTCGGCTGTGCCCCCGCCTTCTCAGCGATGTTTCGCATCGAATTGATGACGACTTCATTGGGGTAGTCGACAATAAATCGCGCTGCGGCCTGCAGGCGCGGCGTTAGGGCTTCAAACTGCTCCAGTAGCTTTTCTCGGGCGCTCATATTCAGGGCGTTCTCCTCGTGTGAATGGAACGAATGCTACACCCACCGACGCGAAGAGTGCATCGGTTCCAGAACGGACCTCACAGCGCGACCAAAGCGCTGAGGCGACCGCTGCAGCTACCGCCCGACGAATTGGGGGCGCCGCTTCTCGAGCATTGCGCCAACCGCTTCCAAGTGATCCTGGGTGTTGTGGCACATCCCCTGAAAGGCGGCGCACATGTCCAGGAACTCCGGAAACTCCATGCCCTGCGCACTCTTCATCAAGCGCTTCGTGAGACGCAGGCCTGTGGCGGCTTCGCCGCGATCGAATGGGCCAACTCGATAGCACGAGTCATCAGTTTTTCCGGACTCATCACGTCGAGAACGAGCCCAAGCGCCAAAGCCTCTGATGCGCTCACGGATCGCCCCGTGAAACAGAGTTCGGCGGCGCGCTGCTGTCCCACCAATCGTTGCAGGAACCAGGCGCCGCCATCGCCAGGCACGATCCCGATGTTGACGAAGCTCTCGGCCATGACGGCGACGTCGGAGGCCAGCCGGATGTCACACATGCGGGCCAGATCGAAGCCGGCGCCAATGGCTGGTCCATTGATTGCGGCTATTGTCGGCACATCGATGCGACTGAGTGCCAGGGGAATGCGTTGGATGCCGGACCGATAACGCGTCTGAACCTCGTGGACGTCACCAGCAAAGCTGCTTTGCCGGGCGAGCATGTGCTTGATGTTGCCGCCGGCTGAAAAGGCCTTCCCATTACCCGTGATCACGAGCACTGAAACGCTCTCATCGCGATTGGTCCAGCGAACGTTCTCTTCGATGTCATCAATGAGTCGGGTTCCCGTCAGTTCGTTTCGCACGTCATCCCGATTCAGGGTGAGCGTTGCGACGCGATTGTCAATTGTGAGAAGTGCGTCGTGAAGCGTCGGTAGCTGGTTTACTTAGTTCTCCCGTGAGGTCAACGGCGGTTTCGGATCGAGCAGGATTCGTACATCAAGAACCCTGATCCCCTCTGGGTAAGCCATGACAGGGTTCAGATCCAATTCAGCGATCTCAGGAAACGCTGTGCACAGGCGGGATACGCCAAGCATCAACTGAACCAGTGCGTCCTTGTCAACGGGGCGTGAGCCTCGCACGCCATCGAGAATCTGCGAGGCACGAATTTCCCCAAGCATAGACCGCGCGTCTGTTTCGGTGATCGGAAGCGATCGAAAGACCACATCGCGCAACACTTCCACCAACACGCCTCCCAGACCGAACATCAGGACGGGGCCGTATAACGGGTCTCGCACGACGCCGATGATGACTTCAACGCCACCAGAGGGGGCCATCGGGGTAACGAGCACACCTGCCACGTTAGGGTTCTCCTGGCCGTGCGCGCGTGCGTACGTCGTCGAATTCGCGAGGATCGTGGCATACGCACCCCGAACCGAGGACGTGTTGCTGATGTTCAGCTTGACGCCACCTGCTTCCGTCTTGTGAACGATGTCACAGGAAACGATCTTCATGGCCACGGGGACTCGACCCATCGATTCGAATGCAACGACCGCATCGTCTGCAGATGAGGCGAGCCGCGCGGCCGTAAACATCTTGACGCCGGCATCTTCCAGCGCTTGGCGCGCCTCGTGCTCCAGGACGACGTGGCGACCCTCGCGCCGGCAGTTCTCGATGACGCCTTGAAAGCTCCCGGACCGGGGCGAGACATCGTTCGCTCCAAGATTCGGGCGACGGCGAGCTTCCCCCCAAGCGGCGAGCGCCTCGAGGCACCGCACCGACAGTTCCAATGAGTCGTGCACAGGGACACCGAGTTCACGGATTATCGACAACGGTCGGGGCCGCTGGTCCGCACCGAGGCTACCGTACAAGCTGTGCACGATCACTGGCTTGCCAGACTCCGTGCAAATGCTCGCCACACGCCTGGACGTCTCGAGCTCCACCTCCGTCAGCGTGTGAGAAAAACGCACGCCATAGCCCCCAAACAATCCTGTAATCAGGAGTGCATCGACGGCTGGATCGGCCATCAGGATGGCCGCGCACTCCGCGAAGAGTGCTGGGTTTGAATCAGTTCCGCCAGCGACATCTACTGGGTTTGCGATAGTCGCAGAGGACGGCAGGATCGCACTCAGGCGCGCCTTTGTGGCATCACTCAGCGTCGCAATCTGCAGGTTCTGTTCCGAGAGGGCGTCAGCTGCGATCGTGGCATGACCGCCACCATCCGCGAGCACGGCAACCCGCCGCCCCGCCATCGGGGGCAAAAGCGACAACGTCTCGGCGAGCGAGAGGATTTCGTCCGACTTGCGCGCCAGCACGGCGCCTGCCTGCTTCAGCACTCCTTCGCTAACGGCGTAGTTACCCGCGAGTGCGCCCGTGTGAGATTGAGCTGACTTGCGCCCGGCGTTGGTGCGGCCTGACTTGTAGATGACGACAGGCTTCTCTCGCGTGATGCGTTGCAGGCTCTCGAGAAATGTCCGACCGTCTTTCAAACCCTCGATGTACGCAATGACTACCTGCGTGTTTTCATCGACACGCAGGAACTCGAGATACTCGTGGAACTGAATGTCCGACTCATTTCCGATGCCAACGTAGATCGATAAGCCGATATAGCCGTTGGCCTGGGCTTCAGTAACGAGTGACAGCGCCATATTCCCGGATTGCGACACCAAGGCTATGCCACCCCGCTTCAGATCCGAGAAGCCGACAATATTCGCCTGCGCATGAGTGTTGAAAATGCCGGACGTATTCGGACCAACAATTCGGACCCCGCATCGCACGGCTTCTTCGACCATCCGCGCCTGAAGTTCCGCGCCTTCCTCACCCGCTTCAGCAAAGCCACCGGCGAGAACGACGGCACCCTTCACACCTCTTGCTCCGCATTGAGCGATGACGTCCGGTAGCGTTCGCGCCGGCGTGCAGATGAGTGCCAAATCAATCGAATCTGGAACGTGCGCCAGAGTGGGGTATGCAATTCTGCCGAGGATCGATACTTCCCGCGGATTGACCGGGTAAATCTCCCCGGGAAATCCGTCGTCGATCAATTTCTGGATTGACCGAAAACCGCGCTTCGTAGGATCTTTTGAAGCACCGACTACCGCAATGGACTTGGGATAGAAAACTGGATACAAGGTGTTCATTTCAGTCTCCGTGGAACACAGGTGCTCGCTTTTCTGCGAACGCGTCGACCCCTTCTTGCCAGTCACGCGTTGTGCTGACAAAGGTCATACCCTCCAGCTCTGCGCGTAAGGCCGCATCCAACGTTGACTCCGAAGCAAAGTTCAATTGCTCCTTCGCGAGTTGCATTGAGCGCGGCGCCTTAGTGACCAGTTGACGGCAGAACTGGAGCGCAGATTCGATGAACACCTCATCGTCGAACACGCGATTCGCCAATCCGATCCGTACCGCTTCTTCGCCTCCGATACGCTCACCCAGGAAAACCAGCTCCCGCGCCTTGGCAAGGCCCACAAGCCGCGGCAGCAGCCAGGTGACGCCTCCGCCGAGAAAGTTGCCGATGCTTATCTCCGGAAGACCGATCTGCGCAGTTCTGGACATCACGATGAAGTCCGAAGCGAGCGCGATCTCAGCACCAGCGCCGAGTGCATAGCCATTGACCGCCGAGACAACTGGCTTCTTGAGTTGCAGAAGGCGCTTGCAGAGTAACTGTTCACCTTGCAGGTACTGTCGCCGGTCATACGGCGTACGACCTGCCTTGTGCTCCTTCAGGTCCGCTCCAACGCAAAAGGCGCGGCCGGCTCCGGTGAGCAGGACAACCCGCACTTCGGAATCCCGCTCGGCTTCAACGAGTGCCTCGCCGAGCTCATCGTAGAGCTGCTGCGTGACAGCGTTGAGCCGATGAGGGCGATTGAATCGGATCTGCGCGATCCCGTCGGCAGCTGAAAACATGACTGTCTCGTACATCCAAACCTCCGTGTACGTCCCAGTATATGGATCAAATGCTCCAAATGCAATATGCAAGGATCAATTGGTTGATGCGCAGTTTGGGTGCGGGTCATCTGCGCACTGAGAGCGTTGCATCGCGTGGTCTAGGTAGAACCACCATGCATCATGTGTTTCACAAATCCATAACATGGCGCAAACGTTTGAATCAAAACATGAGCGTGTGGCTCATTTGTTTCACACGTTCAAGCGCGCCAGAGGGGCACCTTCGCCTGTCTCTCAGGAGCGTTCCGTTAGCCAGCCATCAACTCAACATGAAAGCGCAACCAGTGGACATGAAATTGACGGACCACACGACCACGAACATCAGTTCGACGAGAACATCCATCGCCACCGGCCTCGCGAGGTCGGGTTTCAAATGGAATCGTATGCACAAGTCCCTGATCGCGGTGGCGGCCATGACTTTTGCCGGCGCCGCCTTCGCTCAATCGTCGGTGACGATTTTCGGAGTCGTGGACGCCAGGGTGGCGTACGGCTCGGGCAGCGTGGCGAAAAAGACCCAGTTGGCCAGCTCCGGCATGAATGCCTCGCGTCTGGGCTTTCGCGGCGTAGAAGACTTGGGCGATGGCATGTCGGCTTCGTTCTGGCTGGAATCGGCCGTGAACGTCGACGATGGCTCGTTTGGCACAACCAACACTAACAACCAATCCAGCGGTTCCGCTGGTGGTGGCGCAATGGTCTTCGGCCGACGCTCGACGGTGAGCTTGTCCGGCAATTGGGGGGAATTGCGTCTGGGGCGGGACTTCACTCCGCAGTTCTGGAATTTGAGCGAGTTTGATCCCTTCGGGACTACAGGCAACGGCACGACCCAGACCCTCAACTCCATCATCACCGGCACAACGCAGGTCCGCGCTTCGAACAGCATCGGCTACTTCCTGCCCGAAAAGGCCCTGAATGGCTTTTACGGCCAGGGCATGTACTACCTGGGTGAGAACAACAGCAATGCCGTCAACGTCGTTTGTACCTCGCCTGGAGTTCCCGCTGGCTGTGGTGTCAGCACCAAGAACGACGGCAGCGGCTGGGGCGTGCGACTCGGATTCAAAAGCGGTCCATTCGACGTCGCCGCTGCAACCAGTCGCACCACGAACGCCGCAGGCAGTCCGCGACAGAGCAATATCGGAGGGCAATGGGACGCGGGAGTGGCGACGATCATGGCCCACTACTCATGGGACAAGGGCGTTGTGAACGGCTCGATGCGCAACGCCAAGGGTTGGCTGGTCGGCGGCTTGGTACCCGTGGGCGCCGGCGACATCCGCATCTCCTACTCTCAGTACGCGGTCAATCTGGCTCCCGCGCCCGATCGAATCACCAAGAAGTGGGCGCTGGGCTACGCATACAACCTGTCTAAGCGCACGGCTCTCTACGTCACGTACGCGCGCCTGAGCAACGGCGGCGGTGCAACACAGGCACTAAACGGCGCGACGACGGCGGCCAACGGCTCTTCGACCGGGTACGACATGGGCATTCGCCACAGGTTCTAATGAAAATGAAAATGAAAATGAAAATGAAAATGAAAATGGCTGAAGGCAATTGGGATCCCATGGAATCCAACAGTTTCGTAGACGGCGTCCGCGCAGGACTCACTCGTCGTGAACTGGCGGGGGCGCTCGCCATGTTGGCCTCCGCTATCTCCACGGGTGGATGCGCGCAATCGGGAGCATCGACCCAAGGGGCGAGCGCATCCACCACGGCGCCGTTGCACGGCATCGTCGCAGCGGGGGCGAAGCCAGCTGCCGACGCAGGCGCGGCCATACTTTCGGCAGGCGGGAATGCAGTCGATGCCATCGTCGCGACGGCAATTGCAATGGCCGTGGTCGATCCTTCGAACACTAGCATCATGGGGCGGACCCATCTCCTGGTTTTGAATGCGTCCGGTGAGTGTGACGCGATCGACGGCCGCTCCATGGTCCCGGCAGCGTGGCACGCCGGGGACAAAGCGACCGACAGGGCGGGCGTTGTTCCGGTGGGAGGCAACCCACGGAGCTTTGAACATGCCCTGCAGCGATTTGGCCGTCTGGCGATGGAACAAGTTTGCGCGCCGGCCATCCGTTTGGCGCGCGATGGCTTCGAGGTGCCTTCGAACTTGGCACGGGTCTGGTCTCGCCGGGTTCCGGTCCTGCAGCGCAACCCCGTGGCGGCGAAGCTCTTCCTCAAAGAGGGCGGCCTGCCGTACAGAGAGGGGGAAGTCTTCCGACAACCGGAATTGGCTGCATCCCTGTCTCTCTATGCGAAGGGTGGCGCGGATCGATTTCTGAATCAGGCACTGACTCGCGACTTAGCACTGTTGCAGGCAGCGGGAAGCAAGCTGACCACGGAAGACTTTCTGGCGTATCGTCCCATCGACGCCGAATACATCCACACTCGGTACCGCGGATGGGATGTCTGGACCATCGGCAGACAAGGCTACGGTTTCCTTGTGGCGCAGACGCTGGAACTTCTTCAGGCGTACGACCTCCGATTGATGAGTGCCGCCGATCGGTGGGCAACCATGCTCGTGGCTCAACAAGTGGCCTTCAAGGGCCAGCGCGATGAAGCTTTGGGATCGAACGCTTCGTCACTTCTGGATCGCAATCGCATCCAAATGCTCGCCCAACGTGTTCGGGCGATTTTGCAGTCGAGCAATGCTTCGGGCCTGTTCGAGCTTCCACCAACCAAACCTGGCATACCTCAGGACACGACTCACATCTCTGTCGTGGACGCGCAAGGCATGGTCGCTTCGATGACGGAATCCATCGGACCGCACTTCGGAACGGGATTCGCGTCGCCTAACGGCTACTTGTTCGCACACAGCTACCAAATGGCAAGTGGCCAGCCCGACCCGGACGGCCGTGACGTCACATCGATGCTGCCGACCATTCTGCGATCGCCCGATGGGACGCTGGTTGCCTTGGGAGCCGCAGGGGCCGACAAGATCCGCGGGGCGGTCTTGCGCGCCATTGTCAACACCGTCGATCTCGGCATGACCGCGCAGCAAGCCGTTGCCGAACCCGCCTGCGTCATCCACAACGGCTATGTGCAGGCTTCGCGGGAACTCGACCCATCAGTGCGGATGCACTTGCAACGAATAGGTGTCACTCCTCGAATGGTAGGACGAAGCGACGGTGATCATTTCGGCGTCCTGCACGTCGCGAAGCGCCATGCCGACGGAAGCTTTTCGGGGGGGGCGGACACCTACTGGGATGGTGGAACAGCGCTCGTTTGATCCCACCACTGCAGCCGCAGCTTCACGGCCCTGGTTAAGAGCTACGGACCGCGCCAGGAGTTCATCACGCCGGAACGTCTATTGATTCCGACGCGAGCTGATTCGTTTTCACATCTGCCGCAGGCGCAGCGGCGATTGAATCTTCTGCTCTTTCGTAGATTGCGACCGGCGCTTGCGTGCCGCCAGCTTGCGGCGATGGCGACCACCTTGCCCTTGAAACTGTCATGCGATCCGATATCGATCAACAACGGCAGGATCCGGATCGATTCCAAGCCCAGGCGCGGAGGGAACAGGCACATGGCCGTTTACCGGCACTGTCGCTCCTCCAAAAGATCTTCCTCGAAATCGCAGTAGAGCCTTTCAAAGATCGGTGTCGAGCGCGTAGCTGCATTGAGATGCAATGTCGCAAGCTGCCCCGGCCCAAAAAGCGCGAAATGAGGGAAAAACTCGATACCCTCGGCTTCACACAGCGCCCGCACCTTCACCAGTTCAGTATTGGTGCGCCCCCCCGCAGGGTGATGCAACAACGCCGTGCAGGTCCAATGCCTTGCAAAGACGCCGACCAATGCAATGGCTTCAAGCACCGCTCCACCATCGAATCAACGACAGTCCCGGAGAAAGGCCGTCCCAGCGGTTCAAGGCTGAGCAGGCAGCACACGCAGGGACTCAGTCGCCCAGCATGAGATGGTCGCGGTCGGACTTGAACGTCACATCAGTCGGCAACCGATGAAGCTCACGCGCTGCCCTACGCGCAAGTCCTGCTTCCAGTTGATCTCCTGCGGCGGTATCAGCAGCTCCGCAGACAGTGCCTGCGGAATTGGCCACCGGTGACTGCAGCGCCTCCGGAGATCCATCACCAATAGGGCTTCCACGCCGGCCATCGCGTGAGCTGCTCACAGAATGAATTTTCCACATAAGAACGAACGGATTCGTTCGTTAGATTTCAACGAGGCGGCTACTACGCTCTGAGCCCTCTTGTGGTGAACGCAGAACTTCTCTGTGAGCCGCTCACGGAGAAGTTCTGAGCCCATGCCCTCGCCCTTCACCCTTCCATTGCGCTCCGAGCCCGCCCCTTCCCAGGAAGGAGACAGCCAGGGCGCAGCCGCCTACGCGCTGATCCGCCGCGACATCCTGTCCTGCCGGCTGATGCCGGGCGTGACCGTGACGGAAGCCGAGCTGATGGACAGCTACACATTGGGCAAGAACAGCTGCCGCATCGCGCTCACGCGGTTGACCCACGAGCGACTAGTCCGTTCGCGACCCCGCAAAGGCTTCCAGATCGCCCCGATCACGGTGAAGGATGTCGAGGAGGTCTTCGCCCTGCGAGCGCAGCTCGAACCGATGGCCGCAAGGCTCGCCGTGGGCCGCGTCGACACGCAGTTGCTCCACCGACTCGAAGCCGCCTGCCGCGTCGAGCATGTGGCACCGCTGCACGAACGCATCGACGTGTTCATGGACGCCAACAAGCAGTTCCACCTGGCCATCGCCGCCGCCGCCGGCAACGACCGCCTGCTGCGCACGCTGTCCTCTCTGATGGACGAGATGTCTCGGCTGGTGGCCTTGGGCTTCAATGTACAGCGCGTCAAGCCCGAGATTAAGCACGACCACAACGCAATGATCCAGGCCTTCGACGAAGGTGACGGCAAGCGGGCCGAGCTCATCGCGCGCAGGCACATCGAGACCTTCCAGGCGCAGACGCTGGAGAAGGTGTATGCCAGTCTGTCGCAGGCGGGCGCCTACCTTCCCTTTCAGGCCGCGAGGAAGGCGCCGTGAGCGCGCTTGTACGGGACGAGGCCCCGGCGCTGGAAGCCAGGGGCATCGGCAAGCGCTACGGCCGCCTCGACGTGCTCGCCGGTATCGACCTCGCGGTGTATCCGGGCGAAGTGCTCGCGCTGGTCGGACCTTCGGGCTGCGGCAAGAGCTCGCTGCTCAACATCCTCTCCGGCCTCCTGCCACCCGACGCTGGCACCCTGGCCATCGCGGGTGTTCCTGCCAAGAGTTTCAGGCACTGGGAGCGCATCGCCTACATGTTCCAGGAAGAGCGGTTGCTGCCCTGGCGCAGCGTACGCGACAACGTCGCCTTCGGCCTCGAGGCCACGCAAGCGAACGGCGCCGAGCGCCTGCGCCGCGCCAGCGAGGCCCTGCGCAAGGTCGGTCTGGAAGCGGTGGCCGATGCCTGGCCACACGAACTGTCCGGCGGCATGCGCAGCCGAGTGGCGCTCGCGCGCAGCCTGGCGGTGCAGCCCTCAGTGCTACTGATGGATGAACCCTTCTCGAAGCTCGATCCGCAAACCCGCTCGCAGATGCACTCGGAATTGCTTCGCCTCCAACGTGGCAGCGGCGCGACGGTCGTCTTCGTCACCCACGACATGGAAGAAGCTGTGGTGCTGGCGGACCGCATCGTGCGGCTCGCGCCGAACCCTGGCCGTATCGTGGAGGTCGTGGACCTCACCGGGCTGACGCGTCCGCGCGTGCCGGTCGACCCCGCAGTCACGGAGCAGATCCGGCTGCTGAGGATGCGGGGATGAGCTCTACCTTCCCTAGGCGCTTCCTGACGCTGCTCGCACAGCGCCTGCTGCTGGCTGGCGTGATCCTGCTGGCCTGGTGGTGGGGCGCGCAGCACCTGCCCTCCTTCGTGCTTCCAGGGCCGGACAAGGTAACGCAGGCGCTGTTCGCGCTCTGGAACAGCGAGACCTTCGGCCGGGACGTCGTCGCCACCTGCCGGCGCGTGCTGCTGGGCTTTGGTATCGCAACGGTCGTCGGCACGCTGCTGGGCCTAGCCCTCGGCGCAAGCCGGGCGCTGGCGCGCTTCTTCGAGCCCTTGCTGGCCGTCTTCAACACGGTGTCCTCCGCCATCTGGGCGATCTTCGCAATCATCTGGTTCGGCATCTCGGACGCGACCACCGTTTTCGTGGTGTTCATGACGGCGATGCCCTTGATCCTTACCAGCGTCTGGCAAGGTGCGCAGACAGTGGAGCCGCAGTACGTGGACCTGGCGCGCAGCTTCCGCATGTCGCGCGCGCAGGTGCTGCGCAAGATCTACGGGCCGAGCATCTTGCCGCACTTCTTTTCCGGCGCGCGCTTGGCCTTCGGTTTCGGTTGGCGCGTCTCCCTCGTGGCCGAGACCATCGGCTCCTCGGACGGCATCGGCTACCGGCTGCGCCAGGCCGCCGACCTGGTGCAGACCGATCAGGTCTTCGCGTGGACCGTGCTGCTGGTCGCGCTGATGCTGGTGATTGAAGGCGGGCTGCTCAAGCCCGCCGAACGCTGGCTGTTCCGCTGGAAATCCGCCTCGAAGGGGTCGCGCTCCGCCGTGCCTTCGCCTTCTTCTCCTGCTTCCTCCCCCTCCCCGGTCCCAAGTTCTCAAGGATGAATCCCATGCGCAAGCTCTTCGCCGCGACCCTGCTCGCGGCGGCCACACTCACCTCCTTCGCGGCCCAGGCCGCCGACAAGGTCCGCATCGGCTACTGGACCAGTGGCGTCAGCCTCGGCTACGGTGCGGTGCTGGAGTCGAAGGATTTCCTCGCCAGGCGCGGCATCGATGCCGAGTTCGTACATTTCCCAGACGTCAACGCGCCGCTGCGCGCGCTCGCCTCGGGCTCCATCGACCTCGCCTTTGGCGCGCCGCTGGCCGGCGTGTTCGGCACGGCCGCGACTGGAGTGCCCGTGCGCATCTTTGCGGCCACGCAGCCGGCCGACGTGCAGTTCGTGGTGCCGGAGGACTCGCCCATCCGCTCCATCGCCGAATTCAAGGGCAAGAAGATCGGCATGTCGCCCGCGGGTTCGTCGGTGGCGGTGATCGCCGGCGCGGTGCTGGCCGGCAACTACCAGATCAAGCCCAACGAGTTCTCGCTGGTCGGCGGCAACGAGTCGCGGCTCGCCCAGTTCCTGGCGCAAAAGCAGGTCGACGGCGCGGCACTGCGCTCGGTCACCGTGGCGCAGCTGGGTGGCGAGCTCAAGCTGCGGCGCCTCGGCAGCTTCGCGGATGAGTGGAAGAAGCTCACGCGCTCGGACGCCCTGCCCTACATCGGCGTCGGCGCCGTGCGCGCGGAACTGGTGGACAAGCAGCCCGAGGTGGTCGCACGCGTCATCGCCGCCTTGCGCGACACCCTGGCCTGGGGCAACACGCACCGCGACGAGGTGGTGCAGATCCTCCAGAAGAAGGCCAACCTCCCGGCCGAAGACGCGCGGGCCTACGTCGCACTTTGGAACGCGATGAACCGCGTCGGCCTCGAGCCGGAGGACATCGCGACCCTGCGACGCGAGCATGCCGTCTTCGTCGAGTCCGGCCTGGTGAAGGGCGAACTCAAGGACGAGCTTTTCATCACCGCGCCCTATGAACAGTCGAAGACGCTGAAGTAAGCGACCTCGTCAGCCACCTCGCCCGACACAGCCATTCAACCAAGGAACCTTTCATGAGCAACCCCACCACCATGCGTGCTCTCGTGCTCGACGCGCACGGCGCCCTCGACCAACTGCGCGTCGTCACCGACAGACCGGTACCCCGCGCCCAGGCCGGCCACGTGGTCGTGCGCGTCGGTGCCTCGTCCTTCAACTACCACGACGTCTTCACCGTTCAGGGCATGCCCGGCATCAAGGTGCCGCTGCCGGTGGTCATCGGCCTGGACCTGGCAGGCACGATCACCGAGGTGGGCGACGGCGTCTCCGACTGGGCGCCTGGCGATCGCGTGCTGGTCAACCCGCTCAAGCCCGGCGTCGGCCTGATGGGCGAGATGATCGATGGCGGCATGGCCGAGTACGCGCTAGCCGATGCATCGCAGCTGATCGCGCTGCCCGACGAGGTGAGCTTCGAGCAGGCCGCGGCACTGCCGGTGGCCTACGGCACAGCGCATCGCATGCTGTTCACCCACCGCACCGTCAAGGCCGGGGACAAGGTGCTGGTGCTGGGCGCAAGCGGCGGCGTTGGCACAGCCACCGTGCTGCTGGCCAAGCTGCTCGGCGCGGAGGTGATCGCCGCCGCCGGCAGCGATGAGAAGGCGCAGCGCCTGCTCGCGCTGGGCGCGGACCACGTCGTCAACTACCGCGAGACCGATTTCTCCAAGTGGGTCATCGCGAAGTACGGCAAGCCGCAGCGGCGCACCCACGAAGGCGGTGTCGACGTGGTCGTCAATTTCACCGGCGGCGACACCTGGCTGCCCTCCATCAAGAGCCTGAAGCGTGGCGGCACCCTGCTCGTGTGCGGTGCCACCGCGGGCCACGACCCGCGCGAGGACCTGCGCTATGTCTGGAGCTTCGAACTCAATATCAAGGGCTCGAACAGCTTCTACGAAGACAACCTCAAGGCCCTGCTCGCGCTGGTGGCCGAAGGCCGGCTCGACCCCGTCATCGACCGGGTGCTGCCGCTGGAGCGGGCTGCCGAAGGCCTGGCTCTGATCCGCGATCGCGCTGTGCTCGGCAAGGTCGTCGTCGCGCCATGAGTCACCCCAATTGCGGCTTCCTTTCCCTCTTTCTCCGGACCCAACAATGACCGACACCGCATCCCCCGCGCTCCCCAGTGCCGAAGACATTCAGGCCCGTCTACAGCGCGGCCCCTACCACCAATGGCTGGGCCTTCAGGTCCAGTCCGTTGCGCATGGCGAAATCGCCCTGACAGCGAAGTTCCGCGACGAATGGGTGGTCAATCCCGAAGGCGGCTACATCCATGGCGGCATCCTCGCCGCGCTGGTGGACCTGACGGCCGACTGGGCACTGGTCTCGCACACCGGCAAGGGCGTGCCGACCATCGATCTGCGCGTCGACTACCACCGCGCCGCGCGCGGCGACCTGCGCGCGACCGGCAAGGTGATCAAGCTTGGCCGGCAGTTCTCGGTGGCCGAGGCCCAGGTGTTCGACGGCGAAGGCCAACTGGTGGCGAGCGGGCGCGGTGTGTATGCGACGCCGGCGCCGGCCAAGACCTGAGCCGCGCATGCCAGGGAGCTCCCTCGACCACCTGGTCGTCAACACCCGCTTCGAGACCAACGCCGCGCAGGCCCTGTTCGCAGACTTGGGCTTCACGCTGACGCCACGCGGCCACCACACCCTGGGCTCGATCAACCACCTCGTGGTCTTTCCCCAGGCCTACCTGGAACTGATCGGACTGCCGCAAGGCGGCGGCCGGCTGCGACAGGAGATCCTCGACAGCCCGGTGGGCATCGACGGTCTCGTGCTGGCCAGCCGCGATGCCGAGGCCTCGCACGCGGCGCTGGCCGCCGCCGGCTTCGCCGTGTCGCCTGTGCAGCACTTCTCGCGGCCGGTGGAGATCGACGGCCAGACGCACGACGCACGCTTCTCGACCGTGCGCCTGCTGCCGGGGCAGTTGCCCGCCGGCCGCGTCTACGTCTGCCAGCACCATACGCCGGAGCTCTTGTGGCGGCCCGAATGGACCGCTCATGCCAACGGTGTGCGCGGCATCGCCGGCCTGGCCATCGTCGGGCCCGCGCCGCTGCGGCTGCGCGGCGACTACGCCCGGCTCGGACCGTTGACGCCGGACTTCTCGACGGATTTCCTGGACCGCGCCGAGTTCGACGCGCGCTACGGCGCGCTGGCGTCGTTCTTGCCAGCGCGCGAAGACTTCTTCGGCGCGATTCGCCTCGCGGGTGGGGACCCGGCTGCGATGGCGGCCCGGGCCACGGCGATGGCGCTGCCGGCCGCGCAGACCCGCGACGGCCTGGCCATCGCGCTACCCCGCTTTCACACCGTGCTGGAGTTCAGCGCGTGAGCATCGAAGAAAGCCTCAACCTCGGCTGCGTGATCGACAGCGCCGCCGACCCGGAACGCGTGGCCTTCATCGGGCTCGACGCGGCCGGCCGCGCCACCGAGCACCGCTTCGGCGACATCGACGACCGCGCCAATGCCGTCGCCCGCGCCTTGCTAGCGCAGGGCCATGCGCCACAGGAGCGCATCGCGCTGTTGGCGGCCAACTCGGTCGACTACGTGGTCTCGCTCCTGGGCATCCTGCGGGCCGGGCTGGTCGCGGTGCCGGTCAATTTCAAGCTGCCGGCCCCGCTGATCACCTTCGTGCTACGGGACAGCGGCGCACAGCTGGTGCTGTGCGATGCCGAACGCAGGGCCCAGGTGCCCGAGGGACTGCCGGCGCTGGTCTTCGGCACGCAGGCCTTCGACGCGTGGCGCGCTCCCGGCGCACTAGCGCCGCACGTGTCGGTACCGCATGTCCCGGCGCCTGAAGACCTGGCCCTGCTGCTCTACACCTCCGGCTCCACAGGCCAGCCTAAGGGCGTGCGACTGAGCCATGCGAGCCACCGCTGGGTCGTGCGGATGCGCCGCGCGGCGACGCCGCTGGCCGACGAGCGCGTGCTCGTCGCAGCGCCGCTCTATCACATGAACGCGCTGGCGCTGGTGCTGCTCACCCTGGCATCCCATGCCACCGCCGTGCTGCTGCCGCAGTTCAACACGACAGCCTACATCGGCGCCATCGACCGCTACCGTTGCACCTGGCTCACAGCGGTGCCGCCGATGATCGCGATGATGCTGCGCGAACGGAGCGCTCTCGCGGCGGCCGACCTGTCCTCGGTGCGCGTCGTGCGCATGGGGTCCGCGCCAATCAGTCCCGGTCTGCTGGAGCAGATCCGCAGCCGTCTGCCCAACGCGCGCATCATCAACGCCTACGGCACCACCGAAGGCGGCCCGGTCGTTTTCGGCCCACATCCCCTGGGCCTGCCCACGCCACCACTCGCGGTCGGCTTTCCGCATCCGCAGGTGGAGGTACGGCTGGCCGACGACGCGGGGGCAGAACGCGACGAGGGCGTGCTGGAGATCCGCAGCCCCGGCCTGATGCAGGGCTACCACCAGCGGCCCGATCTCTCGCCCTTCACCGCGGACGGCTTCTACATCACCGGCGACGTTTTCCGGCGCGACGACGAGGGCTTCTACACCTTCGTCGGGCGGCGCGACGACATGTTCGTGAGCGGCGGCGAGAACCTCTACCCCGGAGAGATAGAGAAGGTGCTGGAACGCCATCCGGCCGTGCAGCAAGCCAGCATCGTTGCGCTGCCGGACGAGATCAAGGGCACCAAGCCGGTCGCCTTCGTCGTGCCGCGCGCGGGCGTTGCAGCGGTGAACGAGGAGACGCTCAAAGCGTTCTCGCTGCAGCACCTCGCGGCCTACCAGCACCCGCGCCGTATCTGGTTCACGGAGAGCCTGCCGCTGGCCGCTACCCAGAAGATCGACCGCGCCGCGCTGGTGCGGGAGGCTCTGCGCCGCAGCAGCGCCACGCAAGCGGCGCCCATCGATATGCCATTCGCATCCGACCATGGGAAACCATGACGCATCCATCCATCCGCTCCTCGGCCCTGCCAGCCACGCTCTTCGCCGGCATGCTGCTGGCCGCCACACCGAGCCACGCGCTCGACGAGGTCACCGTCGCCCTCGCGATCCCGTCCACCATGCATGACGACGCGTCCTACGCCGCGGCCCAAGCCTGGGCTCCTACAAGGAGCCCAATCTGGCGGTGACGATCATCGTAGTCTAGGGCGCTGGCGCGCGGCCCCGTAGATCGCCGACAAGCGCAGGCCTTCGGCTATCCGACCTGCGAGCCCGTAATGGCTGGCTATTTCTCCGGCAAGGCGCCTTGCCGCTGCGCTATTTCTACTACGGCGTGCCAGCGACCACAATGGAGTTCAGCTGAGCAGCGGCTTCCAGGCGCTTCGCACCGGCCGCGTCGATGCACTCAACTTCCATCGCAGTTTGGACTAGTCACAGGAACGCAGGCTGTAGTTGCGTTTCACCACGCTCAGTCAACCCTCCAGTCGTTCCGACCGAATACCAACAGGCAACTGCTGTCAAAGAGTGAGAGGCTTGGTGGTGGCACGCCGGTCCCGCCACCTGCGCCGTGCCCGTGCCGTTGATACGCGGTAGCGCGTTGAACTGGAAAGACCCGGCCGGCACTTGGCCGCATTACTAGCGGATGGTTGCAGCGGAGTTCGCGAAAGCATGTCAGGCCGTCCTTGCGGTTGCCGTTGACCCGGAGCCCGTAGGGGCGAATGCGCTGGAATCCCTTCGGCTGGTCGTGTTGGATCCTTGTTTTTCGGGATGGCGACCTATCCAGCGTCGAGCATCACCAAGTCGGCATGGTGACCGACCTTGAGCACGCTGCAGCCGCACATATCGAAGCTGCGTGTTGCGAGGCCCATTCTGTATCGCCTTCTTGCCGATTCAGGCTCTCCCCCGATGCCTAATTTTTAGCGCGCCCGACGCGAAAAACGATCCTTGGAAGCAACGCGGTGGGCTCCTAACATTCGCTCCCGCTGGCCCTTCAACGTGACGAAGACAACACGCAGGGTCACGCTCTCCGCTCCCAATTCTTCTACAAGGGAATCCGCCATGGCCAATCTCCGGGACCCCGGTCGCCGAAGCCTTCTCAAGACCTCGCTCGTTGCCGGGGGCCTCTCGTTCGGCAGCATGCTGTCGTTCGACACCTTCGCGCAGGGCAAGGCGCGCATCAACATGCAGCTCGGCTGGATCCCCAGCATCAACCAGATCGGCGAGGTAGTGGCCAAGCGGCTGGGCTTCTACGACCAGGAAGGCATCGAGTTCGCCATCCAGCCCGGTGGACCGAACATCGATGGCGTGGCCATCGTGGCTTCTGGCCGCTATGAGGTGGGCTAGGTTTCGTCCAGCCCCTCGGTAATGTTGGCCGTCTCGCAGGGCCTGCCGATCAAGTGCTTCGCTGTCGGCGCCCAGAAGCATCCGTTCACCTTCTTCTCACTGGCCAAGAATCCCGTGCGCAAACCCGCCGACCTGATCGGCAAGAAGGTCGGCATCCCCTCAACCGCGGCCATCCTGCTGCGCGCCCTGCTGGCGAAGAACAAGATCGCCGAGAAGGACGTCACCATCATCACGGTCGGCTCCGACATGGTGCCGCTGCTGACCGGCGAAGTCGACGTCGGATGCTGCAGGCAGGCGTGCTCAATAGCACCGCGACGGGGCCCTGCTTGGGCAATGCACGCGCAATTGTCTGGACGCTTATAGGGCGAGGGGCCTTGGAATGAAAATAGACGAACGCCCTCAGCCTAGGGCACGCACAGAATTGCTCAGGGTGCGCGCACAAGCCAGCAGCGAGGGCCCCAAGCGGCTCTCAGCCTCCTCGCGCGTCCAGCGGCTGGTGGGGGCCACGATATGCACGGCAGCCACAGGCCGGCCGTGGCTGTCGATCACAGGAGCACCCAGCGTCATGTCACCCAGGAACAGTTCTTCGCGATTGATGGCGTAGCCACGCTCGCGCGCCTGGGTCAACTCGGCCAGAATGGCCGACTCATCGGTGATCGTGAAGCGCGTGTGAACGGCACGCTCGCTCGCGCGCAACAGCGCCAAGGCCTCCGCATCGGGCAGCGCGCTGAGCCAGGCCCGGCCCGATGCCGTGCAGTACATGGGGATGCGGCTACCGATGGGCATGTGCACCGGTACAAACTGGGCGCTGACGAAGCGCGCCACATAGACCATCTCCAGCCCGTCGGGCTCGGTGAGGCAGGTGGTCTCGGTCGTCACGGTGGCGAGCTCCGAGAGATAGGGATTGGCCAGATCAATCAGCGTGTTGGCTGCCAGGTAGTTGTAGCCGATGCGCATCACGCGCGGTGCGAGCAAGTAGCGACGCGTCTGCGGATGCTTTCGCACAAAACCTAGTTGTTCCAGGGTGAAGACCATCCGTTGCGCCGAGCTCTTGCTGATGCCCGCCGCCGCCGCCACGTCAGCCAGCGTCATGCTGCGCCGCTGCGCACTGAAGGCGCAGAGCACGGCCAGCCCCTTTTCTAGCGACTGATTGAACAAGGGGTTCGCGTCTTCTTCGGGCGATTGCGGCGTGCTCATGTGAGAAGCATAGCAGACGCCATTTTAAATATCGCATATCGATATTATCGAATCTTTTAGTGGTTTTTACGTATTTTTATCAGCCTCGCATGTAGTGATGATTGATTCATGCGATTTGAATTTTTGACTGATGAGGCAACGAAGCACTCACCCAGCAACGAGCCCATGGACATGCCTGTGCAACCGGCCTTCCTGCGTCATGCGCCGGACGGAGATACGGCATGAGTGCCCCCTCCATCGGCTCGCACCCCGACGCCCCCTCGCTGTGGGCCGCCACAGCACCCCAAGCCCCCAACACACCCGCGCTCAGTGCCCCCTCGTCAACCGACGTGCTTGTGATTGGCGCGGGGTACACGGGCCTATCCGCCGCATTGCACCTGGCAGAGGACGGAGCCAGCGTGTGCGTTCTAGATGCGCACGAGCCCGGCTGGGGCGCCTCAGGGCGCAACGGCGGGCAAGTAAACCCCACGCTCAAGCACGACCCCGACGACTTGGTGCGCGTCTACGGTGCTGCGCGCGCCGAGCCGCTGATTGACGCCGTCTCCCACTCGGCCGACCTCGTATACAAGCTGATCGAGCGCCACGCCATCGACTGCGCCCCCGTGCGAGCCGGCTGGCTACAGGTGGGCTACACCCAGCAGGCGATAGACGGTATGCACGCTCGCGCCCAGCAATGGGAGCGGCGTGGCGTGCGCGTGGAGACGTTGGGCCGCTCGGCCGTGGCCGCACGCATCGGCACTCCGGCCTTCGCGGGTGGCTGGCTCGACGGACGCGCCGGCAGCATTCAGCCATTGGCCTATGTGCGCGGCCTGGTGCGCGCGGCACAGGCGCAGGGTGTGCAAGTGCACGGAGGCTCGCCCGTGGTGGCACTGCAGCGCCAGGGCACCGGCTGGGTCGCCACCACGGCCCAAGGCCACCGCGTGCAGGCGCAACAGGTGGTGTTGGGCACCAACGGCTATACCGACGGACTATGGCCGGGGCTGGCCCGCACAGTGCTCGCCGCCAACAGCTTCATCGTGGCCACACGGCCGCTCGGCAAGGCGGGTGAGCACATCCTGCCCGGCGGCGAAACGGGCTCGACCTCGCAGCGACTGCTGCTGTACTTCCGCAAGGATGCGCAGGGCCGGCTGCTGATGGGCGGACGCGGTCACTTCAACGACCCGCGGGGCCCCGGCGACTTCGCGCACCTGGAGCGCGCGGTAGCGCTGATGTTCCCCGGCCTCGGGCCTCTGCAGTACGAGTATCGCTGGGCCGGGCGCGTTGCCATCACACGCGATTTCATGCCGCACCTGCACCAGCCCGCGCCGGGCATCACCATGGCACTGGGCTACAACGGGCGCGGCATCGCCATCGCCACGAGCCTAGGCCGGCACGTGGCCGCCTTGACAGCGGGCGGCGGCGCGGCGGCCTGCCCCTTCCCGATCACGCCCGTGCAGCCCCTTCCGCTGCACGGGCTACAGCGCTTCTACATCGCTGCCGGGGTGGCCTGCTACAGCCTGCTGGACCGCATCTGGACGTGAGTGAACTCCGGTCTTGGAAGAGCCCGGGATCTATCTTTCCCTACACAAGAAACGACCTCAACTGGAGCTTTGAATGTACGAATATGCAGGACTAGACCTCGCTCTTGGCTATGCGGCCCATCTGGATCGGATGCAACAGCTAGCACGAGACAATCCACTGCAGGGCCTACCCGGCGTCCGTCTTCGGTACGACATGCTTGGAGAGCGCTATGTCTACCCGAGGCCCGCAGGCATGCGGGTGCGCAATACATTCATTGTGCTGAAAGGCAAGGAGATTCCACTTCGAGTCTATTGGCCTGCCACCGAAGAACCACCGCCTGTCATCCTCTATATGCATGGAGGCGGCTTCGTCGCAGGGAGCCACGATTCGCACGACATGATCGTGGCGCAGCTTGCTCAGGCAACAGGCGCGGCGATCGTTAGTGTGCATTACCGGCGAACGCCCGAGAACCCCTTCCCAGCGGCTCATGAAGATTGCTGGGAGGCTTTGAATTGGACGCACGCCCAAGGAACAACACTTGGATGGGATTCATCGCGGATGGCCGTTGCCGGCGACAGCGCGGGCGGACTGCTTTCCACTGCCATGTGCATGCTCGCAAAGAGAAAGGGAGGACCGCGCCTCCGCTGCCAAGCACTGGTCTATGGCGTCTTTGACATGAATACGGAGCGCCCGTACTACCGTACCGCCAAGGACACTTCGCTCTTCTACGATTCAATATGCACGCTAGTTCCTGCGTACCTCGGTTCGCAGCCTGGAGTCGCAACTGATTCTCTTGCAGTACCGCTGCGCGCGTCTATCGACGAGTTGCGAGGATTACCACCGGCATATTTCCTGAACGCTCAATACGACCCTCTGCTGGAGGAGGAAGGTGAATACGCGGCATTGCTTAAGCAGGCCGATGTCCTCACCACAGTAGAAATAGTCCCCGGAACTATGCACGGCATGTTACGGGCGATGGACGTGTGCCCCAGGGTAAGGGATGCGTTTGACCGTCTGGCGCTGGCGCTACGTCAGCATCTGGGAACAGCATAGCCCCCGCATTACAGCGGCTGACTGAGCCAAGTACTCATAGACGCTCCAAAGCCTTGGAACACCGAGGCGCCACCTTTCTGCGCTTCAGTTCAAAACACACGGTGCCATTGCGCGGTGTGCTTATTGATCGGTACCACGACAATGACATTGACACTGCGCAGCTTGCATCCAGAGCTTCTGGATGCTTTTGAGCCTATCACGCGCTGTCGCGCGCAGCTCGCCGAAGTCGGCGAGACAGCAGTTGGCCAGGACATGCGGCTTGAGCCATGCCCACAGGTATTCCACCGGATTGAGGTCAGACGCGTACGGCTGCAAGAGCACGATCTGGATATGGACACCCAGACAGCCAAAGTAGTCGTACCCCAGCCGACTGCGGTGCGCCTTCAAGACGTCCCAAATGATAAGCACTGGCTGCTTCAAGCATGACCTGTCAGATTACTCGCCCTAAAAAAAACCAGGAGACATTCAATGAAAGACACGCCGATGAGACACCACCCCCCCCTTTCTGCGGCCAGCTTTGCAGTTGCAGCGATATGTCTTTCGCCTGCCGCAAATGCACAATCAAGCGTGGCGCTATATGGCATCTTAGATGCAGGGTTCGTCGTCGCCGATCGTGGTCACGGCGTCAAAATCACCCAAGTCAGCTCCGGCATTCTCTCAGGCTCTCGTTGGGGCGTACGAGGGGTCGAAGATCTAGGTGCGGGACTGAAAGCGCTGTTCACGCTCGAAACGGGACTTGACCTAGATACCGGCACCCTTAAAGCCTTCAGTCCACAGCCTTCCAGCGCCACTCCAACCGCACCAAACGGCGCTGTCTTTACTGGGGGCTTCAATCGTCGCTCATTTGTCGGGCTCGACACACCTATCGGCGAGTTTCATTTCGGCCGTGACTATGCGCCGTTCTTTCATGCCGTACTAAAGGCTGACACGATGTCGCTTGGACTGTTCGGCAACCTACAAAGCAGCGTCAGCATCACTGGGTCATCGGAGCGATGGGTACGTTTTAGCAATGGGGTGAATTACCTCAGCCCGAACCTTGGCGGTTTGCGCGTCCGGGCCGCATACAGTTTTGGGGAAAACACTGGCGCACCCGGAACAGCACCAAAGGGCGCAAGCAATGCGTGGGGCCTCGGGGCTGAGTACTCAATGGGGGATCTTGAACTCGTTGGATCATATCAAGCGCTGCAACTCGCCAACACCGCCGGAATGCCCGTCGCATTCACAGGGAACACAACGACTGTGCGGAATTGGCTCCTCGGCGCTCGTTACACGAACGGCGATTTCGCGGCTACGACTGGGCACTGGCGTGGTTCTTCGCCGTGGAATGGCCGCACTAGCTGGATAGGAGTTGCCTACTCAATGGGAAACCACACCGTATCGACACAGGTTCAGAGCCTGAGCCAAGCCAATCCCGCAGGATCTAAGCGAGAGGCCACCGTGATCGGTCTAGGCTACACCTATAGTCTCAGCCGCCGAACCACGCTCTATGCAACTTGGGGGCGTAGCATAAACAACGCAACGGCCTCCGTAGCCGTGCTTGCAGCAGATGTGTCCATCGCTCCAACAGCGGCCGGAGCGGATCCCAAAGCAACGGCCATCGGCGTTCGCCATACTTTTTGAATGGCTCAGACTTTCAAATTACCACTAGAGACAAGAATGAACTCTGTTCGCAGAAGAACCATGTTACGCATGAGCGCGGCACTAGTAGCTCCAGTGACTATCTTTGTGTCATCCGCAAATGCGCAGAGCTCTACCAACTATCCAAACCGCCCAATAAGGGTCGTTGTTGGATTTACCGCGGGTGGGATGACCGACCTTGTAGCGCGCACAATCGCACTAAAGTGGGGCGAGCGGCTGGGGCAGCCTATGGTCATCGATAACCGTCCCGGCGCCAACAACGTCATCGCAACCACTTCGGTCGCAAATGCCCCCGCGGACGGCTACACCCTCCAGTTTGTAGGTGCCGGTCATGCACTCAATGCCGCCTTGTACAAAAATCTCCCTTACAACTCCGTTACCAGTTTTGAGCCAATCGGTACTGCAACAGTAACGAGCCCCATTCTGGTCGTTAGTCCGACTCTGAAAGTGAATAGCGTGCAAGAACTGGTCGCATTGATCAAGGCACACCCAGGAAAATTCAACTACGCATCCGCGAGTACCTCTGCTCAACTAACGATGGAGTTGTTCAAACAGGTCACAGGGACCGATATCGTGCATGTGCCGTATAAAGGGACTGCCGAGACGGTACCAGAGCTCGTAGCTGGACGTGTGCACATTGCCATTGATAGCATAGTTGGTCTATTGCCTACCATCCGGGAAAAGCGCTTGCGCCCGCTCGCTGTAGGAACGCCGACCCGATCGCCGCTCTTGCCTGAGGTTCCGACCTTTGCGGAGATCGGCCTTGGTGGATTTATTGCGCCAGCTTGGACGGGCTTTCTCGCCCCAGCAAAAACGCCATCGGCCATCGTTGCCAAGCTCAACTCTACGCTGAATTCCGCTTTGCAGGATCCCGAAGTGCAGGGCATGCTGGCACAACAAGCGTCCGTAGTGAAGGCCAGCACACCCGAGGAGTTTCGTCAACTTATCGCTGCGGATGCAGTTCGGTGGAATAAGGTGGTGGAAGAGGCAAATATTCCCAGAATATAGTGCGTGCAGTTTCGGTGTCGGCAATGAAATCTGCACAAGTGGTCTTGTTGCGCGCCATCAACACGCAGATGCCTCATGCGACGCGGGAAGAACCGGCCGTACCGGCGTGCAGTGCGGTGGGCGCGGCAACCATTCGTAGAACCTTGCGCGCTCAGGACATCGTGCGTGTGATGCCCGAGCGTAGAGTGTTCCAAACGCCTGTATCCAGTCAGTCCAATCACAAGCGCTACAGCTACACAGCCGCCCATCGGCGCGAAGCAGACCCGCAATACAGTAACCTGACCAACGCCGAATGGGCACTGGTCGCCGATCTCTTCGAGCGTCCAGCGAGAAAGCTTGGAACCGCCGGCTCGCTACGAGCGCCGGCACATGGTCGACGCCTGCTGCTACGTCCTGCATGCAGGCTACGCTCGGCGCCTGTTGCCATTGAGTTTTGCACTGTGGCAGGCAGTCTGCAAGGCATTTGTGCGCTGGATCCAGAGAGCCGAGAGAGATCTTGATTCGCTGTTCGTTGTACCAACGGATGTAGGAGTCCACCGCCTGTATGAACTGTTCGATGGTTGTGGACTGCCAGTTGCGAGGATAGAACAGCTCAGTCTTCAGCCTGCCGAAGAAGCCTTCGCACGCCGCGTTATCAGGCGAGTATCCCTTGCGCCACATCGAGCGAATCAGCTTCGCATCGGCGATGCGCGAGAGCCAGCCTGGCCAGCGATAGTGGGCGCCACGATCGGAGTGAACGACGGGCCGGTCTTCGGTATCGACCACCGTCTCGATGGCCGCGTCCAGCATCGTGTTGACGAGTTCAGCGTCCGGGCGCGTACCGAGCGACCAGCTGACGACGATGCCGTCGAAGCAGTCGAAGCAGTCGAAGCAGTCGAAGCAGTCGATCATGGGAGACAGGTACACCTTGCCGGCCGGGATCTGGAACTCCGTGATGTCGGTGAGCCACTTCTCGTTGGGCGCTGCAGCCCCGAAGTCTCGGTTCAGAAGGTGTCTGGCGCCGGACTGATCTCTCCCAGGTATGAGCCGTACCTGCGCCGCTTCGGTCGGGCAACGACCAGGCTCTCTTGCTTCATCAGCCGCTGCACAACCTTCTCCGAGATGTTCGCGCGCTGCCTGTTCAGGGAAGCCTGCAGCCGACGGTAACCATAGCAGCAGTGGTTGCGCTCGAAGATGTCGGTGAGGGTTCGTCGCACCTCGGCGTACTTGTCCGCTGCATCGAGCCGAGCTCGATGGTAGAAGTAGGAACTGCGGGCCAAGCCCACTTCGTTGAGCAGTTCCCCAAGGGAATACGTCTGCCTCAGGGCATCAACCAGCAGCGTCTTCTCCCGATTGGTCAGGAGCTGCCGGTTGATGCCCAGGTCTTTTTTGAGATTTCATTCGCCTTCTTCAAGAGGTCTTGCTCAAGCTTCAAACGTCGGATATCGCGTCGCAGGGCCTCGAGCTGGTGCTCCAGGTCCTCCCGTTCTGGGTCTGGCGGTAAATCGTTTTGACGCTTCATGGATGCAGGAGCCTCG
Source organism: Variovorax sp. V35 (assembly GCF_041154465.1). NCBI lineage: Bacteria > Pseudomonadati > Pseudomonadota > Betaproteobacteria > Burkholderiales > Comamonadaceae > Variovorax > Variovorax sp. V35. The sequence goes on from NZ_AP028666.1 coordinate 6,612,813, forward strand.
CGACCGAGTAGCTGATTTTTCCAGTTGTACAGCGTCGGCCTGCACACGCCCAGCTCTTGGGCCACGGCTTGTGCACTCTCCTGGCGCGTGCACAACGCGATGACAGCCGCATGCTTCATCGCTGGCGGCCGCGCTGTCGCGTTAGATCGACCGACGATGCGCACGTGCAGTTCGGGGTGTGATTCGTGGATCCAGGAACGCAGAGAATCGCGTCCCGGATAGCCCAACGACCTGATGGTGAATGCGATGCAGCTCCCATGATCAAGGTAGTGCCTGACAGCCACCTCTTTCTGCTCCTGAGAATACTTGGGCTTGGAGCGCGCGTAGCCCTTTGGCAAGTCGGACCGCTGCTCGTAATCCCGATACCAACTTCTCAATGCATTCTTGGTTGGGTATCCCAATTGGCGAATGGTCGCCTTGACCCGTTTGCCGAGCTTGACGTACAGCTCGACCGCTCGAATCCTGTCTTCGTATGAATACATGAACTACCTCCTGGTAGTCCAAGTTTTCGTCCGCACCCCCACTGGCTCAGTTTCCGGTCGGCGCCAACATTGCCGCCGAGCGGTTGAAAGAAGTTGTCTGTGGGAGTCATATCGCGTGGCCTTTGGGGAATACTAGGCACGGGCGGAGTTCGGGGATCTCATAAATTTCAGCTTCCGCAGTTAGTTTTTTTGCTGCGGCCCCGGCCCCACCCACCTAGGATTTGGCGGATGAGCATTGCCCGTCCTGTCGTCTTTTTTTCCAGCTCGCTCGATTCACCCGACGCCTGGCATCGGGCCCTGAGCTCGGAACTGGGAGAGTTCGAGTTCGTGGTTGGTCCAGATTGCGGGGATCCCGCGCAGGTGGATGTTGCCCTCGTCTACAGCGTTCCCAAGGGCGGGCTTCGTCGCTTTGAAAACCTGAAGGCCTCAAGTGCCAAGGCGGGTTCGTGATTTTCTGCGGCTCGCGTTCGCCAAGCTATGGAATCGCGATCAACGGAATTACACCCAAAAGTAGCGCTGCTGCCAGCATCGCCAGCACCAGCCCGAAAACCCAAAGCAGTGACGCGCGTTGGTTGTCCCCATACTCGATATCGAGCATAGCAACCAAAAGATAGGTGGACGCGACCAGCGGGCTTAGCAGATGAATCGGCTGACCGAGAAGTGACGCACGAGCCATTTCTGCAGCCGTGATGCCATAGGTGCTGGCGGTGTTAGTCAGAATCGGAAGCACACCGAAGTAGAAGGCGTCATTCGTCAGCACGTAGGTCGCTGGCGCACTTAGCAGCGCAGTCGCTGGCGCCATGTACGGCCCTAGCCAGGTCGGCATCACATTGAGAAGGCCGTCCGACATTTCCTTGAGCATTCCAGTTCCCGCAAGGATGCCCGTGAAGATTCCTGCAGCAAAGATGAGGGAAACAACGGCCAACACATTTGAAGCATGCGCGGCGAGGCGCGCCTGCTGATCTTTCAGCTTGGGATAGTTCAGTAAGAGCGCGATTGCCGTAGCCACCAAGAACAACGCAGGCAATGGCAGCAAGCCCTTGATCAAGGCGATCAGAAGAAGCGCCGTCAACAGCAGGTTGGGAATCAACATGAATGGCCGTCGTGTGTCTACGGATCCGTCGACTGGAGGCTCTCGACTGTGATCTAACGAGAGCATGGCTAGAGCGCCAAGACGTCGACGCTCTTTGACGCCAAAGAATGCAGCGACACCCATTTGATAGATGAAACCCAACAGCATCACAGGGATCAGCGGAACGAACACCTCCGTAACGTCGATGTGCATGGCCGAAGCAGCGCGCGCTGTGGGTCCACCCCACGGCACGATGTTCATGATCCCGATAGACATGAGCAGAACTGTCGCCATGTACTGCAGGCGAACTCCGAGGCGACGGTAGATAGGCAAAAGTGCAGTGATGCAAATCACGTAGGTCGTTGCACCATCTCCATCGAGCGCCACTAGCGTTCCCATGATCGCAGTACCCAGCAGCAACTTTAGAGGGTCGTGGCCGACAACTCTCACGATCATTCGAATCAACGGGTCGAACAACCCTGCGTCTGTCATCACGCTGAAATACAGGATTCCGAACGTGAGCATGACTCCGGTGGGAGCGAGCTTGGTAATGCCTTCGATCATCATCTTTCCGATCGCGTCCGGCGAAGCGACCAGAAGACCAAATGCGATGGGCACCAGCGCCAGTGCAACAAGTGCTGACATGCGCTTGGTCATGATGAGCACCATGAAGGTCAAGACCATGCCGTACCCGAGGGCGAGTAACATTGAATTTTCTCCTGAGGCCGGCCCTGGGGAGTGAGATGTGTGACGACGCGACGCGAGGTCTAGCCATCTTTGGGATAGCACCATCTAGCCATTGACAAGAATGGCTGCCGGAAATTTTTTGATCGCCGCGAACTAGAGCAATCCGCGACTCGAGATCAGCGGGGCATGTCGCTAGCAGGCACCGGACGCGGAGAGGGTCCGTCGTAGCTCCAGATGTACTCGCGTGGAATCGGGCCCTTGTTTCTTCCGCCTTGCTGCGTTTGCTCCCATGCGTGAGCCAGAATTCCGACCGAACGCGACAAGCAGAACAATCCTCGCGCGAGTGGCGCAGGAAATCCTAGTTCCGCATAGATGACGGCAGTTGCACCATCGATGTTCATCGGAATGCGCCTGCCCCCCTTTCTAGACATGAGTTCCGCTTCCACGGCGCGTCCAATTTTTGCGAATCGTCCGCTGACATGACCAGCTTCGGCTGCCTGATTGACAAGTTCGAGTAGCCGCGGCGCCCTCGGATCGATCGGATGAAATCTGTGACCGAAACCAGAAACGAACTTCCCGTGAATGGCAATCGCGTCATCCAGTCCGCGTTGAACGGCAGCGATCTCATCTTCTCCACGCTCGATGCGAGCAGCGATGTTCTGGTACAACTGCACGGCTTGCTCGCCAGCGCCACCATGAACATCTCCCAAGACATTCACGGCCGAAGCCATCGCGTTGTTCAGGCCAATCCCACACGTCGCGGCCATCCTAGCAATGCCGATGCTTGGCGCCTGAGGGCCATGATCCACGGCAGACATCAGCGCAGCATCTAACAAGTTCCCCTGGCCCACGCTGGGGAGTTCGCCGCGGGTCATGAGCCAGATCATCTGTGCGAAGCTCACACGGCCTATTAGTTCCTCAATGGGATAGCCACGGTAGCGGATCACTCCTGGCTCCATTTCGATGATGGAGGTGCGCCACCAATCGCGCACGTCTTGTCGAACCTCTTCGCCCGTCTTTGCATTCATACTGCTTGCACCTCTTTCAGAGTTTCGATCTCGTGGACTCCGTAGCCCAGTTCAGCCAAGAGAGAGTCCGTATGCTCACCCAACTGCGGTGGCGGCGCCACGACGGAAGGTGCCTCACCATTGAGCTTGAAGCCCGTACGCAACACGCGTACATCGCGACCCACGCCCGGGACACTTTTATAGGTCGCGATCATGTCGCGCGTCGCAATCTGCGGGATTTCCAGCACTTGCGGCACGGAGTAAACGGGGCCCGCAGGTACTCCGACCTCATTAAGCGCCCGCCACCATTCATCCATGGAACGGCTTTGCATCGCTTGTTCGATCAGCAATTTGAGCGTTTCGCGGTTCTTGAGACGGGCAGCGCGATCGCTAAATCGCTCGTCGCTGATCCACTCTGGGTACCCCATCACTTTGCAAACCGCTTCGAACTGCTCTTGCTTGTTCGCCGCAATATTGATGAGTCCATCACCGGTCTTGAAAACGCCAGAAGGACTTGCTGTGACGTTGTCATTGCCCATCGGAGTCGGAACACGTCCAGCAACCAAATAGTTCGACACCGCCCATCCCATCGTTGCCATCGTTGCTTCAAGCATCGATACGTCGATAAATACCCCATCCGTGCGCTGCTTGTTCGCCAGAGCCGCCGCTACAGCAAAGGCGGCGGTTAGGCCTCCGATGGTGTCGGCGACAGGGTACCCTGCCCTCAGAGGCGCACAGTTTTCGTCGCCGGTGATGCTCATCGCACCTGACATGCCCTGGATGATTTGGTCATATGCCGGCAAATCACGCAGTGGACCGGTTTGACCAAACCCGGAGATGGCGCAATAGATGAGCTTCGGATTTTCTTTCAGCAACGATTCATAGCCAACGCCGAGACGATCCATCACACCGGGCCGGAAGTTTTCGACCACAACATCTGCGGTCTGCACTAGCCTGAGGAAAACTTCCTTCGCGCTGGCATTTTTCAGATTTAGGGTGATGGAACGCTTGCCCGGGTTCTGCGCCAAAAAGGACACTCCCATGTTGCAGCGATTTAGCTCCGCATCGGCGCCGAGTTGCCGAGCCAGATCTCCATTGCCGCGAGCTTCCACCTTGATCACGTCGGCGCCCATATGCGCCAGTTGATGACAGCAGAATGGACCGGCAAGAACGTTGGTGAGGTCGAGGACCCGAATGCCCTTCAGAGGGGTGAGTGCCATGATGTACTTTCAACTACTCGGGTTTGATGCCAGCTTGCTTGATGACGGCGCTCCAACGCTGGATTTCGCTTCTGACAAATTCGTTCGCTTGCGCGGGCGAATTTGTCACTACCGTCATCCCCATTTCTGCAAACCTCTTTCTAGCCTCGGGCTGCGCAAGCGCTGCACCGATTTCCTTGTTCAGCTTGTCGATGATGGGTTGCGGCGTGCCAGCTGGCGCACCAAGGCCGATCCAATAGTCGATATCCATCTTGGGAAGACCAGCCTCCTTGGCAGTGGGCACGTCGGGGATCATCACGTTCCGTTCTGATCCGGTCACCATCAACGCCTTGAGTTTTCCGCTCTTGATATGAGGCAATGCCGTTGGCACGGAAGTGATAAGGGCCTGGACCTGGTTGCCCATCAGGTCGGTCAGTACGGCGCCGGCACCCTTGTAGGGCACGTGGACGATGTCAGTCCCCGTGGTGTTCTTGAAAAGTTCGCCTGCCAGATGCGTGTTGGTGCCGTTGCCACCAGATCCGTAGTTCAGTTTTCCCGGCTGCGCCTTGGCCAGGGCGATGAACTCCTGAACGGTTTTCGCAGGCACAGCTGGGTTGATGACCAGGACATGCGGCACCTTGACCGCGGTCGTGATTTGCGCGAAGGCTTTGCGGGCATCGAAGGGAATATTCGGCAGCAGCCCCGCTGCGATGGCGTACGACAGTTCGACAGTCAGCAGAGTATTACCATCCGGCGCAGCACGCGAAGCTGCCCCCCATCCAACCAAACCTCCACCACCGGTCCGGTTGTCCACCACCATGGGCGAGCCTACGCCTGGAGCTGCGAACTGGGCAATCACGCGGGTTGCGAGATCGGCACTCCCACCTGGGGCGTAAGGCACGATGATCGTGATTGGCCTGTTCTGCGCAAGCGCGGAGTTTGCGAACAGACAGGCGGTGCCGACAAGCATAAGGCTGCGGCGAGTCATATTGGCTTTCATTTGGTCTCCAACGTTTAATCAAATTGAATCTCGGTCAAGCTTGGCACCCGAGTCCCGTACGGCAAGGCCCCAACGGGATTGCTCGTTCTTCATGAATGCGCCTAGCTCCGCCGCAGTGCCTCCTCGCGGCACACTGCCGTCGCCCCTCAGTCGCTCGACCACCGCTGGATGCATCAGTGCAGCATTCATGACCTTGTTGATGGTCGCGATGGCCTCAGGCGGCGTTCCCGCCGGGGCCACAACAGCCTTCCAGTCCTCTGCCACAAACCCTGGGTAACCAGCCTCGGCTGCCGTGGGTACGTTGGGCAAAACATCGAGTCGCGTGGACGAAGTCACGGCCAAGGCGCGCAGCTTTCCGCTCTTGACAAGAGAGATGACGCTTGGGGGAGTCGCGAAGTAGAAGTCGGTGATCCCTCTTAACAGGTCACTCGCAGCTGGACCGGCGCCCTTGTAGGGCATATGCATCATGTTGATGCCAACACGTTTCGCAAACATCTCGCCGGTGATATGCCCCACGCTGCCGACCCCTACCGAGGCCATGGAGAGCGGCCTTCTCTTGGACAGAGCCTGGAGATCTGCGAGCTGTTTGATCGGCGATGCGGCGCACACGACAAGCACCATCGGCTGCGACGCCAGGAGAACGACGGGGGAAAAATCGCTCTCCACGTCATACGAGACCTTGCTGTGGAGGCTTGGATTGATGGCTAGATTTGCGGTCTGCTCCACGCCAAGGGTGTAACCGTCCTTACTTGCTCTTGCGACAGCGTCGAGCCCGCTATTGCTGCCGACGCCCGACCTGTTGTCGATGACGAACGTCCACCTATCTTTGCGTTCCACCTCATTGACCACCAAGCGCATCAGCACATCTGCTTCACTCGCGGGAGGAAACGGCACAACGAGCTTGATGGGAGCATTGGGGTATGCGCTTTGAGCGAATGCACCTGTTTCTGCGACCAGGTACACCAAACCGGGGGCCACTATGACCAGGTGCGCCAGACTCAGAGCCACTATGCCGCAGGTCAAGAGTCTTCTTGCTAGCATGAAGTGCGCCTTCTTTGGGGTGTGGAGTTGCGAGGGGCAAGTCAGTGCAATCGGTAAACTTGGCTGGCTGTACCTTCGAACAGGTCTTGCCGTTCTTGATTGCTGGCCCTCTTGGTCAGTCGCTTGAAGGCGTTCCAGAGCGTTCTGTACGAGTACGATCCCTTGTCGACCGGAAAATTGCTCTCGAACATGCACCGGTGCGCCCCGAATGCTTCGATGCAGAGTTCGATCCATGGCCTCCACGCCTGAGCAAGCATCTCCGACCCGGGGGGGACATCGCCCTTTTCAAAGTCGAAGCCGTTAATACGCATGCCCAGTCCGCCCAGCTTGACGAAAACATTGGGCAGTTGAGCGAGCTGGCGCATCGATTGAGCCCAGAGCCTGAAGACTTCTGGACCACGCTCTTGATAGGAACCAATACGAACGATGCCACCGCAGTGATTAATGACAATCGTGGTGTCCGGGAACGCTTTAGCGAGATCAAATAGCTCCAGTAGCTGGGGGAAGAACACCCAGGCGTCGTACGAAAGACCGAGCGGGGCCAATTGAGCGAAGCCCTCACGGTAGTTGCGATCCAAGAGGAGTCCACGTGGCGCCGCCGAGAGGGGATTCACTAAAGTGGAGTCAGCATCCCAGGTCGCCAGATGCCTGATTCCGCGAAATCGCCCTTCGCCGGCGTCAATGTGCGCATCAAGCACCTCTCGGACTCCGGCGCCGACTCGGAGGTCCGCGTGCCCCACGATGCCTAGCGCTACTTGGGGCACATCTCTTGCCATTGCTCTAGTGGACTCAACGACAAAAGCCGTCTCGCCAACCGGTTTAAGCACATCTGGACCATCCAGGCGATATCGCGTCATTGCCTGCATGTACACAGACGCGCGCACGTCATGACCCGATCGCGCATCAGCGATGTATTGCTCTTGGAGATAGTGCCAACCGGGTCGATCGTAGAAATGGTGGTGCGCGTCGACGATCTTCAACTCTGGCTCAAGGACCTCTTCCTGCGACAGGGACAACCAGTCTTCACGGACCGCTAGGTAGTTGCTCGCGCTCATGTTTGCTCCTGCGAACCTCGGGATGGCTAGGAATTCCAATCTGAAGTTCTACTGAATAGAACTAAAATCCATCTAGCAGAACTATACAGGCGAGCCATCGTCGGGAATAAAGGGTTTTCCCTATATCAAAAGAGCGGAGATTCCGTTTGCGCGCTAGCTTGACCACTGTGCCAAACTTCGAGGTCACCGGCTGGCAGGCCGACCTACTCGACAAACCCGACATGGCAGAAACATTGGCCCTCACCGAATCCCAGACCATTTCGCTCGACTCGAGTGGTGTCGCAGTACTGGATCGTGCATTCGCGCTGCTCGCGGCCTTTGGGCCGACAGACGACATGCTCACGCTCACTGAGTTGTCTCGGCGGACAGGCCTATACAAGAGCACTGTGTTGCGATTGCTCGCGGCACTCGAGCACGGTGGCTTCGTGCGAAAGCTCTCAAACGGCCAGTACTCCGTCGGGCCCCAACCGCTGCGCCTCGCCGCCATCTATCAGCGATCGTTTCATGTAGAACATGTCATCGAACCATTGCTGAAAAATCTGAGCAGCGCGAGCGGCGAGACCGCATCGTTCTACGTACGACATGGTGAGGCTCGGATCGCAATATTCCGCATCGAACCCGTCCGCGCAGTTCGGGCCGCAGTTGCCATTGGGCAGGAATATCCCATCGGCCAAGGCGCCTCCGGGAAAGTGCTTCAGGCATTTACTCAGCCGCCGACGCCAGCCACGCATCCTATTCGCGGCCGCCTTTGGGCAGTCTCCTACGGTGAGCGGGAGCCGGACACCGCGTCGGTCTCCGCCCCTGTTTTCGGCGTCATGGGCGAACTGCAGGGTGCGCTTGCCCTGTCCGGACCAAGGCAACGCCTGTCCCCTCCAGACGCCATGCTCGCAGCATGTCGGAGTGTTCTGAGGTCAGCTAGTGATGCGACCCGTAGCCTCGGCGGGGATGCCGCCCCCTATGAGCTCAGCCTGAATGCCTTGCAACAAGACATGTTCTCTTTGCCGAAGTGATGGGGCAGAAGGACAGGCCTGCAACCTCTGACGCCCTGACACGACCGGCCCTTCCGTTTTCGGAGCCTCCTGAACTCACGTCCGCCTAAGCCATGTCACGCTGCTTGCAGCAGACCACTTGCCGATGCGCCACCTACTGCGCGGTCCATGCACCATCCATCGCAAGGCTGATACCAGTGATATTGCTTCCCGCCTCGCTGATGAGAAATGCAACTGCTGAAGCAATGTGCTCAGTCGTGGTGAAACGCTGAGAGGGCTCCTTCTCTGCAAGCAGAGTCCTCTCGGCGGCGTCATGATCAAGCCCCATGGCAGACATCCTGTGATGAACTTGCGCCTCGACAAGCGGCGTCCTGACCCACCCTGGACATATCGCATTGCAGGTGATATTCGATCTGGCGTTCTCTAGCGCGATGGTCTTTGTCAGCCCCACTACGCCATGCTTGGCAGATACATAGGCAGCCTTCTCCGCAGAAGCCACCAAGCCGTGGATGGACGCGATATTGACGATTCTCCCAAAGTTGCGCCGCTTCATCCCAGGCAACGCTGCTGCACAAGCGTGAAACACAGCGGACAGGTTGATCGCCATGATCTCGTCCCATTTCGAGGTCGGGAAATCCTCGACTCGCGAGGTGTGCTGTATCCCGGCATTGTTCACTAGCAGATCCACGCGCCCCAACTTGGACTCAACCTCAGACACCAGTCCACGCGCCTGTTCGGGCGACCTGAGATCGGCATGGAAATGGCGTGGCATGTTGGAAAATCCCACTTGCGAGGCGACTTGCATCAGCACGCTGTCGATCTCCTGCGCGGCTCCAAGACCGTGGAGGGCAACCATCCATCCATCAAGAATCAGCGCTTGAGCAATTGCCAGTCCAATTCCGCTGGTCGAGCCCGTCACCAGGGCCACTCTTTCGTAGCGGTTCCGACGATCGCTCATGCAGCCTCCGCCATCCTTAGTACCACAGCACCTTTTCGACCGGAATCTTCGATCAATTCATGCGCCACAGCGCAGTCGACGAGGCCCAACTCTGAGTGGATTGGCACATCGAGTTGACCGTTCTCGAGCAAGGCGATAACACGATTTGCAGCCTCGAAACGCTCACTTTGAGTCAACAGATATACCAGCAGGAACTGCAGTCGGATGCCCTTGAAGAGGAACTTGTAGAAGGGGAGATCCGGACGCAACACCCGCGCGGATCCATATGTGACGACCGTTGCACGCTCAGATAAAAGTTCAGAGAGATGCTCTGCATTTGCCCCAAATTCGACTTCAACCGCGTGATCAATGTGTCGGCCATGGGTTGCCGCCAGCACATCGCCAACAAAGGAGGTACTGGTGAAATCGACAAAGGCGTTTGCCCCCGCACTGGCGATATGCTCTTTGTCAGCCGCCCCGCGGCCTGAAGCAATGACAAAGGCCCCCGCGCGTCTGGCAAACTGAATAGCCAGCCTCCCGACATTGCCCGCGCCGCCACTGATCAACACAGCGCGCCCCGCTAGATCCCCGTATCCCGTCGTAGCATGGCACGCTGTAAGCGCGGGGATACCCAGCGCAGCCCCTGTGGCGAAGCTCACCGAATCTGGCAGGTGAAAGCAGTAGTTTTCGTCAATCGCGATGTATTCGGCAGCTGTCCCGTACTGCCGACGCCATTGACCGTTGCAGATCCAGACGCGGTTGCCAGGCGTGACCCGGCGGCACCCGCCCCCCACCTCGACAACAACACCCGCACCGTCGCTGTGGGGCACCACAAAGGGATAGGGCAATTCACTTTTCCCACCTCGAGTTCCAGCTCTAGCCTTGACGTCCGAAGGATTGACACCCGACGCATGAAGCCGCACCAGGACCTCGCCGACTCCCGGGACCGGGATCTGTCGCTCGCCGCATTTCAGAACGCTGCGCGCAGCGCCCACTTCCTCGTACCAAACTGCCTTCATCTTCAACTCCAAAAATCAATGAAGAGAAGTCTAGGCAGCGGGGATCAATCCGAAAAACGCATAATTCGAATCGCTTCCATCGGAATCAAGGATTGATCTTGCAGGATCTAGATATGGACCTCATTCGGTGCTTTGTCACCGTCGCGGACGCGCGCAGCTTCACCGCGGCGGCCAAACGCCTGTGCAGGTCTCAGTCCGCAGTCAGCACGCGCATTCAGCGCCTCGAACAGATGCTGGACGTCGAGCTTCTTCAGCGAAGCAGTCGACTCGTAGAACTTACTGCTGCTGGAGAGCAGTTTCTTCACCACGCCAACGGCTTGCTACGGCTGAACGACGAAGCGATCGGCTCGGTGGGACGCAACCGACTGCGAGGGCAGTTGCGACTCGGCGTGGTGGAGTACCTCGCACCTCATCGATTGCCTGAGCTTCTGAGTCGTATCCGCCGGCTGCTGCCCGGAGTTGACCTTAGCGTCCGAGTCGCCATGAGTGGCGTTCTGCTTCAAGAGTTCGATACCGGAGACCTGGACATAGCACTCGTCATGGAACAGGAAGGGCGCGGCTCCCCACAGAGCTTTTCCGAAGAGAAGCTGGTCTGGGTTAGCAGCCAGCACATGGCCGCGCCATCGGGCCTCACCGACCTATGCCTTCTACCAGCCCCTTGCGCCTTTCGCACAGCCGCTGTGTCTGCACTTAACACCCGGGGCCATCCATGGCGGGAGGCCGTGTCGTTGAGTGGTGTATTGGGTGTTCAAGGCTGTGTCCGGCAGGGATTGGGCGTTTCGGTCCTATGTGAGTCCGCCCTCGACAACGGATTGATTTGCTTGCCCCAGGGCGATAAGGCCTGGCCAGAACTACCGTCGATGCGATTGGTCACCTATGACCGAAGCTCAAGCCCAATCAGTCGCGCACTGCTGGAGTTACTCAAGAACTCAGGAAGCCCCAATGGGCTGCGAGATTGACCGCCGGACCGCGGCGAGCCCTGCGTTCGAGAGGAATCAGAGTCCAGAGTCACCTCGCCGAGAGGCTCTTCCTGCGAATACTCTATTTGAGTAGCTTCCCGCTGCTGCCAATCAGCGTCACCTCCACATAGCGGGATCCCACTCTTTGATCTTGTGCATAGTGGATTTCTATGCCTCCGAGATCATAGGCTTGCATGGATTCGAGTGCAGCGACAACACGCGATCGTGTAGGCCGTGGCCCGGCTCGACGCAATCCTTCCACCAGCACTTTTGCCCCGAGAAATTGCTCGAAGCTTGTGTAGTTCACAGCTTCACCGGGCGCATATTTTTTCAGCAACTCGTGATATTCACGAATCACTGAGAGGTTCGCAGTGTAGGGATAGGGAACGACTTGACTGATGCCCAACCCCTGCGCGTTCTTGAGTCCTGCAAGCGCCACCAGTTCATTCGGGTCAACCACCGAGATGTTGTAAAGCTGCGCCCGCCCGCCTGCCTCCCGATAGCGTTTGATAAAGGCAGCCGTCGGCCTATTGATAGATATCATGACGACTGCTTGCGCATCAGAATGACGAATGGCGTTCACCGCCGCACTCACTTCATCGGTATTGCGTGCATAGCTTGCTGAGACCGCCAGTTCGAGGTTTCGCTTAGTGAGGGCCGCCTCAACGCCCATGCGCCCTGCGTGCCCGAAGGCGTCATCCTGATGCATCACACCGATGCGCTTCACGCCCAGCGTGACGAGATGCTGCACTAAGTGTTCGGCCTCATCAGCGTAGCCCGCTCGCACATGGAAAATCCACGGATTGAATGGACTCCGCAACGGCTCCCCTCCTGTATATGGAGCCACCAGCGCCGCGCCACCTTGAGCTAGAACTCCCTCACTCAAGAGCCGCGCCACATTTGCTGTTCCGGCAAAGCCAAACAGGGCAACCACATCCGGCTGAGCCAACAAGCTGCGTGTCTGCTGGACAGATTTTTCGACCTCGTAGCCGTCGTCCATCACAACCTGGCGTAACTTGGCTCCATGCACGCCACCACGATCATTGATCCAGTCGAAGTAGATCCTTCCGCCCACGACCATCTGCCGCCCTGTGCTTGCGAGCACACCCGACAAGGGGGCTACTTGACCGATCACCAGATCAGGCGCGGTCGACCCACCTAGAGCCGTGCTCGTTCCAGACAGAAACCAGATAGCTAATGCCACACACCAACGCGACACTCCACATGCGCATATCTTCACGACTTGTCTCCTCGTTCTTTTTGAAAATTGATGTCTTGATGGAAAACAGCGTTGACCTACATCGATAGGAAGAAAGTCGCCCGGGCATCCGATGCAAGTGATCGAGCAGCCGTCGCCATGTCCAGAAGCTGACGTCCACCAGTTGCTAGGAAGCTAGCAGTTGCTAGTACCCCTCAACCCTTGGATTCGGATCGTTGCCGACTAGATCCTCGGAGCCGAAACGGAGGACGAGCGATCCCTTTGCTTTGCAAAGTTCCCGATGCAACTTGCGTAGACGTCCCCATTTTTCTACGCGAGCTACGGTTAGTGCTTTGAATTCGGCACTCAATCTCTCAGAGAGAGGCGCTCATCTCACACAGAAACCTATCGCTCGGAGATTCATTTTTCTGGACAAGGAGTGACGAACTACAGATCGACGCTCTTTCCCACTCAGTCCAGGCGTACCAATCCACTCTAATTTGCACACGAGGCTTCTGAGACTTCTAAGTCTCGGGAAGCCCTCAACTTATCCAACCCCCAACATCGGAGGAAACGCTGCCGACGCTCAATTTCGTTTGCGGGTTTTCAGCGGCGCCGCGGCCAAGGCCTTGCGCGAACTATGAACGTCGCGCGAATCATGAGTCTCAGTCGCGAAGCCGATAGGCACTTCGCCCCCGAGTCGATGCGACAGCCGACGTGCAACACTCAGTGCCTCCTCATGGTATCGCCGACCGCGGTCAGAACCGAGTCCGGCCTTGTTGACGCACACCGCGATGCCAGCCACTACACGACCAGTAGCATCAAATACTGGGGCACCAACCGAGTAGACGCCCTCGCGTACAGTCTCATCGTCAATGCTGTATCCGCGCTTGCGTGTTTGGGCGAGTTCTTTGAGCAAGTCGTCGATATCACTCGGGGCTTTGTTCGTAAGGTGCGTCACCAGACCATCTGCATAGAGTCGACGCACTTCCTCTGGATCGCGAAATGCGAGGATCGCCTTGCCGCTGCCCGAAAGATAGGCCGGCAACCGAGTGCCGATGTTGAAGGCAAGACCCAACGGCCGCGTCCCCTTGCGCGCAGCAAGGTAAAGAGCATCGCTCTCATCAAGCACGGAGAGCACAATGGTCTCCTCGGGCTGAGGACTGCCGTCCGCCCACAGTGCATTGAACTCTTGTGCCTCGTCCGTGTCAGCGAGAAAAGCCCCAGCCAACCCCATTACGCGTGGCCCAACCAGGAAAAAACCACCAGGCTGACGGCGCAAGTAGCCGAATGCAAGCAACGTATTGCACAGACCATGCACGCTGCTCTTCGGCAATGCGAGCTCGCTCGTGAGTTGCGTCAGACTCATCGGCTCTCGGCGCTGTGCGAGCAGGTTGAGCAGAGTCAGTGCACGCGCGACAGCCGGCACCAATGGTGCGGCCGCAGCTTGGGGCACGGTGGATTCGTTGGACGAGAGGGAGGGCGGCATGCTGCTGATGAAGAGCGCGACACCCATTGCAACTGTGCCACGCAGAATGTCTCGGGAGCTGTAAAGTTCATTGAATCGAACTGCGTTCAGCAAACTGGATTTAGTCTATCGACACAGGCACAGGGATCGCAAGATTCGAGCCATCGAACACGGGTAAACACCGAGCTTAAACCGCATTGGCTAGTAGATCACTAGCTCCTCTCCCCACCGACTCCTTGGCAGCCGCCTACGCGCGCGAACAGAGAACGTACGCATCCTTACAGCTTGGACCTCCCAGCTTCGCTTCGGCTTTCATACACATGCGCGGCGACTCCTCGGCGTTCAAGTGCCTCACCGAGCTTCAACCTCATGAATGCACTGGTCGTATAGCGTGACACCGTGGTGTAGTAGCGCTCACTCAGATCACGCACCATCTCTGCGTAGTCATCCAGTACGCCTTCATCGATTCGAAAATCGTCATAGTTGACGATCAGTTGGACCTTCTTGCCAATCGGCTGGAGCAATTTCTCAGCGGTTCCGCGGACTGCCTCGACATCCATCCTTGTCTGAATCTTCAACCCTTGAAAGTTGTAGAAAGCTGTTTCCTTTTCTGAAACATAGCTCATTCGGTCAGCAAGGCTGATTGATAGCAATGCGTCTTTCAAATGCATCGGTTCATCGTGAAAGATGCGCTCATCCATCAACGTGGGGTTGATGACAATGGGAGAAAAATCCATCTGCGCAATGATGTCCCGCTCGACATCAATGCCAGGCGCGACCTCGATCAACTCAATGCCTTCTTCACCGAGCTTGAACACACAACGTTCGGTCACATAGAGCACGCGCAAGCCACGCTTGAGCGCGTACGCCCCGCTGAACGTCACCTGATCAAGTTGCCGGACGAACTTCTGGGCTCTGCCTTCCTTTCGGATGAGTAGCCTCCCATCTTCCACTGCGATATCCAACCCGCCGGCGGTAAAAGTCCCGACAAAGACGACGACGCGGCTGTTCTGAGTAATGTTGATGAATCCTCCGGCTCCCGCCAGCTTGGAGCCAAAGCGGCTGACATTGATGTTTCCGTCCGCGTCGCACTGAGCCATTCCAAGACACGCCAGGTCCAATCCCCCACCGTCGTAGAAGTCGAACTGCTGGTTCATATCGATCACTGCATCAGCATTTACAGCAGCACCGAAGTTCAGTCCCCCTTGAGGCACGCCGCCGATCAACCCCGACTCCGCGGTCAGTGTCATGTAGCGAAGAATCTTCTCCTCCGCAGCCACGAGAGCCACGCCTTCGGGCATGCCTATCCCAAGATTGACAACCGCATTGGGCATCAGTTCGAGCGCAGCGCGACGGGCAATAATTTTGCGCTCGTCAAACGGCATCGCGCCCAACGCTTCCATCGGCACGCGCACCTCGGATGAGTACGCCGCGTTGTACAAGGAACCAAAGGTCTGCATATGATTCTCAGGATCCGCGACGACCACACAGTCAACCAGAATCCCAGGAACCCGCACACTGCGCGGATTGAGAGAACCATACTCCGCGATGCGTTCGACTTGCGCGATCACAAGACCACCTGCATTCCTTGTCGCGGTTGCGATGGCCAAAGTATCTTGCGTCAGACTCTCTCGTTCACACGTCAAGTTTCCCTCGGGATCTGCAGTGGTCGCGCGGATGAACGCCACGTTGATGGGGATTGCCTTGTAGAAAAGAAACTCCTGCCCCTCAATTTCCATGAGCCTGACCAAGTCCCCTTGCGTGCGTGTGTTGACTTTCGCACCTTCTAACCGCGGATCAACAAAAGTGCCCAGCCCAACTCGCGAGAAGCTTCCCGGCAATCCACAAGCCATGTCTCGATAGAGATGCGAAATAACCCCCAACGGCAAGTTCCAGCCATCGACTTTGTTTTCCATCACCAGCTTGCCGACCTCCGGGACCAAGCCGTAATGCCCTCCAATTACGCATCTAAGGAGTCCCTCGTGCGCAAGATGGTTCACGCCTCCACTCGCGCCATCGCCGGGCCCTCCGCCAAAAAGCAGAGTGAGGTCGCGTGGCGCCCCAGTCTCTAGAAAACGCTTCTCAAGTGCGGTGATGAGTTCGACGGGAACGCCGTTGGAACCGAATCCTGAGCAACAAAGTGTGTCTCCATCGCGCATGATCGCAATGGCCTCGGCGGCAGAAACGATCTTTGTTCTCATTGAAGCCCCCTCATTGGGCAGTCCACCCGCCGTCGACGCTGAATGTTGCACCTCGTATCTGATCTGCCGGTGCAGAGCTTAGGAACACAGCAATCCCACCAACCTGTTCAGGCGTCGCAAACTCCAAAGAGGGCTGCTTATCGGCGAGCAGTGACGCTCGAGCCTCTTCTCGCGAGACGCCCTGATGCTCCGCCTTATCATCGATCTGCTTCTGTACCAGTGGTGTCAGAACCCAGCCGGGGCAGACCGCATTGCATGTTATTCCGCTGCGAGCGGTCTCCAGTGCGATCACCTTGGTCAGCCCAACCACACCGTGCTTCGCCGCGACATAGGCCGACTTTGAGGCCGAGCCGACCAGCCCATGAACTGATGCCACGTTGATGATTCGCCCCCAGTTTCGGCTTCGCATGTGTGGCAATGCGGCCTTACAGGCATAGAAGTTCGAAGACAAGTTGGTCGCGATCACTTTCTCCCACACGTCGTCCGGAAAATCCTCAACAGCAGCTGTATGCTGAATCCCGGCGTTATTGACAAGGATATCTACGCTGCCCAATTCGGAGATGCACTGGGACACCATTTCGGCTACCTGCGCCGGAATGGAGATGTCTGCGCCGTTGTACGCCACACGCACGCCCCAGCGCCCGGAAATTTCTTCCTTCAGCTTCTGAATTTGCGCTGTATCGCCAAACCCGTTGAGCAGGATGTTTGCCCCCTTTTCGGCCAATGCCTTTGCAATTCCCAGACCGATGCCCCCCGTGGATCCGGTGACGAGTGCAACTTTACCTTTAAGCATATATGGAGCTTTTCAAATTTAAGCGAGGAGTAATTCGACCGAAGACTGGTCGAGGAGAAGCATCGCGCTGAGGGAAAGGCTGAGCACGTGTCCTCTATCAGCTGCGCGTGCAGACATCCTCTCCCTCCAAGCGTTTTCGAATCACACATGCGATCAGTACCACCGCACAAAGCGCTGACGTAGATCAAGCCAGCCAGCATCCCTCGCGACGCCCCTCGCCAGCGAAATAACTCCTCTCGGGCACAACACTTCTCTTCCGCCCTCAGGCCGATCTGGGCTCCGATTCCCTTGAACTATGTGCTCTGCTTCAGACTGCGGGATCGAACAACCTCGCACCTGATGCATAAGCACACGGCGTTCAGACACCACTGAAACGTTGATCACACGATCTCTAGTGGATCGAGCGTTCTCATCTACTTTCGCGCTGCGCGACCGCGACGCGTGGACCAGGGCTCAGGAGCAGATCTTGCGCACCGCTTCGCCCGGTTGTTTCGACCGAGCAATTTCAAACGTTGCGCAGGCCATTGACTTCCACGCCTTCAGCGCCAACCTAGACAAGAGCGTTTTCTATTACCTAGCCCTGAGAGTTGATCCCCCAGGGCCACGCCTTCAGAAGCGAGAAGAGCCTTTTCCAAGGTGAGGTACTCGATATCACATCAGATGATGTTCCGAGACGAACCGATCCTCTATCGTCTTGTTGGCGCGTCCCATACACGATTCACAAAGTCGATGATCTTTCCCATGATGCCCTTACGGAAGGCCAGCACGCAGATCACGAAGATCAGGCCCGTGACCATGGTGACCGACTCGCCCAGCGTATTGAACCAGTCGACGGTCGTGATGCGCGCCAGGAAGTTGCCGAGTTCGCCGATCTTGTTCTCAAGCAGCACGACCACCGCCGAACCCACGATGGGACCCGACAGCGTGCCCAGGCCCCCCACCAGTGTCATCAGGATGACCTGGCCCGAGGCGGTCCAGTGCACGTCGGACAGCGTGGCGAAGCCCAGCACCAGCGTCTTGAGCGAGCCGGCCAGGCCCGACAGCGCGGCCGAGATCACGAAGGCCAGCAGCTTGAAACGGCTCACGTCGTAGCCCAGCGAGAGCGCGCGCGGCTCGTTTTCCTTGATGCCCTTGAGCACCTGCCCAAACGGCGAGTGGATGGTGCGCACGATCAGCAGGAAGGCCGCGACCACGATCACCAGCGCCACGTAGTACATGGTGAGGTCGTTGGACAGGTCGACGATGCCGAAGAGCTTGCCGCGCGGCACGCCCTGCAGGCCGTCTTCGCCGCCCGTGAACTTGGCCTGCAGCGCGACGAAGAACATCATCTGCGCGAGCGCCAGCGTGATCATCGCGAAGTAGATGCCCTGGCGGCGGATGGCCAGCA
Organism: Variovorax sp. V35; assembly: GCF_041154465.1. Classification (NCBI taxonomy): domain Bacteria; kingdom Pseudomonadati; phylum Pseudomonadota; class Betaproteobacteria; order Burkholderiales; family Comamonadaceae; genus Variovorax; species Variovorax sp. V35. The sequence goes on from NZ_AP028666.1 coordinate 6,631,307, forward strand.
CGCCGAACAGCCAGCCCAGCAAGGCGCCGGTGAGCGTGCCCGCGATCAGGCCCAGCTCGGGCGTGAGGCCCCAGACCTTGATCGCATGGCCCGCCACGTACGCGGAGCCGCCCAGGAAGGCCGCGTGGCCGAAGGACAGCAGGCCGGTGTAGCCCAACAGCAGGTTGAAGGCCGCGGCGAACAGCGCGAAGCACATGAGCTTCATCACGAACACCGGGTAGGCGCCGAAGAACGGCGCGAGCACCAGGGCGACCAGCAGCAGCGCGTAGACGACGGTGGAGATTTTTTTCATGTTCATGCCGCTCGCCTTATTTCTCTTTGCCGAACAGGCCGGCGGGGCGGATGAGCAGCACGATGACCATGATCACGAACACAACCGTAGACGATGCTTCTGGATAGAAAACCTTGGTGAGCCCCTCGATCACGCCCAGGCCCAGGCCCGTGAGGATGGCGCCCATGATGGAGCCCATGCCGCCGATCACGACCACCGCGAACACCACGATGATGAGGTTCTGCCCCATCAACGGCGACACCTGCATCACCGGCGCCGCCAGCACGCCGGCGAAGGCGGCGAGCGCGCAGCCGAAGGCGTAGGTCAGCGTGATCATCAGCGGCACGTTGACACCGAAGGCTTCCACCAGGCGCGGGTTCTCGGTGCCGGCGCGCAGGTAGGCGCCCAGGCGGGTCTTCTCGATCACGTACCAGGTCGCGAAGCAGATCACCAGCGAGGCCACGACCACCCAGGCGCGGTAGTTGGGCAGCACCATGAAGCCCAGGTCGGTGGCGCTCGACAACGCATCGGGTGCGTCGTAAGGCAGACCCGACACGCCATAGACCGAGCGGAACACGCCTTCGATCAGCAACGTGAGGCCCAGCGTGAGCAGCAGGCCGTAGAGGTGATCGAGCTTGTAGATCCAGCGCAGCAGCAGCCGTTCGATGACCACGCCGAACAGGCCGATGAGGATCGGCGCGGCGATCAGCATCACCCAGTAGTTGACGCCCAGGTACTCCATGGCCATCCACGTGAGGACGGCCCCGAGCATGAACAGCGCGCCGTGCGCGAAGTTGATGACGTTGAGCAAACCGAAGATCACCGCCAGCCCGAGGCTCAGGATGGCGTAGAACGAGCCGTTGACCAGCCCCAGAAGGAGCTGGCTCAACAAGGCGGGAAGGGAAATGTTCATAAGCGTTTCAGAAAACCAACAGCTCTTGCGTTACGTGGAGTCACCGCACGCATCTTTCCCTTTAAAGGGAAAGATGCGCACGACACACGAAATGCGCAAAGCCTTGATGGGTTATTTCCAGAGCGCGCACTTGCTCTCTGCTTTGGTCGTGAAGAGCTGGTCTCCCGGCAGTGTCTTTAGGACCTTCAAGTAGTCCCAAGGCTTCTTCGATTCAGAGGGTGATTTCGCTTCGACGAGATACATGTCGTGGATGAAGCTACCGTCCGCACGAATCTGACCCTTGCCGTAGAAGTCATCAATCTTCATGCTCTTGAGTTGCGCCATCACCTTGTCGGCATCAGTGGTCTTGACCGCTTCGACCGCCTTCAAGTAGGTCATGGTGGCTGAATAGTCCGCAGCCTGAATGTCGGTGGGCATGCGCTTGGTCTTCTCCAAGAATCGGTTGGCGAACTTGCGCGAGCCGTCATTCAGATCCCAGTACCAGCTGGTGGTATGCAAAAGGCCTTCGGTGTTCTTCAACCCCAAGCTGTGAATGTCACTCAGAAAGACCAGCAGGCCGGCGGTCTTCATAGACTTGTTGATACCAAACTCCTTGGCGGCCTTGATTGCGTTGACCGTATCCCCGCCCGCATTGGCCAGACCCAGGATTTGCGCTTTCGAGTTCTGCGCTTGCAGCAGGAACGACGAGAAGTCCGATGCATTGAGGGGATGCTTAACACGCCCCACCACCGTGCCGCCCTTGTCATTGACCACCTTGGTGGTGTCCGCCTCAAGGGCGTGGCCGAAGGCGTAGTCTGCCGTCAAGAAGAACCAGCTCTTGCCCCCCCGCTCCACGACCGCCGAGCCAGTGCCCTTGGCCAGCGCCACAGTGTCGTAGGCATAGTGCACGGTATAGGGCGAGCACTGTTCATTGGTGAGTGCGGAGCTGCCGGCTCCGTTGTTGAAGTACACACGTTTTTTCTCCTGCGCGACCTTCGCAGTGGCCAACGCGGTACCGGAGTTGGTACCACCGAAGACCATGGTCACGCCAGCAGTGTCAATCCATTCGCGCGCCTTCGATGCGGCGATGTCGGCCTTGTTCTGGTGATCAGCCACTACGAGCTCGATGGGTTGGCCCAGCACCTTGCCGCCGAAATCGTCGATGGCCATTTGGATGGCGGTGGCGCCACCCTTGCCTTCAAGGTCGGCGTACAGGCTCGACAGGTCGGTGATGAAGCCGATCTTCACTTTTTCCTGCGCCTGCGCTGCGCCAATGCCCAGCACAAGCGTAGCGACTGCGGCGGCGATAAGACTGGATTTCGTTTTCATGACGATGTGTCTCCTCAGAGGTGTTGGTGAGTATTGGATTTCAGACGCCGAGCAGTTCGGTCAGCACGGGCATCTTGGCTTCGAGCTCGGCGGCGCCGAACTTCAGGGCGATGCGGCCGTGCTCCATCACGTAGAAACGGTCGGCCAGCGGCGCGGCGAAGCGGAAGTTCTGCTCGACCATGACGATGGTGTAGCCCTTGGCGCGCAGCGTGGTGATCATGCGGGCCAGCGCCTGCACGATGACGGGCGCCAGGCCTTCGGAGATTTCGTCGAGCAGCAGCAGCTTGGCGCCGGTGCGCAGGATGCGCGCCACGGCCAGCATCTGCTGCTCGCCGCCCGACAGGCGCGTGCCCTGGCTGTGGCGGCGCTCGGCCAGGTTGGGGAACATGGCGTAGATCTCGTCGACCGACATGCCCTGCCCCGCGCCCTTGAGTTCGGGCGGCAGCATCAGGTTTTCTTCGCACGAGAGGCTGGCGAAGATGCCGCGCTCTTCGGGGCAGTAGCCGATGCCCAGGTGGGCGATGCGGTGCGTCGCCATCGAGACGGTCTCGACGCCGTTGACCTTGATGCTGCCCTTGCGGGCGCCGGTGAGCCCCATCACGGCGCGCATCGTCGTCGTGCGGCCCGCACCATTGCGGCCCAGCAGCGTGACGACCTCGCCCGGCTGCACGACCATGTCGACGCCGTGCAGCACGTGCGATTCGCCGTACCAGGCCTGCAGGCCCTTGATTTCGAGTGCAGCGGTCATCTCAGTGAGCCCCCTGCATTTCGCCGTCGGTGGTGCCCATGTAGGCCTCCATCACCTGCGGGTTCTTCGAGACTTCGGCGTAGGGGCCTTCGGCCAGCACGGCGCCGCGCTGCAGCACCGTGATGGTGTCGGCGATGGTCGAGACCACGCTCATGTTGTGTTCGACCATCAGGATGGTGCGTCCGGCCGACACGCGCTTGATGAGTTCGGCCACGCGGTGCACGTCTTCGTGGCCCATGCCCTGCGTGGGTTCGTCCAGCAGCATCAGCTCGGGCTCCATGGCCAGCGTGGTGGCGATCTCGAGCGCGCGCTTGCGGCCGTAGGGCAGGTTCACGGTCTGTTCGTCGGCCAGGTCTTCGAGGCCCACCTCGGCGAGCAGTTCGCGGGCGCGCGCATCGAGCGGCTTGAGCGACTTCTCGCTCTTCCAGAAGTGGTACGAGGTGCCGAGCTTGCGCTGCAGGCCCAGGCGCACGTTCTCGAGCAATGTGAGGTGCGGGAACACGGCGGAGATCTGGAACGAGCGGATCACGCCGCGCCGCGCGATCTGCGCCGGGCGTTCGCCCGTGATGTCGTGGCCGTTGAACAGGATCGTGCCGGCCGTGGGCTCGAGGAATTTGGTGAGCAGGTTGAAGCAGGTCGTCTTGCCGGCACCGTTGGGGCCGATGAGCGCGTGGATCGAGCCGCGCTTCACCGAGAGGTCGACCTTGCTGACCGCGGTGAATCCCTTGAATTCCTTGGTGAGCTGGCGTGTTTCGAGGATGAGTTCCTCACTCATGTTGTCTTCCAATTCTTGGATTGCAGATTCGCAGCCGTGGCTCGCAACGACAAGCCTCCCGATCGAGCAACCCCAACACCAAAGCGACGCACAGGCTCATGCGAAGCAATGACAGGTCTGTCCGAACGGTGGCTGCATATTTGGGATACAGGGTGCATGACTTGGCGGCGCTATTCCATGGAGCATGGGCGCCAGTACGCCACTCGCCCTCGAATGTTCAGCATACTGAACTGCATTCAGCTTACCGATCTCCAGTCTAAATGTCCGTCCGCCCTTCCGACAAGAGGCAACAGCGCGACTACGGGAAAACACCAACCTGGCAATATGCGTGGCGCGGCGAGCCACAACAACGCGATCGTCACAAGCGCAGCCAATGCGATCGATCAACCAAAAAAGGCGCGTTGTGACTCCAATCTGCGGAGGGCGTGCCCGGTACGGTCTGCGGCCTGTACGAAGCGAGCGATACAGGCACTGGCGCGAAGCAAGTCGCACGTGGTTTTGCAAAGAGCTTCGTTCGCGCCTTAAGCGAGCGCGGAGATTTGGGTCCGCTGCTCAAGTACGGCAAGACCTGGATTCATGTTTATGACCCGCTGGTCTGGTGCGAAGTGGCGGGCGCATGCTGCGAAACGTAGGCTACCTCACAAGATGTTCCGGACAAGAAAACTCCTCACGGCTACTGCGTTCGGCTGGAGACAGGAAGGATCTACATCTTCCGTCATCGCGCGCCACGGGCCATCATGACTCGGATGCATCTGAGTTCTCTGATTTCAAGGCCAAGGATAGTCTGCAGAACGCGATCTGGAGGGTGGGTGAACAAGGTGATGGCGAGCCGTTCAGGCGATCAGATCGCGCAGCCCCAAGCATCGATCTGCTACGCCAAGCCTCGTTGCGTGAGCTTGGCGAGCCCAATTCACGCGCCGCAGACGCCCCCCCGGGCTGTATCAACCGCCTGCGCGCCATCCATTGGTCCGACAGCGAAAACAGCGTGACGAGCTGTGCCGAGTTCTTCGCCAAGCCTCGATAGCAAACCTTCGCGAACCCGAACTGCTGCTTAATCATTCGGAACGGATGCTCGACCTTGGCCCGGATGCTGGTCTTCAGCTTCTCCACTAGCTCGGCATCGAACCCGGGTCGATGAATAGATTCAGCCTCCTGCGTTTGCCCGGACGCATCGCCACGTCCTAGGTCGGCCCCACGGCCTCCGCTCGCTTGTGCACACCCCGGTAGTCCAAGTCACCGAAGGCCGTGTGTCCTTACCGTGCAAGAGCGCGCCGGCGACGTTGATGTCGCTGACGTTCGCCGCTGTGCCCGCCACCGCGTGCGGCAGGCCCAATGCGGCATCTACGCCGATGCGCGTCTTCATCGCGTAGCACCCCTGACGCATTTCCAGATAGCACCAGCCATCGGCGTTCTTGGTCGAACTGGACGCCAAGATCGGTGTAGCGTCCACGACCGTGCCCGTGCGCGCATCAGGCCCTTGGCCTGCAGGATGTCGTTGACCACGCGCAGCATGCCGACGGCCAGGTCATGGGCTTCCAGCAGATGACGAAACAGCAAGATGGTGGTCTCTTCGGGCAGGCGACTAGCGCCGTCACCCAGACCAGCGAACTCCCGGTACAGCGGGGCCGTCGTGCAGCGCTTCTTCCATGGCCGGGCCGCTCAGCCCGAACCATTGCAGCAAGTATTGAATGCGCAGCATCGCCTTTGGCTCGCGGGCTGTGCGGCTCAACGATTTGCACCACTGCGCTCCATGGAACCACCCGGTCGATCTCATCGAGGAACTCGCGCTTGCGCGCCTTCTTCGTCGACGGGTTCAGGCCCAGGCCAAGTTGACTCGGCGGCGTTTGGCGCTTGGCAACAGATGGCAGGCTAGTTTGCGGCTATTCAATCGACCCTGGCGCCAGCATCGCGCACGATCTTGGCCCACTTTTCAGCGTCAGAACGGATTCGATCGGCGAACTCGGTTGGAGTCGAGAGTAATGGCGTAGCTCCTTGTTCAGCCAACTTGCGCTGAATTTCCTTATTACGCGCAAATCCGGCGATCTCTCCTGAGAGCCGAGTCAGCACATTGCCAGGCAGCCCCTTGGGCGCAACCACGCCGAACCATACGTCTACAACATAGCCACGCACTCCCGCTTCGGCCATGGTAGGGACTTCCGGCAGCAGAGGGGATCTCGCAGCGCTGGTCACGGCCAGCGCGCGCAGCTTGCCCGCTTTAACATGTGGCAGCGAGCCTGGCAAATTGTCGAACATTAGCTGAACTTGGTTTGCCAAAAGATCGGCCATAGCCGGTCCACTTCCCTTATATGGGATATGAACAATCGGGGCATGAGTCATCGCCTTGAACAATTCGCCGGAAAGATGATTCGTGGTGCCGTTGCCAGCCGATCCCATATTCACTCGGCCGGGATCCCTCCCGGCATAGGCGATCAGCTCTGACACGGACCGGACCGGCACCTGAGGGTTGACAACCAGGATGTTCGGAACACTCGCAAGAAGTCCAATCGGCGTGAAATCTTTTTCGGGATCGTAGGGCAGGTGCTTGTAGAGCGCACCATTAATTGATTGTGTGCTGATACCAGCAAGCATCAGCGTATATCCGTCCGCAGCGGACTTCGCGACGATGTCGGACCCTATAGTGCCGCCGGCACCCGCCCGGTTGTCGACGATCACACGCTGTCCCAACGCCTCGGAAAGATGCGCAGCAAGCATCCGTCCCAGAAGGTCGGTGGTGCCACCCGGTGGAAACGGAACGATCAGGCGAATCGGCTTGCTGGGATAATCTTGCGCACAAACTACAGTGGCGGCAAGCGCGAGGAGAATCATTGCAAATAGATTTCGTAGACGCTTCATCATGTATCTCCTTGCGTTTTTAATTACTCGTGAAAATAATTTCGAATGGTTGGGACGTCTGCGCCCTGGGCTAGGGCCAGCATGAGCAGAATGCGAGACTTTTGCGGGTTGAAGATTCCCGAGGCAATCCCCTCAACACTCCTCGTGGAGAAGCCGCCGCCAGTACGGGTCGATAGCACGATGGGAAATCCCTGACTCGTCAGTTCAATCAGTCGCTTCCTGACGCTCAAAGGAGTGGCCCCATTCCCGCTTCCAGCAATCACGATTCCCTTGGCGCCTGCGCGAAGGGCCGCGTCGATCTGATCTGCATCCTGATCCTCGTACGAGTAGATGATGGGGACCTTGGGAAACGAATTCACGCCATTCACGTTGAAGGTCAATTTTCCGCGTGGAATTGCAGGCGAGTAGTAGAAGCGGGGCTTCACACCAATGAACATGCCTAGATAGCCTTGCTCCGTCGCTCGAAAAGCATCCAGAGATGTTGTGTTCGTCTTCGTGGTGTAGAAAGCTGAGCCGATCCTGTCGTTCAGAACGATCATGGCGCCTCTGTTGTCTGCATCTCTGCTGGCGGCCAGCGTGATCGCCTGGAGCAGATTCATCGGACCATCCGCGCTGATGGCCGTAGTGGGTCGCATCGCCCCGACAATCACGACCGGTTTTGTACCTGCGGTGGTCAGATCCAGGAAGAATGCCGTCTCTTCCAATGTGTCGGTCCCATGTGTCACCACAACGCCATGAACACCTGGATCGGCCAGGGATCGATTGATTTCTCGAGCAAGCCGCAGCAGGATCGACTGGTCAACGTCGGGACTGCCAACATTGGAGATCTGCTCACCCGTTACGGTCGCGACTTCCCGGATCTCGGGCACAGCATCGATCAGGCTTTGGACCTCGAGCGTCGAGGACCGGTATGTCGTTGTATCGATGCTGCTCTTGGCTGTGCCGGCGATAGTCCCCCCGGTGGCGAAGATGACGACCCCCGGCTTGACCTGCTGCTGTGCATGCACGGCGCCGTTCGCCAGAAGACCGGCGGCGAGGAAGGCGATGATGGTTCTGAAAGCGAGCACGAAATGATCTCCGCTATGCGTGGAAGAGGTGTGTCGAACCAACGGCCGATCTGAAGACTGGGGGCCAGCAGTGGCGCATCGGCTGCGCCCCTACAGGATCGAATGCCATGTCCAGCTCGTGCACCCATGCAGCAAATTCGTTCGTCATGCGACTTCAGCGGCAGCGGTAACCTGATCGACGGCTCGGTTCAGTTGGTTCTGCGCGCGTGCGAGGCGAACACGTGTCCTTTCCATCCACCCGCGGTCGGCTTCGAGCTCTGCCTGGGCATGGACCAGCAGACGTTCCACCTGTTGTGGCGCCACGCTGCCGTCAGTTACGCGCGTCTCGACAAAGCGTCGGGGGTCCAGTGCATCTCGCACGGCCTGATCATCAAAGCCCAATTCCAGGCCAGTGGTTTCCAGCGCCGCCTGGTCGAGCATCGCACCACTGAGATCGCCAGGACCAACCTGCTGCGCTAGGCAGTTGCGCACCAAGCGCGCCACAATGTGGTGGACTTGGCGGAACGAGAGCCCGCGTTCTCGCACGATCACGTCGGCCAAGTTGCTTGCCGTGCACCAACTGCCACGTAACAACGCCGCCATACGGTCTTCGTGCACGACTAGCGTCTCCAATATGCCGGTAAACAAGTCCAGCATGCCCTCGGTGGTGGAAAGCGCCTCGTCAATCAGCGGCAAATCGCGCATGGCTTGGTCGCCGGTGCCTTCAGCGCGGAAAGTAGCCAAGGAAGTGGCCAGCCAGGTCACCGCCGAGCCGGCAGCCTTCTTGATGGTCTCCAGCCCTGCGGGGTTCTTCTTCTGCGGGAAAATGCTACTGGTTCCGCAGTAGCTGTCGTCACTTTCGACCAGACCGAACTCGGTGCTGGACCACACGTGCAGGTCCGTGGCCAAATCGTTCAGGTCGGCCATCACAAAAGCCAACGCGGCTATCGCCTCCGCAGCGTAATATGCCTCTCGCCCCAGCTTGGAGTTCTCTACAAGCCCGTCGAAGCCGAGCAACTCCATCGTGCGCAGGCGGTTTAGCGGCCACGAAGTGCCGGCCAGCCCTACCGTGCCAAGCGGATTGCGGTTGACACGCCCCCACGCTTCGGTCAGGCGCTGGAAACTGTCGTGCAGGCGCGAACTAAAACTAAGGAGGTAATGACCAAATACCCAAGGCTGCGCGTGCTGCATGTGGGTGTAGCCGGGCATGATGGTTCGCGCGTGGCGGCGTGCCTGCTGGTCAATGACTTCGCGTAGGTTATTCAGGTGGTCCATCACATCCAGCATGCGGTTTCGCTTGTACAGGCGTCGGACCGTGGCACCTTGGTCGATTCGGCTTCGGCCGGTGTGCATCTGCCCTCCTAGATCCTCGCCAATAGCTGCGAACATGTACGACTCAACCTGCAGAAGGAAACTGCCTCTGCGCACGTCGATCGGGAAATCTGAAGGTTTGAGGTGCCGCATCACTTGCAATTGCTGCAGGATGGCACGCCCGGTATCTACCGAAATGATGTGCTCCTCGACGAGCATGACGGTATGCGCCATGTCGACAGCGATGAACTCATGAAACTGCCGCTTCTCGCGGTCCAGTCCGGGCAGATCGTGATACTTAATGAGCCGGGCGGCTGGCGGCGCGCTCAGTCGCGCCTCAACGAGCAGAGTTTCCGAGACGAGATGGGATGTCATTGTGATGGTCAATGCAAGGGGCTTAGTGCGTTTAGCTGCCCGAAGTCAAACGTGTGGCCGTCGTCATCGCTGTCTTCGGTTTGGCCACAAAATGATGATGGCGATATCTGCCCAGCACAACGCCATATGGAGTTGGACGCACATAAGGAAATGTTATGCTGACGACGTACGGCATGTGCAGCGCCAACAGAAGGCAACTTGATGCAACTGAATCCCCGACAGCTAGAAGCTTTTCGGAAGGTCATGCTCTCCGGCAGCATGACCACGGCCGCCGAACTTCTCAAGATCAGCCAACCTGCTGTAAGCAGGCTAATCAAGGACTTGGAGAAAACGCTTGATCTCCGGTTGTTCCGACGCGAAGGCAACAAAATCATTGCTGGCGCTGAAGCGCAGCAACTGTTTCGCGAGGTAGATCGCTACTATCGCGGACTTGAGCAGGTCGAACGTGTCGCTGCTGATTTGAAATCAGCACGCATCGGAACGTTGCGTATCGCCTCGATGCACACCTTAGGCCTGAGCTTGCTGAGCGAAGGAGTGCGACGGTTCGCACTGGCGCGACCTGGGCTGGCAATATCGCTAGATGTCCGGAATTCGCTTGGCATCCTCGAACTCACTGCAGCGCACCAGATCGACATTGGATTTGTCCAAATGGTTGGCACTGATTACCCAGGCGTGGAAATCCTTGCATTGCCTAGCGTTGCGAGCGTTTGCGCCCTCCCACGTGGCCATCGCCTTGCACGAAAGAAGATGGTGAAAATTTCCGACCTGCAAGGTGAATCATTTATCTCATTGAGCCGAAACAGTCCGTTCCGTATGCGGCTGGAACTGGCAATGGAAACGGCCGCAGTCACGTGCAATCGCTCCGTCGAAACCACCCTCGCACATGTGGCCTGTGGCATGGTCACTGGTGGACTCGGCATCACAGTAGTGGATCCCTTCACCGCCGCGAGATTTCGGGACGCCGCAATCGTGTTTCGCCCCTTAGTACCCACTGTACCGTTCGAACTTTGCATGGTCTTTCCTTCGCACCAACCGCGATCCAACGTGGTCAACGACTTCATTCACGTGATGAAAGAACTGATTGACGCCAACTACGCATGCGCAAAGGCGACTGGAGGCATACGTTAACGCTTGATATGCAGGAGTGGGCCGACGTCAAACTCGTCTTGGTCTTGCCCTGTTCTGTAGTCAAGGCCAGACCGGATCTACAGGCAACTGATACGACTCGATCAATGATGCAGGCGGGGAGTTACTTTCCGTAGCCATCGACGACCACGCCTCACTACGAACTTGGCGTAGACATCTCCAACGGTGCGCACGGCACTCCATGCCGGTGCGCGGCATCAGCGGCGAGCCGATTGCCAACACCCGCACGGACGCGTGGCAATCGGACGAAGACGGCCTGTATGACGTGCAGCATGGCGCCGGTGGCCGAGCAGCTTGTCTCAGTGAGCCTTGATCACCGCTCGCACTTCTACCATCGTGCTCGGCTTAAGGCAGGAGAGAAGTACGCCGAGGTGCGTCGTACGATCACCGATATCTTTGAGCGCAACCACTGCTGCTACGGCTACCGCCGGATCCAGGCCTCATTGGTCAGGCAGTGCTTGTGCGTCTCGGAGCGGGTGGTTCGACGCCTGATCAAGCAAGAGAGCCTTTTGGCTGCAGTACCAAAACGACGTCATTACGGCTCCTACCTGGGCGAGATCAGCCCTGCGAGAAACTGCTGAACCGCGACTTCGGCGCCACGGCGCCGAACCAGAAGTGGCTCACCGACATCTCGGAGTTCCAACTGCCCGCGGGCAAGGTCTACCTCTCGCCCATAGTCGATTGCTTCGACGGGACGGTGGTGAACTGGCCAATCGGCACATGACCAGATGCAGAGCTCGTCAACACGATGCTGGACGCGGCAATTGCTTCAGTGGGCAACACAGGCGCACGATCTGTTTTTCATTCCGACCGCGGCGCCTACTACCGTTGGCCAGGATGGCTGTCACGCATCGCCCAGGCCAAGCTGGTACGTTGGATGTCACGCAAGGGCTACTCGCCAGACAATGCAGCCTATGAGGGTTTCTTCGGCCGGCTCAAGACCGAGCCGTTCTACGTTCGTGACTGGCGGGCGACGACCATCGAATAGTTCACGCAGGTTCTGGATGCCTACATCAGGGGATGCGAACAAAAAATTGGACTGGTTTTGTGTAGCAAGTCCGAGACTTTTTCGGTAGTCGATAGGGCTGAGAGAACCAAGGGGGATTTTGATCCGCTTCTCGTTGTACCAGCGGGTGTAGGAATCAGTTACCTCAACGAACTGCTCAATGGTCGCGATCTTCGAGACCCGAGAGTACAACGACTTCGTTTTCAGCCGGTCGAAGAATCCTTTGCACACCGCGTTGTCAGGTGAGCGACCCTTGCGAGACATCGAGCGAATGAGCTTCGCACCTTCGATTCGCAAGGTCCGCCCTAGCCAGCGATAGTGAACACTGTGGTCGGAGTGGACGACAAACCGCGAGTCGGGGACGCTGGGCGAAGCAGCCGCTCGACTCCTGTTTCTCACGATCTTGCCCCTTCATTCGCTGCAGCTGCTCAGCGAATTGCGACAGTGGCCTCGATCGGACCACCCCTTCTCAAGGTGTTGTAGATAGGACAGGCGCCAGTGAACGCATCTACTAGCGATTGCGCGGTGGCCAGATCGACCCCTTCAAACAAGAAGTTCAGCCGAATAGCCGCGTAGCGCGTGCCATCTTCCGGGTCGCGCTCGAAGGAAACACCGACTTCGGCGTCCTTCAGCAGCACATCGCGCTCGCGCGCCGCCTTCTGCACCAACCCCAGACCGCACGAGGCGAGCGAAGCCAAGAGCAGTTCGCCCGCCTGCACTGCGTCCCCGGGCCCGCCAGCCGTAGCCTTCGTGTCCGATACGAAGTGGTGCTGGCGCGCGCTCACCAGGAAGCGGCCGAAAATGTCGACGGCACGAGCGCGCACGGTCACGATCTCGCCAGGCGCCACCGGGGCTTCGAGCGGTTGATCGGCGCTCGTGCTCATGCAGTCCTCCTTGCGGACGCAGCGGCTCCCGATGCAGCACGCTCCTTCCATGCGCCGGCAGCCGGCCGCTCCAGGCCCAGGTTCTCGCGCAGGGTCGCGCCTTCGTACGCCGTGCGGTAGAGCCCACGCCGCTGCAGTTCAGGCACCACCAGCCGCACAAAGTCTTCGAACCCGCCCGGCTGGTAGGGCGCGCTGATCATGAAGCCATCGCAGGCACCTTCCCGAAACCAGCGCTCCATGCCGTCCGCCACCTTGTCGGGCGTACCGATCAGGTCGCCTTCGTAGCGGCTGCCATAGCGCTTGCCCAAATCACGCAGGGTCAGCTTGTCGCGTTCGGTGGCTTCGCGCACTTCCTGGTAGTGGCCCTGCACTCCCGGCACGTCGATGTCGGGCAACGCCGAGTCGAGCGGGTATTTCGAGAGGTCCACGTCCAGGTGATAGGACAGCGTGGACAAGCCGGCATGAGGATCGACCAGCGCACGCAGCGCGCGGTCTTTCTCATCGGCGATGGCTTGCGTCTCCCCGACCAGCGGCGTCGCAGCGGGAAGCACCTTAAGCGAGTCGGGGTCACGGCCATGTGATCGCACGCGGTCCTTGATCTCCTTGTAGAAGGCCTTGGCGCTGTCCAGCGAATCGTGGCTCACGAAGATGGCGTCGGCCCATTGCGCCGCGAAGTCCCGGCCGCGGTCTGACGCGCCGGCCTGCAGGATCACCGGGTAGCCCTGCGGGGGTCGGGAGACGTTCAGCGGCCCCTTGACGCTGAACCACTCGCCCTCGTGGTCGACGTAGTGGACCTTCGACGGATCGGCAAACAGCGGTGTCTGGCGGTCCTGCACCAGCGCGTCGTCCTGCCAGCTGTCCCAGAGCTTGAAGACCACCTCGAGAAACTCGTCGGCCCGGTCGTATCGCTTGTTGCGCGGCACTTGCTCTTTCTTCGAGAAGTTGCGGGCTTCTGCGTCCTGGAACGACGTGACGACGTTCCAGGCGGCGCGGCCCGCGCTCAGATGGTCCAGCGTCGCGAAGGAGCGCGCCACCTCGAAGGGCTCGTAGTGGCTGGTCGAGCGCGTCGACGCCAGTCCGAGGTGCCGGGTCGCAGCCGCCATGATCGACAGCACCACCACCGGATCGAGCCGCAGCGAGCCGAGTGCGCCGTAGCGCAGCTGCGTATCGTTGCTGCCCTGGTAGCGGTCGGGCACCGCGAGGATGTCGGCGAAGAAGGCCAGGTCGAACAGCCCCTTCTCGAGCGTGCGCGCGATGCCCTGGTAGTAGTCGGCATCGAGCCAGCCGCTCTCCGATGCCGGATAGCGCCAGCCGCCGGGGCGGCCCGGGCCCGCAGTGACAAAGGCCGCGAGGTGGATCTTCTTGTCTTTGGCGTGGGTCATGGTTCAGGCGCCGAGTTCGGCGGCAACGAGTTTCTTGATGGCGTCGAAACGGGCGTCGAGCAGGAAGCTGCGCACGTCGACCTTGTTCGGCAGGACGCCCAGCGACTGGAAGTTGTCGGCCAGATCCTGCGTCGAATCGGCGGCGGCGCTGTCGATCGGCTTGAGCGCGACTGCCCCCGAGTCGGACAAACGGGCGTCAACGATCAATTGCCGATACACCTTCTGCTCGACGCTGCCGGCTTCGAAGCCTCCGAGCTTGGCCCAGGACGCGACGGTCTCGTCCGGATGCGAGACGGCATACTGCTGTGCCTCCCGGATCAGCCGCACGAGCTTGGCCGCCGCCTGCGGGTTCTTGTCGGCGAAGTCGGCGCGTGCGACGTAGAAGGCATAGTCATAGGTCTTCACCTCCGGCAACGTGCGCGCCTTGTCGCCGAGCTTGGCCAGGGCCAAAGCACTGGCGGGCTGCCAGTGGATCCACGCGTCCACGCTGCCCTGGGTAAAGGCCGTGTAGGCATCGGCACCGCTCAGGCTGACCGCCTGCACATCGCTTAGCCGCAGTCCAGCGCTCTCCAGGTACTTGATCAGGCTGTAAGTGCCGGTGGTGCCGTTCTGGTGGGCGATCTTCTTGCCCTTCAGATCGGCCGCGGACCGGATCGGCGAATCCTTCGCCACCAGCACGTCGACCTCGGTTGCCGGTAGCGGATATGCCGCCAACGGCACGATCGGTACGCCCGCCGCGACTGCGTTGACGATCGCGGTGGCGGTCGCGAAGCTGAAGTCGACGCCGCCAGCCTTGATGCCCTCCATGACCGGCAGCGAGGCGGTGAAGCCGGGCTGCCAGACCACCTTGGCGGCAATGTCGTTCTCGAGCTTGCTGCCGCCGTCCCCAGCGCGCAGCGACGCGAATACGCCCGTGCGGCCGTCACCGATGATGGCGATCGTGATCTGCGAAAGTGCGGCCGCTGAGGTATCGGCCACAGCGGCCGCGTTGCCAACCGCCTTGGCGGGTGCTGCCGGCGGAGTGTCGCCCTTGCCGCAACCGATCAGTGGCAGCGCGCCGGCACCGCCGGCCAGCGCCAGGCCGCTCAGACGCAGGAAATGCCGCCGTGCGGCCGAAGCCGTGGAGACAGGATGAGAAAGCTTGTCGATCGACATGGTCGAGAGTCCTGGTGTAAGTCAAGAAAACGAGAGTGGATGGCGTGCCTGTCGGCGTTCAACGGATGGCCTGCGCGGCTTGCGCAGACACGAGTCCTTCAAGCAGCTCTTCTTTGAGGGCGGCCAGTTCGGGGTCGCCGCGATGGCGCGGGCGCTCGTGGTCGATGAACAGGTCGCGGGCGACGCGCCCGTCGCGCATCAGCAGTACGCGGTCGGCCAGCACCAGCGCCTCTTCGACGTCGTGCGTGACCAGCAGCACGGTGCGCGGCCTTCGTGCGAGAAGGCCTTCGAGCAGCAGCTGCATCGACGTCCGCGTGATCGCGTCGAGCGCACCGAAAGGCTCATCAAGCAGCAGCAGTTCGGGCTCGTGGATCAGGGCCCGCGCGAGTGCGACCCGCTGGCGCTGCCCACCCGACAGAACGACCGGATAGTCCTTGTCGCGGCCGGCCAGCCCCACCGCCGCGAGCAGCGCGCGGGCATCGTCGTCACGTCCACGCAGGCCCAGCGTCACGTTGCGCAGCACCGTGCGCCAAGGCATCAGCCGGTCTTCCTGAAACATCATCCGGATGTCCGGCGACGGGTGGTTCGAGCGCAACTCGACACGCCCCGAAGTCGGCGGCTCGAGCCCCGCGACGATGCGCAACAGGGTCGACTTGCCGACACCGCTGGCACCGATGAGTGCGATGAACTGGCCGGTCGGGATCTCTAGGTCGACCTTGTGTAGCACGGTGCGTTCGCCGAAGGCCTTGCCGACACCGCGCAGGCTCAGCCCATCGCCGCTGGACGATGGTCCGGTCATCGCGCCGCCCCTTTGGCATAGCTCGGATGCCAGCGCAGCAAGCACCGCTCGACCACCCGGGTGATCGAGTCGGCCAGCCACCCGGCGATGGCGTACAACACGATCGCCAGCAGGATGACGTCGGTGCGCAGCAGCTCGCGGGCGTTCTGCACCATGTAGCCGATGCCGTCGCGCGATGCGATGGTCTCGCCGACCACCAACGTGAGCCAAGCCACGCCAAGGGCGTATCGAATGCCGGTCAGGATCGATGGCAATGCACCTGGCAGCACCACGCTGACGATCAGCCCGATGGGCCCAAGACCATACGAGCGCCCCAGCTCGATCAGCTTCGGATCCACATTGCGGATGCCGCTCATCGTGTTGATGTAGACCGGGAACAGCGACCCCATTGCCACCAGCAGCACGCGCGGCTCCTCGCCGATGCCGAACCAGAGAATCATTAGCGGCACCAGGGCCAGATGCGGGATGGTGCGAACCATCTGCAGCGATCGGTCGAGCAAGCCGTGCGCCAGGCTCGACAGTCCGACCAGGAAACCCAACACCAGGCCGGTCGCCGCGCCGGTCACGAAGCCGATCGCGACGCGACGCAAGCTCACCAGCACGTCTCGCTGCAACTCGCCTCGCTCAGCGAGTTGCCACGCCGCGCGCAGCACATCGGAAGGTGCCGGGAGAATACCCGCAGGCAGCCGACCGATTGCAGAAAAGTACTGCCACAGCGCAATCAGCGCGATCGGCAGAAGCCAAGGAACGAAGATGCGCCATCGACCCGGCTCGCTGCGTGTCGAGGACCCCTGCTTCCGATCAGCTGCCGCATCAGCGATGACGGTGATGCGACTTACGGAGGGAGGGAGCGAAAAGGTCGGAGGTGCCGATGGGTCGGGAACCAAGTGAGGAAGAACGGCACTCATGGACGAAGACGCAAGGCTCTCGGCGGCATTGGCGACACGAGAGCCTGCTGGGTTGACATGCTGGGGAAAGGCGGAAGCGTATCGGCGATAGTCCAATGCACAAACTTACATTTATGCATGTCAATATGCGTTCGGCGAGTAAGCATCTGCAGGCGATCAAAACCACACGAAACACTCCTTCGTTCGCCTCAACGGAATGTAGAGTTGTCACTGATTTTCAAGACTGCGCCTAGACAATTGATCCAAGGCAAGCACCTCCAGCACGGTGCGTCGCTTCCAGAGTTTCTGGGGGACTACATCTGCAAAGGCAGTTGTTTAGCGCCGTTGAGGCTCTCGATGCGGAATCACTGTTGCATACCCGCATGTCAACTCGCGATCATCGGGCTAGTACCGTCACCGTGTCGATCCAGTGGAGCCGCCGCTTCGAGCAGGCCCCGCTATGCCAATGGATTCGCAACCTTTTCGTTGGTTTTTTCAAGGACATAGGCGGCTGACAAATTTCGTTCGACTGCAGTACGATCCGCCCCCACTCGCAACCCGATCATGCATCTTCACGTCGACGAAGAGATCACCTTCCGCCGGCTCGAAATCCTCCTGGTCTTCATGGAGACCGGAAATCTCGCCCGTGCGGCCGAAAAGCTTGAAACCAGCGCCGTGAGCGTCCATCGCGCCTTGCATGCACTGGAGTCGGGGCTGCGCTGCACCTTGTTTCGACACGAGGGGCGCAATCTGCACCCGACCGACGCGGCGCAGGCGCTGGCAGAGGTGGCTCGCGACGTCCTGCGTACGATGTCCGAGGGCATCCGCTCCACGCGGGAGGTTGCCGGCTATTCCGCAGATCGGATCCGGATCGGCTCGCTCTACTCTTTGACAAGCCGCACGGTGCCGCGGCTGATCATGGGGTTGAAGCTGCGCATGCCGGACCTGCACACCGAGCTCGTGCTGGGGTCCAATGCCGACCTGTTGCAGAAGCTACGCGATGGCGCGATCGATGCCGCCCTCATGGCGGTTCCCGAGGGGACTTCCGACGTCGAATCCGAGCCGCTCTTCGAGGACGACATCCAATTCGCCGCCCCCACGGGATCTCCTTATTCGGCGCAGCAGGAGATCAACCTGGGCGCCTGCGCCAGCGAACGGTTCGTCAGCCTGAGCGAAGGTTTCGTCACGTACAGCGGTTTCGTGGAGTCGTTTCGCGTGGCGGGCTTCACGCCCAACGTGGTGATGAAGACAGGCGACATCTTTTCACTAATGAACCTGGTCAGCGGGGGCGTCGGCTACACGCTGCTGCCGGGCCGGGTGCGCGGCGTATTGCCGCATAACGTGCAATTGATCCCGCTGCAGCCCAAGTACCTGATGCGCCAGACCATTGCGCTCAACTTCCTGCGCACACGGGAGCGCGACCCCAACCTGCTTGCGCTGCTGACGCTGTGCCGCACTTCGAAGGCCGAACTGTCCTAAGGGTTTACCCGCAATCGTTTCACGCACCGTAAGCATCGCCGCCCCCGGTTAATTGATCGCGAGGGAGGCTGCCGATACCGTACGTCTTCAGAACGCTGCGCATCTTGCACGGCCACAAAAACTGGAGACGAACATGATCATTCTCGGAACCGCCCTGCTGGCTGTGTGCCACCTGCTGGGCATCTTCCTCGGCGATCTGCTCGGGCAGGCGCTGGGCGTGAAGACGAACGTGGGCGGAGTCGGCATCGCCATGCTTCTGCTGATCTTCGCGCGGCTCTACATGCAAAAGCGCGACATCCTGCCGAAGCTGACAGAGCTCGGCGTCGAGTACTGGGGTGCGATGTACATACCCGTCGTGGTCGCCATGGCGGCGCAGCAAGATATGGTCTCCGCGCTGCGCGGTGGCCCGGTCGCAGTGCTTTCGGCCATTGCCGCGGTTGCGGTCTGTGCCTGCGTCATCGCGCTGATCAATCGAACGGAGCGCACCCCCGTTGAAACGGAGGGCGCGCCCAAGCCGCACGACAACCCTCTGCTGACCGAAGCGGAGTGAACGACATGATCGAAATCCTCGAAAAAGCCGCCATCCAGAATGGCCTCGTTACCGCTTTTGCGGTGGTCGGCCTGATCATTCTCCTGTCGGGTCAGATCTCGCGCCGGCTGACCTTCGGCCGCGTTCATGGCTCCGCCATTGCAATCGTGATCGGCCTCGCGCTCGCTTACTGGGGCGGCACGCAGACTGGTGGCCACAAGGGGCTGGCCGACATGTCCTTGTTCGGCGGCATCGGTCTGATGGGTGGTGCAATGCTGCGCGATTTCGCCATCGTGGCGACGGCCTTCGAAGTGCAGGCCACCGAGGCGCGCAAGGCCGGGCTGATCGGCGTGGTGTCGCTGCTGCTGGGCACCGTGCTCCCCTTCATCGTCGGCGCGTGCATTGCACGCGCCTTCGGCTACTCCGACGCAGTGAGCATGACCACCATTGGTGCCGGAGCCGTCACCTACATCGTCGGCCCCGTCACGGGTGCGGCCATCGGCGCGAGTCCGGACGTGATGGCACTGAGCATCGCGACGGGCTTGGTCAAGGCCATCATCGTGATGGTGGGCACGCCCATCGCGGCGCGCTTCCTGGCGCTGAAAACCCCGCGCTCGGCGATGGTCTTCGGCGGCCTCGCCGGCACCGTCAGCGGTGTATCCGCCGGGCTCGCCGCAACCGACCGCAAGTTAGTGCCCTACGGCGCACTCGTGGCGACCTTTCACACCGGCCTCGGCTGCCTGATGGGCCCATCGGTGCTGTTTTTTGCCACCAAGGCACTCGTGGGTTGAGGAACCTCCATGGACCGCATGAACTGGAACATCAAGGCCGAGAATCGCACGGCACGTCTTGCGCGGGCGGCCGCCGCGCTCGGCACCGATCTGACGGGCAAGCGCGTAGCCACCGAAGCCGTCGGTAAGCTGCTGGAGGCCGTGCTACAGCCAGGCGACCGCGTCTGCCTCGAAGGCAACAACCAGAAGCAGGCGGACTTCCTGGCGCGCGCGCTGGTCCAGGTCGATCCGGCGAAGGTGCATGGCCTGCACATGGTGCAGTCGGTGCTGGCGCTGCCCGAGCACCTGGATATCTTCGAGAACGACGTGGCCGCCCGGCTGGACTTCAGCTTCTCGGGACCGCAGGGCGCGCGGCTGGCCAAGCTGGTGTCGGCCGGGCGCATCGAGATCGGCGCGATCCACACCTACCTGGAACTGTTCGCGCGCTACTTCGTGGACCTGACGCCCAAGGTGGCGCTGGTAGCGGCGCAGGCGGCCGATGCCGAAGGCAATCTCTACACCGGCCCCAATACCGAAGACACGCCGGCCATCGTCGAGGCCACGGCGTTCTCGGGCGGCATCGTGATCGCGCAGGTCAACGAACTGGTCGACGGCAAGACCACGACGCTGCCGCGCATCGACATCCCGGCCGACTGGGTGAACTTCGTCGTCAAGGCGCCGCGTCCCAACGTCATCGAACCGCTCTTCACCCGAGACCCTGCGCAGATCAGCGAAGTGCAGGTGCTGATGGCGATGATGGCGATCAAGGGCATCTATGCCGAGTACGGCGTGCAGCGCCTGAACCACGGCATCGGCTTCGACACCGCGGCCATCGAACTGCTGCTGCCCACCTATGCCGAATCGCTCGGCCTCAAGGGCAAGATCGGCAAGCACTGGGCGCTAAACCCGCACCCAGCGCTGATCCCGGCGATCGAAGCAGGCTGGGTCGAGTCGGTGCACTCCTTCGGCTCCGAGCTGGGCATGGAGGACTACATCCGTGCACGCTCCGACGTGTTCTTCACCGGCGCCGACGGCAGCCTACGCAGCAACCGCGCCTTCTGCCAGGCGGCCGGGCACTACGCCTGCGACCTGTTCATCGGCTCGACGCTGCAGATCGACCTGGACGGCAACAGCTCCACCGCCACGCTGGGCCGCATTGCCGGCTTCGGCGGCGCGCCCAACATGGGCGCCGATGCGCGCGGCCGCCGCCATGCGAGCCCCGCCTGGCTCAAAGCCGGCCAGGAGGCACGTGCCGGGCGCACCGGTGCGGCTGGCACACCGCGCGGGCAGAAGCTGGTCGTGCAGATGGTCGAGACTTTTCGCGAGCACATGCAGCCGGCCTTCGTCGACAGGCTCGACGCGTGGACGCTGCAGGAGCAGGCCGGCATGGACCTGCCGCCGATCATGATCTACGGCGACGACGTCACCCACATCCTCACCGAAGAAGGCATCGCCAACCTGCTGCTGTGCCGCAGCGATGCGGAGCGCGAGCAGGCGATTCGCGGCGTGGCCGGCTACACCGCGGTCGGCCTGGCGCGCGACCGGCGCGCCGTGGAGAACCTGCGCGACCGCGGCGTGATCCGCCGGCCGCAGGACCTGGGGATCGACCCGCGCCAGGCCACGCGCAACCTGCTGGCCGCGCGCAGCATGCGCGACCTGGTACGCGCCTCGGGCGGCTTGTACCAACCGCCCAAACGCTTCAGAAACTGGTAGCAGGAGTTCGACGATGAGCGACGTTCCCGCAGGGCTCGAGACCCTGGACTTTTCTTTTTCCGGCGGCCGGCCGGCTGGCGCCTTTGCGTCGATCCTGGTCGGCGTCGTCGGCTCCGGCAACCTCGAGGTCATGCTCGAGCCTGCCGAAGGCATTGACTGTGCAGTGCGCGTCGAGACCTCGGCGCGTGGCTTCGGTCCGATCTGGCAGGCAGTGATGAACGACTTTCACACGCGCCACCCGCTGGCCGGTGTGCGTATCTCGATCAACGACATGGGTGCCACTCCCGCGGTGGTGAGCCTGCGGCTCGACCAGGCGGTGGCCGAGATCACCGGAGGGCAGCCATGATCAGCTATGCCGAATGCTCGGCCCGCGAGCGGCTCGCGCTGCTGCTTGACCCCGGCAGTTTCCATGAATGGCTGCCGCCCGCCGAGCGAATCACCAGCCCGCACCTAGCGCAGCTCGGCGTGCCGTCAGCCTTCGACGACGGCGTAGCGATCGGCCGCGCGACGCTGGAGGGACGCAAAGTTCTCGTCGCCGCGCAGGAAGGCGCATTCATGGGCGGCGGCGTCGGCGAGGTGCATGGCGCCAAGCTGGTCGGCCTGCTGCAGCGGGCCTTGTGCGAGCGGCCGGCGGCCGTACTGCTACTGGCCGAATCGGGCGGCGTGCGATTGCACGAGGCCAACGCCGGTCTCATTGCGGTATCGGAAGTGATGCGAGCCCTGCTCAACGTGCGCGCCGCCGGCATCCCGGTGCTCGTGCTGATCGGCGGTGCCAACGGCTGCTTCGGCGGCATGGGCATCGTGGCGCGCTGCGCCGACTTCATCGTGATGAGCGATGTCGGGAGGCTGGCGATGTCGGGCCCCGAAGTGATCGAGGCATCCCACGGTGTGGAGGAATTCGATTCGCGCGACCGCGCGCTGGTCTGGCGCACGACCGGCGGCAAGCACCGGTGGCTGACGGGCGACTGCGACGCGCTGGTCGAAGACGACATTGCGGAATTTCGCGCAGCGGCCATCGCTGCGCTCGATGCGTCGAAGCCCTTGACCCTGGCCGCGCTGGAAGAGGAGCACGCATTGCTCACGGCGCGCGTGCACGCCCTGTTGGGAGACACCGCCAGCGACAACGAAGCGATGCTGCTCTGGAGCGCGCTGGGCGTTGCCGATGCGCAGCGCGTGCCGGACCTTCCGGTGGAAGTCGTGCGCGCCCTGCGCCCCCACTGACCAAGGAGCATCAGATGCATTGGAATTCCCTTGTCACCCAGCTCTTCGGCTCCTACCACGGCATGCGCGCGACCGGTGACTTTCTGCGCGGAGAAGTGATGTTCGAAGGCGAGCCGATCACGGTGATCGGCACTACGAATCATGCGCCGATCGGCGTCCAGCTCGCCCTGGCGCAGGCACGGGTGGTGCTCGATACCGTAAAGCAGCACCCAGGTCGACCGATCTTGCTTTTGATCGACACGCAAGGCCAGCAGCTTCGCCGACGCGATGAATTACTCGGCATCAACCGCGCAATGGCGCACCTGGGTGCAAGCATCGACCTGGCGCGGCGCCGCGGCCACATCGTGATCGGCCTGGTGTACGACCAGGCACTGTCGGGCGGTTTCATCACCTCGGGGCTAATCGCCGACGCCTGCTATGCGCTGCCGGAGGCAGAGATCCGAGTCATGCGCATTCCCGCCATGGCGCGCGTAACCAAGCTGCCAGAGGACAAGCTCACGGCGCTTTCGCAATCGAGTCCGGTATTTGCGCCGGGCGTGCAGAACTACGTGGCCATGGGTGGCGTGCGCGCCCTGTGGCAGGGCGACCTGAAGACGTGCCTGCGCGCTGCGCTCGCCAACACGCCGACAGAAGACCTGCGCGCGCGCGATGGCGCGCAACGGGGTGGACGCAGGCTTGCCGCCGAGGTCGTGCAGCGCGTGCTGGACGCCGCTTGAACGCCACCTGAACTCCACATCACCGCCATGCGTTCCCTGCGCCGCCACCAACTCGCCCGACTTTCCGAGCAAGGCTGGACCGCCCTCCTCGACGGCGCATGGGACACCCAGGCACGCGAGTGCCTTGCGCACTGGGCGACCCATCGGCTGCCGCTGGTGGTGACGCGCCAGCCGGACTACACCCTCACCAACGGATGGATCGCACTCGGTCTGCCCGCCCCTGCGTGCTGGGGCAGGCGCCGATTGACGTTGCAAGTGCCGCACACCGCGGTACTCGGCCTCGACGACTTCCCGCGTCTTGCTGAGGTGCAGGCGCTGTTGCCGCCGGCAGCACGAAGTCCGGTGCGCGATCTGCTCTGCGCTCTCGATGCGTGCCATGCAGAGGCGCGCGCGTTCGGCAGCTACGGCTGGGAAACCATCAGCGGGCTCGACCATGTGCGGCCGGGCTCCGACCTTGATCTGTCGGTCCGCGTCGATGACGTGGCGCATGCGGATGCGGTGGCGGGTTCGCTGCAGGCCTTTGGTACCGAACGGCTGCGGCTGGACGGCGAACTTCTGTTCGGCGACGGCGCCGCGGTGGCCTGGCGCGAATGGATCGAATGGCGCACCAGACACGCGCGGGCGCTGATCGTCAAGCACCTCGACGGCGTGAGCCTGCAGCACGACACCGCATGGTGCGGGCGAACCGAACCAGCGGAGCTGGCCGGATGAACAACACACCGCGGCCACTGCCACTGCAATTGCACACTCAGCTTACGCTGCTCACACCGATGGCGATCGGCCGCGCCGCCACGCTCGCGCTGTACGACGAGCTGTCGCTGTCGCCCAAGCCCGGCCTGGTCACGTTAATCGACATCGGCAGCCATGACGACATGGATGCCCATACCTTCATGCGCAGCCTGTTCTCGCTGCGCCATTACTTTGCGCAGATCGCCGAGGCCGGCGCTTGCGGCGCGGAATTCGCGGTGCTCGAGCGGTGCGGCATCGCCGCTGAGGCACGCATGCTCGCCGCCACCGGCGGCATCAACACTCACCGCGGCGCGATCTTCATGCTCGGCCTTTTGTGCGCCGCGGCGGGCGCCACACAGCACGGGCGTGCCGGTGCATTGCACCCTGAGTTGCTCCGCGATACCTTGCGCCGATATTGGGGCGATGCGCTGGCCAAGCGCACGCGGCGCGCGCCCGTGCTTCCGGGCGGCATCGCCGCGCAGCAATATGGCCTGCGCGGCGCGTCCGAAGAGGCGGCGCAGGCATTCCCGGTGTTGTTCGAGACCGCGCTCCCCGCCATGAGGCGCGCCCTCGCCCGCGGCCTGACGCCTTCGCAGGCTCGACTCGACACCCTGTTCCACATCATCGCCGTGCTGGACGACAGCAATCTCGCACACCGCGGCGGGCTCGCCGGCCTGCGCTGGGCACAGCGCGCTGCTCAGGGATTTCTGGACCGAGGCGGCATCGCCCGGCCCGATGGGCTTCGGGAGGCGCAATCCATTGCCGACGATTTCGTGCTGCGGCGCCTGTCACCCGGCGGCGCGGCCGACACACTCGCTGCCACCTGCTGGATCGGGCGCGTGTGCCCCGCCCCATGAGCTTCGCGCTGCTCTTTTCCGGGCAGGGCACCCAGCATCCGGCGATGCTGCCCTGGCTGGCCAACGATGAATTCGTGCGCGACATGCGCGCGCGGCTCGGCATCGACGACTGGCGAGCGGCCCTCGCCGATCCGGTCTGGGCCGAACGCAACGACAACGCACAGACGCTGCTGACCGGCCTCGCCCTGGCGGCCTGGAACCAACTGGCGCCGATGATTCAGGCGCCCGACGCGATCGCCGGCTACAGCGTCGGCGAACTGGCGGCCTTCAGCGCGGCCGGCGCGATAGCCCCTGCCACGGCCGCGATGCTCGCGACGCAGCGAGCCAAGGCCATGGACCAATGTGCTGCTCTCGTTCCCGGCGGCCTGCTGGCCGTGAGCGGTCTTTCGGAGCCGATGCTCGCGCAGCTGCTTGCAGAGACCGGCCTTGCCATCGCCATCCGCAATGGCCCGCAGAGCGTGGTCCTTGGCGGCCCCAAGTCGGCGCTGGACGATGCGGAACGCACCGCGCTCACCGCCGGCGCGCAATGCACGCGCCTGCGCGTCGGCGTGGCCTCACACACCCCCTGGATGCACGAGGCTGCGGAGAGCTTCGCGCAGACGCTTGCGGGGGTTCCGTTTCATGCGCCTCGCGTCTCGCTGTTCAGCAACGCGAACGACCGTGTGCGGGATGCCGCGTCGGCGCGAACCGCGCTGGCCGCCCAGATCGCCACGACGGTGCGCTGGGAGGAATGCATGGAGAACATCATGGCGCGCCAGGTGCGCTGCGTGCTGGAG
The DNA here is from genome assembly GCF_041154465.1 of Variovorax sp. V35. Lineage (NCBI taxonomy): Bacteria > Pseudomonadati > Pseudomonadota > Betaproteobacteria > Burkholderiales > Comamonadaceae > Variovorax > Variovorax sp. V35. The sequence continues at coordinate 6,656,956 of NZ_AP028666.1, forward strand.
CTGGGGCCGGGCCAGGCGCTGGCGCGCCTGTGGAACCAGCGCTACCCGGGCGTTCCGGCCCGCTCCTGCGACGATTTTCGAAGTGCCGCGGCGATTGCCGCCTGGCTGAACAGCCATGTGGACGGATGAATCGAATCGCCGTCTGTGATCCCACACCCCAAGAACCTCAGGAGATCCGCCATGAGCGACAACGAATCGACGTCCCATCCAATTCCGCCCCCCGCCATGGAGAACGCTTCCGTGTCCGGCATGGCCGCCTATGAACGGCTGGTGGCCGAGGCCGAAGCCGACCACAGCAGCTACTGGTCGCGCCTCGCGCGTGAATTTCTGAGCTGGAAGACGCCGTTCACCCGAGGACTCGACGACAGCCAGGCGCCGTTCTTCAAGTGGTTCGCGGATGGCACGCTGAACGTGTCCTACAACTGCCTGGACCGCCAGGTCGAGCGTGGCCTGGGCGACAAGACCGCAATCGTCTTCGAAGCTGACGACGGGCTGGTGACGCAGGTGAGCTACCGCGAGCTACTGGCGCGCACCTGCCGCCTGGCCAATGCACTGAAGGCGCGCGGCGTGAAGAAAGGCGACCGCGTCGTCATCTACATGTCGATGAGCATCGAAGGCGTGGTCGCGATGCAGGCCTGCGCGCGCATCGGCGCCACCCATTCGGTGGTGTTCGGCGGCTTCTCGGCGCAGAGCCTGCGCGACCGCATCCAGGATGCCGGCGCCGCGATGGTCATCACCGCCGACGAACAGTTACGCGGCGGCAAGCGGCTGCCGCTCAAAGCCATAGTCGACGAAGCCATTGCGCTGGGCGACTGCGAAAGCGTCCACAACGTCATCGTCTACAGGCGCACCCGCGGCGCCATCGAATGGGTGGCGTCACGCGACCGCTGGCTGCATGAGGAGATGCAAGACCAGGCCGAGACCTGCGAACCCGAATGGGTTGGGGCCGAGCACCCCCTGTTCATCCTCTACACCTCGGGCTCGACCGGTAAACCCAAGGGTGTGCAGCATTCCAGTGGTGGCTACCTGCTGCACGCGGCGCTGACCACCGCATGGACCTTCGACCTGAAGCCCGACGACGTGTTCTGGTGCACCGCCGATATCGGCTGGGTCACGGGCCACACGTACATCGCCTACGGCCCGTTGGCGCTAGGAGCGACCGAGGTCATGTTCGAAGGCGTCCCCACCTACCCCGACGCGGGGCGCTTCTGGCAGATGATCCAGGACCATCAGGTCAGCGTTTTCTATACCGCACCGACGGCGATCCGCTCGCTGATCAAGGTGGCCGAAGCCAACGAAGCCGTGCACCCGAAGCGCTACGACTTGTCGAGCCTGCGCATCCTGGGCTCGGTGGGCGAGCCAATCAATCCTGCCGCCTGGGAGTGGTTCCACGAGCACATCGGCGGTGGCCGCTGCCCAATCGTCGACACCTTCTGGCAAACGGAGACGGGCGGCCACATGATCACGCCGCTGCCGGGCGCCACGCCGCTGGTGCCGGGCTCGTGCACCCTGCCCTTCCCGGGCATCGACGCGGCCATCGTCGACGAGACCGGTACCGACGTGCCCAACGGCCAGGGCGGCATCCTCGTGGTGAAGAAGCCCTGGCCGAGCATGATTCGCACAATCTGGGGCGACCCCGAGCGCTTCAAGGCGAGCTACTATCCGCCCGAACTCAGGGGCTACTACCTCGCTGGTGACGGCGCTATCCGCGATGCCGAGACCGGCTACTTCACGATCACCGGGCGCATCGACGACGTGCTCAACGTCTCAGGCCATCGCATGGGGACGATGGAGATCGAGTCGGCCCTGGTGTCCTGCACCGAACTCGTGGCTGAAGCCGCGGTGGTTGGCCGTCCCGACGAAACCACCGGCGAGGCGATCTGTGCCTTCGTGGTGCTCAAGCGCCCGCGCCCAGTCGGCGAGGAAGCCATGCAGATCGCCAATGAGCTGCGCAACTGGGTCGCCAGGGAGATTGGCCCGATCGCCAAGCCCAAAGACATCCGCTTCGGCGACAACCTTCCGAAGACGCGAAGCGGCAAGATCATGCGCAGACTGCTGCGCTCGGTGGCGAGGGGGGAAACCATCACGCAGGACACCTCGACGCTGGAGAATCCCGCCATTTTGGAGCAGCTAACGCAGAAGAGCTGATAGTCAGTACGCACTGAATACAAAGGGACTCTCCGCATCCCTCCAGTCGTCGTCGCATACAAAACCAACTGCCAGCCGTTCGATTGGATTGCTTTCGCCGATTCGATCCTGGAGAAGCTGCGTCGACTTTTCTCGCATATCTGCGGGACTGCACGCTAGCTCAACTCTCACTCGGTGATGGTTCAATATTCAATCGACACCCAGCAACCACAACAGCGTCAACCAACTTTGTGGAAAGCCTGTCGCTCTATGTCACCTTGCACTACACCCAGAGCAGTTCGGCAATAGCCTCACTTCCTGAATCATTGGCGAGAAAGTACGCGGCGCCTGACGCTCTGGCCATCCCTCCCCTCAAGTTGCCGCGGCCGGTCCGTTCCGTAGGCCTGATATGGCTCAGGGGCCATCCGCTCACCGACAGTGCCCGGCTCGTCGTGACGTGTATCGAAGAGGTCGACAACGATCTTGCCACGGTCAACCAGAGATCAATTCTTGTGCTCGGCCACCGGCGCCGTACTCGACACCGTGGCACGCAGTTTCAACGCCGAATTGGCCAAAGAACTGCACGCCACCGTCATCGTCGAGAACCGCCCGGGCGCGGGTGGCAGCGTCGGCACATCTGCGGCCGCCAAAGTCACTGACCAGAACACGCTGCTGATGACGGCGGCGAGCCACAACTTCGCCGGCCATCTGTACCGCAATCCCGGCTACGACCCGATCAAGGATTTCACCGGCGTTGCCGATGTCGGCAACTCCGGCTTCGTCATCGCAGCGCCTGGCGGCTTGGGTGTCAACACACTGCAGGACTATGTCAAGCTGCTTAAGAGTAAGCCCGGGCAGCTCAACTACTCATCCGCAGGCAACGGCGGCGCCACACACCTGGGCATGGCGGCGTTCCTGTCTGCCGCAGGCGCGCAGATGCAGCACGTACCGATGAAGGCCACCGGCGAGGCGGTCAACGAGGTGCTGGCCGGTCGCGCACAAGGGACCATGGCCGCGACCATGGGCCTCACTGGCTTCGCCAATGATCCACGCATCAAGCTTCTGGCCTATACGGGCGCCAAACGCTCGCGCTTCATGTCCGACGTACCTACGGTCGCAGAGTCTGGGATTCCCGGTTTCAAATACGACACTTGGTTCGCCGTGCTCGCGCCTGCCAGTATGCCCAAGGCAGAGGTGGACAAGTTTCATACCGCACTGGGTAAGGTGCTGGCCGATCCAGTGGTGCAAGACCGACTCCTGCGCCTGGGCATGGAGCCCGGCACCATGACGGTTGACGAGCTCAATCGAATGGTGAGGGCAGACTACGAGGCGGCCGGCGCCTTGGTGAGATCGACCGGCGCGCGCATCGAATGAGGGAGTCTCACGATGTCCATCAACATCCCGCGATCCAAACTTCATTTGCGCCTTTGCGCACCATGACCAGTTACTCGCAAGGCAGGCGTCGTCCTCCGCAGGAGGCATCAGATTTGCGCAACCGTGAGTTGTCCCATGGCCGCCGTTGGTACTACGAATCCAGGCATTGCCAACTGGAATGAGCCGCCATCTGGCCGCAAAGCCGGGGGCCGCCACGCACTACCGTAGATTGGTCGCTACCGAGCCAGCTCGCGCTACATCGCAGTCAAGAAACGAGTAGATCTGGCCCGACGGAAATCCGCCGCTGGCGCAACCGCAGCAGACCGTCGAAACCTCTCCTACCACCTTAGCTCAAGTGCTGTGGTGGTGCCGGCTGGAGCCAATACTACTTGGCGAGCAACTCGTCGGTTGACTTTCCTCCTTCAAGGGCAGCTTTGAACCAGGCGGGACGAGGACCACGGCCACTCCATGTGTTGCCCTGCTCATCTCTGAACTTCGGCGCACGAGGTTCGCTTGACTTCTTGGTCTTGACGGTCCTATTTTTTACATTCTTCTTTGGCACAGCTACGCCGCCATTCACCTTTCCAAAACCCAGGTCCGCGGCACTGAAGCCATACACAGCGATCGCCTCCTTGATGCGACTGAGCACACCGTCCGCTTCTTTCTTACGCAGCTGTTCGGCCTCGCGTTGCAATTGCGCAATCTGATTTTGAACCTGGAGGAATGTCTTTGCCATAGGAGCTTTCAATTGAGAAGGGCTCGAGCTTAAACCCTGAGGACCTGCTGCTTGTGTCGGTATTCTTCCCTACTCACGGAGAACTTTCTCGCTCATGACTTTCCTTGTGCGATAGAACGATCTTCACAAGCAAGGACGAACCTCCGCGCTGTGTCACCATGACCTCACGAGCCGCGTACAAACGCCCCTCGTCAGAGAGAAGCAAAAGAACACCTCGAGAGGCGTCTGACTCGGTAGCTGGCCCCGCCTGCAGGATTGAGTACGAGCAGGCTGCTCAGCACTAGATGCGCAACATCTTTCTTCTTCGCCCGATCTGGCTGAACCTCCGCAAGTACGGCATCAGGGAGCGCGCCCTGATCTGTGGATTGACTACCTCATTGCCGCAGCAGCATTTCGTCCGTCAGGTGTCCATGGTCAAAAAGGAACTTTTTACCCTCACTCGTGATTCTCCAAGTTGAGCCGCTCCATTCGTCTCGAGGTCTTTTCTCTGAAGCGAATCGAAGCTCTTTCAGGTGAGCAAGACGCGCTTCAATCTTGAGAGCCGGCTCCTCTTTGAACCACCTGACAATCTCATGTTCGCTATACCCATACATCCGTTGTTCTCCCGTGAGGGAAACGAGAAGACTTATGGTCACAAGCTCGAGGTCGTGTGTGCGCTTGCGATTGGGTTCTTGGGGCAACGGCACCGAGGTCTCCATTGCTTCAAGCAGCACGGGCATTGCCTTCCTTAACAGATCAGCAATTGAGCCTTCGAAGAACTCCCGATTTTCAGAGTACCGACAGTTCGTTAGCAACGCGTGTAACTCTGCTTCAACTCGGACGGGATCGGCCACAGAGATGCAGGCCGCAAGCATGAACGGAGAGGGAACACCCGTAGAGTTGAGTTGGCGAATACGAGACTCAATATCCTGAGTGGTCTGTCCAATTTTGACGAGTCCAGGCATGGACCTATTGGTTAGGAAGTAGATATATCCACGCACCATATTTGGGCCCTCACGGGCAAGCGAACGAAGAAGCGTCCGTGCCGCATAACGCATTCATGATGCGTCGTACTGTAATACGGCGCTCGCGGCAGTAGCGTGGAGTCGATTGTGGGCAAATGATCGCGGCGCGTCATGGGAGAGTGTTCACGAGAAGCGGAGCTAGGCCATGGTAGGAGTATCTACCTCTCAGGGTGGCGGCTTAGAAATCAAGGAGGCATTCGCGGAGCACAGTGAACTACTCATGTTCTCACTCAACCTCACTTCAGAACACGATCCGCTCGAAGTGCTTCACTTCGCTTGGCCCAGGCATAGAGACCCCAGTTGCGCCGGTAACGCACGCAGGATCCGCGCGGGCACGTCGCCTGCGAGCAGGGCGCGCGTAGGGCCGATCATCGCGCCCGCGAACATCCGCGTCACCAGTTCGAAGTCCGCGTAGCGCACGTCGGATGCGCTTGCCAGCAAGCGCGGCAATCCCCTGAACCATCCTGTCCTATCGCGGCAACGGGGCAAGCTCCGGGAACAGCCACTCGAACAGCTGCCTGTGGGTTTCATCCACCTCATATCGGGCCTCCCGGTCTTTCATCGCCTGCTTGTAGCGCTTGACCTTCATCGCCCACTTCCCGCTTTGGTCCTGCTCAGCGAGGAGCTGGCCGCGGCCGAACACCTCGAGCGCACGGCGAAACCAGCGCAAGTATTTCGGGTACGACTCGACGACGTAGTGCGCGACTTCAATGAAGTGGCGCCGGCGAATGCCAACGGGCCGGCCGTGCTTGGCCGAGTAGAAGACATTGAGCATGGCCACCGGCAAGTATCGAACATGCTCTCTGCCATACGTGGCAAGGCAGCTTGCGTCCAGCATTCCCCAATCGTTCCAATGCACCGGAGCGCTCTCTGGAAAGTCCCAGACACTGTCCTCCAGATCCTCCTGCGAGCGCCTGCTGCCAGCCACCTCGAGCCACCACGCTTCGAAATAGGCGGGCCAACTCCTCCGCTCTTCCTCAAGAGCGGCCTGACATTCGGCTTTCCGACCTCGATAGTCGAAGTAGTAAGCCTGCTGTCGCTCGGTATCAAGCGTCAGTTGGAAGAACGATACGCGTTGCCGTCCTAGGATTGGCAGAAAGTGCGCTGGCTTGGGCTCAGACCAAGCGCAGTCAAGCAGGAAGTCGTTGGCAGCAAGGGAAGCATCCCTGGTGTCCTTGGACACAACGAAAGCATTCTGATTGTTGATGAAGAACAGATCGTCTTGGGTCAACCGGCGGCGCTCGTTGTCAAAGCGTGCGAACACCCACACGACGAGCCCGCCCTCCTGCTGATAGAAGTTCCAGCGCTCGGCAATGACATCCAGGAACGTTGTGGACAACTGAACCTCAAAGGCGACCTTCAGGTCCCCGTACATCGCGCTGACGTCGGGCTTGCGCCAATCCCCAGTGATGGATCCCGTCCAACGGGCCTCCTGGGCGATGTCCGTGAACTTACCACTCGCGTGCAGCGAATCAGCAATCCACTGCTTCATTTCGCGGTGAAGGTAGCTCTCCTTGGCACCGTTGTACTTGCGCGCATTGATTTCGGCCTGGGACAGCTTTCCACGGGTTACCGCGCTGCAACTACCGTCTTCGACAATGTGCCGGAAGTAGAAACGTCGGGCCTTCTTCATTGACACCAGAGACACCGGGACAAAGCACTCGGGGCACAGGTATTTCGCCTGGTCCTGCTTAATCAGCCGCTTCACGTCAAACCGGAGCCGCATGACGGTTTCTTCTTCTGCTGTCAGCAAGATGGCCGCATACACCTCGGCACCCGACTCGGTATCGAAGACCTTGGGGATGGCAGGCAACTCCACGCCGAAATTCCTGCCAGATGCGACCGTCGTTTCCGCCATATCAGCAATTTTGCAGCCTTCCGGCCAAGGCGCCGACCAATGAACGTCCCACAGTCCGAGGATCTCGGGGTGGTCTCTTGGAGACAAGCGTGGGAACGACTTGTTGCCGGACGAACCTCGGTGGCGGACCCGTTGCCCCGTCGCAGCGGCGATTTGCACACCATGAAGTAGTCCGTCGAAAATCCACCCGCCACTCTGCGTCTCGACTTGGTTCTAGTGCAGAATGTAACGAAGATAAACTGCGACTCCTCAAGTCGAGCATACGGGAGGGTTATGTGGTACGCGAGGCGCATGCTTAGGCTTGCCTGGGCAAGTAGGATCGCGGCTGTCGGAGCCGCATCGTGAAGCCAGAAGATGTAGACGCTTGTCGCGCACTCGCGACGAAGTACGTCTCGACCCGTGGCGGAGGTGAGGTTGGTGTCAACCTGGGCGACGGCGGATCAGCGGCGGTTTTTCGTTGGGACACAGGTTCAGCCACCAAAGCGCTCAAGGTCTACGACCCCAAGTTCCTCAGTGGTCCGGCGGCTCCTGCGGAGCGCTTCCGCCTCGGCTTGCAACGTCGTTTCATCGGAAATCACTGCCCGCCCCTTATCGACACGTTGGAGGTTGCCGAAGAACATGGCACCAGCTTCGTCGAGATGGAGTTCTTCCCGGGGAAAGAGCTTAAGAGAGTCCTGGCTGATGTACCTGACGACGCTATCGCGCCCGTCATTGGTCAGCTGGTCGCCGCCGTTCAGTTCCTGGACTCACTTGGGATAGTCCATCGCGACATCAAGCCGGAGAACATTCTGGTGTCGGCCGACTTCAAGGAGATGAAGCTGCTGGACCTGGGCATCATTCGTGAAATCACCGAAGTTGAAGACCGTCCGGACGGCACTGACCACGGTGAACGGCGCCCCTTCATCGCCACCGCTCAGTACAGCTCGCCCGAGTATCTTTTCAGGCTTGAAGCCCCTTCGCCGACACTGTGGAAGGCTCTCAGCATCTACCAGGTCGGAGGCGTTCTTCACGACTTGGTATGCAGACGACCACTGTTCGAGAGGGCCGTTGCCGCTGACAACAAGTACGCTTTGGCCATGGCGGTGATGAAAGAGCAGCCGGACTTCGCGGGTGTTCCAGCCCACCTGTCGGCCTGGGCCGCCTTGGCCGCCAGGTGCCTCGCGAAGGACAGTCGGGTCAGGCTGCAGTCCGTCGATTGGAGGGATTTCGCCGTCGCAACCGAATCGCCCGCAGACCGCCTTCGCCGGGCTCTTTCAGGCCGCGCTGCTCGAGCTGTCAAAGCAGAAGAAGTTCTGGCTCAAGCGGTGACCCTGGGCCTGCAGCGTGCGGCCGCTCTGAACGACCTGATCAACGGGGTCAGACGCCAACTGCTGACCGACTTCTCTCCTCAGCTTCGAATCGCATTGCAGGCTGTCGATGAGCATCGGGGCATCCTGCGCCTGACGCTCGACGCTTGTGCCCTGGAAGTGCTGGTGGCGCTGGAGTGCCGCTGGGAAGAGGGTATTCGCGAAGCGATCGGAACCGTTTCACTGGCTGCCATAGCAGTCCAGCAGCAAGGGGAAGGCTCGCCGCCGGAAACCTTCAGCGGTGCTCGACGATTCGTCGGAGAGCTTTCTGTCGGTCCCCCTTCAATGCCACTGTTAACGAGCGTCATCGAGGCAGTGAGTCAACTGACGGTCAAGCATGCCGAGCTGGTCGATGCCGCCATCGCCACGGCAGGACTTGACCTCGTCGCCATGTGCTGGCCGCCAGCCTGAGCGAGAGCGCGACCTACGAAAGGAGAGGTGATGAAGGGTAGTTGGTGGACAACAATCGAGCAGATGGATGCCGACCAGCGGGCGTTCGTTCGAATTGGCGCCGATGGTCGACACCTGTTGGTTGGACCGCCTGGGTGCGGGAAAACAAATCTGTTGCTGATGCGGGCCAGGTACATCTTTGGTCTGGGTCTGAAGAATGTACTCTTCCTGACGTACACGCGGGCGCTGGCTGACTTCATCCGTGCTGGCGTGGCCTCCAAGAAGGGGCTTCTTGAGCCGGAGCAGATTCAGACTTTCTCATACTGGGCCCTCAAGCACATCGCGACCTACGCACCCGAGAAGATGTCCACTCTCGACCGCAAGGCTTCCTACGAGACCTATCGACAGCAGGTGATGGCGGCCCTGGCGGTGGCCAACACCCGTATCGAGGGTGTGAACCTTTACGACGCGGTGCTGGTGGACGAGGTCCAGGATTTGCACATCGACGAGATTCAGGCGCTCCTGCGCGTCTCCGAGCGCGTCACCGTCGCAGGTGATGCAAAGCAGATGGTGTATGAATCGGGCGGCAGCATCGGCATGCTAGAAACCCTCGGATTCCACAAGACGGAGCTACGCTTCCACTACCGAATCGGCACTGCGATTGCCGACGTGGCCGACAAAGCTCTCCAGCCAGCGGACCCCGCCAACCGCCTCCGTGCGAACTGCAACTACCGCGAAGACGAGCAGCAGTCTCGCGCGCGCCTGACCGAGTTCGCCAGCCGTGACGAGCAGTTCGCCGCCATGCACAAGAGCATCGCCAGGCAGCTGCGCAGCTACCCCAATGAAGGAATCGGCGTCATCGTTCCCCGTACCTTCCTACTGCAGGAGCTCAAGGCGAAATTCGCAGCAGCGGAGCCCCTGGCGGGCGACGTGGCCTTCCACGACGAGGACGATGAAGAGCACGGCTTCAGCTCAGGCAAAAATGTGCACGTCATCTCGCTGAAGTCGTCGAAGGGTGCTGAATTTCGTGCAGTGCACCTGTACGGTCTCGAAGAGCTCAAGTACCCCCAGGTCCGCCGCGAACTCGTATTCACGGCGGTCACGAGGGCCAAGACCTCGCTCGACGGCTACTTCACCGGTAAGGTGCTGAGTTCAGTTTCTTCGGCTTTCGCTGAGGCGCCTGTAGCGCCCCTGTCTCCCGAAGACCTCATCTGAAACGAACGAAATATGAAACTAGATTGGCATTCCGCAGACCGAGAGCAGGTCATCGACGCCCTGCGGAGGGTCGGCCCGTCGCCGATGTTTGGGTCAAGTTTTCCGAGCAGTAGCGACCTCGGGCAAGTTCGCTACGCCGTCTCACACGACGACGACGTCATCAACCGTCGCGTCAAGGTTGTTCTTCTCGGCGATGAGCGCAAGGAGTTCTTCTCCTGGGCATCGACCTACGCCGAAGACGTTTTTCCGGTGTCGATGTGTGCACGCGTCATGCTCATGAGCGATTGGCTCGCGCTCGAGTTCGACCATCGGCGCGATTGGGTCGACTTCAAGAACTCGAGTGTCTGGGCCTCCATCTTGCTGGGCGAGCTTCTCGGTCAGTCGCAGGGTGACGTCGATGCTGCGTCGGCACCTATCGGCCGTGCGCCCGCGTGCTTCAGTTATGCAGTCGCTCGCGCTGACCTTCTCTATCCAGGAAACCCGAATGCCCGCACGGAAGTGATGAAACGGCTTACCTCAACGGGAAGAGATGGGCGATTCGGACGGCGTGCGATAGGTCCTGAGGCCTTGTCCCCGGTTTGGTCTATCTGTCAGCAGCTTTCTCACCTGCCAAGCGAAGACCTTGCCTCGCCGGGCACCATTATCAAAATTCTGGAGGCAGTGGACCCTGAAGCGGCGGCGTTGCTGAGCAGTACAGAGCTCCTGTCCAGCGATTTCGCAGAACATCGAATTGAAGGGTTCGATGCGTTGGTCGACCAGCTGTTCTACCGTCGTACGCCAACGGAGCACAGAGTTGGCGGAATCGCACCCGCACTTGCGGCAGCAGCGTTGCTTGCAGGGAGAAGCACGAGCCATATACAGCTGCTGGCGCCTGTGGGGCGCGAGCTTCCCGAGGTCTTGGCGTGGTTCGGAATGTTTGCGGGCCTACTCGGTCAAGGTTATTGGGACCTTGCGTGGACCCGAAGTACGAAGTCGGTCGACCGGCTCTTGCGTCAGCCGTTTCGTGTGGACGAGCCGGTTCGGGCCGACCTCTGCTGGATTGAGTTCGAGTGGCTGTCAGAGATGTTTGGCTCTAGCGAAGTATTCGCCGAGCTACCAAAGAGCGCCCCGAGGAGCCTCTTGGTCGAAGTCCTTCCTGGCGTGGAATTTCAACTTCGTCTGCCTTCAAGCGGGCGCGCGAATGAGCAAGCCTCGACATTTAGTGAGCCAGCAATCTCGTCCATGGCTGTAGATGAGGCTTTGAAGTTCATCGAAGCTGCACATTCGCTGCTGCGTGGGGGCTCGCCCAATAAGCAGTCGGACCTCTTCGGTACTGCGAGCCCACCACCGCCCACAAAAAAGGGAAAGACCGGCGGCACCGGCTCTCGTGGAAGCAAGCAGAAGTCCTGACGGATGTCCGCCTGTCGTCCGGCAGCAGCCCAGTGCCTAGCATCGTAATGGTCGGGAGTTCCAGTTTGCCCAAGCACGACTGGCCATTCGCCTAACCACCGCCGAGTACCCGGTCCTGAAGGTAGTGCGGTCATGGGCCGGTTTCGTGTCGGATGGCAGGTGACGGTTGCTGCCGACATTCAGGTCGCGGACAGTGGATGACTTGGTTCAGTCTGAAGGTGCTGCAGCCGAGGACTCCAGGCCCACCGCTGCCTTCGCCTTATGCAACCGCCCCGAGCGCGTGTCTCGATTAGGCCGTTTCAGCGACACGCGAGTACAGGCGTTTCTCCATTTGCCGAGCGCCGCGGACGCTAAGCAACATCGAGCACTACGCTGCTGCATTCCGCGACTCGCGCCGCTGCCCTCCGAGGCCTGTCGATCACCCCATTCTCTACACAACACAGGTCCCGGGCACGGAGGCCGGCGCAATGGTTCAATGGCTGGGCGTGAAGTCCTGGGGCCGGCGGGGAGACCGACCTGTCTTTTTTCCCCGTGGGTGCGCAGGATCGCGGCTGCGAACGATAGAGTTCATGCCTGTTGCCATCCCGGGAAGCCGGGCGGGGCAGGCACAGGCAGCCACCCGATCACTTTTGGACCGGCTGGCGGCCCCTATGCGTCGTTGGAGTGAGCATTGATAAATTCGATTCCTGTCAAGGTAGACAAAGATGTTTCGGGTCTGAACTGGGAGGTCAGTGATCCTCAGGAACTCGCCAGGCTCATCGGCGTGCTGGCGGTCGGGCAGGCCGCACATGCAGCGCGGATCTTGGAAAAGCTCGTACCAAATGCTCCTGCGGTTTCCGTGGCCGCCTTCAACGATGCCGCATGCGCGCAGCTAAGGATCAAGAGAGGGCTGACGGCGGAGCAGAAGACTGCAGCAATTGCGCATCGCGATGGATTTCTCTTCGAGTGCATTGCCTGGATCGCAACCCGTCAGAGCGCGAATGGGCGGACTTTCCTGAAGGACCCCCACATTAGCGCGACATCGCAGGGTCTTGACGGACTGGTGATCGAGCTTGAACCCAGACGGCAGAGGATCAGGGCTGTGACGATCTGCGAGGAAAAATGCACCATCACCCCTCGCAAACTGTTCAAGTCGCAGGTCATGCCCACCTTCACCGAGCACCATGCGGGAAGCAAGCGAAGCCGTGAACTGCTCGCGACGGCGGTGGATATCATCAAGACCAACTTTGCAGACACGACCGCTGCGACGAGGGCTGCGGCCAGGGTCATCGACCTGGACTGCCGTCACTACCGCGCCGCCCTAACCGTCAGTCCGCCGATGGCCACTGCAGCGGACCGCGCAAAGCTTTTCGCTGACTACAAGGATCTGGCCAATATCAAGCAGGCTCAGCGGATCGGTGCGACCTTTGTGGTGCATAACGACCTGCGTGGTTGGTTCGAGAAACTCGCAAAATCCGTCATCGCGGAAATCAAGAGCGGCGAGGTGAAGAAGCGTGTTTGACGCGAACAGCGCGCAGCTGCTTGAGGCTGCTCCCGCCGTCCCTGGACTGGATCCGGCGAAACTCCCAGAACTGCTGACGCGCCACTATGCGCAACTCGTTGCCCGGCGCCTGCGAAATTCCCAGGAGGAAGAGCGCAGCGACGCGCAGTGGCCCCTGGAGCGCATCGCCGACGTCTACGAGATCATTGCCTCGGTGAACGAGGATGCGGACACGCGGCGCCCCGCCGCGTTCGTCTCCGGTACCGCGCAGCAAATCCTGGCGCGCGAGACGGCAGCGACCCAAATGAACCGCGTCGCCGCGCTCAGCCGCGAGCAGCTCGCGGCATCGATGGCGTCCGCGCTGCTGTTCTTCATCGCGGAGCAATATGCCGACGCCTTTGAGGCCGGAGGCCTGATCGACCTCAGTACCGGCAGCGTGGAGGTCCGGCGCTTGGCCGCACACGTTCGGGATTTCGTGCGTGGAAGGGTCCAAGCCATCGCGGACCGAAGGTCGCAGACGGATGCAGACTCTTCCCCGGACCTGAACATCGAGGAACAGGCGTTTCGCCGGCTTGCGTCCACGCTTGCCGACGGGATCGAGTTCCTTGCGCTCGATGTGCTTTCCGAGCCGCCGTCGGGGGACGTCAGCCACCGCCGGCAGGCAAGGAACAGGTTCCGGCAGGTGCTGGCGCTGTCGGGCCACTCGGGCGAATGGGAGGGGCTGGACGGTGTTCTTCGCACCTCCTATCCGGGGCCAGCTCACCTGGCCTCGCTCCTGCTTGCCGCGAGCGATGGACTGGATGCAGTATGCCTAACAAAGTTGCCGCCCCCGAAGGGCTCGGACGAGGACTTCTGGAAGGGCTGGCTGCAATTCAGGGCCCAAGACAACCCCTATGTCTGGCACAACCATCGCGAGGCCATAGCCAGGGGTTTTCATCAGGTTGGCATGAACTCGGTCCTAGTCCTGCCTACCGGCGCCGGCAAGACAACGGTGTCGACGCTGAAGATCGCAGGTACGCTTGCCAGCGGCAAGAAGGTGGTGTTCCTGGTCCCGACCCACGCCCTGGCGGAACAGGTCACTGGCGACTTGCAAGGCCTTTTTCCTTCTGACCGCTTCGGCATGAAGGTCTCCGCAGAGTTTGACTCCCTGCTCGTCGAGGGCAGCTCGCTTCAGGATATCGAGGTCATGACGCCCGAGGGGTGCCTGGCCATGCTGTCGTACCTGCCCGAGTCGTTCAGCGACGTCGGCCTGCTGGTCTTCGACGAGTGCCATCTGCTGAGCCCAGAAAGCGGCAGGATCGGCCGCGCCCTGGATGGGATGCTGTGCCTCCTGACATTCTGCGAGCAGGTTCCCGATGCCGATCTGCTGTTCTTGTCGGCGATGCTGAAGAACGCGGATGAGTTCGGCGACTGGATCGCCGACCTCACGGGCCGCGACTGCGCCGTTGTGGAGCTACTTTGGAAGCCCAGCCGGCAGGCGCGCGGTGTGGTGGTCTATCGGGGTAGCGATATCACCGCGGCCGAAAAGGAGGCCCTGTCGACCCAGCAACAGCTGGATGAGGAGAAGAACAAGGTTGCCGCGAGCCTGCGAACGGATGCCAAAAAGGTGCTGGTCGCCAGGCCCTATGCCGTCTGGGGTTTGCGACACAACTGGGCCGACGTGCCGGACGCCCGTTCTCTGACCGCTCTTTCGGACACGGCGTTCCCGCTGTCCGGCAAGTATGGGCGCTCACGGGTGACGGCGCTACCCAATGCCAACGAAACGGCCGCGCTGCTGGCAGTCTCCGCAGCCCGGGGCGGCGCCAAGTCGATCGTCTTCGTCAACACAAAGCTTGTCTCGGTGACCACCGCAAAGAAGATCTGCGGCGGCCTGGATCTCGCAGTGGCCCTGAATGATCAGGAAAAGGCATTGTGGTCCACCATCGAGGCAGAGCTCGGCCATGCGAAGCACTCGGTATTCCGCCAAGGCGATTTCGCGGCGGTTCCTCACAATGCCGCGATGCTGCGCGTCGAGCGGATGCTTTCTGAGCAGCTGTTCAAGCGTGCGGGCGGTGCGATGGCGATCGTTGCCACACCAACGCTTGCCCAGGGACTGAACCTGCCCGCTCAGATGGCTATCCTTGCGGGTGACAAACGGGCGGCTGACCAGGGCAACGGCAGAGAGAACCTCGAAGCCCACGAGCTGCTCAATGCCGCTGCGCGTGCCGGAAGGGCCGGCCATCTGGCCAACGGGATCGTCCTTCTGGTCCCTGAGCCTCTCGTGAAATTCGAGAGCAGGCGTCTTGGAGGGTCGCAGTTGGAGGCCAAACTGAATTCAGTGCTTCCGGAAGATGACCGCTGCGTCACGATCACCGACCCGCTGGAGCAAATCCTGGATCTGATCGCCAGTGGCGACACGGATGACAAGTACGTGCGCTACACGGTCAACCGGCTCGCCACCCTGGCGCCATCGGACGCCGACTCCGCTCAGATGGACAAGCTGATGGCCCGGTCTTTCGGTGCCTTCAAGGCGCGTCAGCGACAACAGGAGGATGCCTACGTGGCCAAGACGCTGGGTCTATGGACGGAGGTTCAGGAGGCGGTGGAGGACGAATGGGAGGACGTTGTACTGCGGCTCGCCTCGAAGACCGGGCTGCCACTGGATGTACTGGAGCACCTGCGCCAGAAACTTCTCGATGCCCGCGATGCGTGGCCTGACTCCGTGGTGGCATGGATTCGATTCATCTTCCTTTGGCTGAGGAACGACAGGGAGGCGCGAGAGCATCTTCTTCTCGATGTCAGGAAGGCGGCGCTCAGCGCGACCGGACAGCCAGCGACGGACGCGCTTGAAGCCCTGACGTTGCGTGCGCTCGAGCCGGCCGTGGTCGCATGGGTGAACGGCAAGCCTCTAAATGCGATCGAGCGAATACTGAAGGGCGATCCGGATTCCGGCATTGCAACGCAGTTGCTGCTGCCCCGGGCGCGCAATCTCACTTCGATCTTCATCGTGCGTGGCCTGTCATTCATCGCGGGGGTTGTCGCCAGGATGGTGGTCGAGCTAGAGATCGAGCCGGCAGCAGAAGATGACTCCCTATCGGTCATCAACGGGTTGTCCGCTGCCATCCGGCGGGGCTTCGACTCTCCGGAGAAGCTGGCATTTGCGAATCGTCACCCTGAGGTGCTGGGCCGTGTGGAGCTGCACCGCAGATACGTGGCCGAGCAGTCGTTCGACGCCGAGGACGGGGAGGACCTGTAGCAGCGGAGCTGTCTGGAACTGACGAGCAAGAGGAGCGGCAGTTTCCATCATGGTCTCCCATCGAGTGGATGGGTCATGAACATGTTCCTTCTTGATGCCACTGTCCACGAGTGACCACGCTGGTTGTGTCAGCTTCTGAGGTCAAGAACAGGTCCGCGGAGTCTTCGACTGTCCGCTCTTCCGAGCAGCAGTCACTCAACGTTGAATGGGTGACCGGCCGCTTTCAGTCGAGGCTGTGTGAAAACGCATTGAATCCGTGAATACCGTCGCCTAGATTGAGACAACGCCACGAACTAGGTTGCCACATGAAGCGATTCATCGAGCCAGGGGATCGAAGCCAGATCACGCTGCTGCCAGAGTGCCTTGACGACTACATCTCAGAAGAGAACCCCATCCGCGTAGTCGATGTCTTTGTCGATGAACTCAAGCTCTATCAGCTCGGCTTTGAAGGTGCGGAACCTGCGGCCACCGGGCGGCCGTCGTACCACCCCTCAGTGCTGTTGAAGATCTACATCTACGGCTATCTGAACCAAGTGCAATCCAGTCGACGTCTGGAGCGAGAGGCACAGCGCAATGTGGAGTTGATGTGGCTGACCGGGGCGCCTGGCCCCTGATTTCAAGACCATCGCGGACTTCCGCAAAGATCATGGTGACGCCATTCGTCTGGTGTGCTGAGAGTTCGTTCTTTTGTGCCGCCGGCTCAAGCTATTTGCCGACGGCGTCATCGCCGTGGACGGAAGCAAGTTCACCTGAAGCCGCAGTGCACCCCGGCGCCAGCCAGGCGAATCAGTCGATGGGAGTACGAGGAGGTCCTGGAAAAGGTCCAAGCACGTCTAGATGCTGCGCCCGAGGCCTCAAAGTTCAGGCAACGAACGATCGAACACGTGTTCGGCACCCTGAAAGCGTGGATGGGGGCCACGCACTTCCTGACTAAGACCTTGCCGAACGTGAAAACCGAGATGAATCTGCAGGTTCTGGCCTACAACCTCAAGCGAGCAATCAAGATCCTCGGCGCAAGTACCGTGATTGCAGAGATGAAGTCGTAGGAGCCGACTCGCGTCTTGTGGAGACGGCCGAGAATTCCGGTAGAAACTGAGTCCGCCGGCCCAACGGATCTTGCGCCCCCCATCAATGCAGCTGTTTCCACACAGCCTCAGTCTAGAGCGGTCTTCGCAGCCTCGACTCACCGCAGGCGCCCCTACACTAGACGCAACTTCGGCGGCACTCTTGGCACTGAAGCCGCATCGACCGCCCCAGAAACCACGGACAGCTTGGTCAGTTGGAAAGTTAGCGCATTGATCTCATCCACGCTGAGATTCAGGCTCTCTGCGATCTCACGGCGTCCCTGCTTGCGGCTCTGCAGAATGTCGAGCACCTTAGAGAGGAGCTGAGAGGTTTCTCTTTCTATCGGCTCTGGCTCATTGGTGCGATAGCCACTCTTGGCAATCTCTATACATAAACTCCGGTAGTTCCACTCGCTGACTAGCCCGAGAGAGTTGAACCGATATGCCAGCGCGGCCAGCGACACACCCCAATAGCGCTTCAGCTTCACTAGATACTTGATGGTGTAAGCAGGCGGCTGATTAGCCGTCACGCTTTCCTTCGGCATAAGAAAAGCTGAGGCAAACGCATCGGCCTGGCGCTCCATCTCCGGCCCATGAGTTTGACCATGTTGCATGGTGTAAGTGTCCCGCACCAGATGACCGAGCTCATGAGCGGCATCGAAGCGGCTGCGTTCAGGAGACTTGATGGTGTTAAGAAAGACAAAGGGCCTGCCTTCGTACCAGGTGCAGAAGGCGTCCACATCGCGAGTTTCTTCAGCCAGAGAAAAAACGCGGATCCCCTTGGACTCCAGTAGGTGGACCATGTTGGGAATGGGTGCATTACCCAACCCCCAAACCCTGCGCAGGGTAGCAGCAGCCTCCTCTGGGCTCAGGTCACTCAGGTCTGGCAGATCTGCCTGCGGCAAGCTGAAGCGATCTTCGACCCATTGATTGACCTTGAAGGCAATGGCACCGGCCGCGAAGGCGCAGGCCTTCATGGAGTCTGTCATCTTCGAGAGCTTGCGAAAACTCACCGCATGCTCTTTGATCTCTGGCATGTCTTCGTCAAGGAAAAAAAACTGCTGAGGGAATCTCAGCAGTTTTGCGATACGGGCCAGAAGTTCCGGGTCAGGAGCAGATGCGCCAGTCTCGTAGTTCTGCAGGCTACGGCTGGTGACACCTAACTCCTTGGCTAACTGCGCCTTGGTCAAGCGCCTTCTAACCCTGGCAAATGTGATTTGCTTGGGGTTGATTTCGGACATGATCAACTACTCAAAACGTACCCGTCTTGGGTTCAACGTCCACCGTGGCAGGCGCGTTAGGTTCGTCCTTGCGGATCGTGAAATTGGCCGGATTGTTGGGGATGCTGCCCAGAATCAGGCGAATGCCCCACTCAGTGATTTTCTTGTTATCGAAACCGGTCGGCAACGACAGCTCGAAGCGCACCTCATTCAGAACCTTGTCGTAGTGGTACAGCAGCGCCCAGACCTGAGTCTCCTTCTGCTTTTCTTTGGCGAGCTTGAAAGAGTCACGATTGAAAAGCTCCAACTGACCATTCTTCTGAACGAAGCCCTCCGCCACGGCCCCTTTTTCGGCTTGGTTCGTGGGATCCTCGAAACCGTTCTTCCCCGTTTCGCTGTTGCCCGTCATTACCACGATGGAGATGGAGCGATCGGGCGAACTGATGAAAGGGCAATTCTTCTGCTCGTGGATATGCCACTGGAGCGCCGCGAGCAATGTGCGCAGATCTTCAACGGTTTTCAGCCACTGCTGTACGCCTGCTGCCGTCGGAGCCGACGCGCGCGTGGCGTCGTTGCGCCAGCCAAGACCACCCATGATGGCGTCCTTGAACAGGACAGCATTGAGATCCGAATGCAGTTCTTGCAGGCGCGCTTCCACCTGCACCGGATCATCAATGATAGTGGCACGCCGGATGAAGGCGTTGGGGGCTGTCAACTCAAACTTCCGCACGGCAGCTTCCTTTCAATTTTCCGGAAAGTCTACCTCATATTGAGGGTGAAAAAGCGGAAATACCTACTGACACATCAACACCACGTCACCTGATACTCATGGTCGTCTGGCGCTGCTGCCGTTCGAAGCGACGCGCCCCTATCGCCCGACACGCTGATCAAGGGCGCCAGCCCATTCGAGACTCACGGTCTATTCGATGGTTGATGACCTACGTCAGTAATCTCGGCATATGGGTCGGAGGGGCCGATTGAGTCTGCCGCCTCAAGCGGCCATTGAATTGGATTGGTAGGCTTCTGAAAGCGCGCCGGGCGTGCAACTGAGAAGGTGACGTGCCTCAAGCAGAACGCTCGCAAGAGCCTCCGCCGAGGCCCTCCGATAGGTGCCCCGGCTGAGAGTCAACAGGGACACTTTGACTTGAAGGTGCGCTATTCCTGATGTGCCTGAAAATGGGGGTGCAGGGCTGGCCTTCACGTACCCCCGAGCACCAATTTCGATACCCCTCTAGATACCCCAAAGATGCGTCGGATTGGGGCATACTGCATCGGACTCAATCGGACTACGGAATAGCCCTCTTCAGAGGAGAAAACAAAAAGGCCGGACACCTTTGGAAGTGTCCGGCCTTGTAGCTGGTCCCGCCGCCAGGAATCGAACCTGGATCTCAGCCTTCGGAGGGCCGAATTCTATCCGTTGAAATACAGCGAGAGGGGTGCTCCGGAATGCACCGGAGCCACACATTATGGCCTATCAGGCCGCGGCGGTTTCCGCGTCCTGCGCCGTCGGGACGCCACCGGCCGGCGTGCGCGGGAAACCGAGCCCGGCCAGGTAGACGCGGAAGGTGCGCCGGCCGGTCGACACGAGGTCGAAGGCCGTGGGGTCGAGCAGCCAGTTCTGGATCAGCCCGCCCATCAGGGCGTGCATGCCCTGCGCCGCGACTGCGCCCGGCAACGGCAGCCGGATGCGGGCGCGCCGCGCGGCCAGCCGCAGGGCCTTTTCGAAATCGACCACGCAGGCGTTGCGCGCGTCCAGGTGGCGCTGCTGCACCGAGGCCATGTCGTGCGTGTACTCGACCTTGTGGGTCGCGATGTCGAACACGCGCCGCACCTGCGGGTCGGCGACCATGAGCGTCAGCGCGTGGATCAGGCCTTCCTCGATCTCGACCAGCGGGTCATCGCCGGGGATGTCGCTCTTGGGCGGCGTCTCCAGCGGCAGGATCACGCGCTCCATCATGGCGTTGAACAGATCGGCCTTGTCCTTGAAGTGCCAGTAGATGGCGCCCCGGGTCGCGCCGGCCTGCTGCGCGATCTGCTGCAGCGTGGTCTGCGAAACACCTTGCGCCTGAAACAGCAGTTCCGCGGCATCGAGCAATCGATTCCGCGTCGCCAGTGCTTCTTCCTTCGTACGACGTGCCACCAAGTCTCCTGATTTGTAAAGCGAACGCCCTTTGCGTATCGTGGGGCCATTGCATGGCTGTCACTATACATCCATGAATGTATGTAAACTAGCGCGCTTCTCGGATGGCCCACCTGCCCGTGCTGGTTTACGGATCTCTCCCGCAAACGCGCCATCTCCCGTCTTCGCATCAAAGGAATCACATGCCTCTTCTGCATGTCTCGCGTCAACCGTCCTTGTCGTTTTCGCCGCGTCTCGCGACCGTGGCCCTCGTCTCCCTCCTGTTCCTGGCCGCCTGCGGCAAAGGCGAGGCCCCGGCCGGACCGGGCGGCGGTGGCGGTGGTGCCCGTCCGGCGCCTGAAGTCGGCGTGGTGACGGTCAAGCCCACCGACGTGGGCCTCGTGACCGAGCTGCCCGGCCGCCTCGAAGCCTCGCGCATCGCCCAGGTGCGCGCCCGCACGCCGGGCATCCTGCTCAAGCGCGAGTTCCGCGAAGGCAGCGACGTGAAGGCCGGCCAGCTGCTGTTCCGCATCGACCCGGCACCGCTGGTGGCCGCCACGCAGAACGCCCAGGCCGCACTGGCGCGCGCCGAAGCCAACGCCGTGCAGGCCAAGGCGCTGGCCGACCGCTACAAGCCGCTGGTCGAGGCCAACGCCGTGAGCAAGCAGGAATACGCGACGGCCGTGGCCTCCGCCAAGACGGCCGACGCCGACGTGGCCGCCAACCGCGCGCTGCTGCAGACCGCCAAGATCAACCAGGGCTACGCCGATGTCACCTCGCCCATCGCGGGCCGCATCGGCCGTGCGCTGGTCACCGAAGGCGCACTGGTCGGCCAGGGCGACGCCACCGAGTTGGCCGTGGTGCAGCAGATCAACCCGCTGTACGTGAACTTCACGCAGTCGGCCTCCGACGTGCTCAAGCTGCGCCGCGCCGTGGCCGCCGGCCAGTACAAGCGTGCCAGCGGCGAAGAAGCCGCGAGCATCCGCGTGGTGCTGGAAGACGGCACCGACTACGGACAGGACGGCAAGCTGCTGTTCTCCGACCTCACGGTCGACCCGACCACGGGCCAGGTCACGCTGCGCGCCGAGATCCCGAACCCCAAGGGCGAGCTGCTGCCCGGCCTGTACGTGCGCGTGAAGCTCGAGCAGGCCCAGGTGACGAACGCGATCACGGTGCCGCAACAGGCCGTCACGCGCACCCAGCAGGGCGACCACGTGACGGTGGTCAGCGCCGACGGCAAGCTGAGCCAGCGCACCGTGAAGATCAGCGCCGCCAAGGACAACCAGTGGGTGGTGCTCGACGGCCTGAAGGCCGGCGAACAGGTGATGGTCGACGGCTTCCAGCGCCTGCAGATGATGCCGCCCGGCACGCCCGTGAAGGCGGTGCCGTGGCAGAAGCCGACGCCGAACGGCGCGGCTGCACCCGCGGCACCGGCAGCGTCTGCTGCCGCAGCGGCACCCGCCGCCAGCCCGGCTTCGGCCCCGGCTGACAAGAAGTAATCAGGAGCGCCTCGCATGGCCAAATTCTTTATCGACCGACCTATCTTCGCGTGGGTGATCGCACTGTTCATCATCGTGGTGGGCGGCGTCGCCATCACGCAGTTGCCGATCTCGCAGTACCCGCCGGTGGCCCCGCCGGCCATCGTGATCAACGTCGCCTACCCCGGTGCCTCCGCGCAAACGCTCGAGGACAGCGTGCTGTCCGTGATCGAGCGCGAGATGAACGGCTCGCCCGGCCTGATCTACATGGAATCGGTGGCCCAGGCCGACGGCACCGGCGCCATCACCATCAGCTTCGAGGCCGGCACCAACGAAGACCTCGCGCAGGTGGACGTGCAGAACCGGCTCTCGCGCGCCACGCCGCGGCTGCCCTCGGCCGTGACGCAGCAGGGCGTGCGCGTGGACAAGTCGCGCAACAACTTCCTGCTGTTCGCGATGCTGTCCTCGGACAACCCCGACTTCGACCCGGTGGCGCTCGGTGACTACGCCGCGCGCAACATCGTGCCGGAACTGCAGCGGATCGACGGCGTGGGCCAGGCCCAGCTGTTCGGCTCCGAGAACGCGATGCGCATCTGGATCGACCCGGCGAAGCTGCAAGGCTTCAACCTGTCGGCCAACGACGTCAATGCCGCGATCCGCGCACAGAACGCCCAGGTGGCGTCGGGCACGCTCGGCGACCTGCCGAACATCCCCGGCCAGGCGATCTCCGCCACGGTCACGGTGAACGGCCAGCTCAACAGCGTCGAGCAGTTCCAGAACATCGTGCTGCGCGCCAACACCGACGGCTCGACCGTGCGCCTCAAAGACGTGGCGCGCGTCGAACTCGGCGGCCAGAACTACGCCACCTCCGCGCGCCTGAACGGCGTGCCCGCGGTCGGTATCGGCGTGCAGCCCACGCCCACCGGCAACGCGCTGAAGTCGGCCAAGGCCGTGCGCGCCAAGATGACCGAGCTGGAGCGCTACTTCCCCAAGGGCGTGAAGTGGGACATTCCTTATGACAGCTCGCGCTTCGTGCAGATCTCGATCTCCGAAGTGGTGAAGACGCTGTTCGAGGCCATCGCGCTGGTGTTCCTGGTGATGTTCCTGTTCCTGCAGAACTGGCGCTACACGATCATCCCGACGATCGTGGTGCCGATCGCGCTGCTGGGCACCTTCGCCACGCTGCTTGCACTCGGCTTCTCGATCAACGTGCTCACCATGTTCGGCATGGTGCTGGTGATCGGTATCGTGGTGGACGACGCCATCGTGGTGGTGGAGAACGTCGAGCGCATCATGAGCGAAGAGGGGCTGTCGCCGCTCGACGCCACGCGCAAGGCAATGCAGCAGATCTCGGGCGCCATCATCGGCGTGACCGTGGTGCTGATCTCGGTGTTCGTGCCGCTGGCCTTCTTCGCGGGTTCGACCGGCAACATCTACCGCCAGTTCTCGGCGGTGATGGTGGCCTCGATCGGCTTCTCGGCCTTCATGGCGCTGTCGCTCACGCCGGCGCTGTGCGCCACGCTGCTCAAGCCGGTGGAAGCCGGCCACCACCATGAGAAGCGCGGCTTCTTCGGCTGGTTCAACCGCGGCTTCTCGCGCACGGCCAAGGGTTACGAAGGCGTGGTCGCGCGCATCCTGCGCCGCGCCGCACGCTACCTCGTGATCTACGCCGCGATCATCGGCGCCGTCGCGTACTTCTACACGCACCTGCCGA
The DNA here is from genome assembly GCF_041154465.1 of Variovorax sp. V35. Lineage (NCBI taxonomy): Bacteria > Pseudomonadati > Pseudomonadota > Betaproteobacteria > Burkholderiales > Comamonadaceae > Variovorax > Variovorax sp. V35. The sequence goes on from NZ_AP028666.1 coordinate 6,680,705, forward strand.
GCTCGTTCCTGCCCGAAGAAGACCAGGGCAACATCATCGTGAACGTGCAACTGCCCCCGGGCGCGACGCAGGAGCGTTCGCTGTCGGTGATGCAGCAGGTCGAAGGCTTCATCCTGAAGCAGCCTGAAGTGCAGAGCATCGTGAGCGTGATGGGCTTCAGCTTCTCCGGCCAGGGCCAGAACGCGGGCCTCGCCTTCGTGACGCTGAAGGACTGGGAAGAACGCAAGGACCCGGCCAACTCGGCCAGCGCGCTGGCCGGCCGAGCCTTCGGTGCACTGTCGGGCATCCGCGACGCCTTCATCTACCCGCTGAGCCCGCCGCCGATTCCCGAACTGGGCAATGCCAGCGGCTTCAGCTTCCGCTTGCAAGACCGCGCGGGCGCAGGCCACGAGGCGCTGATCAACGCGCGCAACCAGCTGCTGGGCATGGCCTCGCAGAGCAAGATCCTCGCGCAGGTGCGCCCTGACGGCCTGGAAGACGCGCCACAGCTGGAGATCGACATCGACCGCGACAAGGCCAACGCCCTGGGCGTGAGCTTCGACGCGATCAACAGTGCGCTGTCGACCTCGCTGGGTTCGAGCTACATCAACGACTTCCCGAACCGCGGCCGCCTGCAGCGCGTGGTGGTGCAGGCCGATGCGCCGGCACGGATGCAGCCGGACGACCTGCTGCGCCTGAACGCCGTCAACACCAAGGGCCAACCGGTGCCGCTGTCGGCTTTCGCGACCACCAAGTGGGTCTCGGGCGCCACGCAGACCGTGCGCTACAACGGCTACCCCGCCATCCGCATCAGCGGTGACGCGGCGCCGGGCCAGAGCACGGGCGCGGCCATGGCCGAGATGGAAAAGCTCGCCGGCCAGCTGCCGCAAGGCTTCGGCTTCGAGTGGACCGGCCAGTCGCGTGAAGAAAAGCTCGCCGGCTCGCAGGCCATGATCCTGTACGGCTTCGCGATCCTGGCGGTGTTCCTCTGCCTGGCCGCACTGTACGAGAGCTGGTCGATCCCGCTGTCGGTGATCCTGGTGGTGCCGCTGGGCGTGCTGGGTGTGCTGGTGGCGACGATGCTGCGCGCCTATTCGAACGACGTGTACTTCCAGGTGGGCCTGATCACCATCATCGGCCTGTCGGCGAAGAACGCGATCCTGATCATCGAGTTCGCGAAAGACCTGCAGGCGCAGGGCCGCGGCGTGGTCGAGGCTGCGCTCGAGGCCGCGCACCTGCGGTTCCGTCCCATCATCATGACCTCGCTGGCCTTCGGCCTGGGCGTGCTGCCGCTGGTCCTGGCCTCGGGCGCAGGCTCGGCGAGCCAGCGTGCCATCGGCACCGGCGTGCTCGGCGGCATGGTGACCGGCACGGTCCTGGCCGTGATCTTCGTGCCGGTGTTCTTCGTGGTGGTGCGCACGCTGTTCAAGGGCAGCGCGCGCCAGCACGAGGCCGACAAGCGGCATGCGGCAGCTGCCGGCATCACGGGAGACACCACACACCATGACTAAGAAACCTCTGATCCCCACCGTGCTGGCAGCAGCGATGCTGCTGGCAGGCTGCTCGCTGATCCCGACCTACGAGCGCCCCGCGGCGCCGGTGCCGACGACCTACCCGGGCGACCCGGCGCAGCCGTCGGGCCCCGCCGCGGCCGCCCTGCCCTGGCAGGACTTCTTCACCGACCCGCGCCTGGCGGGCCTGATCCAGACGGCGCTGGCGAACAACCGCGACCTGCGCGTGTCGGTGCTCAACATCGAGCAGGCGCGTGCGCAGTTCCAGATCGAGCGCTCGGCGCTGTTCCCGGCGCTCGGCCTCACGGGCACGGGCTCGCGCTCGAGCCCCAACGCCTACCAGGCGATCGATCCGACGCAAGGCAGCGTGGCCTCGCAGTACGCTGTCAACTTCGGCTTCACCGCGTGGGAGCTCGACTTCTTCGGCCGCATCCGCGCGCTGAAGGACCAGGCGCTGTCGCAGTACCTGGCCACGGAAGAGTCGCGCAAGGCCGCGCAGATCAGCCTGATCGCGGCCGTGGCCAGCGGCTGGCTCACGCTGCTGGCCGACGACGAGCTGCTCGAGATCACGCGCCAGACCATGGTCACGCGCGACGAGTCGGTGCGCCTGACCAAGCTGCGCTTCGACAACGGCGTGTCGTCCGAGATCGACTTCCAGGCCGCGAACTCGCAGGCCGAGACCGCGCGCGCCGCCTATGCGCAGCAGCAGCGCGCCCGCCTGCAGGACGAGAACGCGCTCGCGCTGTTGCTCGGCGCGCCGGTGCCGGCCGAGGCCACCGCCGGCGGCACCAAGGGTCTCGCGGGCATCCGCCCGATGCCCGACGTGCCGGCCGGCCTGCCCTCCGACCTGCTGACCGAGCGGCCCGACATCCGCGCGGCCGAGCAGCAGCTGATCGCGGCCAACGCCAACATCGGCGCGGCGCGCGCGAACTTCTTCCCGCGCGTGTCGCTCACGAGCTCGATCGGCACCGCGAGCAGCGAGTTCTCGAACCTGTTCGATCGCGGCACCAAGGCCTGGAGCTTCGCGCCCACGGTCACGCTGCCGATCTTCGATGCGGGCCGCAACATCGCGGGGCTCAACTCGGCCAAGGCCGGGCGCGAGATCGCGGTGGCGCAGTACGAGAAGTCGGTGCAGACCGCGTTCCGCGAAGTGGCCGACGCCCTCGCGGGCCGCGCCACGCTGGGCGAGCAGGCGCGCGCGCAGACCGCGCAAGCCGACGCCGAGGCGGTGCGCTACAAGCTGTCCGACCTGCGCTATCGCAACGGCATCGCCAGCGCGCTCGACCTGCTCGACGCACAGCGTTCGCTGTTCACGGCGCAGCAATCGGCGGTGGCCACGCGCCTGCTGCAGCTGCAGAACCAGGTCACGCTGTACAAGACGCTGGGTGGCGGCTGGGCCACACGCAACAACGGTTGAGACACCTGCGCGTCCGATATGGAGAGGTCAATTGCCCGCGCGGGCAAAGGGCCTCTCTATAATCGCCGGTTGGTTAGAAAAAGCCCCCGACGAGCCCCCCGTTATTGAGGACGCCATGAGCGCAGACCCGCACAACCAGGCCACAGAAGAAGCCCATACCGGCCCGATCAAGAACCCGAAGCAACTGCTGCTCGCGGTATTTTTCTCTTTCATCATTCCGATCCTGATCATCGTGGGCCTCGTGTCCTATGTGGTCTCGGGCACCAAGCCCGCCGGTACCGCGGAGGGCGACAACATGGCGCTCTACGGCGTGACCAAGGAATCGCGCGACCGTGAAGTGGCCGAGCGCCTCAAGAAGGTCGGCTCCATCGAGATCCGTGACGCCAACCGGCCGCTGGCGGCTGGCGATGCCGTGTTCAAGGCACAGTGCGTGGCCTGCCACGGCGCGCCCGGCATCCCCGGCGCCCCGCACCTGAACGACGCCGCAGCCTGGGGCCCGCGCATCGGCCAGGGCTATGCGACGCTGCTCGAGCACGCGCTCAAGGGCAAGGGCGCGATGCCCGCCCAGGGCGGCGGCGACTTCGAAGACATCGAAATCGGCCGTGCCGTGGTGTACCTGGCCAACGCCGGTGGCGCCAAGTTCCCGGTGCCGGACCGTCCGGCAGCGGCTGCCGCACCGGCCGAAGGTGCATCGGCTGCGGCCAGCGCGCCTGCCAAGTAAGCAATCGACGGCGCCTCGCGCCCATGAAAAAACCGGCTCTCAGGCCGGTTTTTTTACGCCCGGACGATCCGGATTGCTATCTTTTCAGTAGCTATACAGCCACGCCTGCATGGCGTTCTGCCGGGCTCAGCACATGGCAGAAGCGCCCCGGCAGGTCGGCCGCGCGCACCGGCTCCGGCGTCCAGACGCCCTGCTCCACGGCCTCGGCGGCGATGCCCACGTCCTGCGTGTGCACCAGCCCGAGCCCCGCCGGCGCCACGAGATAGAGCCGGCCCTCTTCGTCGAGCAGGCAGCCCGACACCTCGGCCGGCACGCCCGTGTGGGCCGTGACCGGGAACGTGCCCGCGCCCTGCTGCGCCACGCGCCACACCAGCGGCGCCGCCTCCAGCTCGACATACACGCGCTGCGGCCCGTTCTGGAAGAACCACTGGCCGTCGGCGTCGTGCTCGTAGTTGCGGTGGATGAAGTCGATCAGCTTGTCGTGCCGCAGCATCGAGCCCTTGGCGCTGCGAAACGGGCCCTGCGCCTGCGTGCGGTCGTCGCGCATGTACCAGTTGCCGCGCGCGTCCAGGCCGAGCCAGCCGTAGCAGTGCGGCACGTTCGGCCACTTGGCCAATGCCTGTTTGACGATGTCATCCATGGGCCGTATTTTGCGCCTGCGTCGACGAGAGGTGGTGCGCCAGCCACCCTCCCACGCGCTCGGGCATTCCGCCCACATGCCCCGGCGGCAGGCCGAGCGGAAAGCCCACGTGGCCGCCACCCGCGGGCTGCCACAGCGTGACGTGCGACCCGACCTCGCTGGGCCCCGGCAGGCTGCGGGCCGGAATGAAGGGGTCGTTGCGTGCGTTCACCACCAGCGCGGGCACGCGGATCGCGCCCAGCAGCGGCTTGGACGAGCCGCGCGCCCAGTAGTCGTCGGTGTTGCGAAAGCCGTGCAGCGGGGCCGTGAACACGTCGTCGAAGTCGTAGAGATCGCGCGCAGCCATCAGCCGGTCGCGGTCGAACAGGCCCGGGAACTGCGCCAGCTTGGCCAGCGCCTTGGGCTTCATGGTGGCAAGGAACATGCGCGTGTAGACCAGCCGGTTGAAGCCGCGCCCGATCGCCTCGCCGCCCGCCGCCAGGTCGAGCGGTGCGCACACCGACGCCACTGCATCGACCGAGGCCCGCGCGCTCTCGCCCGCCTCGCAGGCCCAGCGCAGCAGCGCATTGCCGCCCAGCGAGACGCCGGCCGCCAGCACCGGCCCGCCGCCGCCCTGCATCACGTGCTGCGCGTGCATGCGCCGCAGGATCCAGTCGATCTCCTCGTGGTCGCCCGAGTGGTAGGCGCGCGGCGCGAGGTTCAGCTCGCCGCTGCAGCCGCGAAAGTGCGGCACCGCGAAGGCCATGCCGCGCGCGGCGGCAAAGGCCGCGAAGGCCTCGGCGTAGTGGCTGCGCGAGGAGCCCTCGAGCCCGTGGAACAGCACCAGCAGCGGCCGGGAGCCGGGCTGCGGCGCATCGGCGAAGTCGACGTCGATGAAGTCGCCGTCCGGCGCGGTCCAACGTTCGCGGCGGTACACCGGCGCCGCTCCGTCGAAGCGGCGCGCCCACAGCGCGGCCCAGATGGTCTGCAGGTTGCCGCCGGGCAGCCAGCGCGGGGCGTCGTAGCCCATGGCGTCGTACGCGGCGGGCGACGCGGAATTCGGTGAGAAAGAGGAAGAAGGAAAGGGAGAGGCCATCGCTCGAAGCAGGACTCAGTGCAGGACCTGCGGCGGATCGTTCGCGTCGTCCGGCTCGCGCGCGCTGCCCGGGCTCGCGTGGTGCGCCACCATGCGCCAGCCCTGCGCGGTCTTGTGATACACGTTGGTGGCCAGCACGAAGGCATGGCGCGGCCCCTCGGCCGTGAGCACCTCGATGCGCTCCAGCACGTTGTGCACGGCGCTCGCCAGCGACTCGATCTTGCGCACGCGCGCCGGCGTCGCATGGATGGCGCCGTTGGCGAACATCTGCTCGAAGGCTGCGCGGATCGCCACCGCGCCCACCAGCCGCGGGCCGCCCGGGTGGACGCAGAACACCTCGTCCTCGTCGGCCCAGCAGGCCATCAGCGCATCGACATCGCCGCGTTGCAGCGCTTCATAGAAGGCGGCCTCGACATCGTCGGCAGTGCCGCCGATGGCCGCGGCGGCGCGGAAAGGGGTCTTGGGCATGGCGGTGAAGGGCGAGAGCGAAGGGGGTAGGCCGGATTTTGCCCTGCCCATGTCACGGCCATGTGGCAGCAGGCGACCCGGCCGTGGGTGCTTCGGGCGCGGACGCCGGAATCAGCCACGCACGAGCCGCCGCCTCGGTGGCGCCCTGCGCGGCCTGCCACACCATCTCGGGCGCGGCCACGTGCACGCCGGGCGGCGCCACGCGCAGCGCGAGGTCGACCAGCTCGGCCATCTTGGGCGCGCGCACCGGCTGCTCGTTGGCCGGCACCATGAACCGCATGATCGACAGCATCCAGGCCGCCAGCCGCTCGCCGAGGTTGGCCAGGCGCACGTCAGCCGGCTTGCGCGCCGAGCGCAGCAGGATCACGCGCTCGAAGCCGCAGGCGACCACGGCCTGCTCGTCGAGGCTGGCCAGCCCGCGCTTGAGCGCCTCGGGCAGCCGGCCGCGGTCGTGCGGCTGCACGATGGCCAGCGTGCGCACGCCGCTGGCGCGCAGCCAGCGCGCCAGCTCGGGCAGGTCGGCGGGCTCGGGGTGCCACAGCGCGCGCTCGCGGCCGTGGTACAGGCGCGGCGGATCGAAGGCGACCACCGCCACGTCGGCCGCCACCAGCGGCCACTGCGCGATCGGCAGCGCCGGGCACTGAACCGTCTCGACGCCGGGCAGCCCGTCGTGCATGGGCTCGCGCGCCAGCACGCGCGTGCGCTGGAAGCGGTGGCGGCCCGCGAGCCGGTGCAGCAGCTCCTGGCCGAGCGCGCCGGTCGCACCCGCGATCAGCAGCGTGCCGGTGGGCGGCGCGGCAGCGGGCGGCACCGCGCGGTTCGCGGCCTGCAGGGCGTGGAGGGGATCGAGGGCCATGACCCCATCTATGCTAACTTCGGCCTCCTTCTGCGGAGGTAATGCAAATGATGATGAAGCGCTGGGTCCTGATTCTCGCGGCCGTCCTGTCCCTCAGCGGATGCGGCTACAACCAGTTCCAGTCCCTCGACGAGGCCAGCAAGTCGGCCTGGAGCGAGGTCCTCAACCAGTACCAGCGGCGTGCCGACCTCGTGCCGAACATCGTCGCCACCGTGAAGGGCGAGGCCAGCTTCGAGCAGGACACGCTCACCAAGGTGATCGAGGCGCGCGCCAAGGCCACCTCGATCCAGGTGACGCCCGAGACGCTCAACAACCCCGAGGCCTTCAACAAGTTCCAGCAGGCGCAGGGCGAGCTGTCGTCGGCGCTGTCGCGGCTCATGGTGGTGGCCGAGCGCTACCCCGACCTCAAGGCCAACCAGGCCTTCCGCGACCTGCGCGTGACGCTCGAGGGCACCGAGAACCGCATCACCGTGGCGCGCAACCGCTACATCGAGAGCGTGCAGGAGTACAACGTGCTCGCACGCAGCTTCCCGACCAACCTCACGGCCATGGTCTTCAGCTACAAGCCGAAGGCGAATTTCTCGGTGCAGAACGAAGCCCAGATCTCGACGCCGCCCACGGTCGATTTCAGCACCCCCAAGAAGTAAGAAGCGGCGCCGATGGCCGCAGCCCTGATCCGCCGCGCACTGGCTGCGATCTTCATCGCGGCCCTCGCATGGGCCGGCCTGCCCGCGCTGGCGCAGGGCCTGCTGCCGATCCCCACGCTCACCGCGCGCGTGATCGACCAGACCGGCACGCTCGACGCCGCGCAGCGCTCGGGCCTCGAAACCAAGCTCGCGGCCTTCGAGCAGCGCAAGGGCTCGCAGATCGTGGTGCTGATGGTGCCGACCACTGCGCCCGAAGACATCGCGAGCTACGCGCAGCGCGTGGGCGACGCCTGGAAGATCGGCCGCAAGGGCGTGGGCGACGGCCTGCTCGTAATCGTCGCCAAGGACGATCGCAAGATGCGCATCGCCACCGCCAAGACGCTCGAAGGCGCGGTGCCCGACCTCGCAGCGGTGCGCATCATCGACGAGGAGATGAAGCCGCGCTTTCGCAACAACGACTTCGCGGGCGGCCTGAACGCGGCGGTGGACCGGCTCATCGGCCTGGTCGACGGCGAGCCGTTGCCAGAGCCCTCGCGCAACAACCAGAGCGGCAGCAGCAACGACGGCTTCGACTGGGAGAACCTCGCGATCTTCCTGTTCGTCGGCGTCTTCGTCGGCGCCCCGATCGCGCGCGCCATCCTGGGCAAGACGATGGGCTCGGTCGCCATGGGCGGCGGCATCGGCGTGGTCGCGTTCTTCCTCACGACCAGCACGGTCATCGCGGTGATCGCCGGGCTGATCGCGCTCATGGTCTCGCTGTTCTCGGGCCTTGCCGGCTTCGGTCCCGGTCGCGGCGGCCGAGGCGGCGGCGGTGGGGGTGGCTGGAGCAGTGGTGGCGGTGGCGGTGGCGGCGGCTGGAGCAGCGGCGGCGGAGGTGGTGGCGGCGGATTCAGCTCCGGCGGCGGTGGCAATTTCGGCGGCGGCGGCGCCTCGGGAGACTGGTGAACGACATGGCAACTGCAGACCCCACGCTCCTCTCGAAGCTGGGCCGCATCTGGCGGCATCGCTGGACCGACGAAGCCGCGGTGCGCCGCGTGCTGCCGGCCGATGCATTGGAGCGCTTGGCCGGCCGCGTGGCCGCGAGCGAGCGGCGCCACAGCGGCGAGATCCGCATCTGCGTGGAAGCCGGCCTGCCGATGTCCTACCTGTGGCGCCACGCGTCGCCGCGCGAACGCGCCGTCATGCTGTTCGGCAAGCTGCGCGTGTGGGACACCGCGCACAACAACGGCGTGCTGATCTACCTGCTGCTGGCCGAGCACGCCATCGAGATCGTGGCCGACCGCGGCATCGACGCCCACGTGGGCAGCGCCGAATGGGCCGCCATGACGCAGCGCATGGCCGTGGCCTTCCGCGAAGGCCGCTTCGAGGACGGCATCACGCTGGCGCTGGAAGAGGTGTCGGCGCTGCTGATGGCCCACTTCCCGCTGGCCGACGACCAGCCCGACACCAACGAGCTGCCCGACGCGCCCGTGGTGCTCTGAGGCCCGGCGCCCTCGGCGCCGGCGCCTTGCAATCCGCGCACACGGCCCCTATTTTTCGGGCATGACCGAATCCGAATCGCTGCACATCGTCTGCCCGCACTGCCACACGACCAACCGCGTGCGCACGGCGCAACTGGGCAGCGCGCCCGACTGCGGCAGCTGCCACCGCCCGCTGTTCACCGGCCACTCCACCGCACTGCCCGACGTGGCCACCTTCGATCGCCACATCGCGCGCAACGACATCCCGGTGCTGGTCGATTTCTGGGCGCCCTGGTGCGGCCCGTGCCGCCAGATGGCGCCGGCCTACGAACAGGCGGCGGCCCAGCTCGAACCGCAGGTGCGGCTGGCCAAGGTCGACACCGAGGCGGTGCAGGCGCTGGGCGCGCGCTTCAACATCCGCAGCATCCCGACGCTGGCCCTGTTCAAGGGCGGCCGCGAGGTCGCGCGGCAGGCCGGCGCGATGGGCGCGGCCGACATCGTGCGCTGGGTCAAAGCGAACGGCGCGGGCTGATCCCACAACCGGCCGCGCTCACTTGCGCGGCGGCATCTTCGCCATCGCGTCGAGCATATTCATCTTCATGCCGTTGCCCATGACCATGTCGCCCGGCTTCTGGCCCGGCTTGCAGGGGCCGACCCACTTGGCGTCGATCACGCTCGTGCCCTCGGTGCGGCCCATGAGCGGCGGGCTGTAGGTCGACTTGCTTTCGACGCGGTAGGCGCTGCTGAAGTCGCCACTCATCACGGCGCGCGAGGTCGCGGTGGTCGGGCCGATCTTGCAGACCGAGTCGATGACCAGCTTCACGCCTTCGAGGCGCAGGTCCTGCTTCGAGCACATGTCCTTGCCCATGCCCTGGCCCATCTCGCGCATCGCCTTGTCGGTGGCCGCGTCGATGCATTGCTGGATCGTCTGGCCCGGCACCTTGGCCGTGGCCGCACCGCCCTCGCCGGTCTGGATTTCCCACAGGCCCGGCTTGCGCGCCGGGTAGTCGATGGCCAGCGCGGGGCCAGCGAGAAGACAGGCGACGGCAGCGAGGGAGAACAGGCGACAGGTCATGGCGGGCTCGGTGGACGGCGATGCCGCTTTGTACCGTCGGCGCCCGCGCGGCGGAATACCGCGATCGGTCTACGCCGCCCGCGCCGCGACCGGCGCCAGGGCGGCCGAGGGCCGCTCGCGCAACGCGAAGCCCAGCGCCAGGCCCAGCCCGAGGCCGCCCAGCACGTCGATCAGCACATGCTGGCGCACCGCCATCGTTGAGTACACGATGGCCACCGCCCACACGAGGTTGAGCAGCCGCGGCCAGCCCGGCGCGCCGGCTTCGCGCAGCTGCCGCGCCAGCACCATGCAGGCGAACACCGAGAACGACACATGCAGCGATGGAAAGGCATTGCCCGCCGCGTCGAAGGTCTTGAGGAAGTGCAGCGACGAACCCGGCGCGGCATCGATCGCGAAGTTCGGGATCGCCGTCGGCATCCACCAGAACACGGCCAATGCGATCGCCGTCATCACCGCGCAGCCGATGGCGATGGTGTTCAGCTCGCGCCGGTCCTTGGCCAGCAGCACCGGCAGTGCGATGTAGGCCCACAGCGTGAGGTACACGGGCAGCATCGCCGGCCAGAACGCGATCAGCCGGTCGACGGCCGTGAGCGGCAGCACCCACGCCGGCCCGGCGTGGTGCATGACCCAGAAGTACAGCGGGAAGAAGCCCAGCGTGGCGACGGTGTTGCCGGCCAGCTTGAGCAGCCACAGCGTCCGGCAGCGCTGCCAGAGGGCGCGCGGCCATGAAGGCTGAGGCGAAGGGGCGTCGAAAGGAGATGGGGAATGCGTCATGGCGGCCGCTGGTGCCGCGGCTTCGTCTCGTTTCAACGAGGCTCGTGCGCGGCTACCAGGGCGTCCACTTTAATTCGCTTCCAGCCGACGCCACCGTGCGCTCGATGAAGCGCACGCCGCGCGCCCCGTCTTCCACGCGCGGATAGTCCGCCGCCAGCGGATCGGCCACCTGCCCCGCGAGCCGCGCGCGGATGTCCGCCGCCACACCCGCATAGACGTTCGCGAACGCCTCGATGAAGCCTTCGGGATGGCCGGCCGGCAGGCGGCTCGCGCGCCGCGCCGACTCGCACAGCCAGGGCGCGCCGCGCGTGAGCACGCGCCGGGGCCCGTCGTGCGGCAGGTGCACGAGCTGGCTCGGCTGCTCCTGGCGCCATTCGAGCGTGCCCAGCGTGCCGGAGACGCGCAGGCGCAGGTCGTTCTCCAGCCCGGTGTTGATCTGCGAGGCCACCAGCACGCCGCGCGCGCCGCCCTGGAAGCGCAGCAGCAGGCTGCCGTCGTCGTCGAGCAGGCGGCCCGGCACCAGCGCGCCGAGGTCGGCGCACAGGCTCTCGATCTCCAGGCCGGTGACGGTGGCCACGAGGTTCTCGGCATGCGAGCCGATGTCGCCGATGGCGCCGGCTGCGCCGCTGCGCGCGGGGTCGGTGCGCCAGTCGGCCTGCTTGTTGCCGCCCGCGGCTTCCACGTGGCTGGCGAGCCAGCCCTGGTTGTATTCGACGACGACCTTGCGGACTTCGCCGATCTGGCCCGTGCGCACCATCTCGCGCGCCTGCCGGACCATCGGGTAGCCGGTGTAGTTGTAGGTCACGCCGAACACCGTGCCCTGCTTCGCTACGGTGGCGACCAGCGCATCGGCCTGCGCGCGCGTGTGCACCAGCGGCTTGTCGCACACCACATGGAAGCCCGCCTCGGCGAAGGCCTGCGCCACGGGGTAGTGCACATGGTTGGGCGTGACGATCGAGACGAAGTCGATGCGCTCATCGGCCGGGCGCTTCAGCTCGTCGGCCAGCAGCGCCTGCCAGTCGCCGTGGTTGCGGTCGTCGGCCAGGCCGAGGTCGCGGCCCGAGGCGCGCGCCTTGTCCGGGCTCGACGACAGCGCGCCGGCGACCAGCGCGATCTGGCCGTCGAGCGCCATGGCCTTGCGGTGCACGGCGCCGATGAAGGCGTCGCGACCGCCGCCGACCATGGCGCAGCGCAGGGGACGTGCAGCGATCTCGGTCACCTTAGAACGGCGAATTGGGATGGTAGAAATCTTTCGCGTTTTCCTTGGTGATCAGCACCGACGGAATGATCGTGGTCGCCGGCAGCTTCTCGCCCTTCAGGCGCGCTTCGGCCGTGAGCTTGATCGCGTCGTAGATGAACTTGGGCGAGTAGCTCACGTCGGCCGTGATGCGCTTGTCCTTGCCGTCCATGATGGTCTTGACCATGTCCTTGGCGCCGGCGCCGCCGAACACGATCTTGATGTCGTCGCGCTTGGCCTGCGAGATGGCCTTGAGCACGCCCACGGCCATGTCGTCGTCGGCGGCCCAGATGGCGTCGATCTGCTTGAAGCGCGTCAGGTAGTCCTGCGTGACCTTGAAGGCGTCGTCGCGGTTCCAGTTGGCGTACTTGGCGTCGAGCAGCTTGATGTCGGGGCTGCCCTTGAGCACGGCGTTGAAGGCGTCCATGCGCTCGTTGTCGAGCGTGGTCGCGATGCCGCGCAGAGCAACCACATTGCCCTTGCCGCCGAGCTGCTTGACGATGTACTCGGCCGGGATCTTGCCGAAGGCGGTGTTGTCTCCGGCCACATACGCATCTTGTGCGCTGGTGTCGGTGAGGCCGCGGTCGACCACGGTGACGTACGCGCCCTTGGCCTTGACCTGCGCGACCGGCTTGGTCAGTGCGGCCGATTCAAAGGGGAACACGACGAGCGCGTTGATCTTCGTGACCGTCGACAGGTCCTGCAGCTGGTTGGCCTGCTCGGGCGCATTGGCGGCGGTCTTGATCGTGATCTTCAGGTCCTTGTGCTCTTTCTCGAGGTCCTTCTTCGCCTGGTTGGCCCAGTAGTTGATGCCGCCCATGAAGCTGTGCGTGGCCGCGGGAATCGACACGCCGAGGTTGACCTTTTCCGCGGCAAGCGCGGGCAGGCTGGCGGCGAACGCTGCGGTGGCAACCGCCGTGAGCGCGAGGCGTCGGGTGAAAGTCGTCATGCTGGATGTCTCCTCTTTGGTGGGTGGAACGGGAACGGAACGAACAACGAAAAACTAGCGGCGTCCGCGCTGCAGGAACGCGACGACGATGATCACGAAGCCCTGCACCGCAGCGTTCAGGTACACGCTGATGATGCTGGTGAGGTTCAGGATGTTGCTGATGACCGAGAGCAGGATCGCACCCACCACCGTGCCGGTGATGCTGCCCGCGCCGCCCTTCAAAGCAGTGCCGCCGACGATCACCGCGGCAATGGCTTCGAGCTCCCACAGCAGGCCGGTGGTCGGCGAGGCCGAGCCCAGGCGTGGCACATATAGCAAGGTGGCAATGCCCACGCACACGCCGAGCAGCACGTAGGTGAGGATCTTCACGCGGTCGACGTCCACGGCGGCGTAGCGCGCCACCTGCTCGTTGGAACCGATGGCCTGCACGTAGCGCCCGTAGGCGGTGCGATTGAGGATGACGCCGCCGATGACCGCGACGATCACGAACACCCACACCGGCACGGGAATGCCCGCGAGGCTGGCGTAGTAAACGGGCGCGTAGAGGTCCGACAGCTCGTTGTCGAGCGTGAGCGCGCCGCCGTCGGCAAAGTACGTGAGGTACGCGCGGAAGATGCCCAGCGTGCCCAGCGTCACGATGAAGGGCTCGATGCGGCCCTTGGTGATGAGCAGGCCGTGCGCCAGGCCGAACAGCGCGCCCAGCACCACGGCGAGCACCGCGCCCATCATCACCGCCATCAGCGGCGAGCCCGAGGCCGGGCCAGCCCAGTTGATGAACATGATCACGCTGCCCGCGATGAGCGCGGCCATCGAGCCCACCGACAGGTCGATGCCGCCCGAGATGATCACGAAGCACATGCCCACCGCGATGATGCCGATGAAGGCGGTACGCGTGAGCACGTTCATCGCGTTGTCGACGGTCGCGAAGTCGCCGTTGAGCAGCGTGCCCGCGATGCACAGCAGCACGAGGCCGATGACTGGGCCGAGGCCGTGCAGGCGCTCGGTCCAGCGCGGCTTGCCTTCGCTGCGGTGTGGCTGCTGAGCGGCGTCAGGCTGCATGGGTGTCTGCGGTTCCGGTGGCATGAGCGATGAGCTCCTCTTCAGTCAGGTGGGTCGCGTCCAGCGTGGCAACGAGCCGGCCCGCGCGCATCACCGCGACGCGGTGGCACAGGCCGATCAGCTCCATCAGCTCGGACGAGACGACGATCACCGCGAGGCCTTCGCGGGCGAGTCGCTGGATCAGGAAATAGATGTCGCGCTTGGCGCCGATGTCCACGCCGCGCGTGGGCTCGTCGAGCACCACCACCTTGGGCTGCGGCTGCAGCACCTTGGCGAGCGCGAGCTTCTGCTGGTTGCCGCCCGACAGCGACGAGGCCCGCACGTCGAGCGAGCCGGTGCGGATGCCATAGTCCTTCACCGCCTCGCCGAGCGCCGCGCGCTCCGCGTCGGGCTTCAGCCAGGGCTGCGCGTAGCGCTCCAGCGCCATCAGCGTGAGGTTCTGGCGCAGGCCGAAGTGCACGTGCAGGCCCTTGCCCTTGCGGTCTTCGCTGAGGTAGGTGAGGCCGTGTTTCGCGGCATCGCGCGGATTGCGCCAGCCCTTGCCGTGCGGCACGGGCTCGCCGCGCATCTCGACCGTGCCGCTGGCGGGGCGCAGCCCGAGCAGGCCCTCGAAGAGTTCAGTGCGGCCCGCGCCGACGAGGCCCGCGAAGCCGAGGATCTCGCCGGGGCACACCTCGAAGCTCGCGTCCTGCGCCCAGCCGGGCACGCTGAAATTGCGCACGCGCAGGGCGGGCTTGTCGGCGGCCACGACGAGGTCGCGCGGCGGGTACAGGTCAGCCAACTCGCGGCCCACCATGAGGTTGGCCATCTGCTGGCGCGAGACCTCGGGCGTCGGTGCGCGCGCCACGAAGCGGCCGTCGCGCATCACGATCACCTCGTCGGTGACCTGCTCCACCTCGTCGAGCTTGTGCGAGATGTAGACGATGGTCACGCCGTCGGCGCGCAGCTGCGCGATGAGCTTGAACAGGCGCTCGGTCTCGCCGGGCGTGAGCGTGGCGGTGGGCTCGTCCATGACGAGCAGGCGCGCGCGGCGGGCGATGGCCTTCGCGATCTCGACGAGCTGCTTCTCGGCGACGATGAGGCGGCGCACTTTGGTGCGCGGGTCGATGGCCAGGCCGACGGCGGCGAGCGCGGTGGCGGCATCGCGCTCCATCGCGGCGTCGTCGAGCAGCCAGCCTTTTTTCTTCTCGTGGCCCAGGAAGATGTTCTGCGCCACGCTGAGGTCTTCGGCGAGGTTGAACTCCTGGTGGATGAGCACGATGCCCAGCGCCTCGGCATCGCGCGAGCTCGTGAAGCTTTGCGGCTGGCCGTTGATGCGCAAGATGCCGCCGGTCAGCGACTCGTAGCCCGACAGGATCTTCATCAGCGTGGACTTGCCCGCGCCGTTCTCGCCGAGCAGGCCGTACACGCGCCCCGGCGCCAGCGCAAAGCTCACGCCATGCAGCACCTGCACGGGGCCGAAGGCTTTCACCACGCCGTCGAACTCGACGGCCACGCTGCCCTTGGTTGCCACGGCGTTCGTCATGGCGCTACCCCTCGGGCCTTGAGCGTTTCCTGCATCGCCAGCACGCCCGCGCCGACGAGGCCGCCCTGCGTGCCCAGCGGCGTGTATTGAATCTCGAGGTGTCGCGTCGACAGCGCGAGCGAGCGCTGGTAGACGCTCTGGCGCACGGCCGCGAGAAACAGCGGCCCGATGCGCGTGATGCCGCCGCCGATGAACACGTGCGAGGGATTGAAGAAGTTGACGACCGACGCGAGCATCTGCCCGATCAGGCTGCCGGCGCGCTGGATGATGGCGTTGGCCGCCGGGTCGCCGCCGCGGCTGGCCTGCCCCACGTCGAAGGCGTCGATGCGCCCGCGCGTGCGCAGGCATTCGGCGAGCGTCGCGCTTTCACCGGCTTCGGCCGCCTGCATCGCCATGCGCGTGATCGCGGGGCCCGCCGCCATCGCCTCGACGCAGCCCAGGTTGCCGCAGTGGCAGCGCGGGCCTTCCTGGTCGACGCAGATGTGGCCCACGTCGCCAGCCGAGCCGGCCGCGCCGCGGTACACCTCGCCGTGACAGACGATGCCGCAGCCGATGCCGGTGCCGATCTTGATCACAAGGAAGTTCGAGAGCGAGCGCCGCAGCCGCCACAGCTCGCCGAGCGCCATCAGGTTGACGTCGTTGTCGACGAACACCGGCGCCGCGTAGTCTTCACGCAGGTAGTCGCGGATCGAGAAGCTGTCCCAGGCCGGCATCAGCGGCGGGTTCACGAGCTGACCGATCTCGAAGTTGACGGGGCCGGGCACGCCGATGCCGATGCCCAGGACGTTCCGTGGGCCCTGCCCGCAGCGGGCCAGCAGTTCGCGCATGAGCACGCGCACACGGGCCAGCACCACGGCCGGGCCTTCGCGCACGTCGGCGGCTTCTTCGTGCTGGGCCAGTACCGTGAGGTCGGGACGCAGCACCGCGACATCGAGGCTGGTGGCGCCGATGTCGATGCCGACGAGCACGCCGAGTTCGGCATTGAGCTGGAGGTTTTCGGCGCGGCGACCGCCCGAGGAGCGCTGCAGGCCGGCCTCGGCCAGCAGGCCCTGGTCGACGAGGCCGGCGATCAGGCCGTTGGCCTTGCTCTTGGAGAAGCCGAGCTGTTCGGCCATGGCATGGCGCGAGCCGCCGGCCGACCAGAAGGTCGATTCCAGCAACCGCATTTCGTCGGTCGTGATGCCGCTCCAGGGTGCCACGCGTTTGTCTCCGCTCTTTTTGGAAAGGCGCCGGTCGAACGATCGGGTGATCGGCCGCCGGGCGAAGGCGAATACTAGGAGGGCATCTTCAGCCGGGCAAGGCTTAACTTCGACCTATTTCAAATCAAACTTGCCCATAGCCTGGAAAGGGCGGACGAAAAAAAGCCGCCCGGAGGCGGCTTTTTTCTTTGCTTCTGCCCGAAGGCAGCGGCATCGATTACTTCTTTTGGCGGTACTTGCGCAGCGCAGCGATCTGCGCAGCCATCACGGCCAGTTCCGACTGCGCCATCGCGATATCGATGTCGCTCTTCGCGTTCTTCAGCGCTTCCTCGGCGGCCGCCTTGGCCTTGTTGGCCTTCTCGTCGTCGAGGTCCTTGCCGCGGATCGCGGTGTCGGACAGCACGGTGACGGCGTCGGGCTGCACTTCGAGGATGCCACCGGCCACGAAGACGAACTCTTCGCCGCCGTCGGCCGTCTCGATGCGCACGGCGCCGGGACGGATGCGCGTGATCAGCGGCGTGTGACGCGGATAGATGCCGAGCTCACCGGCTTCACCGGGCAGCGCGACGAACTTGGCTTCGCCCGAGAAGATCGACTCTTCCGCGCTGACCACGTCGACGTGAATGGTGTTTGCCATCTGAGTTCCCATGCCGCCTTAGGCGACCTTCTTGGCTTTTTCGAACGCTTCGTCGATGGTGCCGACCATGTAGAACGCTTGTTCCGGCAGGTGGTCGGCTTCGCCGTTCACGATCATCTTGAAGCCGCGGATGGTTTCCGACAGCGGCACGTACTTGCCCGGCGAACCCGTGAACACTTCGGCCACGTGGAACGGCTGCGACAGGAAACGCTGGATCTTGCGGGCGCGGGCCACGGCGAGCTTGTCGTCGGGAGCCAGTTCGTCCATGCCCAGAATCGCGATGATGTCGCGCAGTTCCTTGTAGCGCTGCAGCGTGCCTTGCACGGCGCGGGCCACGTTGTAGTGCTCTTCGCCGACCACGTTCGGGTCGAGCTGGCGCGAGGTCGAGTCCAGCGGGTCCACGGCGGGGTAGATACCCAGCGAAGCGATGTCACGCGACAGCACCACGGTCGAGTCCAAGTGGGCGAAGGTCGTGGCGGGCGACGGGTCGGTCAAGTCGTCGGCAGGGACGTACACGGCCTGGATCGAGGTGATCGAGCCGACCTTGGTCGACGTGATCCGCTCTTGCAGACGGCCCATTTCCTCGGCCAGCGTCGGCTGGTAGCCCACGGCGGAAGGCATGCGGCCCAGCAGTGCCGACACTTCGGTACCGGCCAGCGTGTAGCGGTAGATGTTGTCCACGAAGAACAGCACGTCGCGGCCTTCGTCGCGGAACGACTCGGCGATGGTCAGGCCGGTCAGGGCCACGCGCAGACGGTTGCCCGGGGGCTCGTTCATCTGGCCGTAGACCATGGCGACCTTGGAGTCTTCGAGCTTCTCGAGGTTCACGACGCCGGAGTCGGCCATCTCGTGATAGAAGTCGTTGCCTTCACGGGTACGTTCGCCCACACCAGCGAACACCGACAGACCCGAGTGAGCCTTGGCGATGTTGTTGATGAGTTCCATCATGTTCACGGTCTTGCCCACGCCGGCACCACCGAACAGGCCCACCTTGCCGCCCTTGGCGAACGGGCACACCAGGTCGATCACCTTGATGCCGGTTTCCAGCAGGTCTTGCGACGGCGACAGTTCGTCGTACGCGGGAGCCTTGCGGTGGATGGAGGCGGTCAGCGTCTGGTCGACCGGACCACGCTCGTCGATGGGCGCGCCCAGCACGTCCATGATGCGGCCCAGCGTCGCCTTGCCCACGGGCACGGTGATGGGGGCTTGCGTGTTGGTCACGATCAGGCCGCGGCGCAGGCCGTCGGAAGAACCCAGCGCAATCGTGCGGACCACGCCGTCGCCGAGCTGCTGCTGGACTTCGAGCGTCAGTGCGCTGCCTTCGAACTTGAGGGCGTCGTAGATCTTGGGCATCTTGTCGCGCGGGAATTCCACGTCGACCACAGCGCCAATACACTGAACGATCTTGCCTTGAACTGCTTCTGCTTGAGCCATGTCTGCTCCGATAAAAATTTAAATCTGTTGAGGTCCGAAGGGCTCAGACACCGGCGGCCGCCGCAGCGCCCGAAACGATTTCCGAGAGCTCCTTGGTGATGCCGGCCTGGCGGGTCTTGTTGTAGACCAGCTTCAGCTCGCTGATCACGTTGCCTGCGTTGTCGGTGGCGGCCTTCATGGCCACCATCCGCGCCGAATGCTCGGACGCCATGTTTTCTGCCACGCCCTGGTAGACCAGCGACTCGACATAGCGGACCAGCAGCTCGTCGATCACGCTTTGCGCATCGGGCTCGTAGATGTAGTCCCACGAGTGCTGGCCTTCCTCGACTTGCAGCGAGTCTGCGGCCAGCGGCAGCAGCTGCTCGACGAGCGGCTCCTGCTTGATCGTGTTGATGAACTTCGTGTAGCACAGGTACACGGCCGAGAGCTTGCCTTCCGCGTAAGCGTCCAGCAGCGTCTTGACCGGGCCGATGAGCTTGTCCAGATGCGGCGTGTCACCCAGGTGGGTGACGTGCGCCACCACGCGGGCACCGATACGGTTCAGGAAGCCCAGGCCCTTGCTGCCGATGGCGACCGACTCGATCGCCACGCCGGCCGACTGCGCTTCGCGCAGCTTGGCCGTCACGGCACGCAGCAGGTTGGTGTTCAAGCCACCGCACAGGCCCTTGTCGCTCGTCACGATGATGAAGCCGATCGCCTTGGCGTCGTTCTTCTTCATGAAGGCGTGCGTGTACTCGGGATTCGCCTTGCCAAGGTTCGCCGCGATGTTGCGGATCTTCTCGCTGTAGGGGCGTGCGGCACGCATGCGCTCTTGCGCCTTGCGCATCTTGGAAACCGAGACCATTTCCATGGCCTTGGTGATCTTCTTGGTGTTCTCCACCGATTTGATCTTGCCGCGGATTTCCTTACCAGCTGCCATATGAGCTCCTTCTTGCGTCGGTCAAAAGGTCGCTCAGGCGAACGACTTCTTGAACGAGGTGGCTGCTGCCAGCAGTTCGGCTTCGGCGTCCTGGCACACCTTCTTGAAGGCCTGCTTTTCCGCGCTGTCGTCCGGCTTGGCCGGCTTGACGTCCCACTTGGCACCATGCTTTTCCATGGTTTCGAGCAGGGCGGCGTGGCTCGTCTTCAGCAGCTGGTGGAAGCCGTGTTCGAACGGGAGCACCTTCTTGACGTCGATGTCGTCCATGAAGCCCTTGTTCACTGCGAACAGCGTGGCATTCATCAGCGAGATCGGCAGCGGGCTGTACTGGGTCTGCTTGAGCAGTTCCGTCACGCGCGCACCGCGGTCGAGTTGCTTGCGGGTCGCTTCGTCGAGGTCGGAAGCGAACTGCGCGAACGCGGCCAGTTCACGGTACTGGGCCAGGTCGGTACGGATGCCGCCCGACTGGTTCTTGATCAGGTTGGTCTGCGCCGACGAACCCACGCGCGACACCGAGATACCGGCGTTGATGGCGGGACGGATGCCGGCGTTGAACAGGCTGGTTTCCAGGAAGATCTGGCCGTCGGTGATCGAGATCACGTTGGTCGGAACGAAAGCGGACACGTCGCCAGCTTGCGTTTCGATGATCGGGAGGGCCGTCAGCGAACCGGTCTTGCCCTTGACTTCACCCTTGGTGAAGGCCTCGACGTAGTCGGCGTTCACGCGGGCTGCGCGCTCGAGCAGACGGCTGTGGAGATAGAACACGTCGCCGGGGTAGGCTTCGCGGCCTGGCGGGCGGCGCAGCAGCAGCGACACCTGACGGTAGGCCACGGCTTGCTTGGACAGGTCGTCATAGACGATCAGGGCGTCCTGGCCGCGGTCGCGGAAGTACTCGCCCATCGTGCAGCCCGAGTAGGCCGACACGTACTGCATGGCAGCCGATTCGGAAGCCGATGCGGCCACCACGATGGTGTAGTCCATCGCGCCGGCTTGTTCCAGCGAGCGCACCACGTTCTTGATCGACGAAGCCTTCTGACCGATCGCAACGTAGACGCAGGTCATGTTCTGACCCTTCTGGTTGATGATCGCGTCGATCGCCACGGCCGTCTTGCCGGTCTGGCGGTCGCCGATGATCAGCTCGCGCTGGCCACGGCCGACGGGCACCATGGAGTCGATCGACTTCAGGCCGGTCTGCATCGGCTGGTCCACGGACTTCCGTGCGATCACGCCGGGAGCGACCTTTTCGATCACGTCGGTCATCTTGGCGTTGATCGGACCCTTGCCGTCGATCGGCTGGCCCAGTGCGTTCACCACGCGGCCGATGAGCTCGGGACCCACGGGCACTTCCAGGATGCGGCCCGTGCACTTGACGGTGTCGCCTTCGGAGATGTGCTCGTACTCGCCCAGAATCACGGCGCCGACCGAGTCGCGCTCGAGGTTCAGCGCCAGGCCGAACGACGGCGTGCCGTCAGCCGTGGGCGGGAACTCCAGCATTTCGCCTTGCATCGCGTCCGACAGGCCGTGCACGCGCACGATGCCGTCGGTCACCGAGACCACGGTGCCCTGGTTGCGGATGTCGGCGCTGACGCCAAGGCCTTCGATGCGGCTCTTGATCAGTTCGGAAATTTCTGCGGGATTGAGTTGCATGACTCTTTCCTTCTTTCAATAAATAGGGCCAACCGCGGCTCGCCGCCTCAGGCGGTGAGCGCTGCTTTCATTTGTTCGAGACGCGCCTTGACGGAGGTGTCGAGGACTTCGTCCCCCACCACCACACGGATGCCGCCGATCAGCGAAGGATCGGATTCCACACGCGTGTTCAGCGGGCGACCGAAACGGCGCTGCAGTGCCACGGCGACCTCGGCGAGACTCGCCGCGTCGATCGGGAAGGCGCTGTAGATCACCGCGTCGGCCGTGCCGCCCTTGGCGTTCTTGAGCTCGCGGTACTGGGCCGCGACTTCAGGCAATGCAGCAAGCCGGCCGTTGTCGATCACCGTGCGCAGGAAGTTCTTGCCGGTGTCCGGCAAGGCTTGCGGCAGCAGACCGGAGATCAGATCGAAGATCTGTTCCGGCGACACCTTCGGGTCGGCAGCGAACTGCAGGAGCTGCGGATCGGCAGTGATGGCGGCCAGCTGGCCGATCCATCCGGCCGTGCCTTCGAGGTCGCTCGAAGTAGCCCCGAAGAGCGCGTCCGCGTAGGGGCGGGCAATGGTCGCAAGTTCGGCCATATCGTCCTCAGAGCTCGGTCTTCAGGCGCTGGAGCAGGTCGGCGTGGACACCGGCGTTGACTTCCTTGCGGAGAATCTGCTCGGCACCCTTGACGGCCAGCGCAGCAACCTGCTCACGCAGGGCTTCACGGGCACGCACGGACTGCTGTTCGGCTTCGGCGTGCGCGTCGGCCACGATCTTGTTGGCCTCCACCGTTGCACGGCCCTTGGCCTCTTCGATGATCTGCTGGGCGCGGCGCTCGGCATCGGCCAGGCGGCTGGTGGTCTCGTTGCGAGACTGAACCAGTTCCTGCTCGACGCGCTGGTTGGCGGAAGCGAGTTCAGCCTTGGCCTTCTCGGCGGCCGCCAGGCCCGCAGCGATCTTTTGTGCGCGTTCATCCAAAGCCTTCGCGATGGGCGGCCACACGAATTTCATCGTGAACAGCACCAGCAGCAGGAAGACGATGGCCTGAACGAACAGGGTCGCGTTGATACTCACGGCAACACCTTTCTGGAGTGGCGTTGAACCGGCTTACTTGGGCAGGTTGGCCAGCAGGGTCGCGGCGAACGGGTTGGCGAAGGCGAACAGCAGGGCGATGGCCACGCCGATCAGGAAGGCCGCGTCGATCAGACCAGCCAAGATGAACATCTTGGTCTGCAGGTCGTTCATGAGCTCAGGTTGACGGGCCGACGATTCCAGGAACTTGCCACCCATCAGCGCGATGCCGATGGAAGCACCGATGGCGCCGAGACCGACGATCAGACCACAAGCGAGAGCGACGAGACCGAGAATGTTTTCCATGATGACTCCTTAGAACAGATTTAAAGCAAACGAAAAGAAAAAGGGAAACTCAATGCGCCTCATGCGCCTGGCCCAGATAGATCAGGGTCAGCATCATGAAGATGAAAGCCTGCAGCGTGATCACCAGGATGTGGAAGATCGCCCAGACAGTGCCGGCAATGATGTGCCCGATGGGCAGCAACACACCGGAGAACGAGGCCGCCATGGCACCGCCCATGAGGGCGATGAGCATGAAGACGAGCTCGCCCGCATACATGTTGCCGAACAACCGCATGCCGTGCGAGACCGTCTTGGCCAGGTACTCGATGACCTGCATCAGCAGGTTGACGGGCCACAGCAGAGGGTGGGCACCGAAGGGCGCGGTGATCAGCTCGTGGCCCCAGCCGCCCAGGCCCTTGACCTTGACGCTGTAGAAGAGGCACAGGAGCAGCACGGAAGTGGAAAGACCGAGCGTGGTCGAGAGGTCGGCGGTCGGCACGGCACGCATGTAGGCGTGGTGCGGATCGTGGCCCAGTGCCGAGTAGACCTGGGTCCAGATGGCCGGCAGCAGGTCGACCGGCAGCATGTCCATCGCGTTCAGCAGGAAGATCCAGACGAACACGGTGAGCGCCAGCGGGGCAATAAACTTGCGGCTCGCGGCGTTGTGCACGTTGGCCTTGGCCTGGTTGTCGACCATCTCGACCAGGATCTCGACCGCCGCCTGGAAACGGCCGGGCACGCCGGGCGTTGCCTTGCGGGCAGCCAGCCACAGCACGAAGCAGCCCAATGCGCCGATGATCAGCGCGTAGAGCACCGAGTCGAGGTTGATGACGTTGAAGTCAACAATGGCGGATTGAACGACGGGCTTGAGGCTCCAGTCGACTTGCCAGTGCTGGAGGTGGTGAACGATGTATTCACTCGCGGTCGGGGCGTGTCCTTCGGCGGCCATCTTTCAGCGTCTCTCTTCCAAAACAGTCAAATCCGGTTCAAAAATTTGGGCCGCACCAGCAGTGCCACCCAGTACATCTTCATGGCGACCACCACGCCAGCCACCATGGCCAGCCAGACGAGCCCCCCGATCAGCCACGGCGCCGCGGCCAGCAAGGCAACGGTCAGCGCGATCTTGATCATCTCCCACACAAAAAACCTCAACATGACAGCCTGCGACGGCATGCCCGGTTTGCGCCGGACACCGCGGACAAACAAGGCCGCGGGGATCGCTACTGTCATGGCTCCGTAAAACGCCGAGATTGCAGCCTCGGATCGCGCCGTCCAGATCCACGCCAGGCAAGCTACCACCACGCCTGCAGCCACTTGGGCTGCGATCACCCACCAGGGTGACAGCTCGGGGTTTTGCTCGCGCAACTTCTGGGCCTCTTCGGCCGTCAGTGGCTTGAAATCGGATTCTTCGGCGTCAACCTCAGGGACAGGGGCGTTGGTTGTCATTCGAATGCACCCCGTGTTTGTCCCCGGAGAATTTTACAAAGCCATTGATTATAAGTAAAACCTAGCGGGGTCCCGCCATAACGTGACACTTCGTCGACAGTTCTGCACCGAGTGTGGCGTCCGCCCATAATTTGCGGATGCAAGACATCACCTCGGCACTGCCCGACACGCCGTGCTTTCTCAACGGCGAATTCACCCCCCTGCGCGACGCGAAGATCAGCGTCCTCGACCGCGGCTTCATCTTCGGCGACGGCATCTACGAAGTGATCCCCGTCTACTTCGGCGTGCCCTTCTGCTTCGACGAGCACATCGCGCGCCTCGAGCGCTCGCTGGCCGAGCTGCAGATCGACAACCCCTACTCGCGCGACGAATGGCGCGCCATCGCGACGCAGCTTGCCGCACCGCAGGGCAAGGCACCGCAGGCGATCTACTTCCAGGTCTCGCGCGGCGTGGCGCCGCGCGACCACGTCATGGTGCGCGGCCTGCGTCCCACCGTATTCGCGATGGTGAACCCCCTGCCGCCCGTGGCCGATGCGGTGCGCACCAAGGGCGCGGCCTGCGTCACCGCCGATGACTTCCGCTGGCAGAAGGCCCACATCAAGAGCACCAGCCTGCTGGGCGCGGTGCTCGCGCGGCAGATCAGCGTCGAGGCCGGCGCCACCGAGACCGTGATGTTCCGCGGCGACTGGCTCAGCGAGGCGTCGTCGAGCAACGTGTGGATCGTGAAGGACGGCACGCTCATCGGCCCGCCCAAGGACAACCTCGTGCTGACCGGCATCCGCTACGGCCTGCTCGAGCGCCTGTGCCAGGACAGCGTCATTCCCTTCGCGCTGCGCCGCGTGTCGCGTGACGAAGTGTTCGGCGCCGACGAGCTGCTGCTGTCCTCGGCCACCAAGGAAGTGTTGCCCGTCGTCACACTCGACGGCCAGACCATTGGCAATGGCCGTCCCGGCCCCATCTACCAGAGCTTGTATGCCGCCTACCAACAGGCCAAGCAACGCAACGCCGACGCGCCAGGAGCCACCGCATGACCGACACAACGCCCCCCACCGACACCGCATCGATCCCCGATCCGCGCAAGGAATCGCTGATCGAGTACCCCTCGCAGTTCCCCATCAAGGTGATGGGCGCGAAGGTCGACGGCTTCGTGCACGCCATCACGCAGATCGCCGAGCGCTTCGACCCGGCCTTCGACGCCACCACGGTCGAGCTGCGCGACAGCAAGGCCGGCAACTACCTGGGCGTGACCATCACCGTCACCGCCACCAGCCGCGAACAGCTCGACGACCTCTACCGCGCCCTGTCTGCGCACCCGATGGTGAAAGTCGTTCTTTGACGCCCCTCGAAGCGCAGTGGCTCGGCCGGGCCGACTACCTCGCCACGTACGCGGCGATGCAGCGCTTCACGCAGGAGCGCACGCCCGAGACGCCCGACGCGCTATGGATCTGCGAGCACGACCCCGTGTTCACGCAGGGGCTGGCGGGCAAGACCGATCACATCCTGGCCCCCGGCCCGATCCCGGTCGTGCAGACCGACCGGGGCGGGCAGGTCACCTTCCACGGCCCCGGCCAGGTGGTGGCCTACCCGCTCATCGACCTGCGGCGCGCGGGCTACTACGTCAAGGAATACGTCTACCGCATCGAGGAATCGGTGCTGCGCACGCTCGCCCACTTCGGCGTGACGGGCCACCGCGTGGCGGGCGCGCCGGGCATCTACGTGCGCCTGGACGACCCGTTCTCGCACGCCGCCCTCACCGGCCCGATGCCCGGCGCCGACCCGTTCCGGGGCCTGGGCAAGATCGCCGCGCTGGGCATCAAGGTGAGCCGCCACGCCACTTACCACGGTGTGTCGCTCAATGTCGCGATGGACCTCGAACCCTTCTCGCGCATCAACCCTTGCGGCTACGCGGGGCTGCAAACGGTCGACCTTTCTACAATCGGCGTCCAAACCACATGGGAAGAAGCCGCCAAAGTGCTGAGCCAAAAGCTCGGGGCTTTCCTGGCTCCTTGACACACCAATGAGCACCACCGAAGTCGTCCGCGACGCCCAGAGCGCCGAAACCTACAACCCGCTGGCCAAGCAGAAGGCCGCGGCCAAGCTCTCGCGCATCCCCGTCAAGGTGGTGCAGACCGGCGAAGTGCTCAAGAAGCCCGAGTGGATCCGCGTGAAGGCCGGCAGCCCCACCACGCGCTTCTACGAGATCAAGCAGATCCTGCGCGAAAGCAACCTGCACACCGTCTGCGAAGAAGCCTCGTGCCCGAACATCGGCGAATGCTTCGGCAACGGCACGGCCACCTTCATGATCATGGGCGACAAGTGCACGCGCCGCTGCCCGTTCTGCGACGTGGGCCACGGCCGCCCCGACCCGCTGGACAAGGACGAGCCGCTCAACCTGGCCAAGACCATCGCCAAGCTGCGCCTGAAGTACGTGGTGATCACCAGCGTCGACCGCGACGACCTGCGCGACGGCGGCAGCCAACACTTCGTCGACTGCATCAGCAACATCCGCGAGCTCTCGCCGATGACGCAGATCGAAATCCTGGTGCCCGACTTCCGCGGCCGCGACGACCGCGCGCTGGAAATCCTCAAGGCCGCGCCGCCCGACGTGATGAACCACAACCTGGAAACCGCGCCGCGCCTGTACAAGGAAGCGCGCCCCGGCAGCGACTACCAGTTCAGCCTGAACCTGCTGAAGAAGTTCAAGGCGCTGCACCCCAACGTGCCGACCAAGAGCGGCATCATGGTCGGCCTGGGCGAAACCGACGAAGAGATCCTGCAGGTGATGCGCGACATGCGCGCCCACGACATCGACATGCTGACCATCGGCCAGTACCTGTCGCCGTCGGGCTCGCACCTGCCGGTGCGCCGCTACGTGCACCCCGACACCTTCAAGATGTTCGAGGAAGAGGCCTACAAGATGGGCTTCAGCCACGCGGCCGTGGGCGCGATGGTGCGCTCCAGCTACCACGCCGACCAGCAGGCGCACGCCGCCGGCGTCTGACGGCACCGCCCGATCGCCCGCCGTGCGCGGGCGTCGGCGCACCCCTTTTCTCCCCCTTCTCTCCCTGACCGCGCACCGCGGCCGTTTTCGAGCGGCCGCGGCGGTCGTGCGCGCGCGCCGCGCCATCCAAAAAACTGATTAAAACCTCGGGGGTAAATAACCCGGGGTATCAAAAAATTTGCAGCCGCATTCGCTTGCGTGCGCCAAATCCATCCCCTACGCTGACCCCCTGATTGCGCCTGACCTTGAATTGAAAAAGCAAAGCCGGCGCAGTGAAAAATTCCCACAGAGGCATTGCAAAGAAAATTGATGCGTCAATTTTCAATGCATTGCTTCACCCAAAAACAATCAGATCCGCGTCGCACGAAGAATTCTTTCATCACGGCCCAGGCGTTTCCAATCCCACGGAGAAACCGGAATGCATGCCCTGCTCGAAGCCATCGATTCGCCCCATTCGCTGCGCCAGCTCGGCGTTGCGCAATTGCCGGGCCTTGCGGATGAATTGCGATCCTTCATCATCGACAGCGTGTCGCGCACGGGCGGCCACTTCGCCTCCAACCTGGGCACGGTCGAGCTGACGGTCGCCCTGCACTACGTGTTCGACACCCCGCGCGACCGCATCGTCTGGGATGTCGGCCACCAGAGCTACGCCCACAAGATCCTGACCGGCCGGCGCCAGGCCATGCCCACCTTGCGCCAATTCGGTGGAATTTCCGGATTTCCCCGGCGCACCGAATCCGAGCACGATCATTTCGGCACCGCGCATTCCAGCACCTCCATTTCCGCCGCCCTGGGATTTGCGTAGGCCGCCCGCATTTCCAATTCGACCGACCACGCCATCGCGGTGATCGGCGACGGGGCCCTGAGCGCCGGCATGGCCTTCGAGGCCATGAACAATACGCAGGCCTGCGGCCGCCTATTGGTGATATTGAACGACAACGACATGTCGATTTCGCCACCAGTCGGCATGCTGCGCCTTTATCTGGGCGGATTGATTTCAGAACGCGCCTATGCCAGCGCCAATGAGGCCAGCCGGCAAAGATTGCGCGCCATGCGCCCGGCGCTGGCCCCCTGCGAGCCCTCGGAGCTCGGCCTGTCGCCCGCCACCCTCTTCGAGCAATTCGGCTTCCACTACACCGGCCCGATCGACGGCCACGACCTGGGCGCGCTGATCCCGGCCCTGCAGAAGTTGCAGGCGCAGCCGGGCCCGCAGCTGCTGCACATCGTCACGCAGAAGGGCCACGGCTACCGCCCGGCCGAGCAGGACCCGGTCCTGTACCACGGCCCCGGCAAGTTCGACCCCGCCGCCGGCATCAAGACGGCTCCTGCGTCGGCCCCCGCCAAGCCGACCTACGCCCAGGTCTTCAGCGACTGGCTCTGCGACGAGGCCGAGGCCGATGCGCGCGTGGTCGCCATCACGCCGGCCATGCGCGAGGGCTCGGCCCTGATGGACTTCGAGCGCCGCTTTCCCGAGCGCTACTTCGACGTCGGCATCGCCGAGCAGCACGCCGTGACCTTCGCCGCGGGCCTCGCGGCGGCGGGGATGCGGCCCGTGGTCGCCATCTACTCGACCTTCCTGCAGCGCGCCTACGACCAGCTGATCCACGACGTGGCCTTGCAGAACCTGCCGGTCGTGTTCGCGGTCGACCGCGCCGGCATCGTCGGCGCCGACGGCGCGACGCACATGGGTGCCTTCGACGTCGCCTACCTGCGCTGCATTCCGAACATGGTCGTGATGGCCGCGTCCGACGAGGACGAGTGCCGCCAGATGCTGCACACCGCCCTGCGCCACGACGGCCCCGCCGCCGTGCGCTACCCGCGCGGCGGCGGGCCCGGCGCGCTGCCCGTGCGCGCGCTGCAGCCGCTGCACATCGGCCGCGGCCAGGTGCGGCGCGAGTCGACGCAGCCCATGGGCGCGCGCATCGCCATCCTGGCCTTCGGCACGATGGTGGCGCCCAGCCTGGCCGCCGCCGAACGGCTCGACGCCACGGTCGCCAACATGCGCTTCGTCAAGCCGCTCGATGCCGAGCTGGTGCTGTCGCTCGCCGAGACGCACGACGTGCTCGTCACGGTCGAAGAAGGCTGCGTGATGGGCGGCGCCGGCGCCGCCTGCCTCGAATCACTCGCCGCGCAGGGCGTGCTGATTCCGTCGCTGCACCTGGGCCTGCCCGACCAGTTCGTCGAGCACGGCGACTGCGCCCGATTGCTTGCTGCCCACGGCCTGGATGCCGACGGGCTGGTGCAGTCGATCCAGGCGTTCTTCGATGCCCACGCCCCCGCATTCCGCACGGCTCGCATGAGCCTCGTTTCCTGAAACCCACCGTGACCGCCAGCCACAGGAGAACCCGATGAGCACAGCCACCGCACGCCGCATCGATGCGCCCGCCCCGCCTTCGCTTCAAGTGATCCGGGGTGCCGAGGCCAACCCGTACCACGCCAAGGTCGAGTACACCTACCAGGACGACCCCGAGGACTGGCGCAAGGCCATCGGCGAGGACCTGATGTTCCAGTTCGGCGTCTACGACGACCCGCGCTCGGTGCCGCCGATCTCGCTCAACGAATCGGGCCTGCGCTACTTCGACCAGCAGATGGAGATCGCGGGCCTGGACCAGCCCCCGCCCTTCCCCATCCGCCGCATCCTCGACGTGGGCTGCGGCTGGGGCTTCGGCCTGCGCTACCTCGCGGAGCACTTTCCGCAATGCCGCCAGCTCGACGGCATCAACATCAGCGAGACGCAGCTCGCGCACTGCGCCCGGTACCACGCCCAGCAGCACCTGAGCGACCGCGTGAACCTGTACCTGTGCGACGCGCAGGACGTCGCCCTGCTACCCAACCCCGACACGCCCTACGACCTGGT
This sequence comes from Variovorax sp. V35, assembly GCF_041154465.1. NCBI lineage: Bacteria > Pseudomonadati > Pseudomonadota > Betaproteobacteria > Burkholderiales > Comamonadaceae > Variovorax > Variovorax sp. V35. The sequence continues at coordinate 6,710,576 of NZ_AP028666.1, forward strand.
GACGATCCGCGGCGTCATCTCGCACTTTCCGAACGACCTGTACGAACGCTCGATGAAGCAGGTGGCCGCGCGCATGCGCCCGGGGGCCAAGGTCGTCATCTCCGACAACCTCTACAACATCCCGCTGGACAACTACCGCTCGGACATCGAGGACGAGGTCGACCGCCTCGCCTGCAAGCACCGCAAGACACCGGCCTACTTCCGTCGCGTGCTCGAAGACAGCGGCTTCGTGGTCGAAGACATGCGCGTGCTCCCGCGCAACATCGACGTGGCGCGCTGGTTCACCGACGTGAAGGAAAACATCGAGAAGAACTTCACGCCGGACACCATCCCGCCGCCGCTGGAGGAGCTGCGCGTGATGGCGGTCAGCCTTTCGGTCGCGCTGATCAAGGACAAGTTCTCGACCTACAGCGTCATCGCCCGACGCCTCTGAATTTCCCCCACAAGGAGCGCCCACACCATGCAAGCATCCGCGCAAGCCGTCGGCATCGACGTCATCCACAGCCGCAGCCTCGACCACTACCAGGACAAGATCGAGCAGGTCTATGCCGACACGCCCGACCAGTGGCGCAAGGCGATCGGCAACGAGCTCTGGTACCAGTACGGCGTGTTCGACGAGAAGATGGACCCGCACGACCTCCCGCTCGACGCCTCCGGCCGGCGCCACATGGAGCACCAGTTCGAACTCGCCGAGCAGGCCGGCGCCGACCTCTCGCCGGCCACCGTGCGCCGCGCGATCGACATCGGCTGCGGCTGGGGCCCGGTGCTGAAGTTCATTGCGCAGCGCTACCCGCAGTGCGCGCGCATCGACGGCGTGAACGTGAGCCGGCCGCAGCTGGAGTGCGCGCGCGAACTCATCGCGCACGAAGGCCTGGCCGACCGCGTGCGGCTGTACCAGTGCAACGCCAAGGACATCGGCGAGCTGCCCGATGCGCAGGTGCCCTACGACCTGGCCATCCTGCGCGGCAGCCTGATCCACTTCACGCCCGAGGTGCTGGAGCAGGCCATGGCCTCGCTGTCGGCGCGCATGCGCACCGGCGGCACGGTGATCATTTCGGAGAGCCTCTACAAGGTGGACCTGGCGACCTACAAGTCGCACATCCCCGACAAGGTCGACCGCGCCGCATCGGGCTACCGCAAGACGCCCGACGGCGTGAAGCAGGTGCTCGAGCGCCACGGCTTCGCGGTGCTCGACCAGCGCGTGCTGCCGTCGAACGCGGAGGTGATCCGCTGGTACGGGCTGGTCAAGGACAACCTGGACGCGCACCACCCGACCAGCAAGACCGCCACGTTCACCGAGCTGCGCGACATCGCCGTGAGCTTCTCGGACGCGCTGGCCAAGGACAAGGCGTCGTCGTTCAGCTTCATTGCGCGGCGGACCTGAAGCGGTGCGCGAACCGGCCCGCGGGCACGGTTCGCCCCAGGCACAGCCATCCATCCTGACGACGTTTCCAAGGAGAGAGAACCCCATGACCCGCCGCATCATGCTGCCGCCGCTGCCGTTCCCCGATCGCTGGAAGATGCACCCGCACTTCGACGCCGAGCATTCGCTGACGAACCGCTTCGAGATGGCGACGCTCGCGTACGCCGACCGCTTCCGGATGTACGACAGCCCGGCGCAACGGGCGCGCCTGGCCAAGATCGAAAACTCGCGCCTCGCCGCCCTGATGTATTCGAAGGGGTCCGACGAGTTGCTGCAGGTCGGCTCCGACTTCGTGGTCTGGGCCTTTGCCTTCGACGACGAATACTGCGACGAAGGGCCGCTCAGCAACGACCCGGCGGGCTTCAACCGCAAGGCCTGCGAAATTCTGCGCGCCATCGACAGCCCGCAGGAGCCGCCGTGCAACGACGACAGGTACGCCATGGCGATGCGGGACATCCGCCAGCGCCTGGACCGGCTGGCCAAGCCCCAGCAGGTCGCGCGCTACACCGAGATGATCCGCTGGTACATCACGTCCGAGATGATGAAGATCACCAACCCCCGGCCGACGCTCAGCGACTTCTTCGTCACGCGCTTGTACAACGGCGGCGGCATGGCCTTTCCGGCGCTGGTGCACATCGTCGGCAATGTCGACCTCGCGCAGGACGAGTACGAGGACCAGCGCGCCCGCGCCATGATGGAGCTGTCGGCCATGCTGGCCATTCTCGACGCGGAGCTGTACGCCTATCCCAAGGAGGTGGCGCGCAACTCCAACGAGAACGACCACAACATCCTCTTCATCTTCGAGCGCGACGATCACTGCACGTTCGACGAAGCCGTGCAGCGCTACATGGAGATGCGCTGGCGGATGATCTCCCTGTTCGAGCGCCTGCGCAAAGACGTTCTCCAGGACGCCTCGCCCGCGATGCGCGAATTCGTCGACGGGCTGTCCCTGTACTACCACGGCACGGCGATGTGGTCGATCTGCAACCACCGCTACGGATCGATCAGCGGTCTGGCGACCAACGACGTCGTCGTCGGCGGCATCACGCACGAGTGCCCACCGGAGAGTTTCGAATCGATCGGCGTCCAGTCATGCGAATGGTGGTGGACGCACGACCCGGCGCGGCGAGAGGTCGCACACCAGCGCCGGGCCTGAGTCCGCCGTGAGCTCCACCGAAACCGAGCGCTCACATGACCGTTCTACTGAAACAGGCCGAGATCGAGACCGACGCGCCTCCCACCGGGCCGATGCAGGTGCCAGACGCTGCGACGCCCCTGCGCGCGCGTCCGCCGATGGTCGCGCACATGAGGTGCCTGCCCGGCGACGCCCGTGCGGTGCTGCCGTACGCGAACGGATGGTTCGTTGCCTGTTTCAGCCACGAACTCCAGCGCGGGGCGGTGCTGATCAAATCGATGATGGACCGCGACATCGTTCTGTACCGCACCCAATCCGGCCTCGCCCGCGTGGTCGAGCCCTACTGCCCCCACATGGGCGCGCACCTGGGGCACGGGGGCCGGGTCGAGGGCGAGAACCTGGTGTGTCCCTTCCATCACCTGCAGTTCGGTCCCGAGGGCGGCTGCGTGCACACGGGCCGCGCCGGGGCAGTGCCCCGCATGGCGCTGACCGCACGGCACATGCGCGAGCGCAACGGCGTCATCTTCGTGTGGGTGCATCACGAGGGACTCGCTCCTTCGAGGGAACCTCCGACGCACGACCTGACCGGCTGGAGCCGGCCTGCCTACGTGCATCACGAACAGGGCGGCTACTTCCAGAACTCCGGGAAAAACAGCGTCGACCTGATTCACTTCGACACGGTCCACCACTTTCAGCAACCGGAGATGTCGGCCGACATCGTCGACAACTGCCTGGTGGTCCGGTTGTCCGCCAGGTTGCTGGGCAGACCCATCTGCCTGCATCTCACGAACTACGACGCCAGCAACCTGTACGGCCACTTCACGATGCCTTCGCTCGGTCTGGAGGCCGGCGTGCAGGGGTATTCAACGCCCGACACGCCCCTTCGCTGGTCCCTGCGCATGGTGACGGCCATGAAGGTCGAACGCTTCGCCCGCTGGCCTGCGGGGATTCAGTCGCTGCTCTATGCGCTGATGACGCCACTCGCGGGCCTGTGGTCGGACCGCACGTCGCACCAGGACACGAAGATCTGGGAGCACCGGGGCCACACGGGAAGTCTCAAGCTGATGGCCGATGAACGGGCCGCCGCGCTCTACCAGCGCTGGGTGTCGCAGTTCTATTCGTGCGGCTTCCCGGGCGTGACCCCCTCGGCCATGGACAGGCCTTCGCACAAGGAGTCTCGATGACCTACACCGTCGAACACACGGCCCACCGTGCGGCGCCCGACCTGGACGAGACCCCCTTCGAGGTCTGGATGCACGACGCGGTCGGCCGTACCGAGCGCGCACTCGCTGCCGGCCTGCCGCCAACCGCGACCGTGCCCTCGCGCCTGCACGAGGCGCTGCGCTATGCCGCGCTCGGCGGCGGCAAGCGCATCCGCCCCTTGCTGTGCCAGGCCGCGGGCGCCCTGGCCCAGGCGTCGCCCGGCGCGCTGGACGCCACGGGCGCCGCCCTCGAGATGGTCCACGTCTACTCGCTCGTGCACGACGACCTGCCCGCGATGGACGACGACGACCTGCGCCGCGGCAAGCCCACCGTGCACGTGGCCTACGACGAAGCCACTGCCATCCTCGTGGGCGACGCGCTGCAGGCGCAGGCCTTCTTCACGCTGAGCGAACTGCCGCTGCCGGCCGAGCGCCGCATTGCACTGGTGCGCGAGCTCTCGGAGGCGGCCGGCTCGCGCCAGCTCGTTGGCGGCCAGGCCATCGACCTGCAGAGTGCGGGCCGGTCCTTGAGCCAGCCCGCGCTCGAGCAGATGCACCGCATGAAGACCGGCGCGCTGATCCGCGCCGCCGTGCGCATGGGCGCGCTGTGCGGCCTGGCCGACACACCAGCGAACGCCGCGCTGTACCGCGCGCTCGACGACTACAGCAGCGCCATCGGCCTGGCCTTCCAGGTGGTCGACGACATCCTCGATGCGACCGCCGACACGGCCACGCTGGGCAAGACCGCCGGCAAGGACGCGTACGACGACAAGCCGACCTGTGTATCGATGCTGGGCCTCGACGCCTCGCGCGCGCTGGCCCGCACGCTGAACGCGCGCGCCCATGCGGCGCTGGCGCCCTGCGGCGTGCGTGCAGAGCGGCTCGGGCAGCTGGCCGATCTCGTGGTCCACCGCGTGAACTGACCCCTCCAACCTCTCGAGGAGCCTCCACCATGCGCGTCATCCTTGCCCAACCCCGAGGCTTCTGCGCCGGCGTCGTGCGGGCCATCGACACGGTCGAACACGCGCTGCGGCGCCACGGCACGCCCATCTACGTGCGCCACGAGATCGTGCACAACAAGCACGTCGTCGACGACCTGAAGGCCCAGGGCGCGGTCTTCGTCGAAGAGCTGGCCGAAGTGCCCGCGGACGCGGTGGCGATCTTCAGCGCGCATGGCGTGAGCCACGCGGTGGAGGTCGAGGCCCGCGCGCGCGGCCTGCGCGCGATCGACGCCACCTGCCCGCTGGTCACCAAGGTGCACGAGCAGGGGCGCCGCTATGCCGCCAAGGGCTATGCGCTGATCCTCATCGGCCACGCCGGGCACCCCGAGGTGACCGGCACGCTGGGGCAGATTCCCGCGCCGGTCACGCTGGTGCAGACCGAGGCCGACGTGGACGCGCTGGTGCTCGATGCCGACACGCCGCTGGCCTACATCACGCAGACCACGCTGTCGGTGGACGACACGCGCGGCATCATCGATGCGCTGCAGCGGCGCTTTCCGCAGATCGTCGGGCCCGACACGCGCGACATCTGCTACGCCACGCAGAACCGGCAGACGGCCGTGCGCGAACTGAGCCAGCAGGTCGACGTGGTGCTGGTGGTCGGCGCGCAGAACAGCTCCAACTCGCAGCGCCTGCGCGAGATCGCGGCGCAGGCCGGCGTGCGCAGCTACCTCATCGCGCAGGGCAGCGAGCTCAAGCCCGACTGGGTGCGCGACGCCGGCGCGGTGGGCGTCACCGCCGGCGCGTCGGCGCCCGAGACCATGGTGCAGGACGTGGTCGCCGCGCTGCGCCGGCTGGCCGAGGTGGAACTGCTGACGCTGCCCGGGCGCGAGGAGCATGTGGTGTTCCGCCTGCCGGCGGAACTCGCAACGGAAGTGGCCGTGCCATGAAACCGCCCGTCGCACGCCGCCTCTCGCGGCAGGTGCGCGTGGGCACCGTGCGCATCGGCGGCGACGCGCCCGTGGCCGTGCAGGCCATGACCAACACCGACACCGCCGACGCGGCCGCCACCGTGGCACAGGTCGCTGCGCTCGCGCGCGCCGGGGCCGAGCTGGTGCGCCTCACCGTGAACAACGAAGAGGCCGCCGCGCAGGTGGCGCCGATCCGCGACGCGCTCGCGCGCCAGCAGGTGCACGTGCCGCTGGTGGGCGACTTCCACTTCAACGGCCACCGCCTGCTCGCGCAGCACCCCGACTGCGCGCAGGCGCTGGCCAAGTACCGCATCAACCCCGGCAACGTGGGCCGGGGCGACAAGCGCGACGCGCAGTTCTGCCAGCTCATCGAGATCGCCTGCCGCCACGGCAAGCCGGTGCGCATCGGCGTGAACTGGGGCAGCCTCGACCCCGCACTGCTGGCGCGCCTGATGGACGCCAACGCGCAGGCGGCGCAGCCGCAGCCGGCGGACGAGGTGATGCGCCAGGCGCTCATCGTTTCGGCGCTGGAGAACGCGGCGCGCGCCGAAGACGTCGGCCTGCCGCCCGATCGCATCGTGCTGTCGGCCAAGGTGAGCCAGGGGCAGGACCTGATCGCCGTGTACCGCGAACTCGCCGCGCGCTGCGACTACCCGCTGCACCTGGGCCTGACCGAGGCCGGCATGGGCTCCAAGGGCATCGTGGCCTCGGCCACCGCGATGGGCGTGCTGCTGCAGCAGGGCATCGGCGACACCATCCGCGTGTCGCTCACGCCCGAGCCGAACGGCGACCGCACGCGCGAGGTGCTGGTGGCGCAGCAAATTTTGCAGTCGATGGGCCTGCGCGCCTTCACGCCCAGCGTGACCGCCTGCCCCGGCTGCGGGCGCACCACGAGCACCTTCTTCCAGTCGCTGGCCAGCCAGATCGAAGGCTGGCTGCACGCGCAGGCGCCGGCCTGGCGCGTGCGCTTTCCGGGCGTGGAAGACATGCACGTGGCCGTGATGGGCTGCGTGGTCAACGGCCCCGGCGAGAGCCGGCTCGCGCACCTGGGCATCTCGCTGCCGGGCTCGGGCGAGCAGCCGGTGGCGCCGGTGTACATCGACGGCGAACGCGCGCTGACGCTCAAGGGCGAGCACATCGCCGACGACTTCACGCGGCTGGTCGAGACCTACGTGGCCGCGCGCTACGGCGCCGATGCCGAGGCGAGCGAGCGGCTCGGTGCGTGGATGAAGCCGTCGTCGCGCGAGCGCGTCGTGCCGATCGCTTCCGCTTAAGCATCCCCATGGCCACGCAACGCCTCACCCTGCTCGGTGCCACCGGGTCGATCGGCGACAGCAGGCTCGACCTCGTGGCGCGCCACCCCGACCGCTTCACGGTGCATGCGCTGACGGCGCACCGCAACCTCGGCAAGCTCTTCACGCACTGCGTCGCCTTCCGCCCCGAGGTCGCGGTGGTCGGTGATGCGCCAGGCGCCATGCAGTTGCAGGCCCGGCTGCGCGCGGCCGGCCTGCGCACCGAGGTCATGCACGGCCCGCAGGCGCTGTGCGAGGTCGCGCAATCGGCGGGCTGCGACACTGTGGTGGCGGCCATCGTCGGCGCGGCGGGGCTGCTGTCGTCGCTGGCGGCGGCGCGCGCGGGCAAGAAGATCCTGCTGGCGAACAAGGAGGCGCTCGTGATGTCCGGTGCGCTGTTCATGCGCGCGGTGGCCGCGCACGGCGCCACGCTGCTGCCGCTGGACAGCGAGCACAACGCGATCTTCCAGTGCCTGGCGGGCGCACCGGCCGGCGGCGCGGGCGTGCAGCGGCTGGTGCTCACCGCGTCGGGCGGGCCGTTCCTGCACCGCCCGCTGGAGGCGCTGGACCGCGTCACGCCCGACGAGGCCTGCGCGCACCCGACCTGGCGCATGGGCCGCAAGATATCGGTCGACTCCGCGACGATGATGAACAAGGGCCTCGAGACCATCGAGGCGCGCTGGCTGTTCGCGATGCCGCCCGGGCGCATCGAGGTGGTGATCCATCCGCAGAGCGTGATCCATTCGATGGTGGCCTATGCCGACCAGTCGATGCTGGCGCAGCTGGGCCGCCCCGACATGCGCACGCCGATCGCGCACGCGCTGGCCTGGCCCGAGCGCATCGACTCGGGCGTGGCGCCGCTGGACTTCCTGCAGCTCGCCCACCTGAGCTTCGCCGCGCCCGAGCTGAAGCGCTTTCCCTGCCTGCGCCTGGCGCTGGAGGTGCTGCGCGAGGGGTGCACGGCCAGCGTGACGCTCAATGCGGCGAACGAAGTGGCGGTCGATGCGTTCCTGAACGGGCGCCTGCGCTACACCGACATTGCGCACGTGGTGGAAGACTGCCTGCAACACGCGCCCGCATCTGCGCACGAGAACCTGGACGAGATCCTCGCAGCCGACGCGCAGGCGCGCGTGCTGGCGGGTCAGGCGATCCAGCGTGCGGCGTTGCGGTCCCCATCGCCGGCGGTCCCACTTTCCGCGTCGGTCACCTTGGACGAAGGCATGGGCGCGCGGCTGTAGCGCGACAGCCACTTGGCCGCCACGGCCAGCGCCATCGGCGGTGGGGTCTCACGCACGGCGCGCGACGCGCCATGCGCCTCGTGCGCCGCGCCGCTCACCATGGCAGCGAGTAGGTCTTGGTGTTGGTGAAGCTCTTCATCGCCTCGAGCACGCCTTCCTTGTAGCCCAGGCCCGAGTCCTTGATGCCGCCGAAGGGCGTGAGCTCCAGCCGGTAGCCCGGCACCTCGCGCACGTTGACGCTGCCCACGTTCAGCTCGCGGATGAAGCGCGTGATGTAGTCCAGGCGGTTGGTGCAGACCGAGGACGACAGGCCGTAGGCCGTGCCGTTGGAGATGCGGATCGCCTCGTCGATGTTCCTGAAGCGGATGACGGGCGACACGGGGCCGAAGGTCTCGTGCTTGGCGACCGTCATCTCGGGGTCGACGTGGTCAAGCACGGTGGGCGAGTACAGCGCGCCGCGGCGTTCGTTGCCGTACAGGAGCTTGGCGCCGGCCGCGATGGCTTCGTTGACCACGGCTTCGAACTGCTTCGCCGCTGCTTCGTCGATCACGGTGCCCATGTCGGTGTCGGGGTCCATCGGGTCGCCGTACTTCAGCGCCTTGGTCTTCTGCACCAGCAGCTCGACGAAGCGGTCGGCGACAGCTTCGTGCACCAGCATGCGTTTCACCGCCGTGCACCGCTGGCCCGAGTTCTTGTAAGACCCGTTGGCAGCGAGCGTCGCCGCCTCCTCGATGTCCGCGTCTTCCATCACGATGATCGGGTCGTTGCCGCCCAGCTCCAAAATCTGGCGCTTGTAGGTGGCCTTGCCCGCGATGTACTTGCCGATGGGCACGCCACCCGTGAAGGTGACCAGGTCGACGTCGGCATTGGTCAGCAGCTCGTCGGCGATCTCCTTCGGGTCGCCCGTGAGCACCGACAGCATCTGCGGCGGCAGCCCTGCCTCGTACAGGATGTCGGCCAGCAGGAAGGCCGTGAGCGGCGTCTTCTCGCTGGGCTTCAAGACGATGCGATTGTTGGTCGCAATGGCCGGCGCCACCTTGTGGATCACCTGGTTCAGCGGATGGTTGAACGGCGTGATGGCGGTGATGGCGCCCAGGAGCGGCTCGCGCATCGTGTAGACCTTGCGGCTCTTGCCGTGGTGCGTGAGGTCGCAGGAGAACACCTGGCCGTCGTCCACCAGCGCCTGGTTGGCGGCGAACAGCAGCACGTCGGAGGCGCGGCCCACTTCGTACAGCGAGTCCTTGCGCGACAGGCCCGATTCGAGCGTGATGGTGCGCGACATCTCGTCCAGGCGCGAAGCGATGATCTCGCCGGCGCGCATGAGGATCTTGTAGCGCTCGTAACGCGTGAGCGTGGGCTTGTAGTCGCGGGCGATGCGCAGGGCATGGCGCACGTCGTCCAGCGTGGCCTTGGGCACGGTGGCGATCACCTCGCCGGTGTACGGGTAGGTGACCTCGATGGTGCGGTCGCGGTGGACTTTCTCGCCCGCGATGCGCAGGGCTTCGCGGTACACGGTGCCGGGCTTCAGGGCGGCGTGGTCGGACTTGCTCATGGAATGCTCCGTCAAATAAGTTCAGGCGGCGGCCACCAGCGGGCCTTGGGCGTGGTTCAGTGCGAGGTCGAGCGCGTCGAAGTTGCGCAGCCGGCGCGTGCTCGCCACGCCCGCGACGGGGCGGTTGCAGATCAGGGGCACCTTCTGCTCCGACACGCCGCCGTGCGAACGCAGTGGCACTTCGAGCGCCGTGAGGTCGTGGCGCGTGGCCGAGGTGCCGATGACGGTGCTTTGCTCGCTCACCACCACGATGTCGCCGATGCGGTCGGGCGGCAACTCGAAGCGCTGCGCGGCCTCCTTGCGCGAGAGCACGAGCTGCATGCCGGGGATGCGCTGGATGCGGTCGATCCAGCCGGGCACCTCGTCCTCGCTGGGCACATACACGGTGGCGAACGAGCCGAGCGCGCCGTGGTGCACCACGTACGGATCGGTGATCGGCAGGATCACGCGCGCGCGGTCCGGGCCGTACCAGCCGTCGAGCACGTCCTGCAGGTAGATGACGTTGGGCGAGCCGTCGGCGCCGTGCTTGTCGTTCATGCCGTGGTCGGCCGTGAGCACGATGGTCGCGCCCAGCGCGTCGAGCTGCGCGAGGTAGCCATCCATCATTTGGTAGAAGGCATTCGCTGCGGGGCTGCCCGGCGCGGCCTTGTGCTGCACGTAGTCGGTGGTCGACAGGTACATGAGGTCGGGGCGACGCGACTCCATGAGCTTCACGCCGGCGGCGAACACGAACTCCGACAGCTCCGCGCTGTACACCGAGGGCACCGGCATGCCGACCATGTCGAGCACGTTGTCGATGCCGTTCTCTTCCATCGTCACCTGGTCCGACTTCTCGGACGAGAAGCAGATGCCTTTCATCTTGTGGCCCAGCAGCTTGCGCAGCTTGTCCTTGGCCGTGACCACCGCGAGCTTGGCGCCCGCGTCGGCAAAGGCCGCGAGCACGGTGCCGGCGCGCAGGTACTTGGGGTCGTTCATCATCACTTCCTGGCCCAGCTCGCGGTCGAAGAAGTAGTTGCCGCAGATGCCGTGCACGGCCGGCGGCGCACCGGTCACGATCGACAGGTTGTTGGGGTTGGTGAACGAAGGCACGACGCAGTCCGCCAGCAGGTCGGCGCCGCCTTTGCGCATGGCCTCGAGGTACGGGGCCACGCCGGCCGCAATGGCCGCGTCGAGGTACGCGGGCTCGCAGCCGTCGACGCAGACGACGACGACCGGGCGGACCATCCAGCGGTAGCTGCGGCCGTTCACTTCGAGTCGATCGGATTTCATGAAGAGATGCTCCTTGGCAAGTTGGGTGTGTCGGTGCGCGGGCTTCAGCGGCGGATGAACAGCGCGATGAAGGCACTGATGAGGCAGCTGGCCGCGACGATGGGGAACACCACCGAGGTGCTGCCCGAGTGGTCCAGCATTCGGCCGATCAGCGGTTCGCCCAGGCCCGCCAGCAGGTACGAGAAGAAATTCATGACACCGGTGGCGGTGCCGGCGCGCTTGGCACCCACGAGGTCGGGGCACAGGGCCCAGAACGACGAGGCCGGGCCGTAGACGAAGAAGCCCGCCAGGAACAGCAGCCCCAGGCCGAGGATGCTGGTGGGCAGCAGGTACATGCCCATCGAGGCGATGGCGCCCAGCAGCATGTACAGCACGATGGCCTTGTAGCGCTTGGAGCCGAACACCTTGTCGGAGATCCAGCCGTTGGTGAGCGCGCCGAAGGCCATGCCCACGGGCAGCGCCACCGAGATCCAGGCCGGGTCGATCATGCCGTCGGCGGCCTTGGCCCAGTCCTTGCCCAGGAAGTGCACCGGCACCCAGACGATGAGCCCGTAGCGTGCGGCGTTCTGGAAGCCGATGGCCAGCGCGGCGATCATCAGCTTGGGGTTGCTGAGCACGGCCTTGTAGCGCGACCAGGAGCTTTCTTGCGGCTCGCCGTCGGCCACGCCGGCCTTGTCGGCTTCCTGCGGGTTGTTGTTCGCCACGCCGGTGTCAGGCGACTTGAAGCCCAGGTCTTCCGGCCGCTCACGAGCGATCAGGTAGAAGGCAATGCCGCCCACCAGCATCAGCAGCACGGGGAGCCGGAAGATCCAGCGCCAATCGAGGTGCAGCACGTTGACGACGATGATCGAGGTCACGAACGACAGCACCGAGGCGCAGCCGGCGGCGAACACGTAGAAGCCGTAGACCTTGCCGCGCTCGCCCGCGCCCCACCAGTTCGACAGCAGCCGGCTGCCCGGCGCCCAGCCCAGGGCCTGGAAGTAGCCGTTGATGCCCCACGGAATGGCCAGGCTCTTGAAGCCGACCGCGAAGCTCACGACCCAGTTGGCGGCGCACGAAAGGATGGCGCCGGCGGTCATCACGCGGCGTCCGCCGAACTTGTCGCCCAGGTTGCCGTTGATGGCCTGCCCGACGGCATAGCACCACAGCAGCGAGGTCGAGGCCCAGCCGAGCATTTCCTTGGAGAGGCCGAACTCCTTCTGGATGCCGGGGATGGCGAAGCCGAAGGTCTGGCGCCCCGTGTAGAAGAAGAAGTAGCAGAACATGGCCGCCAGCAGCATCCGCCACTGCGCCTTGCGGAACGAATTGTCGAGGGGGCGTGCGTAGGTGCCCGCCTGCAGGATGGGATTGGCCGCTTGCATGGTATGTCTCCTTGTCTTGACGGGCGTGGGGCCCGTGGGGCCGGCTCGATGGCCGGCATGCTGTCTGTCGTGTCTGGCTGTCTCTGTCTTGTCTCGCTGCGCAGTCCCTGCCTGTCAGGCCAACGCCGCCGCGCCGATGAAGTTCTTGCCGCGCGCCCCGTCCATGGCGCGCGCGATCATGGCCGCCGCTTCGCTGTCCGCCACGCCATAGTCGGCAAACTCGGTCTTCACGCCAAGCCCCTGCAGGAAAGCCCGCAGTTGCTGCGTGGCGGTCGCCAGGTCGGTGCCGAACAGCAGTTGCAGCGTCCGGTCGCGGTCGGGCGAACGGGCCCAGGCTTTTTCCAGCACGAGGGGCAGCGTGAACGAGCAGGCGATGCCGTGGGCCAGGCCGTGGCGCAGCGTCATCTCGTAGGAGATGGAATGCGCCAGCGCCGTCTTGGTGTTGGAAAACGCCATGCCGGCCTTCAGCGCGGCCAGCGCCATGCGCTCGCGCAGGTCGAGGTTGCCCAGGTCCTTGAGCAGCGCCGGCAGGCAATCGAAGATGTCGCGCACGGCCGAGACGGCGAAGGTGTCGGAGACCGGGTTGGCATTCACGTTCCAGATCGCTTCGAGCGCGTGCGACAGCGCATCGAGCCCCGTCGACACCGTGGTGCCCGCCGGCACCGAGAGCATGAGCTCGGGGTCGACGATGGCGGCCTCGGGCCAGGTGGCGTCCAGGTGCAGCGAGTATTTCTTCTGGTTGCCGGCGTCCCAGATGGTGGCCCACGGCGTCACCTCGCTGCCGGTGCCGGCGGTGGTCGGCACGGCGATCAGCGGCTTGACGCTGGCGGGCACGAAGGGCTTGCCGGTGGCCAGCAGCGCAACGAGCTCGTCGAACTGGCCGTTGGCCGTGCCCACCATCAGGGCCTTGGCCGTGTCGATGGCGCTGCCGCCGCCGACCGCCACGATGGCGTCGCAGGGCGCGTCCGATTGCCAGAAGCCGTTGTACAGCTCGCGCAGGTGGGCGACGTCGGGGTTGGGGCGCACGTCGTCGATGACGGTGACGAGCGCGTCGCCCAGCAGCGCCTGCAGGCGATCGACCAGCCCGAGCCCGCGGGCCTCGGGGAAGGTGACGAGCGCGACGCGACGCCCCGCCAGGAGCGAGGGCAGCCGTGCGAGGCTGCCTCGCCCGGAATGAATGGACACGGGGTTGCGGTAGGCGTGGGGCATGTTTTTTTGTCTCCGGTTTCTGTCTGGGCCGCAGTGTCGAAGCGGCGCACCGGGGCGTCCAATCGCATTTCGCGCGTGCACTCGGTCCAAAACCGATGGATGCCTTCGGGAAAGCCTGCATAGGCGCCGGCGCCGCATCTGAGGGAGGCTCGGCGCACGCCCCTCACGACCGCCTTCATGTTTCACCAGTACTACAAGTGGATCCGCTGCTTCCACGCCGTCGCCAAGACCGGCGGCTTCACCACGGCCGCGCGCTACCTGCACATCGGCCAGCCCACCGTGACCGACCAGGTCAAGGCGCTGGAAGAGCGCTTCAACGTCGAGCTGTTCCTGCGCAGCGGGCGCGCCGTGCGGCTCACGGCCGCGGGCGAGCAGCTGTATGCGATCACGCAGGGCCTGTTCGGGCAGGAGGAAGAGGCGATGCAGTTCCTGCAGCGCGCCCACACGCTGCGCACGGGGCTGGTGCGCGTGGGCGCGGTGTCGCCGCCCATCGCGCTGGAGCTGGCGCGCAGCTTCAAGCGCAGCCACGCGGGGCTCGACCTGACGGTGTCGATCGGCTCCGAGGCCTCCACGCTCGGCGGGCTGCAGGACTTCGACATCGACGTGGGCATCCTCGTGGAGCCGCCCGAGATCGAAGGCCTGCACCAAGTGCCGTACCGCGTGGAGCGCATCGTGGCCGTGGTGCCCGCGAAGCACCCGTGGGCGAAGAAACGCACCATCGCCACGCGCGACATCGCGGGCGAGCCGGTGATCCTGCGCGAGCCCGGCTCCAAGACGCGCCACCGTGTCGAGCGTGCCTGCGCGCAGCAGGGCGTGCAGATGAATTGCGTGATGGAGATCAACAGCCGCGAGGCCATCCTGCACGCCGTGGCCAACGGCATGGGCGTGGGCTTCGTGACGCAGATCGAGTGCATTCCGCTGCCCGGCCTGAAGATGGTGGAGATCGACGACGCCGAACTCTCGATCAGCTACTCGCTGTGCTGCCTGGCGGTGCGCAAGGACCGGCCGCTGATCCGCGCGCTGTTCGAGGTGGCGCAGCAGGGCGACGACACGGCCGGCTGAGCAGGGTTTCGTCGCGGGCGGCACACCCCGCGGCGGGCTTCTTCGCTATCCTGCCGTCTGGCCCCAGACGAAGGATCGACCTTGAACTTGCACCCCGCCCTCCAGGACGCCGCCGCGCGCGACTTCGGCACCCTTGCCGACCTGGTCCGCCTCCACGCCCAGCACACGCCCGAGCGCCCCGCGCTGGCCGATGCCCAGCAGACGCTGGACTACCGCGCGCTCGACGCGCTCATGGACCGCATCGCCGCCGCCCTGCAGCGCGACGGCCTGCGCGCGGGCGACGCCATCGCCGTCTGCGCCGCCTCGTCGGTGCCCTACGCCGCCGTGTTCCTGGGCGCGCTGCGCGCGGGCGTGGCGGTGGCCCCGCTGGCCCCCGGCTCGGCGCCCGCCAGCCTGGCGCGCATGATCACCGACGCCGACGCGCGCCTGCTGTTCACCGACGCCTCGGCCGCCGAAGTGGTGGGCGCCGCGCAGGCCACCGGCCTGCCGCACATTGCGCTCGACGGCTCCGACGTCGGCCGCGCGCTCGACGACTGGCTCGCGGCGCCCGGCGCGAAGCCGGAACCCGTCGAGGTGCAACCCGACTGGGCCTTCAACATCATCTATTCGTCGGGCACCACCGGCGAGCCCAAGGGCATCGTGCAGGGCCATGGCATGCGCTGGTCGCACATCCAGCGCGGCGCGAAGTACGAGTACGGGCCCGAGACGGTCACGCTGCTGTCGACGCCGCTGTACTCCAACACCACGCTGGTGGTGTTCTTCCCCACCCTCGCCTTCGGCGGCTGCGTGGTGCTGATGCCCAAGTTCGATGCGCTGGGCTACCTGCAGCTGGCCGAGAAGCACCGCGTGACGCACACCATGCTCGTGCCGGTGCAGTACCAGCGGCTGATGGCGCACCCGCGCTTCGACGCGCACGACCTCTCGACCTTCCGCCACAAGTTCAGCACCAGCGCGCCCTTCAACGCGGCGCTCAAGGCCGACGTGCTCAAGCGCTGGCCGGGCGGGCTGGTCGAGTTCTACGGCATGACCGAAGGCGGCGGCACCTGCATCCTCGAGGCGCACCTGAACCCGACCAAGCTGCACACCGTGGGCCAGCCCGCGCCGGGCAGCGACATCCGCCTGATCGACGAGGAAGGCAACGAGCTGCCGCGCGGCAACACCGAGGTGGCCGGCGAGGTGGTGGGCCACTCGGCCGGCATGATGACCGGCTACCACCGCCAGCCCGAGAAGACGCGCGAGGCCGAGTGGTTCGACGCCACCGGCAAGCGCTTCATCCGCACCGGCGACGTGGGCCGCTTCGACGCCGACGGTTTCCTCACGCTGTTCGACCGCAAGAAGGACATGATCATCAGCGGCGGTTTCAACATCTACCCGAGCGACCTCGAAGGCGTGCTGCGCGGCCATGCGGCGGTGGCCGACGTGGCGGTGGTCGGCATTCCGTCCGAGCAGTGGGGCGAGACGCCCGTGGCCTTCGTGGTGCGCCGCGAGGGCGACACCACCACCGAAGACGCGCTGCTGCAGTGGGCCAACGCGCAGGTCGGCAAGACCCAGCGGCTGGCGCGCCTGCGCTTCATCGACGAGCTGCCGCGCAGCGCGATCGGCAAGGTGCTCAAGCGCGAGCTGCGCGACCTGAGCGCCTGACCGAGTGAGCGCCGCAAGCACCGACACCGCCCCGCCCGAACACGGCGGCGGCAACGGCCTGCTGTGGGTGCTCGTGGCCGTCGCGGTCGTGTTCGCCTTCGTGCGCCCGCGCGCGCCGATGGACTGGCTGCGGCTGGTCGACTGGCAAACGGTGGGCGCGCTGGCGGGCCTGCTCGCCATCACGCAGGGCGTCGAGAAGAGCGGCATGCTGCAGGCCGCCGCGCGGCGCCTGCTGGCCCACACGCACAGCCAGCGCGGGCTGGCGATGGCGCTCACGGCCACGGCCGCGCTGCTGTCGGCGCTGGTGACCAACGACGTGAGCCTGTTCCTGCTGGTGCCGCTCACGCGCGTGCTGGCCGTGCAGGCGCACCTGCCGCTGGCGCGGCTGGTGGTGCTGCAGGCGCTGGCCGTGAACGCCGGCTCGGCGCTCACGCCCATCGGCAACCCGCAGAACCTGTACCTGTGGCACCGCTCGGGCGAGAGCTTCTTCGGCTTCATGGCCATGATGGGCCCGACCGTGGCGATCATGCTGTTCTGGCTCTTCGTGGCCGTGTGGTGGCTGGTGCCGCGCACGCCGATCGCGCTGCGCGAGGAGACCGAGACCGCGCCCGTGCAGCCGCGCCTGCTGGCGCTGGCCGGCGTGCTGTTCGTCGGCTTCGTGGTCGCGCTCGACCGCCACTGGCTGCTGCCCGGCCTGGGCGCGGTGTTCGGCGTGCTGCTGCTCACCTACCCGCGCGTGCTGCGCGGCATCGACTGGGCCTTGCTGGCCATCATCGCGCTGATGTTCGTCGACCTGCGCCAGGCCGCCGAGCTGCCCGCCATCGCGGCGCTGCTGGGCCACTGGCCCATCGGCGAGGGCTGGCGCGCCTACCTGGCGGCCATTGCCGCTTCGCAGGTCATCAGCAACGTGCCGGCGGCGATCCTGCTCGACCGCTACGTGCACGACCTGCCCGCGCTGGCGGCCGGCGTGAGCGTGGGCGGCTTCGGCTGCGTGCTGGGCTCGCTGGCCAACCTGATCGCGCTGCGGCTGGCCAAGCTGCCGCACGGGCTGCGCGAGTTCCACCGCATCAGCATTCCGTTCCTGCTGGTGTGCGCGGCCTCGGCGCTGCTGCTGCGGCTGGGGTGATGACAGGCGGCGGGGCGGCGCGGACAATCGCTCCCGCCATGCACACGCCCGCCCCTGTCCTCTCATTGCGCGACTACACGCAATCTCGCGGCAGCCACGCGCACGACCACTTCCAGGTGCTGCTCGGGCTCGACGGCGTGCTCGAGATCGAAGTCGAAGGCCGCGGCTCGGGCATCGGCACGGGCCAGGCCCAGGTGGTCGCGCCCGGCGACCGGCACGACTTCGAGGCCCGGCGCGGCGGCAGCGTCTGCCTCGTGCTCGACACCCCGCATGCCCCGTGGGCGCGCTGCGTCGAACAGCCGCCGGCCGATGCACCCCGGCTGCACGCGCTGGCCCGCTACCTCGCACACTGCCTGCAGCAGCCGCAGCACGCGGCGCTCGCCCTGCAGCACGGCCCGGCGCTGCTGCTCGAGGCCTGGGGCGCCGCCCCGTCGGTTGCCGACACGCGCCGCCGCCGCATCGACTGGCCGGCCCTCGCGGCCTGGGCGCAGGCGAACTGGCACCGGCCGCTGGGCGTGGCCGACCTGGCCGATGTCGCCTGCCTGAGCCCCAGCCAGTTCGCGCAGCGCTGCCGCGAGGAACAGGGCCAGAGTGCGATGCTCTGGCTGCGCACGCTGCGGCTGGCCCATGCACGCGAACTGCGGCTCGAAGGCCTGAGCGTGGCCGAGACGGCGCGCCGCACGGGCTACCGCTCGCCGTCGGCGCTCACGGCCGCGCTGCGCCGCTGACACCGTCGTTGCGCGACGACGCACCGTCGGGCCGCGACGAGCGCGGCGCGTAGCCTCGGCGTCCATGCCCGCCACCTTCTACGCCCTGCTCGCCATCGCGCTGTGGGCCACGCTCGCCACCTTCGGCACCGCGCTGTCGCACCTGCCGCCCTTCCTGCTGACCGGGCTGGCGCTGATCGTCGGCAGCGTGCCGAGCTGGCCGCTGGTGCTGCGCGACCGCCGCGCCTGGCGCGTGCCGCCGCGCACGCTGGCGCTCGGGGTGTACGGGCTCTTCGGCTTTCACTTTTTGCTTTTCATCGCGCTGCGGCATGCACCGCCGGTCGAGGCCAACCTCGTGAACTACCTCTGGCCGCTGCTCATGGTGGTGCTGGCGCCGGTGCTGCTGCCGGGCGTGTCGCTGCGCCCGCTGCACGTGGTGGCGGCGCTGCTGGGCTTTGCGGGCGCGGCCATCGCGATCCTCGGCGCGCGCGGCGGCAGCGCTGTGCTTCCCGGCGCGCCCGCCACGTACTGGGGCTTCCTGCCGGCGGCCGGCTCGGCCTTCATCTGGGCCAGCTACTCGCTGTGGACGCAGCGCGTCACGCCCTTCCCGACCTCGGCCATCGGCCTGTTCGGGCTGGTGTCGGGCGCGCTCTCGCTGGCCTGCCATGCGCTGCTGGAGCCGTCGGTGGCGCTGTCGGCGAAAGACGGGCTGCTGGTCGCGCTGTGCGGCCTGGGCCCGCTGGGCGCGGCCTTCTTCGTGTGGGACATGGCGCTCAAGCGCGGCGACGCGCGGCAGATCGGCATCCTGAGCTACCTCACGCCGCTGGCCTCCACCGCGCTGCTGCTGGCCGTGACCGGCCGGGCGCTCACGGCCAGCATCGCGCTGGCGGCGGCGTTGATCATCTCGGCCGCCGTGATGGGCACGCGTGCGAAATGAGACAAATCAGGGCGATGCCCGACAGAGCTTGTCGTTTTTTGTGGCTAGAGTGGAGGCTCAGGAAAAAGGAGTCACCCCCATGGATCAGAAGAACAACAAGACCGAGGATTTCGAGATCACGCCCAAGCTGGTGTTCGACATGAACCTGGCGCTGTACCTCGACCTGGTGGCCGCGCTGGAGGGCGCGGGCGCCGTCACCTACCGGCAGATGGCGGCGCGGGTCCTGAACATCAGCATGGACGCCCGCACCGACGGCGACACCAACCTGTCGACCGTGCTCGAAGGCATCGCCCAGGGCTTCGCAGGCCACGGCGACGGCCTCTCGATCGAACTGCTGAAGGCCGCGCGCGGCCTGCGCGAGGACGATGCGATGGGCGACATTCCGATGCGGCCCAACCTGGACGATTGACCCGTCGCCTGGGGCATCGATCTCCGGCGGCCGATGCGCCGTGCAATCGGCGGGGCACGGCGACGCTGTCGCTTTCGCCGCTCAAGGCGACTTCCTGACGGGCAAAGGCCGCCCCACCCGTTCCAGTACCTCCTGCGGCCAGATGACCTTGCGCATGGTCATGTGGCTGATCCAGTTGCACAGCGCCCACAGGGTGAAGAACGGCAACGTCACAGGAAAAAGGAGCAGAAAAAGAACGGTCGGAAAACGGTTGGTTCTCCACCACCAGCCCAGCTTGGGTCCGAAGGGGCTGACCACGCCCATGCTTTGCCACAAGCTGCGGGGGGGCTCGAAGATTTGAAGCTGCTCGCCCTGCGGAACACCAGGCCCCCCGTCTTCCATGAAGCGACGGATGTGCTCCCACAGCATCGGCACGGTGTACTCGCCCATGCCCAAGCTGTTGCCCACATCGAATTCATCAAGCAGGCGGCCTTCTTTTTCGTCGGGCTTGCGGTAGTCGCGCACCACCAGCGTCAGGCTGTGCAGGCGCGAGAGGGCCTGGCCAGTGGATGCCAACGTCACACGGTGTTCGGCCGTGATGCAGGCCCAGTCGTATTCCACCGCCTGCAGCGCGATGGGTTTGAGGCGCATGCGCTGCCACCCGCTGTCGGCAGAACCGTCGAGCGGCGGAAACAGGCGATAGACCTTGCGGTGCTTGCGGTCGAAGACGGTCGGCTCGTCCTCGGGGGCAAAAAGGTCCATGCGCAAGAAGAAAAGGTACCAGCGAGGAAAAACGTAGAAAGCCAGGAATGCAATGACCACCATCTCCAGCGCCAGGAACGGATGCCGCCAGGACGTGAACACGCTCAATATTCCCGAGGAAACCGCCATCCAGAGGGTCCATGTCTGGACGACAACGCCGGCCGCCACGCTCATCAATGCAAATCCGCGCATCTGTGCGGATGCCCCCGGTTGCTGAAGCACGATCGCATCCTTGAACACCGCCACCACATTGTTCATGGCACTGGGCTCGTCGCTGGCGCGCTTGTTCTTTCTGAAACGCTCCAGCACGCCATTGAGCGCCTGGTCGTCTACCGTGTTCGGCGCAGGCTCGACGCCTTGTAGCAGCGCGATGGCTGGTGCCACGAACTCACCATGCTTGAGCACGTTCAGCTTCCTCCGGTGCAGCTGTATCGTGCTGCATTTTCTTGAAAATCATCCCATCAGGGCTCGATGGGTCTGGGTGCGCAGATTCTGGGCCACAGCCAGTGCATCGGGTCGGCCTTCAGCCCCGCTTGAATGACGGCCCCCAGAGCGTCCAGTATCTTGCTGCGGTCCATGCGTGCAGGTCGGTCACACGACCGGGCCACTGACGAAGCGCGGAGGTTGTCAGAATTTCCCCCTTTCCATACCAACCTGTACCGAGAGCAAGGTGACCTCATTGAATCCCCCCTCGGATGGGGCCCTGTCGGCAGTGCTGCACAAGGTCAGCGACAACATCGTCCTCATCGGGCCTGCGCGAAGCAGGTTGCGGACGGGCGCAGCATTCGCATCGTTCTGCTCGATTGTCTTGCTCTGCGTGCTGTGCGCGACCTTCATCCTGGGCACAGGCGACGGGCCCAACGAATGGGCATCTTTTCTTCCCTCGTTTGGCTTCGCCATGTTCCTGGTTGTGATGGTCTGCACGCAGCTTTTTTATCCTCGAAGCTTTCTGTTTCAGCGTGCGCCGATCTATGCAGTTTTCGATCGCGAAGCGCGGCGGGGCTACTGGGCAAGCGATGGCCAACTGCGCGCTGTGCCATGGAAAGAAGTTCGTTTCTATACCGTCGAGACCAGCCGCGAATCGAGCGCTGGACAACGGCTGCACCAGCATTTCCTGCGGATCGAAAGCTCTGGCCCGAGCGAGGGACGCAGCGTCGAAATACCGGTCACGCAGACCTTCGATCGCTTGAGCGGCGCCATGGTTGTTTCCGGGCTCATCAATGCCTCGCGTCGCTTCATGCGCAACCGTCGCGCCATTGGCGCTGACATGGAGGACCTTCGCCTGCAGCCCCAAGGAAGCATTCTTCGCTCCATCGGAAAGTGGGTCATCCCGCCCCATCAGTCCCTCAAGACGCACCCCTGGAGCGTTCTTTTCGGGGTGCTCGGCTTTCCATGGATCAGCTTGTTTTTCATCTTCACCGCCTTCTACATGGCGGCGGTAAAAGCCACGAGCACGCCCGCCCGTTGGCCGGATGAACTGCTGTCCAGGATCGGGGAGATTCCGGCAGGGTCCCAGCTGGAAGCCATCATCTCGTCGAAGGTCTGACCGACCGTTGTGCAAGGCCCTCCTGCGCTTGCCAACGGTCCGTCGCCCTCCTGATGCCCCACTGGGGGGGCAGCCCCGAACGACGGGGCTGCGGACGCTTTCGGCAGCGTCAGTCTTCGGCGACTTGCAACACCAGCTTGCCGAAGTTCTCCCCCGCGAACAGCTTGTTCAGCGACTCGGGGAAGGTATCGAGCCCCTTCACGACGTCTTCCTTGCTCTTCATGCGGCCGTCCTTCAGGTAGCCGGCCATTTCGGCGATCGCGATCGGGTAGCGGTCGGCGTAGTCGAACACCACGATGCCTTCCATGCGCGCGCGGTTCACCAGCAGGCTCAGGTAGTTCTTCGGGCCGGCGGCCGGCATGCTGTTGGCGTTGTTGTACTGGCTGATGGCGCCGCAGATGATCACGCGGGCCTTGCGTGCCAGGCGCGCCAGCACGGCGTCCAGGATGTCGCCGCCGACGTTGTCGAAGTAGATGTCCACGCCCTTCGGGCAGTGGGTCTTGAGGCCTTCGCGCACCGCGCCCGCGCCGGCCTTGTAGTCGATGCAGGCGTCGAAGCCCAGCTCCTTCACCACCCAGTCGCACTTGGCGGCGCCGCCGGCGATGCCGACCACGCGGCAGCCCTTGATCTTGGCCAGCTGGCCCACGGTCTGGCCCACGGCGCCGGCCGCGCCCGAGACGACGACGGTTTCGCCTGCCTGGGGCATGCCCACGTCCATCAGGCCGAAGTAGCCGGTCATGCCGGGCATGCCCAGCACGTTGAGCCACTGGGTGATGGTGCCCACGCGCAGGTCGACCTTCACGAGGCCGTTGCGCTTGATCTGGTCCTGCGGGATCAGCATGTATTCCTGCACGCCGAGCGTGCCGTACACGGTGTCGCCCACGGCGAACTGCGGGTTCTTCGAGGCCACCACGCGGCCGATGCCGCCGGCGCGCATCACCTCGTCGATGGCCACGGGCGGGATGTAGCTCTTGGCGTCGTTGAGCCAGCCGCGCATGGCGGGGTCGAGCGACAGCGACAGCGTCTTGACCAGCACGCCGCCTTCGTCGGGCTGGGCCACGGGCTCGGTGCTGAAGCGCCAGTGCTCGCGCGTGGCCGTGCCCTCGGGGCGCTTGGCAAGACGGACCTGGTGGTTGGTGAGGGCGCTGCTCATGGTGTCTCCTTGGTGGGTGAATGTGCCGGGCATCGGCGACGCAGCCGCATCGTAGTCGCGGGCCAAGACCCCGCGCGTAGCGCAGGCGACAGCCCGCGCGCCCCCTCCGGGCGCCCTGCTATGGAAGCAGGAGCAGCCCGTACGCCGCCGCCGTGGCGACGCCCAGCACCGAGGCCACGGCGCCGACGCGCCGCGCCCAGCCGGGCCGGTAGCTCACGAGGCCGACCACCACGAGCGCGGCGGCCGTGAGGGCGCCCAGCCACAGCACCCAGCCCATGGCCGGCCCGCGCAGCCGGAGTGCTGCGACCAGCGAGAGGAGCAGCAGCGCCGCGCCACCCAGCTGCTGCCAGGGCCGCGACGGGCCCGGCGTGCGGCCGCGCCCGTGGGCGTCTTCGTAGTGCCGGTCCATCGCCAGGCTCAGCGTGACGAAGCCGCCGAGCGCCGACGCGAACAGGGCGCACACCAGCGCGAAGGTGCTCATCGAAAGCACCCCCGCGCCGGAAGCCCCGCCCTCACCGGACGACGAAGCTCAGCGTGGCGACGTGGCGCGTCTGCGTGTAGGGCTTGCCGTCCCAGCTGCCCTTGCCGTCCTTGTCGGTGTGGTTCACCTCGACCACGTACTGGCCGGGCCAGGGCGTCTGCAGCGTGACTTGGCCGGCGTCGTCGGTGGTGAACTTCTTCTCCCACTTGGGCGGGCCGAACACGACCACCTCGGCCTTGGGCAGCGGCTTGCCCGCCAGCAGCAGCGTGAAGCTGTTGCTGTTGGCGGCCTGCGGCACGAGCTCGAGCGTGTGGCGCGCGACGGTTTCGGTGCGACCGGTGCGCGCCTGGTACAGGCTCGCCACGCCCTTGTCGCTGACGTAGGCGCCCACGAGGCGCGCGTCGCCGCTGGCGTCGGCCTTGACCACGAAGTGGTCGGCATGGCGCGTGGCCGGCGTCTGCTTGCCGTCGGCGGCGATGCCGCGCGGCGCGCTGACCAGCTTCAGGTGGCCGGCCTCGGTCTCGCGCAGGTCGTCGGCCCATTCGCCGAAGTAGGCCTTGGCCTCGCCGCCCGCGGCGGGTTCGAGCCAGACGAAGTGGGCGTGCGCGGCGCCCGAGAAAACGAACGCGGCCGCCGCGAGGGTGGCAAGGGAGAACAGGGGTTTCTTCATGGTCGATGCTCCAGGTAGTGATGGCATGGTTGAGACGGAATGGAAGACGGCTTGTTCAGAACTTGGCGCGCAGGGTCAGGCTCACGTTGCGCGGCTCGCCCCAGAACACGCTGTCGTAGAAGCCCACGTTGCGGTAGTACTTCTTGTCGAAGACGTTGCGGATGTTCAGTTGCGCCGTGACGTTCTTGTTGATCTCGTAGCTGGCCATGAGGCTGAAGACCGCGTACGCCTTCTGCGAGATGCGCGGCAGCGGGTCCTTCATGCTGAACAGCGGCGGCTGCCCATACCACGACTCGCCGTAGATGCCGCTTTGCGCCGTCATGTCGCCGCCGACCTTCAGGCCGCGCCAGGCGCCACTGAAGCGGTAGGCGGTCGACAGGCGCAGCAGGTGCTTGGGCTGGTTGGGCACGGCACGCGCGCCCTTGGCGGTCTTGGCATCGAGGTACGTGTAGCCGGCGGCCACGTTCCAATCGGGCGTGATCTGGCCCGACACGTCGAACTCGAGGCCGCGCGCGGTCACGCCGTCGCCGCTGGCCACGTAGGCCTGGCCGCCGTCGGGCAGGCGAAAGCCTGCGGGCACGCTGCGGTCGAGCTCGGCGAGGTTCTTCTTCTTGACCTGGAACACGGCCGCCGACGCATTGAGCGCACCGCCGAAGTACTCGCCCTTCAGGCCCAGCTCGGCGCTGGTGCCGGTCTCGGGCGTGAGGTACTGGTCGTTGCGGTCCTTCGAGGTCTGCGGGCGGAACAGTGTGGTGTAGCTCGCATACAGCGAGTGCTGCTTGTCCAGGTCATAGACCGCGCCGACATACGGCGTGACCTCGTCCTTCGACTCCGACTTGCCCGTGGTGCGCGTGTACTGCTGCGCCGTGTTGTAGGCGTGCGTGTAGCTGCGGTAGTTGCTCACGCGCGCGCCGACGATCACGCTCAGCGGGTCGGTGAGGCTGAAGCGGCCCGCCACGTAGCCACCGTTGAGCTGCGTGAAGCCCACGGTCCTGGAGCCGTCGGCCAGGAAGATCGGACGCGGGATGTTGCCGGTCCACGTGCGGTAGTCGGGAATGGCCTCGGGGTACGGGATCACCGGCGTGCCGCCCTGCGAGGTGTAGGTCTGGTTGCCGCCGTTCCATCCGGCGATGAAGGTGTGGCGCCGCCCGAACAGACTGAAGGGCCCGGTGGCGTACAGGTCGAAGTTGTCGTTGACGTACTCGCCCTCGCCCCACACGCCGCTCCACAGCTTCATGCCCTGGCCGGTGAAGCGGTTGGGGTAGCCCGCGCCGCCGTTGGCCACGGTGGTGTTGTTGGTGCTGGTGGTGCGCGCATAGCCCAGGTGCACCTTCCAGTCGTTGTCGAAGCGGTGCTGCAGCGAGACGAAGGCCGTGTGCTGCTTGTTGGCCCAGGTGCTCCACGGCGCGCTCAGGCTGGTGTTGCGCGGCAGGTTGGCGAGCGTGCCGTCGTGGTTCCAGTAGGGAATGGCGCCCCAGGTCGCGCCCGAGGGCTTGTTGTCCTGGAAGTCGATGCCGGCGGTGAGCAAGGTGGAGCGCGTGAGGTCGGCCTCGACGATCACCATGCCCACGGTCTTGCGCTCGTGGTACAGGTCCATGTACGAGTCGCGGTCCTGCCAGGCCAGCGCGGTGCGCGCGCGGATACGGCCGTCGGCCGTGAGCGGCACCGACAGGTCGACCTCGGCGCGCTTGTGGTTCCAGCGCCCGTAGCTGAGCGAGGCGCTGCCCTGGAACTCGCGCGTGGGGCGCTTGCGCACCGAGTTGATGGTGGCCGACGGGTCGCCCGTGCCGCCCATGAGGCCGGTGGCGCCGCGGATGACCTCGATGCGGTCGTACAGCACGGTGTCGGACAGCGGCGCGTTCGGGCCGCGCGGCATGCCGTCGATCTGGAAGTTGTTGATCGAGAAACCGCGCGCCGAGTAGTTCACGCGCTCGCTGTCGGCCTGCCCGACCATGATGCCGGTGGTCTGGCCCAGCACGTCGTCGATGCGGGCGCTGCCCAGGTCGTCCATGCGTTCGCGCGTGATCACGGTCACCGACTGCGGCGTCTCGCGGATCGACAGGTCCATGCGGGTCGCGGTGGAGGCCTGCTCGGCGGTGTAGGAGCGGCTGCCCTCGGTGCGGCCGCTGCGGTCGCCCGAGACGGTGACTTCGGACAGCGCCGCGCCGCTGGCGGCGGGCTGTTGCTGCGCGCTGACGACGCCGCAGCAAAGCAGGGCGACAAGGGCCACGGGAGACCGCCGGAAGCGGGCGCGTGAAAACGAATGCTGGTTCATGGCATGAAGAAAGGGGGCGACCCGACCTGTGAAGTCGGCAACGCCCGTTGGCAGGAGATGGCTAGCGACGCACCCGGCCGCGAAGGGGCCGGCAGCGACCTGGCTGCGGAGAAAAAACGCGGTGCGTCAGTAGGTGCCGCGCAAGGTCACGAGCAGGTGGCGCGGGGCGCCGTAGAAGCTGCTGCTGGTGCTGGTGCGGTAGCGCGTGTCGAAGACGTTGTTCAGCGCCACCGACACGGCGAGGTGCTTGTTGATCGGGTAGCGCGCCATGAGGTCGAGCGTGGTGTAGGCCTGCTGCGTGAAGCGCGCGTGGCCCGAGGGACCCAGGCCCGTGCTGTAGGTGTCGCTCTGCCAGTTCAGGCCACCGCCCACCGTGAGGCCGTTGCCGATGCCGGCGATGCGGTAGCTGGTGAAGAGCTTCAGCAGGTTCTTCGGCACCTGCGTGTTCAGGCGCTGGCCGGCCGCGTCGCGTGCCACGCTGTGCGCAAAGCCGCCGCCGACCTGCCAGCCAGGCAGCAGCTCGCCGGCCACTTCGAATTCGTAGCCGCGCGTGGTCGTGCCCTTGGCGGCGCGGTAGGCGGCCGAGCCGTCGGGCGCGAACTCGTTGTCCAGGCGCACGGCGAGGTTGTCCTGCTTCACCTGAAACACGGCGGCGCTGAGGTTGAGGCGGTCGTTGTGGAACGCGCCCTTCACGCCCGCTTCGTAGGCGTGCCCTTCGAGCGGGTCGAGGTAGGTGCCGCTGCGGTCCTTGCTGGCCTGCGGCTTGAAGATGCTGGTGTAGCTGGCGTAGGCCGACCAGTGCTTGTCGAGGTCGACCACCACGCCCGCGTACGGCGTGACGACGCCCTTCTCGCTGCGCGCCGTGAAGGTGGCGGCACGCTGCAAAGGGACGCTGCGCGTCACGTCTTTCCAGTCGCTCACGCGTGCGCCGAGGATGACCGAGAGCGCATCGGTCGGCCGCAGCCGCACCGTGGCATAGGCGCCGGCCTGGCGCGTGGAAGTGTCCTGCCGGCCGGTCACGGGCTGGTGCGGTTGGGCCGGCAGGTCGCCAGTCCAGCTGTTGAAGTTCGCCAGCCACGGATCGAAGCCCGCCACGTTCCAGCCCGCGTACAGCGGCGCGTCGCTGTGTGTGCGCGAGGCGTTGTAGCCCAGCACCAGCTCGTGGCGCCGGCCGAGGAGCTCGAAGGGGCCGCTCGCGTACAGGTCGAATGCGTTCTGCACCGGCACCGCGTTCCAGCGATTCGTCCACAGGCCGAGCCCCGCACCGGTCGCGCGGTCCATGTAGCCGCGCAGCGCGTAGCCGATGACGTCGTCGTAGGCGCGGCGCGAGCGGTTGAAGGCGGCGTGCACGGCCCAGCCGTTGTCGAAGCGGTGGTCGAGCGCGGCGAAATACTGGCGCTGGTCCTGGTACGAGTGGGCCCAGCGCGCGGCGGCGCTGCGCGAGCGGCCGTAGTCGGCCTCTGTGCCGTCGCTGAAATGCAGCGGCAGGCCGGCGCGCGCCACGCCGTCGTTGTCGTGCCGCTGCAGCTCGAAGCCAGCACTGAGGCGCGTGCTGCGCGCGAGGTCGGCTTCAACGATGCCGTAGAACAGGCGCTTGTTCTCGTGGTGACGTTCGATCCACGAGTCGCCGTCCTGCACGGCCGCGACCACGCGCGCACGCACGCGGCCGTCGGCGGTGACGGGCCCGCCGATGTCGAGCTCGGCGCGCTGCCGATTCCAGGTGCCCGCGCTGAACGAGGCGCTGGCCTGCAGCGCGTTGCCCGGGCGCTTGCGCACGAGGTTGACGGTGGCCGCGGGCGTGCCCACGCCGTTGAGCAGGCCGGTGGCGCCGCGCACCACCTCGACGCGGTCGTAGAAGGCCAGGTCACCGGTCTGCAGCAGCCAGGTGCCGGCCTGCGGGATGCCGTCGACCTGGTAGTTCTCGACCTCGAAGCCGCGCGCATAGACGGCGTTGGCGTCGGTGCCGGCGTTGCCGCTTTGCACGAAGCTCAGGCCGGGCGCCTGGCGCAGCACGTCGCTGATCTGGCCCAGGCCCTGGTCGTCGATGCGCTCGCGCGTGAGCACGCTGACCGACTGCGGCGTCTCGCGAAGGCTGAGTTCGAGCCGCGTCGCGGTGCCGATCGCGCCGTCGGTGGTGTAGGAGCCGGTGCCTTCGGTGACGGTGCCGGTGTCGCGCCCGCCGGTGACCGTGACCTCGCTGAGCGCACCGCCCGCGGGCGCTTCGGCCTGCGGCTTCGGACCCGGTGCGCGCTGCGCCGCGACGCGCAGTGCGTAGCCGCCCGACGCACCGCGCACCGCTTCGAGGCCGCTGCCTTCGAGCAGCTGCAGCAGCGCCTCGCGTGCCGTGTAGCGGCCCTGCAGCGCGGGCGCGCGCTTGCCGCGCACGACCTCGGCATCGACGCCGAGCAGCAGCCCCGTGCGCACGGCGAGCGCGGTCAGTGCGCTGCTCAGCGGCTGCGCGGGCTGGTGCCACTCGAAGGCCGCATCGGCAGGCGGCGTTTGCGCGGCGGCCGGCACGGCGAGCAGCACCAGGCTCGCGAGCGCGAAGGCACGGCGCAGGCGATGCCAGCGCTGCGCGGTCTCGGTCGGGTCTGCGGGTCCTGTCATGGTGTGGTGAATCTCTTTTCACCACCTATGACAAGCGGGCACGGGAATCGGGTAGCGGCGCGCGCGGAAAAAAGTGCGCCCGCCCGGTCACGGCGGCGCCGTGGTCGTCACGCGCACCAGCCACGGCGACAGCGTCGACACGCGCAAGCTCGGCAGCGCGCTGGCAAGCAGCGCGAGCGCGGCGTCGCTCTGCTGGATCGGCAGCACGCCGGTGAAGCGCAGCGCGCCCAGGGCCTCGTCGTCGGCCAGCAGCAGGCCGGGCCGGTGCTGGCCGAGCTGGCGCAGCACCTCGGCCACGGGCGCGTCGTCGAACACCAGCCGGCCCTGCGGCCAGGCCAGGCCGCCGGGCGCGGCGGGCACGGTGTCGGTGGTGACGCCGCGGCGGTCGAAGCGCACCTGCTGCCCCGCCTGCACGTCGACCCAGCGGTCGTCGCCGCCCTCGAGCGGCTGCACGCGCACGCGCGATTCGGTGACGGTGACGAGCGTGTCGTCCGCCTCGCGCCGCACGGCGTAGCGCGTGCCCAGTGCCTGCGCGCTGCCGTCGCGGTCGACCACGGCGAAGGGCTTGTCGCCGTGCGCGACCTCGACGAAGACCTCGCCGCGCAGCAGCTGCACGCGGCGCACGCTGCCCGAGAAATCGATGTCGATGGCCGAGTCGCTGTTCAGCGCGACGCGGCTGCCGTCCTCGAGCGTGAGGTGGCGGATCTCGCCGGTGCCGGTGCGCTCGTCAGCCAGCCAGGCCTGCCACGGCATCGCGGCGCCCGCCACGAGCAGGCAGGGCAGCAGCACGAGCGCGCCCAGCGCCTGGCGCGAGAGGCCACGGCGCGCAGGCTGCGGCGCGGGGGTGTCGGGCGTGACCGACTCCCACATGCGGCGCATCTCGGCCAGGAGCCGCGCATGGCGTTCGTCGAGCGCGCACCACGCCGCGCAGGCGGCGCGGGTGGCGTCGTCCACGCTGTCGTCGGCGAGGGTCACGGCCCACAGCGCCGCCTCCTCGCGCAGGCGCTCGGCGGCCGCGTCAGGCATGGGCCGGGGCGTCGGCGCTTTCCGCTTCGGGCACGGCCGCGGCCATGCGGCCATGGCAATGCGCCAGCACCTTCGCGAGGTACTGCTTCACGCGCGTCTCGGACACACCCAGTTCGGCCGCGATCTCGCGGTACGAGCGGCCTTCGACGCGCGCCATCAGGAAGGCGGTGCGGCTCTTCACGTCGAGCTCGGTCGCCAGGAGCGCGAGCACCTGGCCCAGCAGTTCGCGCGCGCAGGCCTTGTCCTCGGCGCTCGGCGCGCAGGCGTCCTCGGCCATCAGCGCCACGGTGCGCAGCACCTCGGCCTCGACCTGCATGCGGCGAAAGCGGTTGATCATCAACCGGCTGGCCACCACCTGCAGGAAGGCACGCGGCTGGCGCAGCACCGGCTGTTGCGGCAGCTCGATGAGGTTGAGAAAGGTGTCGTGCGTGAGATCGGCCGCGGTGAAGCCGCAGCGCAGGCGGCCCAGCAACCAGCTGCGCAGCCAGCCCTGGTGGTCGACGTACAGCTGCCGGACTTCCGGATGGGACATGGTGTGAAGGGGCATCGCGGGTAGCGACGCAATTGAGAGTTATTCTCATTATAGATTTGTAAAGTTTTTCCTGTCCCCCGAAACGTCTCATTCCGCATGAGGCACCGCGCGGGCTACCCGTTTCCGCGTCCCGCACGTCTTAGCAGCATGACCCTCGTTTTCTTCCGCAAGGGCGCCCGGTGACGGCGCCCGCTTCCCGTTCGCGCGCCGGCACACGCCTGCGCATCGCCGCCTTCGCGGCCCTGGCCCTGGCCGCCGCCGCGGTGGCCTACGTTTGGGCGAGTCCGCGCGACCCCGGCTGGGACACCGCCGTGCTGCGCCGCGGCGACATCGAAAGCAGCGTGACCGCCATCGGCACGCTGCAGCCGCGCCGTTATGTGGACGTGGGCGCGCAGGTGTCGGGCCAGATCCTGCGGCTGCACGTGCAGCCCGGCGACCCGGTGAAGAAGGGCCAGCTGATGGTGGAGATCGACCCCAGCGTGCAGCAGGCCACAGTGGACGCCGGCCGCGCCTCGCTCGCGGGGCTGCGCGCGCAACTGGCCGACCAGCATGCGCAGCACCGGCTGGCGCGCCAGCAGTTCGCCCGCCAGCAGCAGATGGCCGCCGAGGGCGCCACGCGCGCCGAAGACGTGCAGACCGCCGAAGCCACCCTGGCCTCGGCCGCCGCGAAGATCGCGCACCTCGAAGCCCAGATCGCCCAGACCCAGGCCACGCTGAAGGCCGACGAAGCGCGCCTGGGCTACACGCGCATCTACGCGCCGATGGCCGGCAGCGTGGTCTCGGTGCAGGCGCGCGAGGGCCAGACGCTCAACGCCACCTACCAGACGCCCGACATCCTGCGCGTGGCCGACCTGTCGAGCATGACGGTGTGGACCGAGGTCTCGGAAGCCGACGTGCGCCGAGTGAAGCGCGACATGGCCGTGTACTTCACCACGCTCGGCGCCGACCGCCGCCGCTGGGAAGGCACGGTGCGCCAGGTGCTGCCCTCGCCGCCCGTGCCCGCGGGCAAGAGCGGCGGCGACGCGCCGCAGGCGCCGGCCGCCAGCAAGGTCGTGCTCTACACGGTGCTGTTCGACGTGGACAACGCCGACGGCGAGCTCATGCCGCAGATGACCGCGCAGGTGAGCTTCGTCGCCGCCTCGGCGCGCGACGTGGTGGTGGCGCCGCTGCCCGCGCTCACGGCCGTGAAGGGCCAGGCCGGGCGCTTCACCGCGCGCGTGCTCGGCCCCGACGGCCAGCCCGCGCCGCGCGAGGTGCGCATCGGCGTGCGCGACCGGCTCTCGGGCGAAGTGCTCGAAGGCCTGGCGGAAGGCGAGCGCCTCATCACCGGCGAGCGCGCGGCCGGCGGCGGCACGCGGAAGTTCCAGCTGTGAGTGCGACCGAGACGAAGACGACCCCGCTGATCGCGCTGCACGACCTGCGCAAGTCCTACGGCGGCCACGACGGCGCGCCGGCCGTCGAGGTGCTGCGCGGCATCACGCTCGAGCTGCATGCGGGCGAGTTCGTCGCCATCGTCGGCAGTTCGGGCTCGGGCAAGTCGACGCTGATGCACCTGCTCGGCTGCCTCGACCGCCCGACCGGCGGGCGCTACCTGTTCGCCGGCCAGGACGTGGCCGGCATGGACGCCGACGCGCTCGCGCGGCTGCGGCGCGAGGCCTTCGGCTTCGTGTTCCAGGGCTACCACCTGATCTCCACCGAGTCGGCGCAGGAGAACGTCGAGATGCCCGCCATCTACGCCGGCGCGGCGCCCGCCGAACGCGCCGCGCGTGCGCGCGGGCTGCTCACGCGCCTGGGCCTGGGCGATCGGCTGGGCCACCGGCCGCACCAGCTGTCGGGCGGCCAGCAGCAGCGCGTGTCGATCGCGCGCGCGCTCATGAACGGCGGGCGCATCGTGCTGGCCGACGAGCCCACCGGCGCGCTCGACTCGCGCAGCGGCGAAGAGGTGATGGCGCTGCTCGACGAGATGGCCGCCGCCGGCCACACCGTGATCCTCATCACGCACGACCGCGAGGTGGCGCAGCGCGCACGCCGCGTGATCGAGATCCGCGACGGCTGCATCGTGTCGGACAGCGGACGCGCGCCCGCCGAAGCGCCGCCAGAGCCGCTTCCCCGGCCCTCCCCTGCGAACACAGCCGACGCCGCCGACACCCCGCGCGCGCTGCTCTCCGAGCTGCACGAGGCGCTGCGCGCGGCCTGGCGCGTGATGTGGATCCACCGCTTTCGCACTGGCCTGACATTGCTGGGCATCGTGATCGGCGTGGCCTCGGTCATCGTGATGCTCGCGGTCGGCACCGGCTCGCAGGAGGCGGTGATGAAGCAGATCTCGCTGTTCGGCGCCGACAAGATGTACGTGGCCGCCATTCCCGACAGCGCGCGCGGGCGCGGCGGCAAGCTCACGCTGGCCGACGTCGACACCATTCGCCGGCTGCCCAACGTGCGCGTGGCCATGCCCTACATCGAGGGCTTCGTGGTCGCACGGCGCGGCAACGTGGACCACCGCACCGAGGGCGGCGGCGCCACCACCGACTTCGAGCAGGCGCTGAAGTGGCCGATCGCGCGCGGCATCTTCTTCGACGAGAGCGACGAGCAGAGCCTGGCCAAGGTCGCGGTGATCGGCGAGCGCGTGCAGGCCGCGCTGTTCGCCGACGGCACCGACCCCGTGGGCCAACGCATCCTGCTGGACAACGTGCCCTTCGACGTGCTGGGCGTGCTCGCCGCCAAGGGCGCGGGCGGCGGCCAGGCCAGCGAGGATGAGCGCGTGATCGTGCCCTTCTCCACCGCCGCCGCGCGGCTGTACGGCAGCAACCACCCGACCTGGGTGGCGGTGGCCGTGCACGACGTCGACAAGGCCTCGGAGACGGCGGCCGAGATCGTCGAGGTGCTGGCCGCGCAGCGCCACGTGCGCGACGTGCAGGTGTTCAACCAGACCGAGTCGATCAAGGCGCGCGCGCAGACCCAGCGCACCATGACCGTGATGCTCGGGCTGATCGCGGCGGTGTCGCTCGTGGTCGGGGGCATCGGCGTGATGAACGTGATGCTCATGACCGTGCGCGAACGCACGCGCGAGATCGGCATCCGCATGGCCACCGGCGCACGCCAGCGCGACATCCTGCGGCAGTTCCTCGTCGAGGCGGTGCTGGTCACCGTGACCGGCGGCGTCGCGGGCGTGGCGGGCGGTCTGCTCGTGGGCGCCGCGCTCATCGTGTGGAGCGTGCCGGTGATCTTTTCCCTCACGGCCATCGCGGGCGCCTTCGGCTGCGCCGTGCTCACCGGCCTGGTGTTCGGCTTCATGCCGGCGCGCAAGGCCGCCGCGCTCGACCCGGTCGCGGCCCTGTCTTCCGAATGACGAATGCCATGACGCGCCTTTTCTTCTCTCCCGCCGCGCTGGCCCTCGCGGCGCTGCTGCTCGCGGGCTGCGCGACGCCATCGGCCGATGCGCCTGCGCGCACACCACCCGTCGCAGACCCGTGGTGGGGCGGCTTCGACAGCACCGAGCTGCCGGCCTTCGTTGCCGCGGTCGATGCCGGCAACCCCGACGGCGACGCCGCCGAAGCCCGCCTGCGCCAGGCCGAAGCGCAGGAGCGCATCACTGGCGCCTCGGCCTGGCCCGAGCTGTCGGCCACCGCCGATGTGCAGCGCCAAGGCCGGCTCGGCGGCGATGCGAACGTGAGTGGCAACCGGCGCGCGCTCGGGCTCGATGCGCGCTACGAGGTCGACCTGTGGGGCCGCCTGCGCGCGCAGCGCGACAGCGCCGGCGCCTCGCGACAGGCCAGTGCCTTCGACCGCGACGCGGTGCGGCTCGCACTGCGCGCAGGCGCGGGCGCGGCCTGGCTCGAAGCGCTGGGCCTGCGCGAGCGCACGGCCATCGCGCGCCGCAGCCTGGACGATGCCGAACGGCTGCTGCAACTGGTCGAGGCCCGTGCGCGCGCGGGCGCGGCCTCGCCGCTCGAGCTTGCACAGCAGCGCGGCATCGTCGCGTCGCAGCGGCGCACGGCCGCCACGCTGCACCAGCAGTCGCGCGCGGCCGACATCCGCATGGCGCGCTGGCTCGGCCAGGCCGGCAGCGAGGTGCGGATCACGGCCACCAGCCTGCAGCAGCTCGCGCTGCCCGCGGTGGACACCAGCCTGCCGGCCGACCTGCTCGCGCGCCGGCCCGACATCGCACGCGCCGAAGCCGCACTGGCCGCGGCCGATGCCGACGTGACGGCGGCGCGCGCGGCGATGTTCCCGACACTCACGCTGAGTGCCGGCCTCGCGGCCGCGGGCCCGCGCTTCGGCACGTTGTTCGATCACCCGGTGTACAGCCTGGCCGCGGCGCTCGCGGCACCGGTCTTCGACGGCGGCCGGCGCGCGGCGGCGCGCGACCTGTCGGCTGCGCGGCGCGAGGAACTGCTCGCGAACTACCGTGCCGCCACCGTGGCTGCCTTCACCGATGCGCTGACCGCGCTCGAGGCCGTGGCCGCACTCGACACGCAGCGCGTGGCACAAGACGAAGAACTGGCGCAGGCCGAACGCGCGCGCACGCTTGCCGAGTCGCGCTACCGCGCAGGTGCCGAGACGCTGCTCACGCTGCTCGATGCGCAGCGCACGCTGTTCGCCGCGCAGGACGCGCGTGCGCAGTTGCTGCAGGCGCGCTTGCAGGCGGGCGTGGCGCTGTACCACGCGCTCGGCGGGGGTTGGTCTGCCGAAGCGGCAGCCTCCACGCGCCTCAGCCGAACCGCACGCTGATCTGCAGGCCCGGGTGCGCGTTGCGCACCGTGAGCCGGCCACCGTGGGCTTCGGCGATGAGCCGGCACAGGTACATGCCGAGGCCGACACCGCCCGTGGCACGCGCCCGCGCGCCGTCGGTGCGGTAGAAGGGCTCGGTCAGGCGTTCGAGCTGCGCGTCGTCAACGCCGGGACCGAAGTCGCGCACTTCCAGCTCGGCGCCGCCGTCGGCCGGCGCACGCAAGCTCACGGTCGGTGGCTGCGGTGCGCCGGCGCTGTAGCGCAGCGCGTTGTCCAGCAGGTTGCGCACCATCAGGCGCACGCGCATGCGGTCGACGGGCTGCGGTGCCAGGCCGTCCGCGAGGTCGAGCTGCACCGCCTGCGCGCCGGGCATCTCGGCCACGATCTCGCGCACCAGCGCGGCCAGGTCGACCGGCTCGCGCTGCAGCGCGGCATGCGGGCTCGCGAGGCGCTCGCTTTCGAGCAGGTCGCTGATCAGGTCGCGCATCTCGTTGAGGTCGCGCAGCAGTGCCTCGCGCTCGGCCTCGCCCTCGGGCGTGGCGGGCAGCAGCTCGGCGTTGAGCCGGGCCCTTGTGAGCGGCGAGCGCAGTTCGTGGCTCAGCGCCAGCAGCAGGCCGCGCTTGGCATCGAGCATGGCCTGGATGTCGCTGGCCATGGTGTTGACGCGCTGTGCGAGGTCGCCCAGGTCGTCGTTGCGGCGGATCGGAATGGGTTGCGCGAACTCGCCGCGACCGAAGCGCTGCGCGCCCTCGCGGATGTCGATCAGCGGACGCAGCAGCCGGCTCACCAGCGCGTAGGCCACCACCACGAGCAGCAGCAGCACGCACAGCGTGGTCCAGCCCGCCGCGCGCGGCGCGAGCTGCCACAGCCGGGGCGCCCAGCCGAAGATGACCTTGTGCCCGTCGGCCGTGGGGCGCACGAACCAGCGCTCGGTGGAGAACATCGACTCCTCGCGGTCGCGGTCGTAGAACCAGCCGCCGCGCGCGTGCATGTCGTTGCCGGGGTTCGACTCCCAGTTCACGCTGGGCCCGGTGATGCGGATGGTGATCGGCAGCCGGTCGACCAGCGCCTGCGCGCGCACCGTGTCGGGCGGCGTGCCGAGTTCGGCGACGAGGCGGTCGGCGTAGTCCATCAGCATCGGCTGCGCGGCCTCGGCCCAGGTGCTGGAGAACGAGCGCTTCATGCCGCCCACGAACACCGCCGCCATCACAAGCGCGAGCACCACGAACATCATGACGATCCGCACGCGCACCGAGCTGCGCCAGCGCTGCTGCATGTGCGCGTGCATGCGCGCGTGCCAGTGCCGGCGGCGCTCCTTGCCGGGGCACAGGCCTTCGTTGTCGGCGGGCACGGCGCCTGCGCGCCTGCGGGGAAATCTCATGAAGACGGCTCGCCCGGCGCCACGGCCAGCGCGTAGCCGGCGTTGCGCAGCGTCTTGATGCAGTCGAGCGGCTCGAGCTTCTTGCGCAGCCGGCTCACCACGATGTCGACCGCGCGCGTGAAGAGCTCGGCCTCGTGGCCGCGCAGCCGGTTGAGGATGTCGTCGCGGCTGAACACCTTGCCGGGCTCGCCGGCCAGCAGCGCGAGCAGGTCGAACTCGGTGCCGGTGAGCTCCACGCGCTCGCCGTGGCGCAGCACCTGGCGCCGATCGAGGTCGATCGAGAGGCCGTCGAACACGCGCAATTGCGCATTGGCGGCAGCAGCCGCCGGCGCGCTGCGCTGGCGACGCAGGATGGTCTGCACGCGCGCCACCAGTTCGCGCGGCTCGAAGGGCTTGGGCACGTAGTCGTCGGCGCCGAGTTCGAGGCCGACCACGCGGTCCATCACCTCGCCGCGCGCGGTGAGCATCACGATGGGGATGTCGCTTTCCTTGCGGATCTCGCGGCACAGTTCGAAGCCGTCCATCTCGGGCAGCATGACGTCGAGGATGGCCGCGTCGTAGTGCCCCGCGCGCAGCTTGGCGATGCCTTCGCTCGGGCGCTTGGCGCTGTCGAGCGTGCAGCCGAAGCGTGCGAAGTAGGTGGTCAGCGGCGCGGCGAGGTGTTCGTCGTCGTCGATCAGCAGGATGCGCGGCATGGCGGGATTGTGCCTCCTGGCAAAGAGAGCGCGAATGGCAAGGCTTGCAATCAATCCGGCCGGCATCGCACCGTCCAGACCAGGCCGGCGCTGAGACCGGCGAGCAAGAGCACGTGGTAGACCACGTCGGGCACCGTGCGCGGGCCGATGCCCGCGACGATGGTGCCAAGGCCCACCAGCGTGCCCAGCAGGGCAAAGCCCTGTCCGGCGATCGCCGCCGTGCGGGCATGCGCGGGGCGGCGCCAGGTTTCGAGCGCCGCGAGCACCAGCACGGAGGCGATCACGGCCTCGGCGGTGCGCGCCTGCGGATGCGCGTGGCCGGCCCCGAGCCAGCCGCCGTGCACCGCCGACGCGGCGGCGAGCGTGAACGCCTCGCCCAGCATCACGGTGCGCGCGAGCGCGGGGCGCATCAGGGGACGCGAACGGGCCACGGCACTCACCACGGATCGGCGCGGCCGATGCGGCCGAGGTGGGTGGACGCAAAGCCGGTCGCGTACTTCAGGCCGAAGCCCAGCGCATGGTCGAGCCCGACGCGGGCCAGCCAGATCAGCCCGCCGGCCACCGCCCACGGCTGCGCCGCGAACACGCCCAGCGCCAGCAGCAGCACGGGCCCGATCAGCGCATGCGCGGCGTTGTACAGCGCCGCGCCGACGCGCGGCCCCGCGAGGTAGCCGAGCAGCGAAAGGTCGGGCGCGAACAGCCAGAGCGCGAACACGCCCCAGCCCATGCCGAACTGGGCATAGCCGACCAGCGCCACCGCGAGCACCACCGCGCCCTCGAAACGCAGCACGGTGCGCACGCCGTCTACGGCCGGCACTGCCGCCAGTTCGCGGGACACCGCGGAACCCACGTGCTGCTGCGGCGCCCGCAGAGCAGGTCGATGCAGCGACACGAAGCGCCCCCAGCCCGGGGGCGAGCCGATTTCAGCCATGGCGCGACCAGCGGCGGCCGCCGCGCTCCATGAAGTCACGCACCTTCTGTTGCTGGGCGGGGTTCAGGTGGTCGAAGAAATCGGCCGCGGCGGCGATGACCTCGGGGCTGCCGGTGCGCACCACGGCGGTCTTCTCTTCGACCAGGCGCGCGGCGCCGGCCTGGTCGAGCGTGTTGCCCGCGAACAGCGCCTTGAACTGCGAGCGCGGATCGCCCGAGCCGCCCGCACCGCGCATGGCCTGGCGCTGCGCCTGCAGCTTCTCGGCCAGCACGGTGAGCTTCTGCTTTTGCGCGGCGTCGAGCTCGAGCTTGCTGCCGACGCGCTCGACCATCTTGGCGCGGAACTCGGCGCTGTCGCCGCCCCAGCCGTGGCGATGGCCGGCACAGCCGGCGATGCTGCCGGCGACGACGGCTAGGCCGGCGAATCCGAACAGGGTGCGTTTGATCCAGTGC
This sequence comes from Variovorax sp. V35, assembly GCF_041154465.1. Taxonomy (NCBI): domain Bacteria; kingdom Pseudomonadati; phylum Pseudomonadota; class Betaproteobacteria; order Burkholderiales; family Comamonadaceae; genus Variovorax; species Variovorax sp. V35. The sequence continues at coordinate 6,749,269 of NZ_AP028666.1, forward strand.
TTCATGGGGGTGCTCCTTCATGCGCCCCTGCGCGGGGCTGCTTCAGTGATGGACGAGGCGACGGCGGCGCCGCCCGGGGCGCCGCATCGTCGGCTCAGAGACGGTTGCCGCTGTCGCGCGCGGCGGCGGCACGCGCGTCGACGGGGTTCTGCATCGTCGAGATGACCTTGCTGTTCACGCGCGAGCCGGAGGTCACGTTCTGGTCTGGTGCGGCGGCGGTGCGCACGGCTTCGGCGATGACGCGGGCGCGGTCGGTCGACACGGCCACGGTCTCGGGGCCGCGCGAACCGCGCACGACGTTCTGGTCGGGGGCGGCGGCGGCACGCACGGCTTCGGCGTTGACATCGGCGCGGCTCATGGCCGACACGGGCGCGTGGACGCCCACGTAGCTTTCAGCCTTGGCGCCGGCGGCGGCGAGCATGGCGAAGGAACCGACAGCGACGAGCTGCGCGAGGGAGAAGGACGACTTGACGATCATGATGCTGGCCTTTCTTTCAGGGGTTGGAAGAGGAGACCTGATGGTGCGCGTCGATGCCCGGAGAGTCCTTTCACCCCCGTATCGCCGTATTTCGGTTTGTTTCATCCGCCCCGCGACCCACCGTTTTCACGGTGCATCACGAAGACAAAGGTATGCGAAAGCGCGGGCTCAGCCCGCGAGTGCGGCCGCGGGATCGTCCGCGTCGAGCACGCCCTGCGCCCAGGGTTCGAGCTTGCCGGTGTCGGCGCGCAGCACTTCCTGCTTCACGGCGAGGATGCGCGAGGGGTGCATGGAGAAGCTGCGCAGGCCCAGGCCCAGCAGCAGGCGCGTGAAGGCGACGTCACCGGCCATCTCGCCGCACACCGACACGCCCTTGCCTTGGCGGCGGCACTCGGTGATGGTGTCGGCCACGAGCTTGAGCACCGCGGGGTGCGCGGGGTCGTAGAGGTGGGCGACGGCCTCGTCGGCGCGGTCGATGGCCAGCGTGTACTGGATCAGGTCGTTGGTGCCGATCGACAGGAAGTCGAAGTGCTTGAGGAAGGTCTTGAGCGTGAGCGCGGCGGCCGGGATCTCGATCATGGCGCCGAGCTTGACCGGGCCGTACACGGCGCCGCGGTTGTCGAGTTCGGCGCGCGCGAAGTCGATCAGCGACAGCGTCTGGCGGATCTCGCTGGCGTGCGCGAGCATCGGAATGAGCAGGTGGATCTCGCCGTGCGCCGCCGCACGCAGGATGGCGCGCAGCTGCGTGAGGAACATCGCCGGATCGGCCAGGCTCCAGCGGATGGCGCGCAGGCCGAGCGCGGGGTTCAGGTGCTCCTGCTTGCTGCCCGATTTGCCGTCCAGCGGCTTGTCGGCGCCCACGTCGATGGTGCGGATGGTGACGGGCATGCCCTGCATGCCCTCGACCGCGCGCTTGTAGGCCTGGTACTGCTCTTCCTCGTCGGGCAGGCGCGTCTGGCGCGCCGAGTTCTCGCGGCCCATGAAGAGGAATTCGCTGCGAAAGAGGCCCACGCCCACGGCGCCGGCCTTGACGGCACCGGCCGTGTCCTCAGGCATCTCGATGTTGGCCAGCAGGTCGACGCGCTGGCCGTCGAGCGTGACGGCGGGCTTGTGGCGCAGCCGCGCAAGCCGCCCGCGCTCGAGGTCGCCCTGGCGCTGCTTGAAGCCGTACTCGGCCAGGATGATCGGCGACGGGTCGACGATCATCACGCCGGCCTCGCCGTCGATGATGACCCAGTCGTCCTGGCGCACCAGCTGGCTCGCGGAGCGCGCGCCGACGATGGCCGGGATGTCCATGCTGCGCGCGACGATGGCGGTGTGCGAGGTGCGCCCGCCCACGTCGGTCACGAAGCCCGCGAACACGCTCTTCTTGAACTGCAGCATGTCGGCCGGCGAGAGGTCGTGCGCGATGAGCACCAGCGGCACGTCGAAGCCGTCGCCCGCGGTGGGGTCGTCGTCTTCGTCGTCGTGCGCGGCGGCGGCGCGCTTGCGCCGCGGCGGGCTCGGCGCGAGCACGGCGGCCGTGCCCTTCATGCGATGCAGCATGCGCTCGACCACCTGTTCGAGGTCGGCCTTGCGCTCGCGCAGGTACGGGTCCTCCATCTCGTCGAACTGGCGCGCGATGATCTCGAGCTGCGTGGTCAGCGCCCATTCGGCGTTGTACAGCCGCTCGCTGATCCAGTGCTTCACGCCGCCGCTGAGCACGTCGTCCTGCAGCAGCATCTGGTGCACCTCGAGCAGCGCCGCAAGCTCGTGCGGCGCGTCGTTCGGGCCCATCTGCGCCACGCTGGCCTGCAGCTTGGTGAGCTCGTCGGCCACCGCATTGCGCGCGGTGCGCACGCGGTCGATCTCGGTCTCGATCTCTTCCGGCTTGATGAAGTAGTGCGCCACGTCGATGCGGCTGGACACGACCAGCACCGCGCGGCCGATGGCAATGCCACGGGCGACCGGGAGACCGTGGACTGCGAAGGTCATGCGCGGGTCCTTATTCGCCTTCGCCGAACTTGTCGTCCATCAGTTGGACGATGGCGTTCATGGCTTCGTCTTCCTGCGGGCCGTTGGTCTCGAGCTCGACGGTCACGCCGAGGCCGGCGGCCAGCATCATGACGCCCATGATGCTCTTGGCGTTGATGCGGCGGTCGCCGCGCGACAGCCACACCTCGCAGGGGAAGCTGCCGGCGAGCTTGGTCAGCTTGGCCGACGCGCGTGCGTGCAGGCCCAGCTTATTGCTGATGGTCACGGATTTCTTGATCACTGTGCTTTCTTTTCGCCTGGTTCTGGGGAGCCGCCACTGCCACCTGCATCACGCCGGCGGTGCCGCCCGCCAAGGCCCGCTGCACCAGGGTGTCGAGCGGTTCGTGGCGGTAGGTGACGGCGCGCAGCAGCATCGGCAGGTTGACACCGGCCACGAGCCGCGAGCGCACGCCGTCCACCAGCTTCTGCGCGACGTTGCAGGGCGTGGCGCCGAACACGTCGGCCAGCACCAGCACCTGCGAGCGCGGCGCATGCAACTGCTGCGCGAGCGTGATGCGCGCGGCGGCCAGCGTTTCCTCGGGCGACACGTTGGGCAGCACGTCGAGGGCCACGACGGCCTGTTCGCAGTCGGGGAACACATGCAGCGCGCACTGCCGCAGCGCCTGTGCGAACGGGGAGTGGGCAATGATGAGGATGCTGTTCATGCGGCTCGGAGGACGACGCGTCGATTATGCGGGGGCGCCCAAAGGAAGTAGAGACATCGAGGACACAACGCGGTAGCCGGGGAAAGCGGCCATGGCGGGCGCGTGGCCGGGGTGTCGATTCGCGCGGCGGCAACAGCTATGAAAACGATAGCTGGCCCGCGCATCGCGGCCTGTCGGCCGGCCCCTGCTCATGGCAGGCGCAGGCCCTCGAAGAAGGTCTTGGTCGCCTCGGGCGAGGACGGGCGGCCGAGCACGGTGGCCTGGTAGAGCGACACGCTGCCGTCTTTCTGCGACTGCGCGAACCAGAGCACCTGGACCGGCGCCACGCCCTGCTGCGCCGATTGCCCGTCGAGCCGCCACGGTGCGGGAACGGCCGTGGCGCGCGGCAAGGTGGCCGGCCCCTGGATCACCTGCGCGACGCCCAGCTGGCCGTGCGTGGCCGTGCGCCAGGCCGTGAGCCAGGCCTCGGCCTGCGCCGGGCTGGTGGCGGCGGCGTGGGCCACGGCGAAGGTCGCGCCGCCGGCTTCGCAGCCGGTCATGTCGACCTGCACCGACTCGGCGCCCAGCGGCACCGCCCGCTGGGCGCGGTCGGCCTTGCAGGGCAGCAGCGCGACCAGGCCGGCGTCGGCGATCGGCACTTCGCGCCAGTTGAAGGTGGGGCTGCAGGCGCCCAGCGCGGCGGCCAGGGCCAGCACGGGCCAGGAGGGGGAAGGAAGCGAGGGCATCGGAGGACGATTATCGAGCGGCCTTCGGGGAATGAAGCGCATGCGCCGGCGCGTTCCGGCACGCGGAACTAAAATCGCGCCGCCTCTCTCCTTCAGGTGCCCATGAAAAAATACATCGCTGCCGCCGCCGTCGTGATCGCCCTGGCCGCCGGCGTGGGCGTGTACCTCGGTTCGGGCAGCACCGCCGCCCCGGCCTCGACCTTCGTGCTGCTCGACGGCACCACCAAGAGCACGGCCGACCTGAAGGGCAAGGTCACGCTGGTCAACTTCTGGGCCACGAGCTGCGTGACCTGCGTGGCCGAGATGCCCAAGGTGATCTCGACCTACGACAAGTACAAGGCCCAGGGCTACGACACGCTGGCGGTGGCCATGAGCTACGACCCGCCGAGCTACGTCGTCAACTTCGCCGAAACCCGCAAGCTGCCGTTCAAGGTGGCGATCGACAACACCGGCAGCGTGGCGCAGGCCTGGGGCGACGTGAAGCTCACGCCGACTACCTTCATCGTCAACAAGAAGGGCGAGATCGTGAAGCGCTATGTGGGCGAGCCCGACTTCGCCGAGCTGCACAAGCTGATCGAAAAGCTCCTGGCCGAGGCCTGAGCTTCCGGCTTCCCCCAACAAAAAGGCGCTCCGAGGAGCGCCTTTTTCATGGCCAAAGCCCGCGGCTTACTGGTTGCGGAAGCTGTCGTGGCAGGCCTTGCAGCTCGCGCCGGTCGGGCCGAACTGGGCCTTGAGCGCGTCGATGTTGCCGGCCTTGGCGGCGACGACGAGCTTGCCGGTCTCGGCGATCACCTTGTCCTGGTGCTCCTTGAACTTCGCGGCTTCCTTCCAGACTTCGGGCTTGGCCTTGCCGCCTTCGGTGCCGGCGCCGAAGCCGGCCCAGGGCAGCTTGGCCATGTCGGCGACGATCTCGGCGTTGGCGGCCGCAGCGGCAGCGTCGTAGGGTGCCCGGCCGTTGGCCATGGCGCCGAGGCGGCCGAAGTGCTGGGCCATCACGAACAGCGCGCTCTGGCGGTACTTGATGGCATCTTCGGGCTTGGCGAACTGTGCCGCGGCGGGCAGGGACATCGCAGCGCAGGCGGCTGCAAGGGCGAACGAAGCAAAACGGGTCATCGTGGGTCCTTGTGTGGGGGTTTTGGGCACCGTCGAACGCGGTGCTGCAGGCAGTGTAGGGGCTGCCCGTGTCGGGCGCATAGCAACAACCCGGTGGAAGGACCGGGCCGGACTTTGCTAATCTGCGCCTTCCGCAGCCTCGCGCCCTGGCGCCTTTTTCGATGACCGACACCCTTTCGGTGGCCCGCACACGCGTCTGGGACTTGCCGACCCGCCTCTTTCACTGGGCGCTCGCCTTCGCCGTGATCGGCCTGATCGTGACGGGCCTGAACGGCATCATGGAATGGCATTTCCGCCTCGGCTACACCGTGCTGGCGCTGCTGCTGTTCCGCCTGGTCTGGGGGGTCGTGGGCGGGCGCTGGTCGCGCTTCGCGGCCTTCATCTATGCGCCGGGCTCGGTGATCGCCTACCTGCGCGGCAAGTCGCACCCCGACCACCTGATCGGCCACACGCCGCTGGGCGCGCTGTCGGTGTTCGCGGTGCTGGCGCTTCTGATCCTGCAGGTCGCCACCGGGCTGATGGCCGACGACGAAATTTCCGCCTCCGGGCCGCTGACCCGCTTCGTGTCGGGCGCGATGGTGAGCCTGGCGACGGGCTGGCACAAAGCGCAGGGCAAGTGGATCGTGATCGCCCTGGTGAGCCTGCATGTGCTGGCGGTGCTGTTCTATGTGCTGGTCAAGCGGCACCGGCTCGTCGGGCCGATGCTGTCGGGCGACAAGCTGGTGGTCGCGGGCGCGGCCTCCAACGGGAACGGCAATGGCAACGGCGTGGCCCCGAGCCGCGACGATGCGGTGTCGCGCACGCTGGCGCTGGTGCTGTTCGCGCTGTGCGCGGGCGTGGCGTTCTGGGTGGCGTCGTTGCGCGTATGAGCGGCTTTTCCGTCTCCCGCCCGCTGCCGCTGTCGGACACGCCGGCGGTGGTGCTGCTCACGCCCGACGAACCGCATGAAGTCGACGCCGTGCGCGCGATCTTCCGCGACTACGCAGGCTCGCTGGCCATCGACCTCGACTTCCAGGATTTCGACGGCGAATTGGCCGGACTCCCCGGCGAGTACGCCGAGCCGCGCGGCACCTTGCTGCTGGCGCTGGTCGATCCTGCCCATGTGAACGAAGACGCCGGCCGCGCCGCGCCCACGCTGACGCGCGCCGACGGCACGATCGCCCACGTGGCGGGCTGCTGCGCGCTGCGCCCGCTCGACACCACGGACTACGCGAACGCGGCGGAAATGAAACGGCTGTATGTGCGCCCCGGGTTCCGGGGGCTCGGGCTCGGCCGGCAGCTGGCCGAGGCCATCCTCGATGCGGCCCGCAGCGCAGGCTATGCCTGCGTGCTGCTCGACACCCTCGACGACATGGAGTCGGCGCGCGCCCTCTACGAAGACCTGGGCTTCGCAGAGGTGCCGCCCTACTATCACAACCCCGTCGCCGGGGCTCACTACCTCAAGGTAGAGCTCTAGGCTCGCCCCCAGGCTGCGCGCACTTCGTGTCGCTTCTCCAACCCCCTACCGGGGGCGGGCCGGCCGCTTCGGGCGGCCGTGCGCGGCGGCCCCCCCGAAAGATCCGGGTTCAGCCGCGGGCTTGTGCGAGAAGCGTGTCGGCGTCGCTCACTTCGAACTTGCCCGGGCCTTCGACGTTCAGCGTCGCGACCTTGCCGTCCTTCACGAGCATCGAGTAGCGGTTGCTGCGCAGGCCCATGCCGCGGCCGGTCAGGTCGAGCGTGAGGCCGGTGGCTTTCGCGAAGTCGGCGCTGCCGTCGGCCAGCATGCGCACCTTGGCGCCGGTCTTCTGGTCGCGCGCCCAGGCGCCCATCACGAACGCGTCGTTCACGCTCACGCACCAGATCTCGTCCACGCCGGCGGCCTTGAAGTCGTCGAAGTGCTGCACGTAGCCCGGCACATGCTTGGCCGAGCAGGTGGGCGTGAAGGCGCCCGGCAGTGCGAACAGCGCGATGGTCTTGCCCGCCGTGGCCTTGGTCACGTCGACCGGGTTCGGGCCGATGCTGCAGCCCTCGCCCTCCACTTCGGAATATTCCTGCAGGGTGGCCGAAGGAAGGGTGTCGCCGACTTTGATCATGTGAATTGCTCCTGAAAAAGAAAAACGGCCCACATTGTGGGCCGTTTCCGGATGGGTTGCCTCGAGGGCGACCGAGTGCCTGATCAGACCAGGACGGCCTTCTCGACCAGACGGGTCACGACCCAGTTCTTGGTCTTCGAGATCGGACGGCTTTCCGTGATCTCGATGGTGTCGCCGAGGTGGTACTCGCCCTTTTCGTCATGGGCGTGGTACTTGCTCGTCTTGGCCACGATCTTGCCGTAGAGCTCGTGCTTCACACGGCGCTCGACCAGCACGGTCACGGTCTTGGCACGTTTGTCGCTGACCACCTTGCCGATCAAGGTGCGCTTGAGGGATTTTTTAGCTTCCGTCATGTTCACTCCTTACTTGGCGGCTTGGGTCTCTTGCTCTTTCTGAGCAAGAATGGTCTTGGCGCGAGCGATGTCGCGACGCGTCACGCGCAGCGTCGTGGTGTTCGACAGCTGTTGCGTGGCCTTCTGCATGCGCAGGCCGAAGTGGGCCTTCTGCAGATCCTTGATTTCGGCTTGCAGGCCTGCGACGTCCTTCGTGCGCAGGGTTGCGGCCTTCGTCACCTTGGCCGAAGCCGCGGTTTCTTTCTTCTTACGTGTTGCCATGGATGTTCTCCTCTCAGGCGCCGAGCTGGCGAGCGACGAACGTCGTGCGCAGCGGAAGCTTGGCGGCGGCCAGGCGGAACGCTTCGCGGGCGAGTTCTTCGGGCACGCCGACGATCTCGAACACGATCTTGCCAGGCTGGATTTCAGCGACGTAGTACTCGGGGTTGCCCTTACCGTTACCCATCCGCACTTCAGCGGGCTTGGTAGAGATCGGCTTGTCCGGGAACACGCGGATCCAGATACGGCCACCGCGCTTCACGTGACGCGAAATCGCGCGACGAGCGGCTTCGATCTGGCGCGCCGTGAGGCGACCGCGGTCGGTGCATTTGAGACCGAAGTCACCGAACGCAACCGAGTTACCCGTGGTTGCGATGCCGGTGTTGCGGCCCTTTTGTTCCTTGCGGAACTTTCTGCGTGCAGGTTGCAGCATGTTTTGTTACTCCGTGAGGGCCCCAGGCACTTGCGTGCCCGGGAGCGACCGATTACTCGGTCTTGGCACCGTCCGCTGCTGCAGCGGGCGCGGCTTTGCGGACGCGCTTAACGGCGGGTTTCGAGTCTGCACCGGCACCGCCGGTTGCTTCTGCGGGCTTGTCGCTGCCATCGGCCGGAGCGGTGTTGCCACCGATCGGACCACGGGCACCGGCACGGGGGCCGGGACCACGACGGTCGCCACCCGGACGGTCGCCAGGGCGACCATCACGGCGGGGACCACGCGGGCGGCGCTCTTCGTCCGGACGCGGCGTTTCGACGGCCGGCAGGTCGTTGCGACCCAGCGTGTCGCCCTTGTAGACCCAGACCTTGACGCCGATGACGCCGTAGGTGGTCTTGGCTTCCGAGGTGCCGTAGTCGATGTCGGCGCGCAGGGTGTGAAGCGGCACGCGGCCTTCGCGGTACCACTCGGTACGTGCGATTTCGATGCCGTTCAGGCGGCCAGCCGACATGATCTTGATGCCCAGGGCACCCAGACGCATGGCGTTCTGCATGGCGCGCTTCATGGCGCGGCGGAACATGATCCGCTTTTCGAGCTGCTGCGTGATGCTGTCGGCGATCAGCTGCGCATCGATTTCGGGCTTGCGCACTTCTTCGATGTTGACCGCAACCGGCACGCCGAGCTGCTTGCCCAGTTCGCGCTTGAGGTTCTCGATGTCTTCGCCCTTCTTGCCGATCACGACGCCCGGACGAGCCGAGTAGATCGTGATGCGTGCGTTCTTGGCGGGACGCTCGATCATGACGCGCGACACCGAAGCGTTCTTCAGCTTCTTCTTCAGGTATTCGCGAACCTTGATGTCTTCGGCCAGCATGCCCGCGAAATCGCGGTCGCTTGCGTACCAACGGCTGGACCAGTTACGGGTGACCGCAAGGCGGAACCCGGTTGGGTGGATTTTCTGTCCCATATTTCTTCCAGGCCTTCTTAGTTGCCAACCGTCACGTACACATGGCACGTGGGCTTGCTGATGCGATTGCCGCGACCCTTGGCGCGCGCCGTGAAGCGCTTGAGCGTTGCACCTTGCTCGACGTAGATGGTCTTGACCTTCAGCTCGTCGATGTCGGCACCGTCGTTGTGCTCGGCGTTGGCAATCGCCGACTCGAGCACCTTCTTGATGATCACAGCGGCCTTCTTCTGCGTGAATTGCAGAACGTTGAGCGCTTGATCGACCTTCTTGCCGCGGATCAGGTCCGCGACCAGACGGCCCTTGTCGACCGACAGGCGGACACCGCGGAGGACTGCACGTGTTTCAGACATGGTCGTTCCTTACTTCTTCTGGACTTTTTTGTCCGCGGGGTGCCCCTTGAACGTGCGCGTGAGCGCAAATTCGCCGAGCTTGTGGCCGACCATCTGGTCGGTGATGTACACGGGCACGTGTTGCTTGCCGTTGTGCACAGCGATGGTCAGACCGATGAACTCGGGCAGAACCATCGAGCGGCGCGACCAAGTCTTGATCGGCTTCTTGTCCTTGTTCGTCACGGCCTTGTCGGCCTTGGCCACGAGGTGGTGGTCGACGAAAGGACCCTTTTTGAGAGAGCGAGTCATTGGCTATCCCTTACTTCTTGCGACGCGACACGATGAAGACCTGCGTGCGCTTGTTGTTACGGGTGCGATAGCCCTTGGTCAGATTGCCCCACGGGTCGACAGGATGGCGGCCTTCGCCAGTCTTGCCTTCGCCACCACCGTGTGGGTGGTCGACCGGGTTCATCACCACGCCGCGAACGGTCGGGCGGATACCCATGTGACGCTTCACACCGGCCTTGCCGAGCTGGCGCAGGCTGTGTTCTTCGTTGGCCACTTCACCGATGGTCGCGCGGCATTCGATGTGAATGCGGCGGACTTCGCCCGAACGCATGCGGACCTGGGCGTACACGCCTTCACGGGCCAGCAGCGTGGCCGAGGTACCGGCCGAACGTGCGATCTGCGCGCCCTTGCCGGGTTGCAGTTCGATGCAGTGGATCGTCGAACCCACGGGGATGTTGCGGATCGGCAGGGTGTTGCCGGCGCGGATCGGGGCTTCGGCGCCCGACATCAGGGTTGCACCGGCTTCCAGACCGCGCGGGGCGATGATGTAGCGGCGCTCGCCGTCGGCGTAGCAGACCAGAGCGATGTGGGCGGTGCGGTTCGGGTCGTACTCGATGCGTTCGACCTTGGCCGGGATGCCGTCCTTGTTGCGCACGAAGTCGACAATGCGGTAGTGGTGCTTGGCACCACCGCCACGATGGCGGATCGTGATGTGACCGTTGTTGTTACGGCCGGCCTTCTGGAACTGGGGTTCCAGCAGGGCTGCGTGAGGCGCACCCTTGTGCAGGTGGTCACGCGAAATCTTCACCGCGCCGCGTTGGCCCGGCGAAGTGGGTTTCATCTTGATGACGGCCATGATTAAGCGCCTTCCCCGACGAGGTTGAGCTCTTGACCGGCCTTCAGCGTCACATAAGCCTTGCGAACGTTGTCGCGGCGGCCGATGGACTTGCCAAAGCGCTTGGTCTTGCCCTTGGTGTTGAGCACCGACACGCCCTGGACTTCGACCTTGAACATCAGTTCAACAGCGGCCTTGATCTCGGGCTTGGTGGCGTCTTGCAGCACCTTGAAAGTGACAGCGTTCGACTTCTCGCCGACCATCGTGGCCTTTTCGGACACGATCGGTGCGACCAGCACGTTCATGAGACGGCCTTCGTCGAACTTACGTTGTGCAGGGGTGGGGTTCACGCGGCTCATGCGAACATCTCCTTGAGCTTGTCGACGGCACCCTTGGTGACCAGCACCTTCTTGTAGTGAACCAGCGACACCGGATCGGCGTAACGGGGTTCGACCACGAGGATGTTGACCAGATTGCGCGAGGCAAGGTACAGGTTTTCGTCGACTTCTTCGGCGATCACGAGCACGGACTCGAGATTCATTGCCTTGAAACGGGCTGCCAGCGGCTTCGTCTTGGGCGAATCCACGGTCAGCGAATCGACCACGGCCAGACGGCCTTCGCGAGCGAGCTGCGAGAAGATGGAGGCCATGCCGGCGCGGTACATCTTCTTGTTGATCTTCTGCGAGAAGTTTTCGTCAGGCATGTTCGGGAAGATCCGGCCGCCTCCGCGCCACAGGGGCGAGGACGTCATACCGGCGCGGGCGCGGCCCGTTCCCTTTTGCTTGAAAGGCTTCTTGGTCGAGTGCTTGACCTGTTCGCGGTCCTTCTGGGCGCGCGTGCCTTGACGGGCGTTGGCCTGGAATGCAACGACGATCTGGTGGACCAGGTCTTCGTTGTAGTCACGGCCGAACACGGTCTCGGGGGCGTCGTACTTCGACGCGGCCTGGCCTTGTTCGTTCAGGAGTTCGAGTTGCATTACTTCGCTCCTTCAGCCGCTTGCGGCTTGGCCTTGATGGCGGGACGCACGGTGACGAAGCCACCCTTCGAACCCGGGATCGCGCCCTTGATGAGCAGCAGCTGACGTGCTTCGTCGATGCGGAACACGTCGAGGTTTTGCGTCGTGCGGGTGACGTCGCCGAGGTGGCCCGTCATGCGCTTGCCGGGGAACACGCGACCGGGGTCTTGTGCCATGCCGATCGAGCCGGGCACGTTGTGCGAACGGCTGTTACCGTGCGACGCGCGCTGCGAGCTCATGTTGTGACGCTTGATCGTGCCGGCGTAGCCCTTGCCGATGGTCGTGCCTTGCACGTCCACCTTCTGGCCCACGGAGAACACGCTGCTTGCCGCGATCACGCCGCCAGCCTTGTGCTGACCTGCGGTATCGGCGGTGACGCGGAATTCCTGGATGAGTTCACCAGCTTCGACACCCGCCTTGGCGAGGTGGCCGGCTTGGGGCTTGGTCACGCGCGATGCTTTGCGCGAACCGAACGTCACCTGCAGGGCGACGTAGCCATCGGTCTCTTGGGACTTGATCTGGGTCACACGGTTGTTGGACACATCCACCACCGTGACAGGAACTGCGTCCCCGTCATCGGTGAAGAGACGCATCATCCCCACCTTGCGGCCCAGCAACCCGAGGGAGTTGCTCAGACTCATTTGTTTTCTCCAAAAATGGAAGACTTCCTTCGCCGCTGCCACTTCAATTGGCGACAGCGTTTGGCTGGTTTCCCGGCCTGCGAGAGAAGGTTGATAAATCTCCGCCAGAACGGCGACCGAACGGACGCAACAAGGGCAGAGCCAGAGATTATAGCCCGCAGTCGAACCGGGGCGCAAGTGGCCCTTTTCGGGCCGGATTCAGGGGGTTCCGGCCCCGTTTCGGGTGGCTTTCGGGCCTATTTCGCGGGCAGCGAGATGATGCTGTCGCCGCCTGGCAGCGACTTGATCTCGCCGCCGGCCTTCATGGCGGGCGCCGCCGCGCCGGTCTGGATCGGGATGGAAATGGCGCTGGTCCGGCCGCCCTGCGTGATGAACACGTTCAGGTAGGCCAGCCCCTCGCTCTGGCTGACCACCGTGACGGAAGCGTCGGAGCGCTGCCCCGGCGGCAGGCTCAGCGACGCGCTGCCGGACAGCGTCAGGCCTGCATCGACCGTCAGCGCCACGCTGGCGCCCGCGGGGTCGCTGACGCCATCGAACTGCAGAACGACCACGGTCGGCTTGCCGGCCTGCGGCGCGCCGCCCAGCCGGTACTGCAGCTTGACGCCGGAGTCGTTGGGTTTTCTCGATGCGGTCACCCAGGGGGTGGCGGAGCCCTTCAGGCCTGCAGGCGACAACTTCGCGGTGGTGCGCGCCGGCGGTATCCCGTCAGCCAGGGCGCAGGCCGAGAGCGCGGACAGTGCAAGTCCCGCCGTCAGTGCGGCAGCCAGAGAGAGGCGAGTGTTCAGGATCATCGCGAGCCTTCCCTTCCTTATTGAACGAGCACGGTGAGGCACACCGGCGTAGCAGAGGAGCTCGTCATTGCGGCATCTCGCACTGCCAGAACGTACTCACCCGCACTCAGGCTGACCCGGTTGCCCGACCGGGCGATCTCTCCGCCCCGGAAGACGTCGAAGTCCGGCACCGCGGCGTTCCCGACCGTGACCTGGTAGTCCCGGTTCGCCGGCGCGATGAAACGCAGGTAGGCAATGTTGCCGAGCTTGTTGCCCGTGCCCGCCACGCTGGAGACACAGACGTTGTTGACCACCGCACCAACAGCCAAGGCCCGGTACATCGGCAGCACGCCGGGCACGCTGGGCAACCCGCCGTCGTTCGATTCGCCCGCGCCGAATGCATCGCTGGAGGTGATGTTCTGCGCGGTCAGCAGGCTGTTCAGCGCCGAGGCGTTGCCAGGCGACGTCGCATTGAACGCGGCGGCGAAGGCGTGGATCGACGTGACCGGCGCGCCGCTTCGGAACTGGAAGCCGGTCAAGGTGTCGTGGATGGGCTTGAAGCCGGCCTGCCGGTTGAGGTTCCACAGGATGGCCTGGACAGATGACTCGCGGGACCAGCCGGGATTGCTTGTAGGACCACGCGAGAGATCCAACGGGCTGCCCCCCCTTTGCTGCGGCAGCTTTGAGTCGACATAGTTGCTTCGTTCCAGGGCAATGCCTGACCACGCATTACCCCAACCCTCGGAGAAAGCAAGGCGCCGATCGAGACGATCGTCCATCGAATGCCCGCCTCCGATCGAGTCATCCCGACTGAAGGCCGATTGGTAGTAGTGCCCCCATTCGTGCGCGATCACTGGTGCATCGAACTCGTCGGTGTCCACATCCTCCTTGCCCAGCACGTAGATCTGCCGACCGTTGCTTCCGCTGTTGAAGAAGAAGGTCGTGCCAATCTGTCCCGCCGAAAGATTGATTCCGTCCGACGGCGCGTTGTTGACGCTCCAGAAAACCTTCAGCACAGGAAACGCCGAAGCCGGCGCCACCGACAGCACCTTCTGCATGGAGGTGTAGATCGTGTCGAGCACGGCGAACGGCGCCGCGACCCGCGTCCCGCTGTAGCGCAAGCCATCCCAGCCGCTGTCCGCGCGCAGGTCGCGCGTCAGCGCCGCGCTGCCCGACGAAAAGCTCGCCGACTGCATCGAGTACAGCGCATCGCTGCGCGTGTTGTCGCGCACCGTGACATCCCAGGTCGCGCCCGGACCGGTCCGGGTCAGCTGGGCCCGGACGCGCACGGTGATGTTCGTGTTCGCCGGCACCGAGACCGCGTAATTGCCACCGTCATCCGTGGTGGTCAACGCGAGCTGCGCCGACGTGTTGGCATCGAGCACCTCTACCGTGGCGCCGCGCACGGGCTTGGCCGTCGTGTTCGCGTACAGGAGGGGCCCGTTGTTGTTTGGCACCGAGTCGTAAGTGGCTTTCCCGCTCAGGGCGACCGGGTTCAGCACGATCGGCAGGCCGATGGGAAACCCACCGCCGCCACCGCCACCACCACCGCCTCCCCCACCGCAACCTGCCAGCAATGCCGCAGCGATGCACGCCGCACCGAATGCAAAAGAGAACTTCTGGCTCATCACGTGTGCTGCCCTCGTTTCAGCCCCGGCGCACTGCGTCCCGCAGGCCGGTGCGCGAGGATGCCACAGTTGAGAAACAAACGTGAAGCGCAAAAAAGCCCGCCGGCATTTCTGCAGGCGGGCTGTGCTCGGAATGCGACGCGAGGTCGAATTACTGCAGCTTGATCTCGACGTCGACGCCGGCCGGCAGGTCGAGCTTCATCAGCGCGTCCACGGTCTTGTCGGTGGGGTCGACGATGTCCATCAGGCGCTGGTGCGTGCGGATTTCCAGCTGGTCGCGCGACGTCTTGTTGACGTGCGGCGAACGCAGGATGTCGAAACGCTTCATGCGGGTCGGCAGGGGCACGGGGCCCTTGACGATCGCGCCGGTGCGCTTGGCGGTGTCCACGATTTCAGCGGCCGACTGGTCGATCAGCTTGTAGTCGAATGCCTTCAGGCGGATGCGGATCTTTTGCTTGGTAGCCATGGTGATTCCTTTGCGTCCGGCTTAGATGTCGAGGATCTTGGCCACGACGCCCGAACCCACGGTACGGCCGCCTTCACGGATGGCGAAGCGCAGGCCTTCTTCCATCGCGATCGGGTTGATCAGCTTCACGGTGATGCTGACGTTGTCGCCGGGCATGACCATTTCCTTGTCCGCGGGCAGCTCGATCGCGCCGGTCACGTCCGTCGTGCGGAAGTAGAACTGCGGACGGTAGTTGTTGAAGAACGGCGTGTGACGGCCGCCTTCGTCCTTGGACAGGACATACACCTCGGCGGTGAAGTGCACGTGCGGCTTGATCGAGCCGGGCTTGCACAGAACTTGGCCGCGTTCGACTTCTTCGCGCTTCGTGCCGCGCAGCAGCACGCCGACGTTGTCGCCAGCTTGACCTTGGTCCAGCAGCTTGCGGAACATTTCCACGCCGGTGCAGGTGGTCTTGACGGTGGGGCGGATACCGACGATTTCGATTTCTTCGCCGACCTTGATCACGCCGCGCTCGACAGCGCCGGTCACCACGGTGCCGCGACCCGAGATCGAGAACACGTCTTCCACGGGCATCAGGAACGTGCCGTCCACAGCGCGCTCGGGCGTGGGGATGTACGTGTCCAGCGCTTCTGCCAGCTTCATGATGGCGCCTTCGCCCAGATCACCCTTGTCGCCTTCCAGGGCGAGCTTGGCCGAGCCGTGGATGATGGGGGTGTCGTCGCCGGGGAATTCGTACTTGTCGAGGAGTTCGCGAACTTCCATTTCGACCAGCTCGAGCAGCTCCTTGTCGTCGACCATGTCGCACTTGTTCAGGAACACGATGATGTAGCCCACGCCCACCTGGCGAGCCAGCAGGATGTGTTCACGGGTCTGGGGCATCGGGCCGTCAGCGGCCGAGCACACCAGGATGGCGCCGTCCATCTGGGCAGCGCCGGTGATCATGTTCTTCACGTAGTCGGCGTGGCCGGGGCAGTCGACGTGTGCGTAGTGGCGGTTGGCCGTTTCGTACTCGACGTGCGCGGTGTTGATCGTGATGCCGCGGGCCTTTTCTTCAGGCGCTGCGTCGATCTGGTCGTAAGCCTTGGCTTCGCCGCCGAACTTGGCCGACAGCACGGTGGCGATCGCAGCCGTCAGCGTGGTCTTGCCGTGATCAACGTGACCGATCGTGCCCACGTTCACGTGCGGCTTGGTGCGGGTGAATTTACCTTTTGCCATTTTTCAATCCTTGAAAGAGCATGTCCCGTGTGTTGGTTTTATGTCTGCATCCGATTGCTGGTTCGCCCCGCACGGGAACAGGGCGGCACCGGATCGCAGACAAGAAGGGCCGCGCACTGCGCGGCCCCACATTCTTGAAACTTACTTCGAACGCGCAGCCACGATGGCTTCGGCGACGTTACGGGGAGCTTCAGCGTAGTGCTTGAACTCCATCGTGTACGTGGCGCGGCCTTGCGTGGCCGAGCGCAGCGTCGTCGAATAGCCGAACATTTCCGACAGCGGGACTTCAGCCTTGATGAGCTTGCCGCCACCGATCATGTCGTCCATACCCTGCACCATGCCGCGACGGCTGGACAGGTCGCCCATCACGTTGCCGGCGTAGTCCTCAGGCGTTTCGACTTCCACGGCCATCATCGGCTCGAGGATGACCGGGCTGGCCTTGCGGGCGCCTTCCTTGAAGCCGAAGATCGCGGCCATCTTGAACGCCATTTCGTTCGAGTCCACGTCGTGGTACGAACCGAAGTGCAGCGTGACCTTGACGTCGACGACGGGGTAGCCCGCCAGCACGCCTTGCGTCAGTGCTTCCACAACGCCCTTTTCCACTGCAGGGATGTATTCGCGAGGAACCACACCGCCCTTGATGGCGTCGACGAACTCGAAGCCCTTGCCGGCTTCCTGCGGCTCGATCTTCAGGATGACGTGGCCGTACTGGCCCTTACCACCCGACTGGCGAACGAACTTGCCTTCGGCTTCTTCGACGGTCTTGCGGATCGTTTCGCGGTAAGCCACTTGCGGCTTGCCCACGTTGGCTTCCACGCCGAATTCGCGCTTCATGCGGTCCACGATGATTTCGAGGTGCAGTTCGCCCATGCCGGAGATGATGGTCTGGCCGGATTCTTCGTCGGTGCGCACGCGGAACGACGGATCTTCCGAAGCCAGGCGCTGCAGGGCGATGCCCATCTTTTCCTGGTCGGCCTTGGTCTTGGGCTCGACGGCCTGCGAGATCACGGGCTCGGGGAATTCCATGCGCTCCAGCGTGATCATGGCGTTCGGGTCGCACAGGGTTTCGCCCGTGGTGACGTCCTTCAGGCCCACGCAAGCGGCGATGTCGCCGGCACGGATTTCTTCGATTTCGAGACGTTCGTTGGCGTGCATCTGCACGATACGGCCGATACGTTCTTTCTTGCCCTTGACCGGGTTGTAGACGGTGTCGCCCTTGCTCAGAACGCCCGAGTACACGCGCACGAAGGTCAGCTGGCCGACGTACGGGTCGGTCATGAGCTTGAATGCCAGCGCCGAGAACTTCTCGCCGTCGTCAGCCTTGCGGGTCACGTCTTGCTCGTCGTCGTCCGTGCCGTGCACCGGAGGAATGTCCAGCGGCGAAGGCATCAGTTCGATCACGGCGTCGAGCATGCGCTGCACGCCCTTGTTCTTGAACGCGCTGCCGCACAGCATCGGCTGGATTTCGCCGGCGATCGTGCGCGTGCGCAGACCGTGGGTGATTTCCTCGAGCGTCAGGTCACCTTCTTCAAGGTACTTGTTCATCAGCTCTTCCGAAGCTTCGGCCGCGCTTTCGACCATCTTCTCGCGCCATTCCTTGGCCAGCTCGACCAGCTCGGCGGGGATTTCGCGCGTTTCGAACTTCATGCCTTGCGAGGCTTCGTCCCAGAAGATCGCCTTCATCAGACGCAGGTCGACCACGCCCTGGAACTTGTCTTCGGCACCGATCGGAATCACGATCGGCACGGGGTTGGCCTTCAGGCGGTCGACCATCATCTGGCGAACGCGGAAGAAATTGGCGCCGATGCGGTCCATCTTGTTGACGAACGCCAGACGCGGCACCTTGTACTTGTTGGCCTGGCGCCAGACGGTTTCCGATTGGGGCTGCACGCCGCCGACCGAGTCGTACACCATGACGGCGCCGTCCAGCACGCGCATCGAGCGCTCGACTTCAATGGTGAAGTCCACGTGGCCGGGGGTGTCGATGATGTTGATGCGGTGCTCGGGCAGCGAGTGGTCCATGCCCTTCCAGAAGCAGGTCACGGCTGCCGAGGTGATCGTGATGCCACGCTCTTGTTCCTGCTCCATCCAGTCGGTCGTTGCCGCGCCATCGTGCACTTCGCCGAGCTTGTGGGTCACGCCCGTGTAGAACAGGATACGTTCGGTGGTGGTGGTCTTGCCGGCGTCGATGTGCGCGGAGATACCGATGTTGCGGTAGCGCTCGATGGGGGTCTTGCGGGACATGATGTACTTTCGGGTTTAAATGCGTTGAGCGCTGGGCGTCGAGCACGGGCGATTTCGCCCGGTACTCAACCCCCAACGCTCAAGAGACGTGTGTTTTTTAGAAGCGGAAGTGGCTGAAGGCGCGGTTGGCTTCTGCCATGCGGTGCACTTCGTCGCGCTTCTTCATGGCACCGCCACGGCCTTCCGTGGCTTCCATCAGTTCGTTGGCCAGACGCAGGGCCATCGACTTCTCACCGCGCTTGCGGGCAGCTTCCTTGATCCAGCGCATCGACAGGGCGAGGCGACGGACAGGGCGGACTTCGACCGGCACCTGGTAGTTCGCACCACCGACGCGGCGCGACTTCACTTCGACCATCGGCTTCACGTTGTTGATGGCAACGGTGAACGCTTCGAGGGGGTCCTTGTCCGGGTTCTTCTTCTCGATGAAGTCGAGGGCACCGTAAATGATGCGCTCGGCAACAGCCTTCTTGCCGCCCTCCATGATCACGTTCATGAATTTGGACAGCTCGACATTGCCGTACTTGGGATCCGGCAGGATTTCACGTTTGGGGACTTCGCGACGACGTGGCATTTTTCTAACCTCTTTGCTTCAGTTGGCATCGTTTCCGATACCGCGAGAGCCAGTCAGGACTCTCACTTACTCGACCCGACATTGGGTCACTTCGTTCGACAAGCCCGCCAAGGCCATCGAACACCGCTTGTTTTCTGACAGGAAGGCTTAGGCCTTCTTGGGACGCTTCGCGCCGTACTTGGAACGCGACTGCTTGCGGTCTTTCACGCCTTGCAGGTCGAGCGAACCGCGCACGATGTGGTAACGCACACCGGGCAAGTCCTTGACACGACCGCCGCGAACCAGCACGACGCTGTGTTCTTGCAGGTTGTGGCCTTCGCCGCCGATGTAGGAAATGACTTCGAAGCCATTGGTCAGACGGACCTTGGCAACTTTACGAAGCGCCGAGTTGGGCTTCTTGGGCGTCGTGGTGTAGACGCGGGTGCAGACACCGCGACGTTGCGGCGAGTTCTGCATGGCAGGGCTCTTCGAATTGATCTTTTCGACCGTTCGACCCTGACGCACCAGTTGATTGATGGTTGGCATGAATGAATTAGTCCCAAAACAACCCGACTTTGGTAGTGAAACCGCCCTTGGTCGTGACTCAAGGAAGCCGGGAATAACGAAAACGTGAAACCCTTCGGAAAATTCCGAAAAGCCCACGAGTATAGCAGGCAGGTCTGAAATGGCAATGTCAGGCGCCTGGAGCGCCCGCCACCGCCTGTTTCAAGGCCGTTTTTTCCTGTCTCTTACTTGATCCAGAGACGCACGGCGTCCCAGGCGCGGCCGAAGACGCCGGCCTGCTCGACCGGCTCCAGGGCGACCAGCGGCACGTCCGCCAGGGGCTGGTCGTCCAGCGTGACCTTGAGCGAGCCGACGGCCTGGTACTTGGTGAACGGCGCGACCAGCGGGTCGGGGCGCGACACCTGCGTCTTGATCTTGCTGGCGGAACCGGTCGGCACGGCGACCACGATGGCCTCGGGGCGGCCCAGCTTCAGCACGTTGGCCTTGCCCTTCCAGACGGCGGGCGTGGCGGCCGGCTGGCCGGCGTCGAACAGGCGCACGGCGTCGTAGGCCGTGTAGCCCCAGTTCAGCAGCTTCTGCGACTCGTTGGCGCGCACGGCCTCGCTGCTGGCGCCCAGCACGATCGACAGCAGGCGGCGGCCGCCGGTCAGGTTCGGGAAGTCGCGCTTGGCGGTGGCAATCATGCAGTAGCCAGCGGCGTCGGTGTGGCCGGTCTTCAGGCCGTCGACGGTCGGGTCGCGGAACAGCAGCAGGTTGCGGTTGGTGTCGTTGGTCGACGGGGTGCCCGGGTAGCGGTACTTCTTGATGGCGTAGTACTTGGCTTCCTCGGGGAAGTCGCGCACCAGGCGCGTGGCCAGGATGCTCAGGTCGCGCGCGGTGGTGGTGTGGCCGGGCGCCGTGAGGCCTTCGGGGTTCTTGTAGGTGGTGTTCTTCATGCCCAGCACCTTGGCCTGGGCGTTCATCATCTCGACGAAGTGCTCCACCGTGCCGCCCACGCCTTCGGCCAGCGCCACCGTGGCGTCGTTGCCCGACTGCACGATCACGCCCTTGATCAGGTCTTCCACCGGCACCTGCATCTTGGGGTCGATGAACATGCGCGAACCGGGCATCTTCCAGGCGCGCGGGCTCACCGGCAGGGTCTGGGTCAGCGTGATCTTCTTGGCGCGCAGCGCGTCGAACGCGACGTACGCGGTCATCAGCTTGGTGAGCGAGGCCGGCTCGACGGGGCTGTCGATGTCCTTCTGCGCCAGGATCTGGTTCGCGGTCACGTCCAGCAGCAGGTAGCTGCGCGCGGCGATTTCAGGCGGGGCCGGCATCTGGGCGGCGGCGATCACGCCAACCGAGGCAGCAGCGGTCAGCACCAGTGCGCGAAGCGCAGTGAAAAAACGATTCATGGAGAGTGTGGGAAGAGGCGAAAACAAGCCTGAAAGGCTTTCATTCGGTGCCCGCGCGCAGATGGCGGGCGACCAGGCTTTTGAGCAGCGGCAATTGTCCGTGAAAGAAATGGCCGCCCCCCGGAATAACCGTGACAGGGAGTGACTGGGGGCGTGCCCAGTCCATCACGGCGGCGAGAGGCACGGTGTCGTCGGCTTCGCCATGGACCACCAGCGCGCGCTCGTGCGCTTCGGCCGGCAGCGTGGCCACCGAGAAACGCGAGGCGGCCGTGCCCACCAGCACCAACTGCCGCACGTCGCGTGCGGCCCAGAGCTTCTCGGCCGCGCAGCTGGCCACGAACGCACCGAAGGAAAAGCCGGCAATGGCCAATTGGCCTTCGGGCGCGAGCTGGCCGACGACATGCAGCATGTCCTCGAGCTCGCCGCGCCCTTCATCGTGAGCGCCTTCGCTGGCACCGACGCCGCGGAAGTTGAAGCGCACGGCCGTCCAGCCGCAGGACACGAAGGCGCGGGCCAGGGTCTGCACGACCTTGTTGTCCATCGTGCCGCCGAACAGCGGGTGCGGATGGGCGATCACCGCGATGCCGCGCGCGTCGCCCGACGGCAGGTCGCGCTGCACCTCGATCACGCCCGCGGCGCCCTGGAGGCTGATTTTTTCGGTCTGGGAGTTCATGGCGCTGGGGTTGGCTGGGCCGGCGATGCCGGCAACGTGCACGGTACGAGCACGGGGTCCGCGGGAAAGTTCAGCGACCGACGTCGGGCGGCAACACCAGCCGCTCGACGACCTGGCCGTTCTTCAGGTGCGACTCGACGATCTCGTCGATGTCCTCGGCGTCCACGAAGGTGTACCAGACCGCCTCCGGATAGACCACCGCGACGGGTCCGCCCGCGCAGCGGTCGAGGCAGCCGGCCTTGTTGACGCGCACCTTGCCGGGCCCGGCGAGCCCCTGCTCCTTCACCTTGGCCTTGCAGCGGTCGAAGCCTTCCTGCGCGTTGTGCAGGGCGCAGGAGTCTTCGCCGTTCTTGCGTTCGTTCAGGCAGAAGAAGATGTGGCGGCCGTAGTAGCCGGACGGCGCGGCGGGAGTGGTGCTGGGCATCGACCGATTTTATGAGCGCGCTCAGGGCAGCGCCGGACGACGGCGCCGCGACAGCGCGGCCACCACGTAGACCAGCACCGCAAAGGGCCAACCCCAGCCCAGCCACTGGGCCAGGCCGTGGAAGCGGATGAAGCGGCCCTGCTCCCAGGTGGCCAGGGTCTGCGCGAAGTAGGCGCTCTCGGGCGCCTGGTTCAGCAGGCTCAGCTGCAGCACGAGCCCCATGAGCAGCAGCGCCCCGCACAGCCGACGCGGCGCAAAGAGCAGCAGCACGCCCGCGAACACCGCCGCGGCCAGCCCGACCTGCACCGGCAGATCGAGCCAGGCCCACGCATGCTCGGGGCCGTAGCTCATGGCCGCCGACAGCGCCGAGGCCGCGACGCCCGCGAGCAGGATGAGCGGCAGCAGCACCGCGCGCTGCACCACGTTGCGTGCCACCAGGTAGCCCAGCAGGCACGGCACCAGCGCCCCGAGCATCACGCACAGCAGTTCCACGGCCGGCACCAGCGGTTCCAGCTCGAACTGGCGCACCGGCAGCCAGTCGATGAAGGGCGTGTCGAGCAGCCACTCGGAGATCGTCGTTTCCAGCCGCTCGAACACCTGGCCGAGGCCGAAGGTGACGGCGGCGGGGAACAGCAGCGCAAAGGGCCAGAGCGCGAGCAGCACGAGGCCGCCGCGCGCGTCCTCGACGAACCATTGCGAGCGCACGCGGCTCCAGTGGGCGATCGCCCCCAGCCGCTCCAGCGCCGCGGCCAGCACCGCGCCGAGCACCGTGCCCGCGATGTTCAGCCCCAGGTCGACATTGGAAGGAATGCGCGCCGGCAAATAGCTCTGCAGCGTCTCCATGGCAAAGGCGATCGCCGCGCCTGCCACCGTGGCGCGCAACAGCGCACGCCACACACTGTGACTGCTGCCCGTGCGCAGCACGCTCAGCGCACACAGAAAACCGAAGGGCACGTAGCCCGCCACATTCACCCCGAAGTCGAAACCCGTCCAGTACTTGGGCCAGGGCGCCGAGAGGTAGGCCCAGGGCGCGATCCCCTGGTCACGCCAGTCGGCGAAGGGGTACAGGCTGGCATAGACGATCAGCGCCGCATAGGCCAGCGCCAGGGGGAGCGCGGCAGACTTGTGCGGCATGTCTACCGTCGACACGGGCTCAGAAGGGCTTCACCACCACCAGGATCACGATGCCCAGCAGCAGCAGCACGGGCAACTCGTTGAACCAGCGGTACCAGCGGTCGCTGCGACGGTTGCCGCCCGCCGCAAAACGGCGCAGCAGCACGCCGCAGCCATGGTGGTAGCCGATGGCCACCAGCACCAGGGCCAGCTTGGCGTGCATCCAGCCGTTGCCGGGGCCGCGCCCGATGCCGTAGCCCAGCCAGAGCCAGGCGCCGAACACCAGCGCCGGCACGGCCAGGAAGGTGGTGAAGCGCAGCAGCTTGCGCGCCATCAGCAGCAGGCGCTCACGCTCCGCGACCGACTCGGGGGGCACCATCGCCAGGTTGACGAAGATGCGCGGCAGATAGAACAGCCCGGCAAACCAGCTGGCAATGAAAACAATGTGAAGAGATTTGACCCAGAGCATGGCGGCAGTTTAGTGGTGGCTGCACACTGACCCCTCTTCGGGGCCCTTTGCCAAGGTTTCGGGCAAAAAAAAGCCCGACGTCTTCACGTCGGGCTGGGAAGCCCTTTTGCTGTCACACATCAAGGCACCCGCTCAGGGAGGAAAAGCGGGGAGCGGCAAGCCGCCCGCTTCAGAATTTAACAAAGACGAAACAAGGTTTCAAGCGATTGAGGCAGTTTCTTTGACTTTTACAACAAAAATCTAGAACTTAAGTTCTATTAATTCCCGTAGTTGTCAGACAACTTGCCTCCAGCAGCGCTGGGCTGCGATTTCGCGCTTCAGGCACAATTTTAGATATATGACGTCACCATTTTCCCCGCTCGCGATGTTCCCCGCCGGCCGCCCGCGACGGCTGCGCCGCGATGCCTTCACCCGCAACCTGGTGCGCGAGCATGCGCTGACGACGAACGACCTGATCTACCCGGTGTTCGTGCAGGAAGGCCAGAAGCGCCGCGACGCCGTGCCCTCGATGCCCGGCGTGGATCGCCTGAGCCTGGACCTGCTGCTGCCCGTGGCCGAGCAGTGCGTGCAGGCCGGCATCCCGGTGATGGCGCTGTTCCCGGTGATCGACGCCAGCCTCAAGACGCCCGCGGGCGACGAGGCCTTCAACCCCGACGGGCTGATTCCCCGCGTGGTGGCCGCCCTCAAGGCGCGCTTCCCCGAGCTGGGCGTGATGACCGACGTGGCGCTCGACCCCTACACCAGCCACGGCCAGGACGGCCTGTTGGACGAGACGGGCTACATCCTCAACGACGCCACCGTTGAAGTTCTGGTGAAGCAGGCACTCACACAATCGCAAGCTGGCGTCGATATTGTGGCGCCGAGCGACATGATGGACGGCCGCATCGGCGCGATCCGCACCGCGCTCGAAGCCCGCGGCGACATCCACACGCGCATCATGGCCTACAGCGCCAAGTACGCCAGCGCCTTCTACGGCCCCTTCCGCGACGCTGTCGGCTCGGCCGCGACGCTCGGCAAGAGCAACAAGAAGGTCTACCAGATGGACCCCGGCAACAGCGACGAGGCCCTGCGCGAGGTCGCCATCGACATCGCCGAAGGCGCCGACATGGTCATGGTGAAGCCCGGCATGCCCTACCTGGACATCGTGCGCCGCGTGAAGGACGAGTTCCGCGTGCCGACCTTCGCCTACCAGGTGAGCGGCGAGTACGCCATGCTGAAGGCCGCCGCCCAGAACGGCTGGCTCGACCACGACGCCGTGGTGCTCGAAAGCCTGCTGGCCTTCAAGCGCGCCGGCGCCGACGGCGTGCTGACCTACTTCGCGCTTGACGCCGCCCGGTTGCTACAAAAATAATAGCTACTGCGGCATACCTGCCGCACCTCCACGGCACTTCTGGCGTGGAAGAAGAACCACCGGGGGCGAGTGTCCATGCGCATCTTCGAAATCAGCCGCTCGCAGGTCAGCGAGCACGCCTCGCTGGCGCCGCTGGCCGTGCCGGGCGCCTGCGCCGCCGCCAGCTACCTCTGGATTTCGCTGACGCGCGACGAATTCCGCGCCGCCCAGCCCGAGGTGCAGCAGATCCTGCAGACGCTGTGCCAGACCCAGCTGGTCGACCTGCACGTGGCCGACCTGCTCAACGACCAGTTGCCCTCGCACTACGACTACACCTCGCTGTACGACGTGCTGGTGTTCCGCCGCCTGGCCACGGGCAACGGCCAGGACAGCGCTGAACCCTCACCTTCACCCTCAACGCCGCAACGCCCGTCGCGCGGCGGCCCGCCGGTGCTGCGCCGCATCGACACCCGCCCCGTCGGCTTCGCGGTGTTCGACCGCGTGCTGCTCTCGGTGCACCCCGAGGACGGCACGGTGCGCGATGCCTTCGCCGCCCGGCTGCTGGCGGCCGCCTCGTCGGACGACCGCGGCACGCCCGCGCTCGACGTGCGCGCCACCTCGGCCCGCTTGCCGGCGAGCCCCGCCGACCTGATGCTGCGCATCGTCAACCTGATCGTCGACGGCTACCTCGACATGCGGCGCGAGCTCACGAAGCAGCTCGACCACTGGCAGACCGAGCTCATCGACCCGCGCAGCCGCTTCACCAACTGGAGCGCGCTGATGGAGGCGCGCCAGTCGCTGCACCGCCTCGACGAAATCTGCGAAGACCAGCGCGCCGCCATGCAGGACTGGATCGATTCGCTCGAGACCCTGCCCATGCCGCAGGGCGAGACCGCGCAGCGCGAGCGCGACCTGATCATGGTGCGCAGCCGCGACGTGCTGGAGCACATCCAGCGCGTGGTGCACCACGTGCACCGGCTCGAGCAGAACGCCGAGACCGCCGTGCAGATGCACTTCAGCGTCCAGGGCCACCGGGCCAACGACATCATGCGGGTGCTGACCGTGCTCACCGCCATCTTCCTGCCGCTCAACCTCATCGCGGGCATCTTCGGCATGAACTTCGAGTTCATCCCGCTGGTGCACAAGGCGGACGGCTTCTGGATCGCGATGTCGGCCATGCTGGTCATCGCGGTGCTGCTGGTCCTGATCTTCTGGCGCAAGCGCTACCTGGCCCGCACACGCTGAGCGCCCATGAAAAAAGCCACGCGGTTGCGTGGCTTTTTTCAATCAGCTCTGACCGCCCCGGAAGGCGGCTGGCTTCGCGGCCAATTACTTGGCGACGGCGCCCGAACCTTGCTGGGCTTGAACGCGTGCGTCCATCGGGTTCACCATGGTCGAGATGACCTTGCTGTTGACGCGCGAACCCGAGGTCACGTTCTGGTCGGGAGCGTAGGCGGTGCGGATGGCTTCGGCTTCGACGATCGAACGGTCCTTCGACACGGCCACGGTTTCCGCGCCGCGCGAGCCACGCACGACGTTCTGGTTCGGGGCTGCGGCGGTGCGCTGGGCTTCGGCGTTGACTTCGTCACGGCTCTTGGACGAGATCACTTGGGTCACGCCTTGGTACGTCTCGGCTTGGGCGCCGGTGGCGGCCAGGAGGGTCAGGGCGGCGGCTGCGAAAATGTGCGAGGTCTTCATGTCTGTTCCTTGTGTTCGGCTAGATGGGGTGTCCACCAGGCTTGCACGTTGGCTCGCCTGTGCGGCGAGTGTCAGCCGGAATTCCTTCGGGAAAACACTCGGTTCAGAGACACGGTGTTTCCTGTAGCGAAACAATCAGTCAACAAAGTCGTGCACGCAAAAAACCGGGCGCACACCGCCTGACTGCTTCCGGCTTACACCAGAACCCCGCGCCGGTCCTATCCGGCAAAACCCCCGAGAATCGGCACACCGCGCTCCCTCGCGAAAAACAAAGGGTTTCACTGACATGGACAGTCTCGATCTGATCAAAACCTTCCGGGAAGTCGCCTCGCACGGCAGCTTCTCCCAGGCCGCCAAGCGGCTCGACATGTCGAAGGCCACGGTCAGCAAGTACGTCGCCGAACTCGAGACCCGCTTCGGCGTGCGCCTGCTCAACCGCTCCACGCGTTCCGTCAGCCTCACCGACGCCGGCCAGCTGCTGCTGGAGCGCAGCACGCCGATGCTCGAAATGGTCGAGCTCACCCAGGCCGAGTTGCAGGAGCGCGCCAGCCAGCCCGGCGGCCGGCTGCGCATCTCGGCCCCGCACGGCATGGGCAACGGCGAGTTCCCCGACCTGCTGGCCGACTTCATGCGCCACTACCCCGACGTGAGCATCAGCCTGCAGCTGACCAACCGCACCGTCGACCTCGCCGAGGAAGGCATTGACGTCGACATCCGCAGCGGCCCGGTGGAAGACGCCAACCTCATCGTGCGCAAGCTGCGGCTCATCCACATGGTGGTCTGCGCCTCGCCGGTCTACTGGAAGAAGCACGGCAAGCCCGCGCACCCACAGGAGCTCGCCCACCACGAGGCGCTGACCCATTCGCTGCTGGGCACGCAGCCCGCGTGGCGCTTCGATGACAACGGCCAGCCGCTGGACGTGCAGGTCAAGAGCCGCATGGACTGCACCGAGGGCGCGCCGCTGATCCGCGTCGCGATGCGCGGCTTCGGCGTGATCTACCTGCCCTCGCTGCTGGTGCAGTCGCACATCGACAGCGGCGAGCTGGTGCCGGTGCTCGAAGGCTATGCGCGCAAGGACATGTGGCTGTCGGCCGCCTACCTGCAGCGGCGCCACAACAGCGCGGCGCTGCGCGCGCTGCTCGATTTCCTGCAGACGCGGGTCGGCGCCAAGAAATAGAAATGAAAAAGCCCGGCACTGCCGGGCTTTTGCTTGAGGCGCGCTGCGGTCTCAGCCGACGTGCTTGGCAAAGAAGGCCAGCACGCGTTCACGCGCCGGCTTCGCCGCCTCGGCGTTGTACGAGCCGCGCTGGTCGCAGTTGAAGCCGTGGTCGGCCTCGTAGACATGCACGTCCACTTCGGGGTGCGCCTTCTTGAAGGCCTCGATGGTGTCCAGCGGAATCCAGTGGTCGCGGTTGCCGAACTGCGCGAGCACCGGCACCTTCGGCTGGCGTGCGCTTTCTTCCGGCGTCGTCATGCCGCCACCGTAATAAGGTGCGGCAGCGGCCAGACCCGGCAGCAGGGCTGCGGCGCGCCAGACCAGCAGGCCGCCCCAGCAGTAACCGACGATGCCGACCTTGCCCGCCTTCGAGGCGTAGGCGATCGCGGCTTCGAGGTCCTGCAGCACGCCGGGCGCAGGCAGCGCCTCGACCGCGGTCTTGTAGCCGAAGCCGGTCTTCATGTCGTCGTCGCTGTAGCCCAGCTCGACGCCGGGCTTGACGCGGTGGAAGGTCGACGGCGCCACGGCCAGGTAGCCGTCGGCCGCGTAGCCGTCGGCTACCGAGCGGATGTGCGAGTTCACGCCGAAGATTTCCGGCACCACCACCACGGCGCCGCGCGGCGTGCCCGTGGGCTCGGCCACGTAGGCGGGAAAAGTGAAGCCGTCCTTGGCGGTGAGGTCGATGAATTGGCCCATGGGGTTCTCCTGAAACGATGGAATGAAAAAAGAAAAAGCGAGTTGGCTTGCGCGCCGTCAAGCGCGCAGCGCCCGCTCGACGAAATCGAGCCGGTCCTGGCCCCAGAAGATCTCGCCGTCGATCACGTAGCTCGGCGCGCCGAACACCTGGATGTCGATCGCTTCCTGCGTGTAAGCCTCGTAACGCTCCTGCACCGCCTGGCTCTGCGATTGCTCGGCGCGCTTGGCCGGCAGGCCGCATTCCGCGACCAGGGCTTCGAGCAGGTTCGGGTCGCCGATGTTCCGCTCCTGAACCCACACGGCCGCGAACACCGCCGCGCTGATGCGCATCGCGGCCTCGGTGCCGTCGTGCATGTCGACCGCGATGATCAGCCGCGCGGCATCGTCGCCGGCCACCGGAAAGAACTTCGGCTTCGGGTTCAGCGGCAGGCCCAGGTGCTTCGAGAAGCGCGCCAGCTCGAGCAGCCGGTAGGCCTGGCGCTGCGGTGCGCGCTTGCCCAGCGGCAGGCCGCCCGACACGGGGAACACGCTGCCCATGTCGATGGGCCGCACGCGCACGGTGGCGCCAGCGGCCGCGGCGATGGCGGCAAAGCGGGTATGCCCCAGATAGGTCCACGGGCTCTGTGGCGCAAAGTAATAGTCGATGGTCTTGTGCATTCAGTAACCTCCGTGCTGCGCACTGCGGTGCGAGCTGGCTTGGGGCGGCGCGGCGCTCGTGCTCATGCGCCAGCCCTCGGTGATGTAATCCAGGCCGTCGGTTTTAACTGACGCACAGTTTCTCTGCAGGAGGTGGGATTTGGACCAGGTGCTCTTGATCACCGGCGGTGGGCGCGGCATTGGTGCCGCCACGGCCTTGCTCGCCGCGAAGCGCGGCTACGCCGTGGCCGTGAACTACGCCAGCGACTCGCTGGCCGCCGACGAGGTGGTGCGCACCATCCGCGCGGGCGGCGGCACCGCCATGGCGGTGCAGGCCGACGTGGGCGACGAGGCCCAGGTGCTCGCGATGTTCGCGAAGGTCGACGCCAAGCTCGGGCGCCTCACCGCACTCGTGAACAACGCCGGCGTGGTCGATGTGCAGGCGCGCGTCGACGAAATGAGCGTGGCGCGGCTGGAGCGCATGTTCCGCATCAACGTGATCGGCAGCTTCGTCTGCGCGCGCGAGGCGGTGAAGCGCATGAGCACGAAGCACGGCGGCGAAGGCGGCGCCATCGTCAACATCTCCAGCGGCGCCGCGCGCATCGGCTCGCCCGGCCAGTACGTCGACTACGCGGCCAGCAAGGCAGCCATCGACACCCTGACCATCGGCCTGGCCAAGGAAGTGGCCGACGAAGGCATCCGCGTGAACGCGGTGCGCCCCGGCGTGATCGACACCGAGATCCACGCCTCCGGAGGCCAGCCTGGCCGCGCCGCCGAGATGGGCCCAGGCGTGCCGATGAAGCGCAGCGGCACCGCCGAAGAAATTGCCGGTGCCGTCCTGTGGCTGCTCTCGCCCGAGGCCAGCTACACCACCATGGCCCTGCTCGACGTGACCGGAGGACGATAACGATGAGCACCTCCATGGACCTCATCAAGCCGCTGGTCACGCTGGTGGCCATCGTCAACCCGCTGGCCATCGTGCCCTTCTTCATTCACTACACGCAGGACTACTCCGACGCCCAGCGCAAGCGCACGGTGCGCATGTCAGCCTTCAGCGCCTTCGTGGTCATTGCCGTCAGCGCGCTCATCGGGCTGCAGCTGCTGTCCTTCTTCGGCATCTCGATCGCGAGCTTCCAGGTCGGCGGCGGGCTGCTGCTGCTCATGAGCTCGATCTCGATGCTCAACGCGCAACCGGCCGAGAGCAAGACCAACGTCGACGAGCTGCGCGCGGTGGAAGTGAAGGCGTCGATGGGCGCCTCCATCGCGGTGGTGCCGCTCACCATTCCGCTGCTCACCGGCCCGGCCGCCATCTCCACCGTGGTGATCTACGCCGACAAGACACAGCACCTGTGGGAGCTGGGGCTGCTGGTCGGCTATGGCGTGGTCGTAGCGCTGGCGACCGCGCTGGCGTTTTCGCTCGCGCAGCCGATCGCGCGGGTGCTCGGCAAGACCGGCATCAACATCATGACGCGGCTGATGGGCCTGATCCTCGCGGCGCTCGCGGTCGAGGTGATGGCCGACGGGCTCGGCAAGCTGTTCCCGATCCTGTCGAAAGTCGCCTGAACCGGTTCGTTCAGGCCAGCATCTTCTCGATGACCTTCCAGTGCGCCGGCTCCACCGGCGTGATCGACAGCCGGTTGCCCTTGCGCAGGATGACCAGATCGGCCAGCTCGGGCTTGGCGCGCAGCTCGGGCAACGCCAGCAGCCGCGTCTTGCGCAGCGCCTGCACGTCGACCAGCAGCCAGCGCGGGTCTTCCTTCTTCGCGCTGGCGTCGTAGTACGGCGACTTCGGGTCGAACTGCGTCGGGTCGGGCTTGATGGCCGAGGCCACGCGCGCGATGCCGGCAATGCCGGGCTCGGGGCAGCTCGAGTGATAGAACAGCACGCCGTCGCCGACCTTCATGCCGTCGCGCATGAAGTTGCGGGCCTGGTAGTTGCGCACGCCGGTCCACGCCACGGTGGCATCGGGCGCGGCGAGGGCATCGTCGATCGAGACCTCGTCGGGCTCGGATTTCATCAACCAATACTGGGGCATGGCGGGCTCACGCTGAGAGTTCGCCGCAAATATAAACCTGCGCGCCCAGATCGTGGAACACCGCGGAACCGGCTTTGCCGGGCCGCTGGTGTTGCCCCCGGCGAGGGGGTTGGAGAAGCGACACGCAGTGCGCGAAGCCTGGGGGAGTACCAGTTACGGCGTCACGTAGTCGGAGACGACGACCCACTTGCCGTCCTTGATCTGCGACAGCCGCGACTGGTCGTTGCCCAGGCGCTTGGTGGCGGTGTAGGTGCTCTTCGGGCTGCCGAACATGTCGGGCTCGAAGGTGATGCTGTCCATCGCCTTGATGAAGCTGTCGGTCGTCAGGTTCGGGCCGGCCTTGGTGGCGGCCTTGATGAACGAGTCGATGATCACGTAGCCGTACACCGAGAACACGGTCGGGTCTTCGTTGAACTTGGTCTTGTACTTGTTGGCCCAGAAGCGCAGCGGCTGCGACTGCTCGTCGGTGTAGGGGTTCTGCACCGTCATGGTGGCGTACACGCCGTCCATGGCCTTGCCGCCGAGCTTGTGAATCAGGTCGGTGTAGGCCGCGCTCGAGCCCAGGAAGGTCGGGTTGAAGCCGGTCTTGCGCGACTCGCCCACCGTGCCGATGGTCTCGCGGATGATGGTGCCGAGCACCACGAGGTCGCAGTTGGCGGCCTTCATCTTGGCGACCTGCGAGCTGAAGTCGGTGGCGCCGCGCTTGAACGAGGTCTTCTCGGCCAGCTCCATGCCCGCGGCCTTCAGGCCGGCCTCGGCGCCGCGCTGCACTTCCAGGCCGAACTCGTCGTCCTGGTAGATCGTGCAGACCTTCTTGGCGCCCTTGTCCTTGATCATCTTGGGCAGTGCCAGGCGGATCTGGTCGTAGTAGGTGGCCGCGAACGAGTACTTCAGCCGGTTCAGCGGCTCGTACATTTCGCGCGCCGCCGTGATGGGCATGTAGTTGACGACGTTCTTGTCGAACTGCACCGGCATCGCCGCCATGTTCTGTGCCGTGCCGATGTGGCCGGCCATGATGAATATCTTTTCCTGGTTGACCAGCTTCTGCGCCGCCAGCACCGCCTTCTTCGGGTCGTAGCCCGAGTCTTCGACGAAGAGCTTGAGCTTGCGGCCGTTGAGCGTGCCCTGCTCGTTGAGTTCGTCCACGCGCAGCTGCATGCCGTTGCGCGCCTGCTTGCCGAAGCCCGCCAGCGGACCCGACAGGTCCTGGATGGTGCCGATGCGGATCTCGTCCTTGTTCACGCCCTGCTGCTGCGCGGACGCGAGCGTCGCGATCAAGCCCAGCACGGCCAGCGTCGTCAATGTCTTGAGCTTCGTCATAGCGTTGTCTCCTCGGGTTGGCAAAAAAGAGGTCAGCGGTACATGGCGTCGATGCGCTGCGCGTACTTGGTCTGCACCAGCTTGCGCTTGAGCTTCATCGTCGGCGTGAGCTCCTCGTCCTCGGCGCTGAGCTGCGTTTCGAGCAGGAAGAATTTCTTGATCTGCTCGACGCGCGCGAACTTGGCGTTGACGCGATCGATCTCGCCCTGGATCAGGTCCTGCACTTCCTGCGTGCGTGTCAGGCTCTCGTAGTTGCTGAACGGCACGTCGTGGTCCTGCGCGAATTTCTCGACGTTCTCCTGGTCGATCATGACGATCACCGTGAGGTAGGGCCTCTTGTCGCCGATCACCACGGCATCGGTGATGTAGAGGCTGAACTTGAGCTCGTTCTCCAGCTCGCTCGGGGTCACGTTCTTGCCGCCTGCCGTGATGATGATGTCTTTCATCCGGTCGGTGATGCGGAAATACCCGTCCTCGTCCATCACGCCCACGTCGCCCGTGTGCAGCCAGCCGTCGGCGTCGATGGTCTCGGCGGTCTTCTCCGGCAGATTCAAATAGCCCATGAAGACATTGGGGCCGCGCACCAGGATCTCGCTGGTGGCCGGATCGATGCGCACCTCGTTGTAGCCCGTGGCCGGGCCGATGGAGCCGGGCTTGATGCGGGTGACGGGCACGGCCGTGGAAGCACCGCACGACTCCGTCATGCCCCACACCTCGAGCATGGGCACGCCCAGCGCGAGGTACCACTTGACCAGCTCAGGCGAGATGGGCGCCGCGCCGGTCACGAGAAAGCGCGCGCGGTGGATGCCGATGAGCTTGCGCGCGTTGTCCAGCGCCAGCAGCCGCGCCAGCCGGAACTTCAGGCGCAGCCCCGTGCCGATCTCCTGCCCCGCGAGCACCTTGTTGGCGATGGTCTCGCCCACGCCGATGCTCCAGTGGTAGGCGGCCTGCTGCAGCGGGCTGGCCTCCTTCAGCGCGATCATCACGCCCGAATAGAACTTCTCCCACACGCGCGGCACGCCCGTGAACACCGTGGGCGCGATCTCGCGCACGTTCTCGGGCACCGTCTCGGGGTTCTCGACGAAGTTGAGGATCGAGCCCGTGTACATCGCGAAGTACTCGCCGCCCATGCGCTCGGCGATGTGGCACAGCGGCAGGAAGCACATGCGCTCGTCTTTCTCGTCCTGCGCGATGAGCGTGTTGTAGCCGCGCGCGGTGTACACCAGCCCCGCGTGGCTGTGCATGGCGCCCTTGGGCTTGCCGGTGGTGCCCGAGGTGTAGACCAGAATCGCCAGGTCTTCGGGACGGCAGGCCGCCACGCTGCGCTCCACCGCCTGCGGATCGCCCGCCAGGTGCGTGCGGCCGAGGGCGCGCAGCGCATCGAGGCTCATCACGCCCGGGTCGTCGAGCTCGCGCAGGCCTTCCATGTCGAACACGACCACGCGGCGCAGGCCGGGCAGACGGGCACGCACCTCGAGTGCCTTGTCGAGCTGCTCGTCGTCTTCCACGAAGAGCACGGTGGTGCGCGAGTCTTCGCACAGGTACTCCACCTGCGAGGCGGCGTCGGTCGGGTAGATGCCGTTGGACACACCACCGCAGCTGAGCACGGCCAGGTCGGCCAGCACCCATTCGATGACGGTGTTCGAAAGAATGGACGCGCACTCGCCGCGCGTGAAGCCGATGGCCTGCAGGCCGGCCGCGATCTCGCGCACGGCCTCGGCGGTCTGGCGCCAGCTCCAGCTGCGCCAGATGCCCAGCTCCTTTTGCCGCATCCAGATGTTGTCGCTGCGCTGGCGCACGGCGTTCCAGAACATGGCCGACAGCGTCTCGCCGGGCACGAGGATGTCGTGGCCGGGTTCGATGGTTCGAAGATCCCAGAGTCCTTGCATGGCGACGGCTACCTCCAGGTCTTCTTCTTTTTCCAGCGCCGCTCGCCGCGCACGCCGTCGTCCTTGACACCGAGGTAGAACTCCTTGATGTCGTCCTTCTCGCGCAGACGTTCGCACGAGTCTTCCATCACGATGCGACCGTTCTCCAGCACGTAGCCGTGATCCGCGGCGTTGAGCGCCATGTTCGCGTTCTGCTCCACCAGCAGGATGGTGGTGCCGCGCTCGCGGTTGATGCGCACCACGATCTCGAAGATTTCCTTGGTGAGCTTGGGGCTCAGGCCCAGGCTGGGTTCGTCCAGAAGAATGAGGTGCGGCGCCGCCATGATGGCGCGCGAAATGGCCAGCATCTGCTGCTGCCCGCCCGAGAGCAGGCCGGCGTCCTGCGTGGCGCGCTCGCGCAGGATCGGAAAGTAGGTGAAGACGGTCTCGATGTCCCGCGCCACGCCGTCGCGGTCCTTGCGCGTGTAGGCGCCCATCAGCAGGTTGTCCTTCACCGACAGCAGCGGGAACACCTCGCGCCCTTCGGGCACATGGCTCAGGCCCTGCTGCACGATGAAGGCCGGGTCTTTCGCCGTGATGTCCTGGCCCTGGAACTCGATGCTGCCCTTGCGCGGATCGATGATCCCGGAGATGGTCTTGAGGATCGTCGTCTTGCCCGCGCCGTTGGAGCCCAGCACCGTCGCGATCTCGCCCTTGCGCACCTTCAGGCTCACGCCCCGGATGGCCTTGATCGGACCGTAGGCGCTTTCGACATTGAGCAGTTGGAGTACGACGTCGCTCATGCGTGTGCTCCCGAGTTCAAGGCGGAACGCGCAGAGCCATCACGCCACGACGAAGCCCGGTGTGCGGTGCGGCGTGGGCGCCCCCTCTGTGCCGCCGAGGAGCGCAGCGTTTCGCGGATCAGGGCTCGCAGCTGTTTGAGCGAAGCGAGTTCTGCGAGACCCCGCGAAACGCGAGCACCGCAGGGCAGCCGCGCAGCGGCCGGCACAGTGGGGGCGACCGCGCCGTGCCGCGCACCGGGCGTCTCCAAAGGGGTAACGAAGAAGCAAGTCACGCCACCACCCTCCGCAAACTGCTCACGTCATCCACAGTCCCAAGGTAAGCCTCGATGACCCGCGAATCCGCCTGCACCTCACGCGGAGACCCCGTAGCCAGCACCTCGCCCTGATTCATGGCCAGCACGCGATCCGACACCTTGGAAACCAGCGACATGTCGTGCTCGACCATCAACACCGACACCCCCAGCTCATGCTGGATGTCCTGAATCCAGAACGCCATGTCCGCCGTCTCCTCGACATTGAGCCCCGAAGAAGGCTCGTCGAGCAGCAGCAGCTTGGGCTCGGTGCACAGCGCGCGTGCAAGCTCCACCACCTTGCGCACGCCATAAGGCAGCCCCGCCACCATCGAGTCGCGGTAGTGCTGCAGGTCGAGCAGGTCGATCACCTGCTCCGCCTTCTCGCGCGCCGCGATCTCGGCGCGGCGCGTGGCCGGCGTGAAGAACACCTCGCTCCAGAACCCCGTCTGCCGGTGCGTGTGGCGCCCGATCAGCAGGTTGTGCAGCACCGTCGCATGCTCGAACAGCTCGATGTTCTGGAAGGTGCGCGCAATGCCCAGCGCGGCAATGGCGTGCGGCGCCTGCTGCGTGAGCGCGATCGCCCCACCCGCCTCGCCATGCCAGGTGATCTCGCCCGTGGTCGGCGTGTAGATGCGGCTGATCAGATTGAACACCGTCGTCTTGCCCGCGCCGTTCGGGCCGATGAGCGTGAACACCTCGCCGCGCCGCACATCGAAGCTCACCTTGTTGACCGCCAGCACGCCGCCGAAGCGCACGCTCAGGTCTTTCGCAGACAGAAGGACGTCGTTGCTCATCTCAGCCGATCCGATTTGGTGAACGACTTCTGCCGCTTGAACAAACCCTTGCGGTAGAACGGGAAGAGCTGCAGCCAGGTGCGGATCTTCAGCCAGCGCCCGTACAGCCCCAGCGGCTCGAACAGCACGAAGGCGATCAGCACCAGCCCGTACACCAGCCCCTGCAGGCCGGGCGCCTGGCCGACCACCGCCGGCAGCCAGTCCTTGCCCATCGAGATCAGCTGCGGCATCGCGATGAGGAAGATCGCGCCGAGGAACGCGCCGTGCACCGAGCCCAGCCCGCCGATCACCACCATCAGCAGCAGGTCGATCGACTGCAGGATGTTGAACTGGTCCGGCGAGATGAAGCTCAGCTTGTGCGCATACAGCGCGCCACCCAAGCCCGCGAGCGCGGCCGAGATCGCGAACGACATCGTCTTGTAGCGCGCCAGGTGGATGCCCATGCTCTGCGCCGAAATCTCCGAATCACGGATGGCGACGAAGGCACGCCCCGTCGGCGAGCGCAGCAGGTTCAGGATGCCCAACGTGGACACCACCGCGACCACCAGGCACAGAAAGTAGAAGCCCTCGCCCGAGCCCAGCGACCAGCCGAACAGCTGCGGCGACTTCACATGCAGGCCCGCATTGCCGCCCGTCACGCTTTCCCAGCGCGCGAACACCTCCTCGACGATGAAGCCGAAGGACAGCGTCGCGATGCCCAGGTAGATGCCCTTCACGCGCAGCGCCGGCATCGCCACCACCACGCCCACCGCCGCCGAGAGCGCCGCCGACGCGAGTAGGGCGAGCGGGAACGGCACGCCCATGTTCGTCAGCACGCCCTGCGTGTACGCGCCCGTTCCGAGGAACGCCGCGTGCCCGATGGAGAACTGCCCCGTGAAGCCCGCCAGCAGCATCAGCCCCAGGCCGACGATGCCGTAGATCAGCACGAAGGTCAGCTGCGCGAGCCAGTACTCGTCGATGACCCACGGCGCGACGAGCAGGAAGGCCACGAGCAGGCTGTACCAGAGCACGTGGCCACCGTGCCGCGCGAGGCGGATGTCCTGGTCGTAGCTGGTCTTGAAGATGAAGCGCATGGGATGTTCAGACCTTCTTGCGCAGCTTTTCGCCGAACAATCCGTTCGGCTTGATCATGAGCATCAGCAGCACCACGATGTACGGCGCCGTGTCCTTGAAACCGTCGGGCAGATAGAAGCCCGCGAACGACTCGACGATGCCGATCACCAGCCCGCCGACGATCGCGCCCGGCAGGCTGCCGAAGCCCCCCACCACCGCCGCCGGAAAGGCCTTCAGGCCGATGAAGCCCATGTTGGCGTGCACGAAGGTGATGGGCGCCAGCAGCATGCCGGCGATGGCCGCCACCGCAGCGGCGAGCCCCCACACCAGCCCGTTGAGCCGCTTCACCGGAATGCCCATGTAGTAGGCCGCCAGCTGGTTCTGCGACGAGGCCTGCATCGCGATGCCCAGCTTGCTGTAGCGGAACATGGCGTACAGCAGGCCGCACAGGATCGCGGTGGCCACGATGATCACGAACTGCTCCAGGTTCACCACCAGCTCGCCCAGCTTCCAGATCTGGTCCTTGTAGGGCACGGCCAGCGTGTGGGTGTCGGTGCCGATGCCCGGCACCATGGTGATGAGGCCGCGCGCCACGTAGGCGATGCCGATGGTCAGCATCACGATCGAGAACTGCGGCTGCCCGAGGATCGGGCGGATCACCACCAGCTCGAGCAGCACGCCGAAGGCCGCCATGGCCACCACGGCCAAGAGCGCCGCAAGCCAGAACGGCATGCCGAAGAGCGACATGCCCGCGAAGGCACCGAACGCGCCGAGCATCATCAGGTCGCCCTGCGCGAAGCTCACCGTTTCGGTGGCCTTGTAGATCAGCACGAAGCCCAGCGCGATGAGGCCGTAGATGCACCCTTGCGCAATGCCCGAAAGCAGGAGTTGGAGGATCTGCATGCGATGCCGTCCCGCCTGCGCTTACTGCCGGAACCCGCCGGCCGCGTCGTGCAGCGCGAGGCGGCGCGAGCCCGCCACGATGTCGCTGGGCTTGAGCCCGTAGACCTGGCGGATCGAATGGCTGAAGTGCGTGGAATCGGGGTAGCCTGTGTCCAGCGCGATGTCGGTGAGCGTGCCGCTCTGGTGCACGTAGCGCAGCAGGCTGCGCGCGCGCTTCCAGGCCCGGAAGCCGCGAAACGCCATTCCGGTTTCCTGCTTGAACAGGTGCAAAAAGCGCGAGAACGACAGGTGCACCGAGGCCGCGCAATCTTCCGCCGAAGCGGGCGCGGCCGGGTCGGCCACGAGCATGTCGACCACCTTGCGGATGCGCGCGTCGAGCGGGCGCGGCGTGAGCGGGCCGTCGAAGAACAGCGCGTCGAAATCGAAGCCGTCGAAGTCGATGCCGCGCGCCGAGGCCGCCAGCAGGTGGGCGTGGACCTCGCGCATGCGCTGCACGAAGGCCGGCGCATCGACCGGGCCGCAGTGCTGCAAAAAGGCCGGCATGCGCGCGGGATCGACCGACTCCGATTCGATCAGCAGGTTGAAGATCAGCGGGCAGGCGCTCTCGACCTGGTGCGGCACGTGCGGCGGCACCACGATGAACTCGCCGCTTTGCCAGGCCCCGCCGCCGATGCGGATGCGGTTGGGCGGCGCACCGGCGGGCGACACGTACACGCCGTGCCCGCCCATGGCGCGCTCGGCCGCGGCGCCGAGCAGCCCGGCGTAGAAGACGCGCTGCGGCGTGAGCCACATGAGGCGTTCGCCCTGCCGTGCATCGCCGCCCGAAGGCGTCGACGTCCTGGTTCGCTGCATGGTGTCTGTCTCCTGCATCGGTCGACGACGTCCGACCGGGGGGTGGCGCCGCGTTCGCTGGATCGTAGCGGCGGGGGCCTTGCGCGCGGCATCCATTTGCGCGGGGACTTTCCCTAGGCCGGCGCGAACGCGCGGCGCAGTTCCGCCGCGCACAACGCGACGGCGGTGTGGGCCTCGTCGAGCACCTTGCCCATGGTGATGAAGCCATGGATCTGGCGCTCGAAGCACACGTAGTTCGCGCGGTTGCCGGCGGCCGTGAGCGCCTCGGCATACGCCGCGCCTTCGTCGCGCAGCGGGTCGTAGCCGGCCGTGAGCACGAGCGCCGGCGGCAGGCCCGCCAGGTCGGTGTGCAGCAGCGGCGAGGCGCGCCAGTCGAGGTCGTGCTTCGCGTCGGTGATGTAGTGGTCGTGGAAGTAGGTCATCGTGTCGCGCGTGAGCAGGTAGCCCTGCCCGTTCGCCTGGTGCGACGGATGGCCGCGGCGCATGTCGGTGGCCGGGTAGATCAGGAGCTGGAACACGATCGGCAGGTCGCCCGCATCGCGCGCGGCGATCGACGCCACGGCCGCGAGGTTGCCGCCCGCGCTGTCGCCGCCCACCGCGAGGCGGCTCGCATCGAGCCCCAGCGCGGCGGCCTCGCGGCGCACCCAGCGGGTGGCGGCGAGCACGTCGTCCACGGCGGTGGGAAAGCGGTGCTCCGGGCCCATGCGGTAGTCGACCGCGACCACCGCGCAGCCCGCGCCGTTGGCCAGCTCGCGGCACAGCACGTCGTGCGTGTCGAGGTCGCCGATGACCCAGCCGCCGCCGTGGTAGTACACCAGCACGGGCAGCGGGCCCGGGCCTGCGCCGAGCGGCTTGTACAGCCGCACCGCAATGGTGCCGTGCGGCCCGTCGGCGGCGAGGTCGCGCACCTCGGCGACCTCGGCCGGCAGCGGCTGCGTGGCGGTGCGGCGCTCGCGGTAGTAGGCCCGCGCGTCGGCGGGCGACAGGGTGTGGGTCGGCGGAATGCCGCGCGCTTCGATGAAATCCAGCAAGGCGCGCGCCTGGGGATGCAGCATGGTGTCTCCGGTGAATCGAACGGAGCGCTCAGTGTGGAGGGCGGGGCGCCTGCGGGGTATCCGCATGCACCCGCACCCGACCGGCGTCCTGGCGACAAGACCCGCACCATGCCCGCACCGCTGCGGGGTCGCTTGCGAAAACTGGCTACCGGGGCCCGGCTCGCGGGTTCACCCGGAGGGTTCGGTCGCTCAGGCCGTGCGGGGCTTCACGCGCGAGGCGGCTTCCTTGGCCAGCTTGCGGGCCGTGTCGGTGTCGGCCGCATGCACCAGCGCCACGCCCATGCGGCGCTTGACGAAGCTCTCGGGCTTGCCGAACAGGCGGATGTCGCTGCCGGGCACCTGCAGCGCCTCGGCCACGCCGTCGAAGGCGATGCCGGTGGCGTCCACGCCGCCGTAGATCACGGCGCTGGCGCCCGGGCTCTTGAGCGAGGTGTCGACCGGCAGGCCGAGGATGGCGCGCGCGTGCAGCTCGAACTCGTTCTGCCACTGCGTGGCCATGGTGACCATGCCGGTGTCGTGCGGGCGCGGGCTGACTTCGCTGAACCAGACCTCGTCGCCCTTCACGAACAGCTCGACGCCAAACAGGCCCTGGCCGCCCAGATCGGCCGTGACGGCCTGCGCGATCTGCTGCGCCTTCTGCAATGCGGCCGGCGCCATGGGGTGGGGCTGCCAGCTTTCCACGTAGTCGCCGCTGACCTGCACGTGGCCGATGGGGTCGCAGAACTTGGTTTCGACGGCGCCGGCCGCGTCCTTCGCGCGCACGGTCAGCAGCGTGATCTCGTAGTCGAAGTCGATGAAGCCCTCGACGATCACGCGGCCGTGGCTCACGCGGCCGCCGGCCATGGCGTGGTCCCAGGCCTTCTGCACGTCGGCCGGACCGTCGATCTTGCTCTGGCCCTTGCCGGAGCTGCTCATCACGGGCTTGACGATGCAGGGGTAGCCGATGCCCGCGTCGATGGCGGCCTGCAGCTCGGCCAGCGAGTCGCAGAACTTGTAGGGGCTGGTCGGCACGCCCAGCGTCTCGGCCGCCAGGCGGCGGATGCCTTCGCGGTCCATCGTGAGGCGAGCGGCGCGGGCCGTGGGAATGACGCGCACCACGCCCGCGTCTTCCAGCTGCTGCAGCATGGGCGTGGCGATGGCCTCGATCTCGGGCACCACCAGCGTGGGCTTCTCGGCCTCGATCAGCGCCTTGAGCTGGTCGGGGTCGCTCATGGTGATGGTGCGCGCGTGGTGCGCCACCTGCTGGCCGGGGGCGTTCTCGTAGCGGTCGACGGCGATGGTCTCGACGCCCAGGCGCTGCAGGGCGATCAGCACCTCCTTGCCGAGCTCGCCGGAGCCGAGCAGCATCACGCGGGTGGCGGAAGGGGACAGGGGAGTGCCGAGGGTGGTCATGCGAGGGCTCGAAAAAATGGGGTTGAAAACAATCGCAGCACTGTAAGCCACCCCGGGCCGGTGTCGCCCACGGGAACGGCGGCCCCTCCGGGCTGATTCACAATTGCCGCCATTGCGCGACGGCGGCCCCGCGCCCGCCTCGCCTGCGTTTTTCTTTTTTTGTTTCAAGGAGCATTTTTCATGACGATTCAGACTGTGGGCATCATCGGCGCCGGCACCATGGGCAACGGCATCGCCCAGGCCTGCGCGGTGTCGGGTGTCAACGTGGTGATGATCGACGTGGCCCAGGCCGCCGTCGACAAGGGCATCGCCACCATCTCGGGCAGCCTCGACCGCCTGATCAAGAAAGAAAAGCTCACGGCCGAGCAGAAGGCCGCGGCGCTGGCGCTGATCAAGGGCTCGACCGACTACAACGACCTGAAGGGCGCGCAGCTGGTCATCGAGGCCGCCACCGAGAACCACGCGCTCAAGCTCAAGATCCTCAAACAGGTGGACGAGCTGGTGGGCCCCGAGGTGATCATCGCGTCGAACACCTCGTCGATCTCGATCACGCAGCTGGCCGCCGCCACCTCGCGCGCCGACCGCTTTATCGGCATGCACTTCTTCAACCCGGTGCCGATGATGGCGCTGGTGGAGCTGATCCGCGGCTACCTCACGAGCGACGCCACGCACGACGCCGTGAAGGCGCTGGCCGAGAAGTTGGGCAAGTCGCCCATCACGGTGAAGAACGCGCCGGGCTTCGTGGTGAACCGCATCCTGGTGCCGATGATCAACGAGGCTTTCTTCGTGCTGGCCGAGGGCCTGGCCACGGCCGAGGACATCGACGCCGGCATGAAGCTGGGCTGCAACCAGCCCATCGGCCCGCTGGCGCTGGCCGACATGATCGGCCTGGACGTGTGCCTGGCCGTGATGGAGGTCTACCTGGAGCAGTTCGGCGATTCCAAGTACCGCCCCTGCCCGCTGCTCAAGGAAATGGTCGCCGCCGGCCAGTTGGGCCGTAAAACGGGCCGCGGCGTCTACACGTACTGATCCGGCATTCCATAAAAACAAGGAGACAAGCAACGCCATGACCGCCACCCCCACCCCCACCACCCCACCCGCCGAAGGCTGCATCGACACCCAGGTGCTCGACCACGTGCTGCTGATCGGCATCAACCGCCCCGCCAAGCGCAACGGCTGGACGCCGCCGATGTTCAAGCAGCTGGCCGAGGCCTACACGCGGCTGGACGACGACCCCAGCCTGCGCGTGGGCGTGCTGCATGCGTTCGGCGACCACTTCACGGCGGGCCTGGACCTGCCGGCGGTCACCGAGTACATGAAGCGCGGCGAGAAGGCGATTCCGGCCGGGCTGGTGGAGCCGCACGACTTCGGCCTGGAGGGCTACCGCCGCCGCACCAAGCCGATGGTCGCGGCCGTGAAGGGCATCTGCTTCACGGTGGGCATCGAGCTGATGCTGGGCGCCGACATCGTGGTGGCGGCCGACAACTGCCGCTTCTCGCAGATGGAAGTGCAGCGCGGCATCATGGCCACGGGCGGCGCCACGCTGCGCATGGCCGAGCGCGCGGGGCTGGGCAACGCGATGCTGCACCTGCTCACGGCCGACGAGTTCGGCAGCGCCGAGGCCTATCGCCTGAACTTCGTGCAGAAGGTGGTGCCGGCCGGCCAGGAGCTGGACGAAGCGCTGCAGATCGCGCAGCGCATCGCGGCCCAGGCGCCGCTGGCCGTGCAGGCCACGCGGCTCAACGTGCTCAAGGCGATCGAACACGGGCCGCTGGCGGCCGTGGCGGAGTTCATCGAGACGCAGAAACGCCTGTCGAACAGCGAGGACGCGGCCGAGGGCGTGCGCTCCTTCATCGAGCGCCGGCCTGCGCGTTTCAGCGGCCGCTGAGGCTGTTGATTTCCGTTCCGTTTCTGTCGTCCACTGGAGCCCGTTGCATGCCCTCTTCTTCTGTGTCGTCGTTTCTCTTCTTTCAACGCACGGCGCTGGCCGCCGCCTTCACCCTTCTTGCCGTGAACACCAGCCTCGCCCAGACCCCGCCGGCGCCCGCGCTGCCCGATCCCGCCGCCACCTCGGTCGAGGCGCTGGGCTGGATGCAGGGCTTTCCGC
Organism: Variovorax sp. V35; assembly: GCF_041154465.1. Lineage (NCBI taxonomy): Bacteria > Pseudomonadati > Pseudomonadota > Betaproteobacteria > Burkholderiales > Comamonadaceae > Variovorax > Variovorax sp. V35. The sequence continues at coordinate 6,792,973 of NZ_AP028666.1, forward strand.
CGCCGCCCGACAAGCAGATCACCTTCGACAACCCGGTCGGCGGCGTGTACCCGCGCATCCGCTGGAGCTTCTCGCACGTGCGCGAGACGGTGCCCACGGCCAACGTGTGGCGCGGCCCCGGCGCCGCCAGCCCGCTGCCGGCGGCCAAGCCCCGCTTCGACATCGAGGCCGTGCGCTTCCAGCCCATGGGCGGCGGCGAGGCGCAGACCTTCGGCCAGATGATCGCGCGCACCTACACCGACGGCATCCTGGTGCTGCACCGCGGCCAGGTGGTCTACGAGAAGTACTTCGGCGCGCTCACGCCCGAGCGCCCGCACCTGGCGATGTCGGTCACCAAGTCCTTCGTGGGCACGCTGGCGGCCATCCTCGCGCAGGAAGGCACGCTCGACCCGTCGGCGCCGGTCACCAAGTACCTGCCCGAACTCAAGGACACGGCCTACGGCGACGCCACCGTGCGCCAGGTGATGGACATGACCATCGGCGTGCGCTACTCCGAGAACTACGCCGACCCGAAGGCCGAGGTCTGGGACTATGCGCGCGCCGGCGGCATGCTCACGCAGGGCGCCAACTACACGGGCCCGAAGTCGTTCTACGAATTCCTGGCCACGCTCAAGAAGGAAGGCACGCACGGCGATGCCTTTGCCTACAAGACGGTCAACGCCGAGGTGCTGGCCTGGATCGTGCGCCGCGCGTCCAACCGCTCGCTGGCCGACCTGCTGAGCGAGAAGATCTGGCGCCGCATCGGCGCCGAGCAGGACGCGTATTTCATGGTCGACCGCATCGGCACCGAGTCGGGCGGCGGCGGCCTGAACACCGTGCTGCGCGACATCGCGCGCTTCGGCGAGACGCTGCGCAACGGCGGTCGCGCGCCCAACGGGCAGCAGGCGATCGCCAAGGCGGTGGTCGACGACATCCAGCGCGGCGCCGACCCGGCCAAGTTCGCGAAGGCGGGCTATGCGCTGCTGCCGGGCTGGAGCTACCGGAACATGTGGTGGGTCTCGCACAACCCGCACGGCGCGTACATGGCGCGCGGCATCCACGGCCAGAGCATCTATGTCGATCCGAAGGCCGAGATGGTGATCGTGCGCTACGCCGCGCACCCGATCGCCGCCAACGCGGGCAACGACCCGCTCACCCTGCCCGCCTTCCAGGCCATGGGCGAGGCGCTGATGAAGCCTGAGCCCTGATGAGGCGGTGAGAAGAAGGAAGACGGGTCAGCCGGCCGCCGCCGGGGCCCGTGCCTTCGCGATGACGAGCAGGCCGTCCATGATCAGGCTCTCGACCAGTTCGAAGTCCCCGTTCATGGCGGGCGCCATCTTCCAGCCCGCGCCGCCGGTCATGAAGCAGGCCGGCTCGGCGCCGCAGTGCGAGCGCACGTGCTGCACCATGCGCTCGACCGCGCCCGCGATGGCGTAGGTGCCGCCGCTGGTCAGCGCGTCGCTGGTGTTGGTGGGAAATTCACGCACCTCGCCGGTGGGGACGTGCAGGCCCGCCGTGCCCGATTCGAGCGCGCGCAGCATGATGCCGTGGCCAGGCAGGATCAGGCCGCCCAGGAACTTGCCGCTGGCATCGATCGCCTCGACGGTGACGGCCGTGCCGATCAGCACCACCACCATCGGCCGCTCGGGCCCCTGCGACAGCATGCGGTGGCGCGCGCCGATCATGGCCACGAAGCGGTCGGCGCCCAGCCGCGTCGGATGGTCGTAGCCGTTGACGATGCCGGCCTCGCCCGCGCTCGACACCACCCAGCGCGGCGTGCAGTCGAAGCGCTCGGTGATCTGCTCTTCGGCGCGCCGCCGCAAGGTGTCGCCGGCCACGACGCAGCCCAGCATGGACCCGGGCGCCGGCAGGTCGGCCCAGGGGCCGTCGGCCAGCCGTTCGATGTGGTCGAGAAATTCGGCACCATGGGCCTGCAGTGCCGCGCCGGGGAAGGCCCCCTCGTAAAGCGCCCACTTGAGCCGGGTGTTGCCGATGTCGATGGCGAGGAAGGGGGAAGACATGCGCGCGATTATTGCGACTTTGTTGTTATTCCTGCTGGCGCCTCTTTGACAGTCGCGGCGCGGGCCTACGCGGAGCGTCCCGGTTCCGCCGCTACATTCGCCTTTTCCATCCACCACGGCACAAGGAGAACACCATGGGATTGCTCAGCTTCATCAAGGAAGCCGGTGAAAAACTGTTCGGCGGCTCGTCGGCCCAGGCCGCCACGCCCGATGCGAACACGGCAGCCGCCGCGGCCATCAAGACCTACATCGAGACCCAGAACCTCGGCCTCACCGGACTGGAAGTGACCTACACCGCCAGCAGCGGCGTCGTCACCCTCGCGGGCCAGGCGCCCTCGCAGGAAGCCAGCGAGAAAGCCGCGCTCGCCGCGGGCAACGTGGCCAACGTGACGAGCGTGGACAACAACCTCGTCGCCCCGGCCGCGCCGCCGGCCCAGTACCACGACGTGGTGCGCGGCGACACGCTCTCGGCCATCTCGAAGAAGTACTACGGCGACGCCAACAAGTACAACGTGATCTTCGAGGCGAACAAGCCGATGCTGTCGCACCCCGACAAGATCTATCCGGGACAGAAGCTGCGCATTCCGGCGCTCTGACCCCCGCAACGGCGCCTCGCTAGGCGCCGTTGTGCCGCCAGGCCCCTGGCGACACGCCGTACTCGCGCTTGAACGCGCGGTTGAAAGCGGCTTCCGATTCGTAGCCCACGCCTTCGGCGATGCGCGCCAGGTTGCCCTGGTCCTTGCGCAGCATGCCGGCGGCCAGGATCATGCGCCAGCGCGCCAGGTAGTGCATGGGCGGCGCGCCCACCAGTTCGGTGAAGCGGTCCGCCAGCACGCTGCGCGAGGTGTGGATTTCCTGCGCCAGTGCATCGACCGTCCAGTTGCGCGCGGGCTCGGCGTGCATCAGCGCCAGACAGCGGCTCACATAGGGGTCGCGCAGGCCCGCCAGCCAGCCGGGGTTGTTGGCGGGCATGGATTCGATGTAGCCGCGCAGCACTTCGGTGAACAGCACTTCCGCCACCTTGGCGGCCAGCATCTCCGAGCCGGGCGTGTGCGAAGCCGCGTCACCCAGGACGAAGTTGACCGACTGCTCGATCCACGGGCCTGCCGGCCTGCTGCGCAGCGGCGTGGTGAACAGGCGCGGGATGTTCGCCATGACGGGGTTGGGCGCGTCGCCTTCGTACGCGAACCAGCTGCAGACCAGCAAGGTGCGGTCGCCCTGGCCGCCGTAGCGCACACGCGCCAGCTCGGGCGCTCGCGGACTCACCACATGCGACATGTCCACCGCCGCATGCTGCAGGCCGCTGCCCAGCACATGCGAATCGCCATGCGGCGCGACGATCACGTCGCCGGCGTGCGCGCGCACCGGCGCCTCGCCTTCGACCTGGGCCCAGCATTCGCCTTGCAGCACGAGGTGGCAGATGGCCAGGCGCTGTGCGCCGGGCCTGAGCACCTGCGCGATGTCCGCGCCTCTGGGTACCTTGAAGCACCAGGGTGCATACATGTCCCCGTTCAGGAACAGCGCGCCCTCCAGGCGGATGGTCCGCAGCACGTCCGACAAGACATCCATGGTCACCTCCCGGCAAGCGAGGGCGGGGTTCCGGACAACAAGTCCGGCGAGACGGGCAATACAGGACGGCTTCGCGTCGGCACCATAGGTCCTGGTCGCCTTCGACCGATTCTAGACAGGAGTACCGCCATGCCCAAGTTCGTCATCGAGCGAGAGATCCCCGGCGCCGGCCAGTTCACCGCGGCGGACCTGAAAGCCATCTCGCAAAAATCCTGCGGCGTGCTCAGCAGCATGGGCACCGACATCCAGTGGATCCACAGCTACGTGAGCGACGACCGGATCTACTGCGTCTACCAGGCCACCGACGAGGCCCTCGTGCGCCGGCACGCGGAGCTCGGCGGCTTCCCGGCCAACCGCGTGGACCGGGTGTACAGCGTGATCGACCCGGCCACGGCCGAGTGAGGCGCGCGGCGCGCTCTAGTTCTGGCGCCAGGGCAGCCCGCGCTTGCGCCAGCCGCCGATCAATCCGCGGTGCCCGTTCTCGTCCGGGTTGCCCTCGAAGCCTTCGAGGATGTTGTAGGCCTGCGCGCCCAGCTCGGTCGCGCGCTTGGCCGCCGCGATCGAGCGCACGCCGCTGCGGCACAGCAGCACCAGCTTCTTGCCGCCCTCCGCGGCGGCACGCACGCCGTCGTCGAACGCCGGGTTGATCGCCATGCCCGGCCACTGCTTCCAGGCCAGCGGCACGGCGCCGGGCACGTAGCCGACCCACTCGCGCTCGGCGTCGGTGCGCACGTCCACCAGCACGGCCTCGCCGCTCGCCATCCACTGCGCCGCCTGCTCGGGCGTCACGTCGCCGGCGTAGCCTTTTTCTCCAACGGGTTCACTCATGGTTGCTTTCTCTCTCGAATCTCTAGGGTAAGCCCGGAGCCTTTGGCGGCTGCGGGCGATCGATCTGCACGCCGGATGATGGAATTTTTCACCGGTTCGTGAAAACCCTGTTTGTCACAAGGTGTGGCGCGCCAAAGATGGCGGTCGCGGCCAGTCGAAACCATAACGTGAAGACGACGGCCTGGGTGTTCCGGTCAGAGAACTATATGGAGAGACACATGACAGACAGCAAATCGCCCCGCCGCCGCAGCCTTCTCAAGGGCGCGGCGGTGGCCGCAGGCGCGATGTCCGCGCCGATGGTCAGCATGGCCCAAACCACGTCGCTGCGTTTCCAGAGCACCTGGCCGGCCAAGGACATCTTCCACGAGTACGCCAACGACTTCGCCAAGAAGGTGAACGACATGGCCGGCGGGCGCCTGAAGATCGAGGTGCTGCCCTCGGGCGCCGTCGTGCCCGCCTTCCAGCTGCTCGAAGCGGTGAACAAGGGCACGCTCGACGGCGGCCACGGCGTGGTGGCCTACCACTACGGCAAGAACTCGGCGCTGGCGCTGTGGGGTTCGGGCCCCGGCTTCGGCATGGACGCCAACACCGTGCTGGCCTGGCACAACTACGGCGGCGGCAAGGCGCTGCTCGACGAGATCTACAAGAGCCTGAACATGGAAGTGGTGTCGTACCTGTACGGCCCCATGCCCACGCAGCCGCTGGGCTGGTTCAAGAAGCCGGTGGCCAAGGTCGAGGACATGAAGGGCCTGAAGTTCCGCACCGTGGGCCTGGCCGTGGACATGTTCACCGAGATGGGCACCGCGGTGAACCCGCTGCCCGGCGGCGAGATCGTGCCCGCGCTGGACCGCGGCCTGATCGACGCGGCCGAGTTCAACAACGCCTCGAGCGACCGCGTGCTGGGCTTTCCCGACGTGGTGAAGAACTGCATGCTGCAAAGCTTTCACCAGTCGGGCGAGCAGTTCGAGGTGCTGTTCAACAAGGGCAAGTACGCCGCGATGCCGCAGGAGCTGCGTTCCATCATCGACTACGCCGTGCAGGCCGCCAGCGCCGACATGAGCTGGAAGGCGGTGCAGCGCAACTCGCAAGACTATGCCGACATGAAGAAGGCCGGCATCAAGTTCTACAAGACACCCGACGCCGTGCTGCGCGCGCAGCTCGCGGCCTGGGACAAGACGGTGGAAAAGAAAGCCGGCGAGAACCCGCTCTTCAAGAAGGTGCTGGAGTCGCAGCGCGTGTTCGCCGAGCGTGCGCTGCAGTGGCAGAACGACTATGGCGTCGACTTCAAGATGGCCTACAACCACTACTTCGGGAAAAAGAAGAGCTGATGCTTCCCGTCGGCGCGCACGTCGTTCCTGCGCGCGCCTTCCCCCCGCACAGGGGGCAACACCGGTGGCCCGGCATCGCCGGCTCCACGGTGTTCCATGAACGGGCCTCGCCCATGCTGCTGCCGCCATGACCATCCAACGCTTCCTCCACGCCGTCGACCGGTTCAGCATGGTCGTGGGCAAGACCTTCTCGTGGCTCATCGTCGCGCTGATGCTGCTGGTGTGCGGCGAGGTGTTCAAGCGCTATGCGCTGAACGCGCCCACGGCCTGGATCTTCGATGCCAACAACATGCTGTACGGCACGCTGTTCATGATGGGTGGCGCCTACACGCTCTCGCAGGCCGGCCATGTGCGCGGCGATTTCTTCTACGGCAGCATGAAGCCGCGCACGCAGGCCGCGCTCGACCTCGTGCTGTTCGCGGTTTTCTTCCTGCCCGGCGTGGTGGCGCTCACCTGGTCGGGCTGGACCTACTTCGGTGAATCGCTCGCGATGCGTGAACAGACCTTCAACGCCGACCCGATTCCGGTGTACCCCTTCAAGTTCGTGATTCCCGTGGCCGGCGCGGTGCTGCTGGTGCAGGGCCTCGCCGAGATGGTGCGCTGCGTGCTGTGCCTGAAGACCGGCGTGTGGACGCCGCGCCTGAAAGACGCGGAAGAAATGGACGTGGTCGGCGACCAGCTCGCCAGCAGCAGCTACGTGAACGAGGCCGACAAGCGCGAGGTGATCGAAAAAGCCCACGCCATCGAACAGGCCGCGCAGCAGCGCAAGAGCGACACGACGGGAGGTGCCGCATGAGCGAACCGGCACTCGGCCTGCTGATGCTGGGCCTGATCGTCTTCGTGATCATGCTCGGCTTTCCCACGGCGTTCACGCTGATGGGCCTGGGCATGTTCTTCGGCTTCATCGCCTTCTACGACCCCGCCTCGCCCTGGCTCGACAACAAGGTCTTCGACCTGATGGTGCAGCGCGCCTTCGGCGCCATGACCAACGAGACGCTGCTGTCCATTCCGCTCTTCGTGCTCATGGGCTACGTGATGGAGCGCGGCGCGCTGGTCGACAAGATGTTCCACAGCGTGCAGCTCGCGTTCCGCCGCGTGCCGGGTTCGCTGGCGGTGACCACGCTCATCGTCTGCACCTTCTGGGGCATCGCGAGCGGTCTGGTGGGCGCGGTGGTGGTGCTGATGGGCGTGATCGCGATGCGCCCGATGCTCAACGCGGGCTACGACACGCGTCTGGCGGCTGGCGTGATCACGGCCGGCGGCACGCTGGGCATTCTCATTCCGCCCTCGGTGATGATCATCGTGTACGCGGCCGTGGCGGGGCAGTCGGTGGTCAAGCTGTATGCGGCGGCGATGTTCCCGGGCTTCTTCCTCGCCCTGCTGTACCTGATCTACGTGATCGGCTGGGCCGTGCTGCAACCGAAGGTGGCGCCCAAGATGCCGGTCGACCAGCAGCGTGCCCCCATCACGCCGTGGGTGGCCCACCTCGCGGCCAGCTACTCGCCGCGCATGCTGCCCGCGCTCGCCGCGGCCGTGGTGGCGCCGGGGCGTGCCCTGCGCGGCGCGGTCGAGGGCGTGCGCCTGAGCTGGTGGATGCTGCTGCGCGGCCTGCTGAGCGCACTGGTGCCGCTGGCGCTGGCCGCGGTCACGCTGGGCTCGGTGTGGTGGTACGTGACCATCTACTCGCAGAAGGACAACAACGCGGCCGCCCCGGTGGCCACGCAGCAGGCGACGCAGAAGACCGGCGAGCCCGCAGCCGCCGCGCCGGCTGCAGCCGAATCGTCCGGCACCGGTCTGGCCGAGCCGCCGAGCACCGACGAACCCGCGAACACCACCGAAGGCAGCGGCCTGCAGGAGCCCCCCGGCGGCGTCGAGGAACCTCCCGGCAGCGAGCCCGCCGCCGCCCCTGCCAGTGAGGGTGGCCTGCAGCAGCTGGGCGACGCGGTCGAGGCGCCCAAGACCGCCGCGGTGCCCGATGCCTTCTACACCGGCTTCTGGGTGGCCTGCCTCTTCACGCTCGCGCTGCTGGGCTGGTACTACTGGCGCATGGACGCGGAGCAGTTCGAAATTTTGCGCATGCTGGTGTCGTCGGTGATGCCGCTGGCCACGCTCACGCTGGTGGTGCTGGGCGTGATTTTGTTCGGCATCACCACCGCCACCGAGTCGGCGGCGGTCGGCGCGGCCGGCGCCTTCCTGATGGCGTGGCAGGCCGGCACGCTGAACTTCAAGAAGATCAAGGAGGCGGTGTTCCTCACGCTCAAGACCACCTCGATGGTCTGCTGGCTGTTCGTGGGCTCGGCGCTGTTCTCGGCGGTGTTCGCGCTGCTGGGCGGCCAGCGCATCGTCGAGGAGTGGGTGCTGAGCATGAACCTGTCGCCGCTGCAGTTCTTGCTGCTGTCGCAGGCGATCATCTTCGTGCTGGGCTGGCCGCTGGAGTGGACCGAGATCATCGTGATCTTCGTGCCCATCTTCCTGCCGCTGCTGGCGCACTTCCAGATCGATCCGCTGCTGTTCGGCGTGCTGGTGTTCGTGAACCTGCAGGCGGCGTTCCTGTCGCCGCCGGTGGCGATGTCGGCCTTCTACCTGAAGGGGGTGTCGCCGCCGCACGTGACGATCAACCAGATCTTCGCGGGGATGATGCCGTACATGCTGATCGTCATCCTGTGCATGGTGTTCATGTACATCTGGCCGGGGCTGACGCTGTGGCTGCCGCAGTACCTGTACGGCTGAACGCGCGCGCCTTCTCAGGCTGAGGCCGGGCGCCGCGCGAAGCGGCGGCGCTCGAGCAGCTCGAACAGGCCCATGCCCAGCAGCATGGCGCCCACGAAGACCAGCGCCTTGACCTCGCCCGTGCCGAGCGAGACCAGCGCAGGCCCGGGGCAGAAGCCCGCGATGCCCCAGCCGACACCGAACAGCAGGCTGCCACCGACCAGGCGGCGGTCGATGTGGCGCAGGCTGGGCAGCGTGAGCGGCCCGCCGAGCAGCGACGCCTTGCGACGGCCGGCCAGCAGGAAGCCGACGGTGCTCACCGCCACCGCGCCGGCCATCACGAAGGCGAGCGACGGGTCCCAGGCCCCGCCCACGTCAAGAAAACCCAGGATCTTGGCCGGGTTGGCCATGCCGGAGACGATGAGGCCGAGCCCGAAGACAAGGCCGGCGAGCAAGGAAGCAATGGCGGTCCACATGGCAGGTCTCCCGATTCAGAGGTTCAACAGGTGGCGCACCACGAACACCGTGGCGAACCCCGCGGCCATGAACGCCAGCGTGGCGACCAGCGAACGCGGCGAGCGCCGCGCCAGCCCGCACACGCCGTGGCCGCTGGTGCAGCCCGCGCCATAGCGCGTGCCCACGCCCACCAGCAGGCCGGCCAGCGCGAGCGTGCCGTAGCCCGCGTCGATCTGCGCCGCGGGCAGCACGGCGAAGAGCCCGTAGACGAGCGGCGCGCCGACCAGCCCGAGCACGAAGGCCGCGCGCCAGGCCATGTCGCCCTTCATGGGGCGCAGCAAGCCGCCCAGCACGCCGCTGACGCCGGCGATGCGCCCGTTGAGCAGCACGAACATCGCGGCGGAAAGTCCGATGAGCACGCCGCCGGCCAGTGCGGCCCAGGGCGTGAAATGAGGCCAGTCGATGGTGGGCATCTTCAGTTCTCCTTCGGGCAGTAGAGGCGGTACAGCACCGCCAGGATCTCGAGCAGGGCCGGGTCGGCCACGCGGTAGTAGATGTTCTTGCCCTCGCGGCGGGTGTCCACCACGCCTTCGGTGCGCAGCACCGACAGCTGCTGCGACAGGGTGGGCTGGCGGATGCCCAGCGTGCTCTCGAGGTCGCTCACGCACATCTCGCCCTGCGAGAGCTGGCACAGCAGCAGCAGCCGGGCCTCGTGGGCCAGCAGCTTGAGCACGGCGACGGCCTGGCCGGCGGCGCTGCGCAGCAGTTGGGGGTCGATGGCGTGGGTCGGGGTCTTCATGGGGGGATGACAGTTCGCGAAATAACATTATATTAATTCATATAATATTTGTCGCTTGATTGATTGAATGAGTGCCTGGCCTCCAGGCACCGCAGAAGGAGCGCCGATGACCCCGACCCCCATGCCCCCACGCGCCACCACCCAGGCCTTCTTCGATCCCGCGACGGGCACGGTGTCCTACGTGGTCTGGGACCGTGCGACGAAGCGCGCCGCCGTCATCGACCCGGTGCTCGACTACGACTTCCGCTCCGGCCACACCGACACCGCCTCGGCCGACCGCCTGCTGGCGTACGTGCGCGCGCAGGCCCTGCAGGTCGACTGGATCCTGGAAACCCACGCGCACGCCGACCACCTCTCGGGCGCGCGCCATGTGCAGTCGCAGGCCGGCGGGCGCATCGCCATCGGCGAGCACATCCGCACGGTGCAGGCCACCTTCCGCAGCCTCTACAACCTGGAGCGCGACTTCCTGCCCGACGGCAGCCAGTTCGACCACCTCTTCAAGGACGGCGAACGCTTTCACGTCGGCGAGATCGAGGCGCAGGCCCTGCGCGTGCCCGGCCACACGCCGGCCGACATGGCCTACCTCGTGGACGACGCGGTCTTCGTCGGCGACACGCTGTTCATGCCCGACCTGGGCAGCGCGCGCGCCGACTTTCCGGGCGGCGACGCGCGCGAGCTCTACCGCTCGATGCGCCGGCTGCTCGCACTGCCGCCCGAGACCACGCTGTACGTCTGCCACGACTACCCACCCGCCACGCGCGAGCCGCACTGGCAGAGCACGGTGGCGCAACAGCGCACCCACAACATCCACGTGCGCGACGGCATCGGCGAAGACGAGTTCGTGCGCATGCGCACCGCGCGCGACGCCACGCTCGAAGTGCCGACGCTGATCCTGCCGTCGATGCAGGTCAACGTGCGCGGCGGCCGCCTGCCGCCGCCCGACGACAACGGCGTGGCCTACCTGCGCATTCCGCTGAACACGCTGCCGGGCCACCGCCCGCGTGCCACGCCGGGCTGAGGGCGCAGTGAACTAGCGCCGCCGCTCCACATACGGCCGCGCCTGCAGCAGCACGATCTTGTCTCCCACGGTCGCCCACTCGATGTCCTGGTCGACCGCATTGAAGGTGCGCTTCACCGCCGCGCCCACGTTCGCGAGCCGCACCACCAGTTCGTCGGTCAGCACGTGGCGGCCGACTTCCACGGGCACTTCCTTCACGCCGCCGTCCTTGTCCAGCTGCAGTGCCGTCTCCTCGGCCGAACGGCTGAGCACCTGGATGGCTTTCGACCAGCTCGAGTACATCACCTGCTCCGCCACGCGCTTGCCCTCGACCACACGGATGCCGATGCCGCGCTTGGCCGAGATGTACGTCACATGTGGATGCCCCGCGTCGAAGGGGTCGCGCGTGATCATCACGCCGGCGTTGGTCGAATCGATGGCGGTCTGCACGAACACGCCCATCAGCACCGACTCGGCGCCGAAGCCGGCGGCGCTGCGCGCCTCCCAGGCCTCGGGGTTGAACACCGAGGCCCAGACCTTCTTCACCGCGAGCTCGAGCGCGTCGCCGGTCTTCACGTTGGGCACCGTGGTGTAGAGCCCCGCGCCGCTGAAGCCCGGCAGGTCTTCCGAGTTGGACGAGCTGCGCACGAACACGCCGCCCCCGCCCAGCTGCGCCTGCCACGCCGCGCGCCAGGCCGCCGCGGTGGCGGGCTCGACGGGCCATTGCACGATCTCGTCGCGCAACTGCGCCAACGCCTTCTGCCGCACCTGCGGGTCGCCCGCGAAGCCGGGCTGCTGCTGCATGCGCGCGATGCGCTCGGCCAGCCCGTTCGACCGCATGAAGCGGTCGTAGTGCGCGAACGGAATGCAGAAGCCGTCGGGCACGGTGGTCGAGGGAATGTGCGCGGCCAGCACGGCGCCGAGGTTGGCCGCCTTCGAGCCGCATTGCACGCTGTGGCGCGCACGCAGCGAGGCCAGCGGCAGCAGGCGCGTCTCGCGCAGGTCCGGCTTCGCGGCCTTGCTGCCGGGCAGCGCGCCGGTGGCAGCCGCACGCACGGCGCGCGGCGGCAGCGCGGCGATTTCTTCCGGCGTGAGGCGGCGCAGCTGGTAGCCCGAGGCCGCCACCTTCAGCGCCACCCACTGGCCCGCGTGCGCCTTCAGCACCGTGGCGGCATCGCGCACGTACGCGTTCGGAATGCCCCAGCCCTTGGCCAGCAGGTTGACGTGCGACAGCGCCGTGGACGGCCGCTCGGTGAGCACGCCGGCCACCGGCGGCAGGTTGATCGGCACCTCGCGCAGCACGGCGATGTCGTCGGGCAACAGCGCGTTCAGGCCCGAGGCGTCGTTCACGATGCGCACGCGGCCGGTGGCGGTGCCCAGATTCATCGGCAGGAAGGGCTGCTCGCGGATCAGCGCCTCCTGGCTCACGAAGTCGATGCCGGCCTCCTTCGCGATGCGCTCGTGCAGCGTCGAGTTGGTCTTGAACTTCACCGGCGCGAAGAAGCTGGCCTTCACCTGCGCTTCGGCCTCGCGCAGCAAGGGCACCGTGAGCCGGTCGCCTTCCCAGAACTCGTAGGTGAAGGTGCCGATGTTCTGCTGCCAGCTCAACGTGCCGAACAGGAAGCGGCGGTCCGGCACGAGGTAGTTGCGGTCGATCTCGCGCTTGACCGTGTTCGGCGTGAGCCGCGTGTCGCGCAGGAAGCGCACATGCAGCTGAAAGCGCGGCGTGTCGATGTAGTGCATGCGCGCCGGCTTCGCCTGCCGGTCGATCGCGAACAGCACGTGGGCCAGCTGCATCGGCGTGCCGGCGTCGTAGACGCGCGCCAGCGTGTCGAAATCGCCCTGGCTGCGCAGTGCCGGCAGCGAGGCGGGCACGGCGGGGCGCGGCACGAGTTGCGCGGCCGGGCCTTCGGGCTGTGGCTGGTTCTGCTGCTGGTAGTACGAGGGCTTGCGCGCGAGCTGTGCACCGGCCGGCGCGGGCGCGACGGCCATCGCGCACAGCGCCAGGACCGGCAGCCACGCCAGTGCCGCGCCGTCCTTTTTCTTCTGCCTGTTGGAATCGTTCTTCATGGGGCTCCTCCTTCATTGCCGACAAGCGCGAATTCTCGCTGGCGGCCCGCCCCGTTTTTCGCGCGTCGCCGCGCTACGTCGCCTGCGTCGACTGGCCGCATTGCGCGCAGAACTTCGCGCCGGGCGCCATCGCCGTGCCGCACTGCCGGCAGGCCGCGGGCAGCATCGACGTGCCGCATTGCTGGCAGAAGCGCGCACCGGCGGCGTTCACCGCGCGGCAGGCCGGGCAGGCGCTGCCGCCGGATGGCGGTGGCGCGTCGCGGCCGTACCCGTGGCCGCCTTGCGAACCGTGGTGCCCACCGCCGTGGCGCGCGCCGCCATGTCCACCGAAGAGTCGTTCCAGCATGCCCATGTGTTTCTCCCTTGCGTCGTGCAACAGGCCAGTGGCAACGTCGCCGGTGGCGATGAATTCCCGCGGGCCTGACTGCAGTGGATTCCCTGAAGCAGCTTCAGGGTCAAGCGCCCTCCGGCAAAGACCCTCGCAGGCCGCGGTGCTTCACGGCCATGCCCCCGGCCGAAGCGCCGCCATCGCCCCGCCGCTACAGTCGGCCGCAAGGAGCGTCTTTCTCATGCAACCATTCGATTTCGACCTCTTCGTCATTGGCGGCGGCAGCGGTGGCGTGCGCGCCGCGCGCATGGCGGCGCAGACCGGCGCGCGCGTCGCGCTGGCCGAGGCCGCCGAGCTCGGCGGCACCTGCGTCAACGTGGGCTGCATCCCGAAGAAGCTCTACAGCTATGCGGCCGGCTATGCCGAGTCTTTCGAGGAAGCCGAAGGCTACGGCTGGAAGCTCCCGTCGGCGCCGCAGTTCGACTGGGCGCACCTCAAGGCCCAGCGCGCCAAGGAGATCAGCCGGCTCAACGGCATCTACGGCTCGCTGCTGAAGAACTCGGGCGTCACGCTCGTCACCGGCTGGGCCCAGCTGGTCGATGCGCACACGGTGGAAATCGAAGGCAGGCGCCACACCGCGCGCCACCTGCTGGTGGCCACCGGCGGCACGCCCTTCGTGCCCGAGATTCCAGGCCGCGAGCACATCGTGACCTCCGACGCGATGTTCGACCTCGACCCGTTCCCCAAGCGCCTGCTGGTGGTGGGCGGCGGCTACATCGCCTGCGAGTTCGCATCGATCTTCAACGGCCTGGGGTCCAAGGTGACACAGCTGCACCGCCGCGCCCACCTGCTCACCGGCTTCGACGACGACGTGCGCCAGTTTCTGGCCAACGAGATGGGCAAGGCCGGCGTCGACGTGCGCCTGAACTGCGAGGCCTCGTCGATCGCGCGCGGGCCCGACGGCCTCGTGGTCACGCTCGCGCGCGGCCAGCAGATCGAGGCCGACACCGTGCTCTTCGCCACCGGCCGCGTGCCCAACACGCAGGGCCTCGGCCTCGAGGCGGCGGGCGTGAAGCTCGACGCCAAGGGCGCGATCGCGGTCGATGCGCACTACCGCACCTCGGTGCCGTCGATCTACGCGGTGGGCGACGTGTCGACCCGCGTGCAGCTCACGCCCGTGGCGCTGGCCGAGGCGATGGTGGTGGTCGATGCGCTGTTCGGCAAGGGCAAGCGCGGCATGGACTACGAGTTCATTCCCACCGCCGTGTTCACCCACCCCAACATCGGCACCTGCGGCTACAGCGAGATCGACGCGCGCGCGAAGTTCGGCGAAGTGACCGTGTTCTCCAGCGAGTTCAAGTCGCTGCGCCACACCCTCTCGGGCCGCAGCGAGCGCACCTTCATGAAGCTCGTGGTCGACAAGAAGAGCGACCGCGTGGTGGGCCTGCACATGGTGGGCGCGGACGCGGGCGAGGTGGTGCAGGGCTTTGCGGTGGCGATGCGCGCGGGCGCGACGAAGGCGCTGTTCGACAGCACCATCGGCATCCATCCCACCGCCGCCGAAGAGTTCGTGACGATGCGCGAGCCGATGCCCGGCTAGCCGCCGGCCTGGGGCTGCTTGCCTTCGAGCAGCTTCACCATCACGAACAGCACCCGGTTCGCCGGCGTCGGCACGCCCAGCGCCTCGCCGCGCCGCACGACCAGCCCGTTGAGGTGGTCGATCTCGCTGCGCTTGCCGCGTGCGAGGTCCTGCGCGGTCGACGAATACTGCGAGGGCATCGACTGCGCGATGCCGCGCACCGCCGCGTCGACATCGCCCGGGATCACCACACCTTCGGCCTTCGCCACCGCGAGGCATTCGGCGACCACGTCGCGGATCACGTCCGTCACGCCCGTGCCCTGCACGAGCTCGCCATACGGCAGCTGCGACACGGCCGACAGCGCGTTGTAGGCGCAGTTGAGCACCAGCTTGGCCCACAGCGCGCCGCGCACGTTGTCGGAAATCTGCGTGGACACGCCGGCCGCGATCAGTGCCTGCGCGACCTCGTCGCTGCGGCGCGACGGCGCGATCACCAGCTCGCCGCGGCCGTGGTGCTTCACATGGCCCGGCCCCGCCATCTCGGTCGCCACGTAGACCACGGCGGCGGCCACGTCGTGCGACGGCAGCGCCGCGCGCACGCGCGCGTCGTTGTCGACGCCGTTCTGCAGCGTGAGCACCAGCACGCCGGGTGCGAGGTGCGGCTGGATCTGCGCGGCAGCCGATTCGGTGTCGGTGGACTTCACGCAGAACAGCACGAGGTCGGCGCCCTGCACGGCGCCCGCTTCGGTGCTGGCATCGAGGCGCACCTGTTCATCGAAGGCCTTGGTCTCCAGCCGCAGCCCGTTCGCACGCACCGCCTCCACATGCGAAGGCCGGCCGATCAGCACGACTTCGTGGCCCGCGCGCGCCAGCATGGCGCCGTAGTAACAGCCGACCGCGCCGGCACCCATGACTGCGACTTTCATCGATTCGATTCCTTGGTTGCTCCGTGGCCAGAGCGTAGCGAAGACGGCCGCTTCATGCCTCGGTCTCCACACCGCGCGACTTCTGCCCTTCGCCCATGATCCATTCGCGAAACGCCGCGAAGGCCGGCAGGTCGAGGCGGTCGGGCCGGTAGCACAGGTAATGGCCCTGGTCCACGCGCACCGGCGTGCCGCAGGGGCTCAGCAGCGCGCCTTCGGCCAGCTCTTCCTGCACCAGCAGCTTGGGCACGAGCCCGATGCCCAGCCCGTTGAGCGCCGCCTGGATCAGCGCCGAGTACTGCGCGAAGCGCGGGCCGGCCACGGTCTGCACCTCGGGCACGCCGTGCTGCGCGGCCCACTGGCGCCAGGCGGTGGGCGCGCCCTCGTGGTGCAGCAAGGTGTGGCCGACGATGTCGATGGGCTGCACGATGCGGTGGCGCCCCTCGACCAGCGCGCGCGCGACGATCAGCACGAACTCGCGCCCCGCGATGTATTCGGACACCACGCCGGGCCAGCCGTCGGGGCCGTAGCGGATGGCGGCATCGACGCCGGCCGGGATGCCGTCGCTGGGCTCCAGGTGGCGGCTGAAGCTCAGCATGACGTGGCGGCTTTTCTGGCTGAAGGCCGGCAGGCGCGGAATGAGCCATTTGGTGAGAAAGGTGGGCACGCTGGCCAGCGTGAGCAGGCCGGCGCCGGCATCGCCCGAGCGCGCCTCGAAGGTCGCGGTCTCGATGGCGCGCAGGCCGCCCGAGATCTTCTGCCAGTACACGCGCCCCTGCGGCGTGAGCTGCACGCCGCGGCCGTTCTTCTGCAGCAGCTCGCGGCCCAGGAAAGCCTCGAGCCCCGCGATCTGCTTGCTGACGGCGCTCACGGTGATGCACAGGGCGCCGGCCGCGAGCGTGATGCTCTGCTGGCGCGCCACGGCGTCGAAGGCCAGCAGTTCCTGGATGGTGGGGCAGTCGCGTTTCATGCCTGGCTCCGGTTGATGAAAGTCGTGTGAAAAACACTTGCCGATTGCTCAAGTGTCGTCATCCAACTTTCACCCATAAGTGTGCATCTGCTTCCTAGAATTCGCTGGAACGCGGCAATCCGCCGTGGGCAAAAAGTAGAGCATCCGGAAAGTATGCCGGGTGCGCAAGACCTTCGGAGACACCCCTTGATTCGCGGCATCTCGCTCGTCTACGGCCTGTACCTGCTGCTGCCCATCGCCCTGCTGGCGATCGGCAGCTTCGGCGGCAACTGGACCAACACGCTGCTGCCCACGGGCGTCACCGGGCAGTGGTATGTCGACCTGTGGCTGGACACCTCGTTCCGCAAGGCCTTCGTGAGCAGCCTCGTGGTGGCGATGGCGGCCTGCGCGATCAACACGGTGCTGGCGCTGCCGCTGGCCTATGCGCTGTACCACGGCGCGCGGCGCGGCAGCAGCATCGCGGCGCGCATCGTGAGCGCCACGCCGGTCGCGGTGCCGACCATCACGCTGGCCTTCGGCTACATGATCGTGTTCAACACCGACCTCGCGCCCTGGCTGGGCTCGATGCCACTGCTGATCGCCGCGCACGCGATCCTCACGCTGCCCTACCTCACGAACACGCTGCTCACCGACCTGCGCCACCTGGACCTCGGGCGGCTCGAGCAGGCGGCCGCCACGCTCGGCGCCTCGGGCTGGCAGCAGTTCACCGGCATCGTGCTGCCCAGCCTGCGCCAGAGCCTGATCAGCGGGCTGGTGATGGTGGCGGCGATTTCGGTGGGCGAGTTCGGGTTGTCGAACCTGCTCACGAGCTTCCAGAACCGCACCTACCCGGTGGTGCTGCTGCAGGCCTTCTACGGCGCGACGGGTTTTGCCTGCGCGGCGACCGTCATCCTTCTCGTGCTGGCGAGCGCGTCGGCCCTTCTTTCCTCTTCTCTGGTGAAGCAGCCGTGAGCCGCCGGGCCGCTCCCAAGGCGAACACCGTAGCGCGCAGCGCGAAGGTTACCCATCCATGAGCCTCCTCCTCGACAACGTCAGCTACAACTACCCCGGCAGCGCGCACGGCCTGCACGACGTGTCGCTCGACGTGCGCACGGGCGAGCTCGTCGCGGTGATCGGGCCCAGCGGCTCGGGCAAGTCGACGCTGCTCAAGCTGGTGGCGGGGCTGGAGACCGGCCACACGGGCCGCATCGTGCTCGGCGGCGACGACATGTCGCGCACGCCGGTGCACCAGCGCCACATCGGCATGGTGTTCCAGAGCTATGCGCTGTTTCCGCACCTGAGCGTGCTGGACAACGTGGCCTACGGGCTCAAGCTGCGCAAGGTGGACACGGCCCCGCGCCGCCAGCGTGCGCAGGAGCTGCTCGACATCGTCGGGCTGGGCGACCACGCGCGGCGCGCCGTGGCACAACTCTCGGGTGGCCAGCAGCAGCGCGTGGCCCTGGCCCGTGCGCTCGCCATCGATCCGCGCGCATTGCTGCTCGACGAGCCGCTCTCGGCGCTCGACGCCAGCGTGCGCGGCCACCTGCGCGACCAGATCCGCTCGATCCAGCAGCGCTTCAACGCGACCACGCTGCTGGTCACGCACGACCAGGAAGAAGCGCTGGTGATGGCCGACCGCGTGGCGATGCTCAAGGACGGCCGCCTGCTGCAGATCGCCACGCCGCGCGAGATCTACGAGCACCCTGCCAGCCGCGCAGTGGCCGAGTTCGTCGGGCTCTCGACCATCCTGCCCGCCAAGGTGGCGTCGCCGGGCCGGCTCGACATGGGCTTTGCCGAGCTCTTCGCCGAGACCGGCAGCCGCCCCTTCGGCACGCCCGTGCATGTGCTGGTGCGGCCCGAACACATCCGGCCCGACCCGGCGCCCGACAGCGTGAACCGCCTGGCCGGCCGCACCGGCGCGCAGCGCTACCTGGGCGCGCTCACGCGCTACGACTTCGACGTGGCGGGCGCGGGCAAGCCCTTCCTCGCCGAGTCGGCCGCGCCGGCGGCCCAAGCAATCGCCATCGCCCCCCAACACCTTCGCCTGCTCGACCACTGACCTTTCCTCTCAAGGAGCCACCATGCAACGCAGACATCTGATCCAGGCCGCCGGCGCACTGCCCGTGCTGTCGCTCGCGCGCACCGCTTTCGCCTTCGACGGCCCCGAGCTCTACGCGGGCGAGAAGGCGCTGTACGCCGAAGCGCAGAAGGAAGGCCTGTGCGTCTCCTTCGACACCGGCCCCGAGTGGGCCAACTGGAAATCGCTGTTCCGCGACTTCAAGAAGCGCTACCCCGAGATCGAGCTGACCTACAACGACATCGGCTCGGCCGCCACCGTGGTCGCGCTCGAAAAAACCAAGCGCCGCCCGCAGGCCGACACCGCCTACTACTTCGCCGCCTCCGCCGTCGATGCCGCGAAGAAGGACGTGGTCGCGCCCTTCAAGCCCGTCAACTTCGACAAGCTGCCCGCCGTGTTCCGCGAGGCCGAAGGCCGCTGGTTCACCATCCACACGCTCAACATCGCGTTCCTCGTGAACAAGAAGCTGGTGAAGAACGTGCCCACCGGCTGGGCCGACCTGCTCAAGCCCGAATTCAAGAGCACGGTGGTCTACCTCGACCCGCGCTCCACCGGCATCGGCCAGGTGCTGACCTTCGCCGCGGCGTATGCCAACGGCGGCAGCGTCGACAACGTGCAGCCCGGCACCGACTACCTGGGCAAGCTGCATGCAGCCGGCAATGTGCTGCGCGTGGAAGGCACGACGCCGTACGCCAAGTTCCTCAAGGGCGAGATCCCGGTGTGGATCAGCTACGAGAACGACGGCCTCAAGGCCAAGCACGTCGACGGCATGGGCGATGCGGTGGAAGTCGTGATCCCGAAGGAAGCCAGCGTGGCCGCGCCCTATGCCATCAGCCTGGTGAAGAACGGCCCGAACCCCAACGCCGGCAAGCTGTGGCTCAACTTCATCATGAGCGAGGCGGGCCAGTCGCTGTTCGCGCAGGGCTTCGTGCGCCCTGCCGTGCCGGGCACGCCGCTCTCGGCCGATGTCGCGGCCAAGATGCCGGCCGCGCCGCAAATCAAGCCGCTCGACGTGGTGAAGGCCTCGGAGCGCAAGGCCGAGGTCGACAAGCTCTGGGCGCAGGCCGCGCTGGGCAAGTAAGAGGCCGTGATGCGACGCTTTGGCGCCTGGCCCGCCTGGGCCTTCATGGCGCTGTTCTTCGCGGTGCCGCTGGCGGCGCTGCTGCCCGAGGCCTTCGGCGAGGGCGGCAGCGCCTTCGGGCGGCTGTTCGGCAACCCGCTGTTCCTGGGTGCGCTGCGCAACACGCTGGGCCTGGGCCTGGCGGCGGGCGCGATCTCGGCGGTGGTGGGCACCTGCATCGCCATCGAACTGGCGCGCCAGCCCGAGGGCCGGCGCCAATGGATGATAACGCTGCTGGGCCTGCCGCTCGCGTTCTCGGGGCTGGTGATCGCCTACGGCTTCATCCTCGCGTTCGGGCGCGCGGGCTTCGTGACGCAGCTGCTCGCGGGCCTGGGCGCCGACCCGGCCGTGATCGGCAGCTGGTTCTACAGCGTGTCGGGCCTGGGGCTGGCGTATGCCTACTACCTGATCCCGCGCGTGGCGCTGTCGTTGTACCCGGTGTTCGCCAACCTCGACCTGCGCCCGGCGCAGGCGGCGCGCACGCTGGGCGCCTCGAAGGCGCGCGCCTTCCGGGACACGGTGCTGCCCGAGGTGCTGCCCTCGGTGCTGTCGAACGCCTGCATGGTGGCCGCGATTGCCATGGGCACCTACGGCACGGCGCTGGCGCTTGTGGGCACGCAGCTGAACATCCTGCCGCTGATGCTGCTCGCGCAGGTGGGCGACGGCGGGTCCGATTTCGCGGTGGCGGCGGCCCTGTCGCTGGTGCTGATGGTAGTGTGTGTGGTCGTGATGGGAGTGGGCGATGTCTTTACACGAAGGCGCGAGCGCGGTGCTGTCGGCGCCGGTCACTGAGGCGCTGACGCGCCTGGCGCAACGGCAGTGGGGGCCGCAGCGCCACCGCCAGCCGGTGGCGATGCTCGGCCCGGGCGACGGTGGCCCGGCCGAATGCGAGGCCGCCTACGCGGTGGCGCATGCGCTGGCCGGTGCGGGCATGGCGGTGGTCTGCGGCGGGCGCGGCGGCGTGATGGCCGCGGCCTCGCGCGGCGCGGTGGAGGCCGGCGGCATCGCCGTGGGCATCCTGCCCGAGGACGACGACCGCCATGCCAACGAATGGCTCAGCGTGGCCATTCCCACCGGCATGGGCGAGATGCGCAACGGCATCATCGCGCGCAGCGGCGTGTGCCTGGTCGCCATCGGCGGCAACATGGGCACGCTGTCGGAGATGGCCATGGGCCTGAAATGGGGCAAGCCGGTGTTCGTGATGCACGGCGACGTCGCCCTGCCCGGCGCGGTGCAGGCCACGGACGTGGACGACATGCTGGCCAAGGTGCTGGCTTGCCTGTTGGACTGACCTCAGGACCTCCCCGCCGACACGGGCGCATTGCACAATGACGGCATGCCCTACATGCCCACCTTCGTCGCTCCCGCCCGCTTCACCGACGCCGCCGAGGCGCTCGACCAGGTCAAAGCCATCTACCAGGGCGGCCTGGCCCACCTGCGCGAATCGATGCTGCGCTTTGTCGCCGGCGAGGCGCTGCCGGGCCGGGTGCGGGCCTGCTACCCGTTCGTGCGGGTGCACACGCACACCGTCTCGCGCCACACGCCGCCGGCCAACGCCGGCCTGAGCTACGGCTTCGTGGCCGGCCCCGGCCGCTACGAGACCACGCTGACGCGGCCCGACCTGTTCTCGCGCTACTACCTCGACCAGTTCCGCCTGCTGCTGGAAAACCACCAGGTCGAGATCGAGGTGGGCACCAGCACGCAGCCCATTCCGATCCACTTCTCGTTCGCCGAGAACGACCACATCGAAGGCACGATGAGCGCCGAGCGACGCGCCCTCATGCGCGACGTGTTCGACCTGCCCGACCTGGGCGCCATGGACGACGGCATCGCCAACGGCACCTTCGAGGCGCTGCCCGGCGAGCCGCAGCCGCTGTCGCTGTTCACGGCGGCGCGCGTCGACTACTCGCTGCACCGCCTGCGCCACTACACGGGCACGGCGCCCGAGTGGTTCCAGAACTTCGTGCTGTTCACCAACTACCAGTTCTACATCGACGAGTTCGTGCGCCTGGGCCACGAGGCCATGGCCGACGAGAACAGCGAGTACATCGCCTTCATCGAGCCCGGCAACGTGATCACGCGCCGGCGCGGGCTGGCCGCCGGCCACAGCGACACCTTCGCCCACCTGCTGGACGGCAGCCAGGGCACCGCGCCGCCGCGCCTGCCGCAGATGCCGGCCTACCACCTGGTGCGCGAGGACTACAGCGGCATCACCATGACCAACATCGGCGTGGGCCCGGCCAACGCCAAGACCATCACCGACCACATCGCCGTGCTGCGCCCGCACGCCTGGATGATGCTGGGCCACTGCGCCGGCCTGCGCAACACGCAGCAGCTGGGCGACTACGTGCTGGCCCACGCCTACGTGCGCGAGGACCATGTGCTCGACGAGGAGCTGCCGCTGTGGGTGCCGATTCCGGCGCTGTCGGAGATCCAGCTGGCGCTCGAGCAGGCGGTGGCCGACGTCACGAAGTGCGAGGGCCCCGACCTGAAGACGATCATGCGCACCGGCACCGTGGCCAGCACCGACAACCGCAACTGGGAGCTGCTGCCCGGCAACCAGCCGCAGCGCCGCTTCAGCCAGAGCCGCGCCGTGGCGCTGGACATGGAAAGCGCGACCATCGCGGCCAACGGCTTCCGCTTCCGGGTGCCCTACGGCACGCTGCTGTGCGTGAGCGACAAGCCGCTGCACGGCGAGATCAAGCTGCCCGGCATGGCCAACCACTTCTACCGCGAGCGCGTGGAACAGCACCTGCGCATCGGCATGCGCGCCATCGAGATCCTGCGCCAGGAAGGCACCACCAGGCTGCACAGCCGCAAGCTGCGAAGCTTCGCGGAAGTGGCTTTCCAGTAGGCTCCGACGCCTTTCGCCCCTCTTTCCCCCTCAGGGTTTCTCCCTGTGCGGGCGAGGGCGTGTTTGCCTTGTTTCGCGGACATCATTGGCTGTCACGTACACAACTGGAAACACGATGCGCCCGTCTTCGCCGCCTGCTGCCGCCGCCCTTCCCCTGTCCCGCCGCCGCTTCGGCACCTGGCTGGCAGCCTCGGCCGCTGCCGCCGGTGCGGGCCAGGCCGCGCTGTGGGCCGGCAACGCCCGCGCGGCCGACGCGCCGCTGAGCAGCAAGCTGCGCATCGTCATTCCCGCCAACGAAGGCGGCGGCTGGGACCAGACCGGCCGCGCCCTCGGCGCCGCCCTGCTGGCCTCGGGCGCCGTGGGCACCGTCACCTACGAGAACATCGGCGGCAAGGGCGGCACCATCGGGCTGGCCAAGTACGTCGAGAAGTACGACGCCGACCCCGAGGCGCTGCTGGTCAGCGGCATGGTGATGGTCGGCGCGGTGGCGCTGCAAAAGCCCGCCGTCACGCTGGCGCATGTGTCGCCCGTGGCGCGCCTCACCAGCGACTACGAGGTGGTCGCCGTCAAGGCCGACTCGCCCATCAAGACCCCCAAGGACCTCGTCGCCCAGCTGCGCGCCGATGCCGCCAACACCGTCATCGCGGGCGGCTCGGCCGGCGGCGTGGACCACATGTTCGCCGGCATGCTGGCGCGCGTGGCCGGCGCCTCGGCGTCGCTGAACTACCAGCCGCACCCGGGCGGCGCGCAGGTGGTCGAAGCGCTCGAGACGGGCAAGGCGGCGGTCGGCATCTCGGGCTACAGCGAGTTCGCCGAGAACATCGCCAACGGCAAGCTGCGCGCCATCGGCGTGTCGTCCAAGCACCCGTTCCAGGGGATCGCCTCGGTGCGCCAGCAGGGCGTGGACGCCGACCTGGCCAACTGGCGCGGCGTGATGACCGGCAAGAAGGTGCCGCCCTACCGCCGCGGCCAGCTGCTCGAGGCGGTGCAGCGCGCCACCACACACGACCTCTGGCAGAAGACCATCAAGCGCAACAACTGGGACCCGTACTGGATGGCGGGGAAGGACTTCGAGAGCTTTCTCGAACTCGACACCGCCATGGCGGGCCCGCTGATCTATCTGCTCAAGCTGAAGGCCTGAGCCTCGGGCCCGTGTGAGGGACCTTTCCTTCGCGATGCCTTCGCCTGGTCAGCACAGCCACCAGCGGCTGCAGTTCGTGGCAATGCGGAATATCCGCTTCGGTGAGATGCCGCCATTGGCGATGTACTCATAGGATGTCGCACCCTTGGCACCTTCCGCATTGAGCAGGGCCAGGAACTTGGTTTCGTCGCTGCCGCCCGTCGCATCATCGACCACGTAGTAGTAGTAACTCGTCGACGCGTTGTTCACCTTGACGTAGTAAGGGGTACCGCCGTTGAGGAAGAAGGGGATGAAGCCCTTGAGCCCCATCGCGTTGAGCTGGTCCAGCCGCTCCTGCAACGAAGACACACGGGGGGCCGGCGATTCGTAGGTGCAGACATCGCTGGCACCCTCCTGCCGCATCATGCGCGTCTCGAACACACCGCTCGCCAACCGGCAATAGCCTTGCGCACCCGCCGCGTTCAGGCGGCTCAGCGAGCCGCTGACGTCGGCGTCGATGGCGACCTTCATGTACCCATAGGTCGCCGTTTCCGCCGTGGGCTTTCCGTAGAGGGATCGCAGCGTGCCCTCACCGATGACCATGAACAACGCCATCGAGACGAAGCTGGCCGCGGAGTGGCCGTTGGGGGCCACCACCGTGTCCATCGACCAGAGGTAGGCATCGGTCGACGAAGCCCTGGTAAAGATGCCATTGCCTGTGTCGGGATAGAACGAGCCGGTGTAGTAGTAGCCAGCGAACGCCGGGCTGTTCAGCTGGTCCAGCACCAGCCCCCGGAAGCGCGGATCGAAGGGACTGATCTTGTCCTCGACCTTGCCCAGCTTGTAGGTGTAGGTGGTGACCGGGCCGGGCTGAGGACCGGTGATGGGCGCAGGGTCCGTGCCGGGTTGCGTGACAGGCCCGGCGGGAGGCGCCGCTTCCGTTCCGGGGTTTGCGCCCGGATCGCCGCCCGCACCGGATGCCGGCACTGCCGCCCCTGGCGGCATGGCGAGTCCGACGAGTCCACCCCCACTACCTCCGCCGCCGCCTCCACCGCCACATGCGCCTAGAACCACGCAGCACACGGCTGCCCACCACTTGGTTGCCACAGTTCCATCCTCCCGATTTGGTGCAGGATCATAAGTGGGCTGCGGCCCATCCGGTTTGGAGTTTTCCCGGTCAGGACACCGAGCTTCTTCGTGTGTCTCCGGCAGTCAGTTGAACAACTCCGGCATCTCCCGCTGCGCCTTCGGCGTCAGCGTGAGCGCGCGTCCGTCGAGCTCTTGCCGCACCCAGCCGCGCCGCAGCGACAGCTGCAGCCACGCGGCCCCGAGCGCGCCGCCCAGGTGCGGGCGGCGTTCGCTCCAGTCGAGGCAGGCGCAGGCGAAGCGGCGGCGCGAGCGGCGCACGGCGTCGACCTCGACGCCCAGGCTCTCCAGCGCGATGGCGCCGTCGGGCGTGAGTTCGTACGAGCCGCTCGCAAGGCCGCTGAGCCAGCCCTGCGCATGCAGCCGGTCGTGCAGCGCGACGCCCGCGGTGCCGGCCATGTGGTCGTAGCAGGTGCGGGCGCTGCGCAGGCGGCTCGGCGTGTTCGGCTGGAACGCCGCCGCGGGGCGCGGGGCGCCGGCCACCACCATGAGGCTTTCGAGCGCGGCGGCCACGTCGTCGCTGGCCAGGCGGAAGTAGCGATGCTTGCCCTGCACGAGCACCTCGACCAGCCGCTCCTCCTTCAGGCGCGCGAGGTGCGCGCTCGCGGTCGAGGCGGCCACCTCGGCCACGGTGGCCAGTTCGGTGGCGGTGCGGGCGTGGCCGTCCATCAGGCAGTTCAGCATGCGGGCGCGGGCCGGCTCGGCGATGGCGCCGGCGAGGCGGGCGAGCTGGAAGTCGGAAGCGGTGGTGTCGTCCATGCGGGCATCCTAAGGCGGCGGCGCATCCCACACTTCGTTCGCGACCGAAGTGTGCCGGCGCCTGCGAACGCACACTGCACGCCATGACTACCGCTGTACTCGCCCACCCCGCCGATCCGGTCGCCGCCGCCACGCATGCCGACCCGTACCCGTACTACGCCACGCTGCGCGACGGCCCGCCGCTCGCGTGGCACGAGGGCCTGCGCGTGTGGGTCGCAAGCCGCGCCGATGTCGTCATGCAGGTGCTGCAGGCCCACGGCGCGCTGCGCGTGCGCCCCGCCGCCGAGCCCGTGCCGCGCGCGATCGTGGGCAGCCCTGCCGGCGAGGTGTTCGGGCACTTGGTGCGCATGAACGATGGCCCCGCGCACCAGGCGCACCGGCCGGCACTGCAGCGCGCGCTGGCCGGGCTCGACCTGCAGGCGGCGCACGCCGCCGCGCTCGACGTGGCGCGGCAGGTGCCGCCGCAGGCGCCGCTGTCCGAGGCGCTGTTCTCGCTGCCCGTGCGGGCGATGGCGCACCTGCTCGGCTTCGACGGTTCATCACTGCCGCAGGTGGACCGCTGGATGCGCGATTTCGTCGCCTGCCTTTCGCCGCTGTCGAACGCCGACCAGCTGCAGGCAGCGAGCGTGGCGGCCGGCGCGCTGATGAACCGCTTCGAAACCCTGAGCGCGAACGCTTCGCCGCGCGACGGCACGCTGCTGGCGGCGGTGCTGGCCGAAAGCGCGGCGAGCGCGCCGCTCTCGCGCGCGCTGCTGGCGAACCTCGTGGGCCTGCTCTCGCAGACCTGCGATGCCACGGCAGGCCTGCTGGGCAACAGCCTCGTTGCGCTGGCGCGCCAGCCTGCACTGCGCCCGCTGGCTCGCACGCGCGACGGGCTGCTCGCCATCGTGGAGGAGACGGCGCGCCACGACCCGTCGGTGCAGAACACGCGCCGCTTCGCGATCGATCCCGTCGAGATCGCCGGCACCTCGCTGGCGGCGGGCGAAGCGGTGCTGGTGCTGCTGGCCTCGGCGCAGCGCGATCCGGCGTTCAACCCCGAGCCCGACCGCTTCATGCCCGTGCGCGCGCAGCGCCGCGTGCTTGGCTTCGGCCATGGCATGCATGCGTGCCCTGGGCAGGCGCTGGCCTGCACGCTGGCCGCTGCTGGCCTCGAAGCGCTGTTGCGCCGACCCAGCGCCTCCGATCTCGACACGCTCGACTGGCACTACCGCCCGTCGGTCAACGGGCGCATCCCCGTCTTCGACTGAGTCAGTGCGCGGCCCAGCGCCCCGTGCCCGCCAGGTGCGGCGACAACGCGGCCTCGCCCCAGCGCAGCGGCAGCGCGGCCGGACGGCGCAGTGCGCGCGTGACATGAAAGCGCATCAGCCGCTCCGCGCCCTCGAACGCCGCCACTTCAGGCCCCTCCGTGACGATCTTCGCCGTGGCGCTCAGGTGCAGCAGCTCACCGGTGTCGAAATCGACGAACAGCAGGCCCGCGCGCGGATGCGCCTGCAGGTTGCCGAGCGTGTTGAAGAAGCGGTTGCCGTTGAAGTCGGGCACCGTGAGCACGCCGCCCGCATCGACGCGCACGAAGCCCGGCCGTCCGCCGCGGTGCGACACGTCGACGCCGTGCGAGCGCGCATCGGCCGCGTCGCCCGCCGCCACCGCGTCGGGGTACGCCGTGGCGATGAACAGCGTGTCGGACGCGCCGATGAGCCGTTCGGCCGCGAGGTCGAGCGTGTCGAGCCACTGCGCGGCGGGCTCGTTGGCCGGCGGTGCGGCGAACACCGGCTCACGCGCCTGGATGTAGCGCGGGCAGTTGCCGAAGCTTTGCTGCACCTCGACCATGAAGCCCGCCGCATCGAGCGCCTCGACCGTGCCGTTCATGCGGTTGCGCCGCCGCGTGTGCGGCTGGATGCCCAGCAGCCCGAGCGTGGCGCCGGGCGCGAGCTGGGCCGCGAGCGGATCGCCGGCGCCCGGCAGCGCATCGATGCGCAGGTGCGTCGCATCCGGCGAGTGCGCAAAGCCGGCCGGCGCCGCGAGCATGCTGGCCCACGGCTGCAGCTCGGCATCGAGGCTGCCGACCACGAGGAACGGCAGCAGCGAGAAGAACTCGCGGTGCTGGTCGGGCATGTAGTCGCGGATCACGCGCGGGCCCATCGCCTCCATCTGCTCGCGCGAGCCCACGAGCGACTGCAGCGCGCGCTCGCCGGCGTGGAAGGGCGCGGCGATCATGACGCCACCGCCAAGCCTACTGACGAACGCACCATCGGCACGAACCCCGGCGAGGCTTCCACGCGCGCCAGCCAGGCGCGCAGCTGTGGATAGGCGTCGAGCGACACGCTGCCCTCGGGCGCATGGGCCACGTAGGCGTAGTTCGCGATGTCGGCCAGCGTGGCCGACGGGCCCGCGAGGAAGGGCTGCTCGGACAGGCAGGTCTCCATCACCGCGAGCAGCGCGTGCGAGCGCTTGACGGTCTCGGTGCGGTCGGCGTCCACGCCGAACAGCACCATGATGCGCGCCGCCGCCGGGCCGTAGGCCAGCGGGCCGGCCGCCACCGAGAACCAGCGCTGCACGCGCGCCGCGCCCACCGGGTCGCGCGGCATCCAGCGCGCCGGGTCCGGGGCGTAGCGTTCGTTGAGGTACACGAGGATGGCGTTGGAGTCGGCCAGCGTGACCTCGCCGTCCTCGATCACCGGCACCTGGCCGAAGGGGTTGCGCGCCAGGAACTCCGGCGTGCGGTGCTCGCGCTGACGCAGGTTGAGCTCGACGATCTCGAAGGGCAGGCCCAGCACCGAGAGGAAGAAGCGCACGCGGTGCACGTGGCCCGAGATGGCGCTGCCGAAGAGCTGGATGGGCTGGGCGGGCTGACGCTGGGCGGTGGTGGTGTTCTCGGTCATGAGGAGTCCTTCGGGTGGGTATGGCCTCGATTCTTCTCTCTTCCACCAAATGAATGAATAGCCTTTGCCGGATTTGACTGCTGCGTTTTCCGGTTTAATCGCGCCATGGATCGCTTCAAGGCCATGCAGACCTTCGTGCAGATTGCCGACCAGGGCAGCCTGACCCGCGCCGCCGAGGCGCTCGGCAGTTCACTGCCCGCCGTGGTGCGCGCGCTCGCCGCGCTCGAGGCGCACCTGGGCGTGCGCCTGTTTCACCGCACCACGCGGCGCCTGTCGCTCACCGAGGAAGGCCGCCACTACCTGCCGAGCGCGCGCGAGGTGCTGCTCGCGGCCGACGCCGCCGACCAGGCGCTGAAGGCCGAGGCGCGCGAGCCCGCGGGGCAGCTGGTCATCACCGCGCCGGTGCTGTTCGGCCACATGTACGTGGCGCCCGCCATCGTGCGTTTCATGCAGCGCCACGAGAAGGTGCGCTGCAGCGTGCGGCTGCACGACCGCACCGTGAACCTGCTCGAGGAGGGCATCGACGTCGGCATTCGCATCAGCCCGCTCGAAGACTCGTCGCTGGTGGCGCAGACGCTGGGCACCATCCGCCGCGTGGTGGCGGCCAGCCCCGCCTTCCTGGCGCAGCACGGCGTGCCGCGCCATCCGCGCGACCTGGCGGGCGCACCCTGCGTGCGCGGGCGCATCGATGCACCGCCGCAATGGGCGTTCCGCGACGGCGGCAAGACCGTGCACGTGACACCCGACAACCGACTGGAGTTCAACCACCTCGCGCCCGCCATCGAGGCCTGCGCCGCCGGCATGGGCTTCGGCACTTTCTTCTCCTACCAGGTGCTGCCGCATGTGGCACAGGGCCGGCTGCAGCTGGTGCTCGAAGACTACGAGCCCGCGCCCCGGCCCGTGAGCGTGATCTACCCGAACGCGCGGCTGCTGCCGGCGCGCACGCGGGCCTTCATCGACTGGATGAAAACCGAGTTCAGCGGCTTGCGCATGTAGCTGCTGCGCCAATCGGCCGGCTGCGTCAGAATGGCCGCGTGCCATCCCACACCACCCCCTCCTCGCCTTCCTCTTCGTCTTCTTCCCCGTTGTTCCAGGTCCGTGGGCTGCGCAAGCGCTACGGCGAGACCACGGTCGTCGACGACCTCTCGTTCGAGATCGCGCCCGGCGAGTGCCTGGGCGTGATCGGGCCGAACGGCGCGGGCAAGACCACCACCATCCGCATGTGCCTGGGCCTCACCGCGCCCGACGGCGGCAGCATCGAGGCGCTGGGCCTGCAGATGCCGCGCGACGCGCTGGCGATCAAGGCGCAGCTGGGCGTGGTGTCGCAGTTCGACACCCTCGACCCCGACTTCAGCTGCGCCGAGAACCTCGTGGTGTACGGCCGCTACTTCGGCTTCAGCAAAGCGCATGTGCGTGCGCGCGTGCCGCAGCTGCTGGAGTTCGCCGCGCTCTCGCACAAGGCCGACGCCAAGCCCGGCGAGCTGTCGGGCGGCATGCGTCGGCGCCTGTCGCTGGCGCGCGCGCTGGTGAACGACCCCAAGTTGCTGTTGCTCGACGAGCCCACCACCGGGCTTGACCCGCAGGCGCGGCACCTGATGTGGGAGCGGTTGCAGGTGCTGTTGCAGCAGGGCAAGTCGATCCTGTTGACCACGCACTTCATGGACGAAGCCGAGCGCCTGTGTTCGCGGCTGCTGGTGCTCGACCACGGCCGCAAGATCGCCGAGGGCCGTCCGCGTGACCTGATTGCCGAGCATCTGGAGCCTGATGTGGTCGAGGTGTATGGCAATGGGGCGCTGTCGCTGGCCGGGTCGGCCGAGCTGCAGGCGCTGGCTGCGCGCGTGGAGGTGAGCGGGGAGACGGTGTTCTTCTATACGCAGGATGCGCGGCGTCTGCTCGACGCGCTGACGCAGCACGGCGGGCTGCGCACCTTCCATCGGCCGGCCAACCTGGAAGATCTTTTCCTCAAGCTCACCGGTCGGCAGATTCGCCAGGATGGCTAGGCCTTCTTTCTATGAACACAACCACTGCTTCTTCTGCCGTTTCTCCCGAGACGCCTGTGCCGCCTTCACCCTCTGTGTGGCGCGCGCCTGAGCTGTCGATGCGGTGGTGGCCGGTGTTTTTGCGCAACCTGCTGGTGTGGCGCAAGCTGGCGCTGCCTAGCCTGATCGGGAACATCGCGGAGCCGCTGATCTGGCTTGTGGCGTTTGGCTACGGGATGGGCGCTCTCGTTGGGCAGGTGACGGTGGATGGCACGCAGGTGCCCTACATCCTGTTCCTGGCGAGTGGGTCGATCTGCATGAGCGCGATGAATGCGGCGAGCTTCGAGGCGCTGTATTCGGCGTTTTCTCGGATGCATGTGCAGAAGACGTGGGACGGGATCATGAATGCGCCGGTGGGGCTGGATGACATCGTGCTTGCGGAGATGTTGTGGGCGGCGTTCAAGTCGATCTTTACTGTGACTGCGATCTTGTTTGTGATGCTCGGGCTTGGGATCAGTCACAGCCCCAAGTTGATCGTGGCCTGGACGGTGTTGATTGGGTGTGGGATCACGTTTTCTTCTGTGGCGTTGATCTTCAATGCGTTGGCTAAGGGGTATGACTTTTTTACCTATTACTTCACGCTGTTCATGACGCCGATGATGTTTTTGAGTGGGGTGTTTTTTCCGCTGGAGCAGTTGCCTTCTGTTGTGCGTTCTGTGGCTGCCTGGTTGCCTTTGACCAATGCTGTTGCTTTGGTGCGGCCGTTGTTTATGGATCGGTGGCCTGAGGGGTGGTGGGTGCATGCGGGTGTTTTGGTTGTGTATGCGGTTGTTGCTTTCTGGATTGCTTTGGCTTTGACTCGGAAGCGGTTTCGGGGGTGATTTTTAGAGGGTGACCTGGTTTGCTTCCCGAGGCCGGGTCTCGCCCCGGCGGGCGACCTACTTTTCTTTGCTTCGCCAAAGAAACGTAGGCAAAAGAAAGGCGACCCTGCTGTCTGCGTCCCTCCGCTTCGCTACGGGCAACCTGCGGTGCTCGCGTTTCGCGGGGTCTCGCCCAAACTCGCTTCGCTCAAACAAGGGCGAGCCCTGATCCGCGAAACGCTGCGCTCCTCGGCGCATACAGAAGGGATTTGGATACCTACGGGCCATCGCTTCGCTCGGCCAGTGGGCCGCAGCAGGCGCTGCGCGCCTGCTGCGGCGGGGATTGGTCATGGCGTTGGTCCTTGCATGAGCGCATGCGTGTGCGTTCATACAGATGCGGATGTGCCCACCACCACCACGGCCACAGCCACCACGAGCACGAGCACGAGCACGAGCACGAGCACGAGCACGAGCACGAGCACGAGCACGAGCACAAACGCAGGCTTCGGCTGTTGGTAGTTCCCGGGCCGAGCGAAGCGACGGCCCGCCCGGTATCAAAGCCCCTCTGGCTGCGCCGAGGAGCGCAGCGTTTCGCGGATCAGGGCTCGCAGCTGTTTGAGCGAAGCGAGTTCTGCGAGACCCCGCGAAACGCGAGCACCGCAGGTTGCCCGTAGCGAAGCGAAGGGTCGCAGACAGTGGGGTCGCCTTTCTTTGCTTACTTTCTTTGGCGAAGCAAAGAAAGTAAGTCGCCCGCCGGGGCGAGTCCCGGCCTCGGGAAGCAAAACGACCACCACCCCAAGTCACCCAAAACAACTACATTGCACACAATTCAATTGCGAACTACAATTCAATCCATGCCAACGAAACCCAACACAGACGACCTGCTCAAGCTAGACAACCAGCTCTGCTTCGCCGTCTACTCCGCCTCCTTGGCAATGACCCGTCTCTACAAGCCGTTGCTGGAAAAGCTCCAGCTCACTTACCCCCAATACCTCGTGATGCTCGCCCTCTGGGAGCAAGACGGCCCCACCGTCTCCGCCCTAGGCGAGCGTCTCTCTTTGGACTCCGGCACCCTCACCCCGCTGCTAAAGCGCCTAGAAGCCAACGGCTACGTAGCCCGAGTCCGCGACGTCGCAGACGAGCGCCGCGTCCACATCACGCTCACCACCGCAGGCCGCAAGCTCAAGTCCCGTGCCGCCAACGTCCCCGAGTGCCTCATGGCCGCCGCCGAATGCTCCGTCCCCGAGCTGATCGCCCTCACGCAGCAGATCCAGACCCTGCGCGACCGCATCCGCAAAGCCGCCTGACAAACAACCCATCCAGAGTTCTCCCCGGCTTCGTGAGAAGAAGCCCTTTCATCACCACTCCCCTGACCAAAGGAAATCACCATGACCACCAAGCTCGACAAAGTTCTCTACACCGCAGAAGCCCACACCGTCGGCGGCCGTGACGGCGCCGGCAAGTCCAGCGACGGCGCCATCGACGTCAAGCTGAGCTCGCCCGGCTCGGGCAAGCCCGGCACCAACCCCGAGCAGCTGTTCGCGGTCGGCTACGCCGCCTGCTTCATCGGCGCCATGAAGGCCGTCGGCCCGAAGATCAGTGTCAAGGTGCCGGAAGAAGTCGCCATCGACTCGAAGGTCTCCCTCGGCCCGACGAACGGCGGCGCGGCCTACGGCATCTCGGTGCAACTGGCGATCTCGCTGCCCGGCCTGGACGACGCACAGAAGAAGCTGCTGGTCGACACGGCTCACCAGGTCTGCCCCTACTCGAACGCCACCCGCGGCAACATCGACGTGGAACTGACCATCGTCTGATTCCGCCCTGACGGTTTCACGAAAAAAGCGCCCCGGCCCCAAGCCCGGGCGCTTTTTTCATGTCTGTCTCACGGGTGACGCCGAAACGCGCGCCGAGATAGCGCCTTTCACCAAGCTTGGCTAATGTGGTCGCACGTCTCGCCCGTCCCGCCCACCCGTCTTCAACACACACCCGCGGAGATCGACCCCATGAGCACCACCCACCTCCTGATCCGCAAAGACCAGCTGGCCACCACGCGCCTGCACACCGACACCACCGACCGGCCGCTGGCCGACGGCCAGGTGCGCGTGCGCATCGACAGCTTTGCGCTCACCTCCAACAACATCACCTACGCCGCCTTCGGCGATGCGATGAGCTACTGGCAGTTCTTCCCCTCCGAGGAAGAAGGCTGGGGCAGCATCCCGGTGTGGGGCTTCGCCAGCGTGGTGCAGTCGCAGCACCCGGGCGTGGCCGTGGGCGAACGGATCTACGGCTACTGGCCGATGTCCACGAGCGCGGTGCTCAGCCCCGACCGGCTCTCGCCCTCGCGCTTCACCGACGCGGCGGCGCACCGCGCCGAGCTGCCCGCGGTCTACAACCAGTACTTCCGCTGCAACGCCGACCCGCTGTACACCACCGACACCGAAGACCTGCAGGCGCTGCTGCGCCCGCTGTTCATCACCTCGTGGCTGATCGACGACTTCATGGCCGACAACGACTTCTTCGGCGCCACCACCATGCTGCTGTCGAGCGCCTCGAGCAAGACGGCCTACGGCACGGCCTTCCAGCTGCACCAGCGCGACGGCATCGAGGTGCTCGGCCTCACCTCGCCCGCCAACGTGGCCTTCTGCCAGAGCCTGGGCTGCTACGACCGCGTGGTGACCTACGACGCGCTCGACACCATCGCCGCCGACACGCCCTGCGTGTACATCGACTTCGCCGGCAACGGCGAGCTGCGCACCGCGATCCACGAGCGCTTCACGAACCTCAAGTACAGCAGCTCGATCGGCGGCACGCACGTGGAGCAGCTCGCCGCCAAGGGCGCGGGCAAGAGCCTGACCGGGCCGCGCGCCACGCTGTTCTTTGCGCCGGCGCAGATCAAGAAGCGCACCACCGAATGGGGCGCCGACGAGTTCGGCCGGCGCATGGTGGCCGCGTGGCACCGCTTCCTGGCCACGGTGACCGACACCAGCAACCCCTGGCTGCACACCGAGCACCACCACGGCGGCGAGGCGGTGCAGGCCGCCTACGCGCAGGTGCTGGCCGGCAAGGGCGACCCCCGCACGGGCCATATCCTTTCGCTTTACAAACAAGCGGGCGCTCGCTGACCCGCAAGGGGCCCATGTGGCGACAATCGCCGCATGACCCCTTCTTCTGTCGCGCCCGCGAACACCCATCCTTACGAGAGCCTCACGCCTGACGTGGTGCTCGACGCGCTCGCGACACTCGGCCTGCACGGCGATGGCCGCCTCACCGGCCTGAACTCCTATGAAAACCGGGTCTACCAGGTCTACCTGGAAGACCCGAACCCTCATCCTGCGGTGGTGCTCAAGTTCTACCGCCCCGGCCGCTGGAGCGAGGCCGAGATCCTCGAAGAGCACGCCTTCTCGCTCGAACTGGCCGCCGGCGAGGTGCCGGCCGTGCCGCCGCTGGCCTTCGACGGCAAGACGCTGCACCACCACGCCGGCTTTGCCTTCAGCGTGAGCCCCTACCGCGGCGGGCGCGCGCCCGAGCTGGACAACTTCGAGGTGCTCGAATGGGTGGGCCGCTTCCTGGCCCGCATCCACACGGTGGGCAGCGCCAAGCCCTTCGAGGCCCGCCCCGCGCTCGACCTGCAGACCTTCGGCCTGGACTCGCGCGACTGGCTGCTCGAGAACGACAAGATCCCGCTCGACATGCAGCGCGACTGGGAAAAGACCTGCAACGAGGCGCTGGACATGGTCCGCGCCACCGCCCTGGCACTGCAGCCGCCGGCCTCCGACTTCAAGCCCCGCAAGCTGCGCCTGCACGGCGACGTGCACCCCGGCAACATCCTGTGGACGCCCACCGACCGCCCCGGCGGCGGCCCGCACTTCGTCGACCTGGACGACGCGCGCACGGGCTTCGCGGTGCAAGACCTGTGGATGCTGCTGTCGGGCGACCGCGCGCAGCGCACGGCGCAGCTGTCGGGCCTGCTCGACGGCTACGAGCAGTTCCGCGAATTCGACCGCCGCGAGCTGGCGCTCATCGAGCCGCTGCGCACGCTGCGGCTCATCCACTACAGCGCCTGGCTGGCGCGCCGCTGGGAAGACCCGATCTTCCCGATCAACTTCCCGTGGTTCGGCTCCAGCGACTACTGGAAGGGCCAGATCCTCGTGCTGGAAGACCAGTGCGAGCAGATGGCCGAAGAGCCGCTCTACGCGTGATCACTGAACGGCGTTCGCGGCAAGGCTCTGCGCCACGCCTTCGAGCAGCCGCTCGACCAGCACATTGACCGGCCCGGTGCGCCACACGCCGTAAGCCTCCGACTGCGCCACCGCGCGGTCGAGCGGGCGGAACACCGCGCCGCGCAGCGCCGAGTGCCGCATCGCCTGCGGCACCAGCGCCACGCCCATGCCCTGCGACACCAGCGACACCACGGCCAGCCAGTGCCGCACCTCGTGGCGCACCTCGGGCAGGAAACCCGCCTCGGCGCAGATCGACAGGATGCGCTCGTGGTAGTCGGGTGAGGCTTCGCGCGAGAACAGCACGAAGGGCTGCGCACGCAGGTCGGCCGGCGCCAGCACGCGCTTGCGCGCCAGCGCATGGCCCGCGGGCAGGCAGGCCACGAAGGGCTCCGACAACAGCAGCCGGTGCTGCAGCTCGGCCGGCATGCGGCTGGTGTGGACAAAGCCCAGGTCGAGCCGGTCGTGCAGCAGCTCGGCGATCTGCACGCCGGAGTTGAGTTCGCTCAGCGTGATGCGCACCGCCGGATGCCGCGCCTGGAACGCGCGCAGCGCGGGCGGCAGGCCGCGGTAGAGCATGGCACCCACGAAGCCGATGCGCAGCCGGCCCGCCGAACCGGTGGCCACGTCGCGCGCCTCCAGCGCGGCTTCTTCGGCCTGCAGCAGCACGCGCCGCGCCGACACTCGCAACGCCTCGCCCGCCGGCGTGAGCCGCACCTCCTTGCTGTTGCGCTCGAACAGGCGCGCGCCCACCGAGTCTTCGAGCTGGCGGATCGCCACCGACAGCGGCGGCTGCGAAATGGCCAGCCGCCGCGCGGCGCGTCCGAAGTGCAGCTCTTCGGCGAGCACGGAGAAGTAGCGCAGGTGCCGCAGTTCCATGAATAGTCAAATCAAATCGTACGAGACCAAATCAATATTAGACACGGATCGTTGCCAACTCAACAATGCGGCGAACCAGGAGACGCCCGCATGCCCACACCCGCTGCTTCCGCTGCCACAGCCGCCGCGCACCCGATCCCCGATCGCCACGGCCAGAACCTCTTCACCACCGACACCGAGCTGCACACGCTGCTCGCGCTGTACCTGCCCGAGGCCCTGCGCACCCACATGCGCCCGCACTTCGAGCGCCTGGGCGGCCTGGCGGGCGGCCTGCTGGACGACCTGGCCGGCACCGCCGACCGCAACCCGCCCACGCTGAAGCAGCGCACGCGCACCGGCATCGACGAGCAGAAGGTCATCAAGCACCCGGCCTATGTCGAGATGGAGCGCCTGGCGCTCAGCGAGTTCGGCCTGGCCGCCATCTCGCACCGCGACGAGACGCTGGGCTGGGCCGGCAAGATGCCGCCGCTGGTCAAGTACGTGCTGACCTACCTGTTCGTGCAGGCCGAGTTCGGCCTGTGCTGCCCGGTCTCGATGACCGACTCGCTCACGCGCACGCTGAAGAAGTTCGGCGCGCCCGAGCTGGTCGCCAAGTACCTGCCGCGCTTGACCTCGCTCGACTTCGACGAGCTCGCGCAGGGCGCGATGTTCATGACCGAGCAAGCCGCCGGCTCCGACATCGCCGCCACCGCCACCACCGCGCAGCGCCAGGCCGACGGCAGCTGGCGCCTGGCCGGCGACAAGTGGTTCTGCTCCAACCCCGACGCCGGCTTTGCGATGGTGCTGGCGCGCGCCGACGACGCGCCCGCGGGCATGAAGGGCGTGTCGCTGTTCCTGCTGCCGCGCGAGCTCGACGACGGCAGCCTCAACCACTACCGCATCATCCGGCTCAAGGACAAGCTGGGCACGCGCTCGATGGCCAGCGGCGAGATCCGCCTCGAAGGCGCGGTGGCCTACCTCGTGGGCGAGGAAGGCCGCGGCTTCCAGCAGATGGCCGACATGGTCAACAACTCGCGCCTGTCCAACGGCGTGCGTTCCGCCGGCCTGATGCGCCGCGCGGTGGCCGAGGCCGAGTACATCGCCTCCGAGCGCCGTGCCTTCGGCCGCGCGCTCGAGCAGATGCCGCTGATGCAGCGCCAGCTCGACAAACTGCGCGTGCCGTCCGAGCAGGCCCGCACCATGGTCTGCCAGACCGCGCAGGCGCTCGCGCGCTCCGACGCCGGCGAGCCCGATGCGTATGCGCTGCTGCGCATCCTCACGCCGCTCATCAAGTTCCGCGCCTGCCGCGATGCGCGCCAGGTCACGGGCGACGCGATGGAAGTGCGCGGCGGCTGCGGCTACATCGAGGAGTGGAGCGACCCGCGCCTCGTGCGCGACGCGCACCTGGGCTCGATCTGGGAAGGCACCAGCAACATCGTCGCGCTGGACGTGATCCGCGCCGTGAAGCGCGAAGGCTCGCTGCCCGTGCTGCGTGCGCACGTCGAGAAGCTGATCGGCGACGCCACCGAACTCACGCCGGCCTTCGCCGCCGCGCTGCGCGACACCATGGCGCGCGCCTGCGCCCTGGCCGAGACCGCCGCGCGCGAAGGCGGCGACGTGCTCGCGCGCCAGGCCGCCTCGGCGCTGTACCACTGCACGAGTGCCGCCGCGATGGCGTGGGAGGCCTCGGCCGGGGGTTCCGCCGCGCGCCTGCGCTGGGCGCAGCTGGTGCTGCTGCACCGCGTGCTGCCGCGCGATCCGCTGGCGCCCGACGCACTGCCCGCCGACTGGCACGCCGCCCTGGTGCGCACGGCCGCCTGAGCCCCTTTTTCGAGAACAACGGAGACAACCACCCATGCGACAACGACTCAGCCTCATCCTCGGCACCGCCTGCGCCGCGCTGCTGCTGGCAGCCACGCCCGCCGTGCACGCCCAGCCCGGCGCCTTCCCGACCAAGCCCATGACGCTGGTCGTGCCCTTCCCGCCCGGCGGCCCGACCGACGCGATGGCGCGCACGCTCGCCGCCGAGCTGCGCGACAAGCTCGGCCAGCCCATGATCGTGGAGAACCGCGCGGGCGCCGGCGGCAACATCGGCGCCGACTACGTGGCGCGCGCCGAGGCCGACGGCCACACGCTGCTGTTCGGCACCTCGGGCCCGCTGGCCATCAACGTGAGCCTGTACCGCAAGATCAGCTACGACCCGACCAGGAGCTTCGCGCCCGTGATCCAGGTCGGCTACCTGCCGAACATCCTGGTGGTGAACCCGGCCCTGCCGGTGAAGAACGTGGCCGAGCTGGTCGCCTATGCCAAGGCCAACCCGGGCAAGCTCAGCTACGCCTCGTCGGGCAACGGCGCCTCGTCGCACCTGGCGGGCGTGCTGTTCAACTCGGTGGCCGGCACCGACCTGCTGCACGTGCCCTACAAGGGCACGGGCCCGGCGCTCAACGACCTGCTGGGCAACCAGGTCAGCATGACCTTCACCGACATCCTCACCGCGCTGCCCTACGTCAAGGCCGGCAAGCTGCGCGCACTCGGCGTGGCCACCTCGGCGCGCTCGCAGGCGCTGCCCGAGGTGCCCACCATCACCGAGCAGCTGCACAAGCCCTACGACGTGAACGTGTTCTTCGGCATCGTTGCGCCCGCCGGCACGCCGGCCGACCGCGTGACCAAACTCAACCACGCGTTCGCCGAGGTGCTCAACTCGCCGAAGGTCAAGCAGATGTTCGCCGCGCAGGGCCTGGAAGCCACGGCGGACACCTCGCCGCAGAAGCTCGCGCAGTTCATCGGCAGCGAAACGGCCAAGTGGAAGGACGTGGTGAAGAAGTCCGGCGCGCAGCTCGACTGACCGCCACGGCTCACAAGAAAAACAAGGAGACAAGAAGATGAAGACGCAACGGCTGTCACGCCTGATCGCCCTCGCCGCGCTGTTCACCGCCGCCGGCGCCGCCACCGCAGAGACCTACCCGCAACGCCCCGTCACGCTGATCGTTCCATATGCCGCGGGCGGCCCCACCGACCAGCACCTGCGCGCCGTGGCAGAAGAAGCCGGTAAGGCCCTAGGCCAGCCCGTGGTGCTCGACAACCGCCCCGGCGCGAGCGGCACCAACGGCGCCGCCGCGCTGGTGCGCGCCGCGCCCGACGGCTACACGCTGGCCGTGCTGCCGGCCTCGGTCTACCGCGAGCCCTTCATCAACAAGGTGGCCTTCGACCCCGCGCGCAGTTTCTCGTACGTGGTGATGCTGTCCGACTACACCTTCGGCCTCGCGGTGAAGGCCGACGCGCCGTGGAAGACCTGGCAGGACTTCGCGGCCGACGCCGCGCGCCGCCCGGGCAAGCTCAACGTGGGCGCCACCGGCGCCGTGGGCACGCCGCGCATCGTGATGGACGAGGCCGCCGAGATGGCGAAGGTCCAGCTCAACATGGTGCCCTTCAAGGGCGACGCCGAAGTGACCAACGCCATCCTCGGCGGCCACATCGACGCCGCGCCGCTGTCGGGCGTGGCCGTGCCGCACATCGACGCGGGCAAGATGCGCTACCTCGTGATGCTCACGCCGCAACGCGTCAAGCGCTACCCGCAGGTGCCCACGTTGCGCGAACAGGGCGTGGACGCGGTCATCGATTCGCCCTACGGCATCGCCGGCCCCGCCGGCATGGACCCGGCGCGCGTGAAGACCGTGCACGACGCCTTCCGCAAGGCGCTGGCATCGCCCGCCGGCCTGCGCGTGCTGGAGCAGCTGAACCAGCAGGCCAACGCGATGGACCCCGAGCAGTACCGCCGCTACGCGCTGGCCACCACCGCGCGCGAGAAGGAGCGCGTGGCGCGCCTGCGCCAGCGCGGCCTGCTCGACTGATCACGGAGTGCGCCGCATGCAGGACCCCGCTTTCACCAACGAGCCGCCCGGCGTGCTGTTCGGCCTGCCCATGCCGATGGCGCGCGCCTTCGCGCTGCGCGGCGAGGCCATCGGCGACGAGCGCGCACGCGTGCGCATGCCCTACAGCGCCAACCACACCAACAGCCGCGGCGACGTGCACGGCGGCGCGATCGCCGTGCTGTTCGACTGCGCGCTCTCCAGCGCCGTGCGCTCCCACGCGCCCACGGCCTTCGGCGTGGTCACCGTCGACATCACGGTGCACTACACCGCGCCCTGCGCCGGCGACGTGATCGCCACCGCCGTGTGCGAGCGGCGCGGCCGTGCGATGTGCTTCGCGCGCGGCGAGGCGCGCAACGCCGACGGCGAGCTGCTCGCGCTGGCCACCGGCACCTTCAAGCTGGTGCCGCGCACCGCTCCCTCTTCTTCCGAGTCCACCCCATGACCACCGCTTCCCCTTCGACCGGCGCCCTCGCGGGCATCCGCGTGCTCGACATCTCGCGCATCCTCGGCGGCCCCTACTGCGGCCAGATCCTCGGCGACCACGGCGCCGACGTGCTCAAGGTCGAGCCGCCGCAGGGCGACGACACGCGCACCTGGGGCCCGCCCTTCAAGGAAGGCGTGGCCTCGTACTACCACGGGCTGAACCGCAACAAGCGCGTGCAGCACCTGGACTTCTCGACCGAGGAAGGCCGCGAGGCGCTGCTGGCGCTGGTGGCCGAGGCCGACGTGCTGATCGAGAACTTCAAGACCGGCACGATGGAACGCTGGGGCATCGGTTACGAGGCGCTGTCGCAGCGCTTTCCGCGCCTCGTGTGGTGCCGCGTGTCGGGCTTCGGCGCCGACGGCCCGCTGGGCGCGCTGCCGGGCTACGACGCCGCCGTGCAGGCCATGACCGGCATCATGAGCATCAACGGCGAGGCCGACGGCGGCCCGCTGCGCGTGGGCCTGCCGGTGGTCGACATGGTGACGGGGCTGAACGCGGTGATCGGCGTGCTGCTCGCGCTGCAAGAGCGCCACCGCAGCGGACGCGGCCAGTTCGTGGAGGCGGCGCTGTACGACAGCGGTCTCTCGCTGCTGCACCCGCACGCGGCCAACTGGTTCATGGACGGCACGGCGCCGCGCCGCACGGGCAACGCGCACCCCAACATCTACCCCTACGACGCGCTGGCCACGGGCACCGACCCGATCTTCGTGGCCGTGGGCAACGACCGCCAGTTCGCGAGCTTCTGCCGCTGCATCGGCCTGCCCGCGCTGGCCGACGACCCGCTGTACCGCACCGCCGGCGCACGCTCGGTGAACCGCGACGGCCTCAAGCAGCAGCTTGAAGCCGCCCTCGCCGCCTTCGACGGCCGCACGCTGGTCGACCAACTGATGGCCGCCGGCGTGCCCGCCGCGCCGGTGCTGCCGGTGGCGGCGGCGTTGCAGCACCCGCACACGCTGCACCGCGAGATGGTGGTGGAGATGGAAGGCGGCTACCGCGGCATCGGCGCGCCGGTGAAGCTCAGCCGCACGCCGGCCAGCTACCGCCATGCGCCGCTGACGCCGGGCGACGCCTTCCTGCCGAGCGACGACAGCGCGGAGCGCTGATCTGTCGCGCGCTCAGTCGAGCGAGAGCTTGAGCGCGCGGATCAGCGGATGCCAGCGCGCCGACTCGCGCGCCAGCAGCGTTTCGAACTCGGCCGGCGTGCCGCCCACCGGCTCGACGCCGGCCTCGGCCAGGCGGCGCTGCACCACCGGGTTGTGCAGCGCACTGGCCACCGTGCGCTGCAGCCGCGCCACCACCTCGAGCGGCGTGCCCGCGGGCGCCACGAGGCCATGGAAGATCGCGGCCTCGACCTTCGGCAGGCCCAGTTCCGCGAAGGTCGGCACGCCCGGCCATTGCGCCAGGCGCGCAGGGTTCGCCACCGCCAGCACGCGCAGCCGGCCGCCCTGGATGAAGCGGCGCGCCGTGGCGAGCTCGCCCATCGCGAACGGCAACTGGCCGCCCGCCACCTCGACCAGCGCGGGCCCGGCGCTGCGGTAGGGCACGTGCACCATCTCCAGCCCGGCCTCGCGCGCCAGCAGCGCCATCGCGAGGTGCTGCGCGCTGCCGTTGCCGGCCGAGGCAAAACTGAAGCGGCCCGGAAAGGCGCGCGCGTCCTCGATGAAGGCACGCGCATCGCGCACGCCGCTGGCCGGGCCGACCAGCAGCACCATCGGCAGCCGCACCAGTTGCGTGACCGGCGTGAAATCGCGCGACGGGCTGTAGCTCAGGCTGCGGTACAGCGCCGGGTTGAACACCCACATGCCGTTGTCGGCCGACAGCACGGTGTGGCCGTCGGCCGGTGCGCGCGCGGCCTCGAGGGCGGCGAGCGCGGTGTTGCCGCCAGGGCGGTTCTCGATCTGCACCGGCTGGCCCGTGTCGATGGTGAGCTGGGCACCGATGGCGCGCGCGACGACGTCGGCGATCGCGCCCGTCGGGAACGGCACGATCCAGCGGATCGGCCGCGCGGTGTCGTCGGGCTGTTGTGCCCAGGCGGTGCCCGCCGCCAGCCCCAGGAATGCGGCCAGCCGCCGCCGTTTCAGGTCCGGCAGGCGGCGCGGCGTCACGGCGCGGCCCGGCTGGTCTTCAGGCCCTGCCCCGCGGCCCAGGTCGACACGTCCTCGCGCTTGATGGCCGCGGCCATGAGGCCGGGGAACGCATCGGGCGTGCAGGCGAACGAGGGCACGCCCAGCGCAGCGAGCTTGGCGGCCAGGTCGCGGTCGTACGAGGGCGCGCCCTCGTCGCTGAGCGCCAGCAGCGCGATGAACTGCACGCCGGCCTCCACCAGCTGGTGGGCGCGGCGCAGCAGGCCGTCTTCCACGCCGCCTTCGTACAGGTCGGAGATGAGGATCAGGATGGTGTTGCGCGGCTCGCGCACCAGCGTCTGGCAGTAGCCCACGGCGCCGTTGATGTCGGTGCCGCCGCCCAGCTGCACGCCGAACAGCAGGTCGACCGGGTCCTGCAGCTGCTCGGTCATGTCGACCACGGCAGTGTCGAACACCACCAGCTTGGTCGACACCGCCGGCAGGCTCGCCATCACCGCGCCGAAGATGCTCGAATAGACCACCGACGCGGCCATGGAGCCGCTCTGGTCGATGCACAGGATCACTTCGCGCTGCGGCTGGCGCGCCTTGCGCCCGTAGCCCACCAGCGTCTGCGGCACCACGGTGCGGTACTCGGGCTGCCAGTGGCGCAGGTTGGCGCGGATGGTGCGGTGCCAGTCGATCTCCGAATGGCGCGGGCGGCGGTTGCGCTGGCTGCGGTTGAGCGCGCCGCTCACGGCGCTGCGCATCGGCTCCTCGAGCTTCTTCATGAGCTCGTCGACCACCTTGCGCACCACGGCGCGCGCCGTGTCCTTGGTGCCGGCCGGGATCACGCTCGCCAGCGCCACGAGGTTGGCCACCAGGTGCACGTCGGGCTGCGCGTTCTCGAGCATCTCGGGCTGCAGCAGCATCTGGCGCAGGTTCAGGCGCTCCATCGCGTCGCGCTGCATCACCTGCACCACCTGGCTCGGAAAGTACTTGCGGATGTCGCCGAGCCAGCGTGCCACGCTGGGCGCCGAATCGCCCCGGCCGCCGCGCTGCCCGCCCTGGCCCAGGCCGCGCCGGCCATCGGCTTCGTAGAGCGCGGCGAGTGCCTGGTCGATCTCGCGCACGCGGCCTTCGATGGCGCCGCAACTCGCGTTGGCTTCGCTGCCGAGCACGAGGCGCCAGCGTTGCAGGCGGTCGGTGGGCGGCAGGGTTTCTTCGTCG
Source organism: Variovorax sp. V35 (assembly GCF_041154465.1). Lineage (NCBI taxonomy): Bacteria > Pseudomonadati > Pseudomonadota > Betaproteobacteria > Burkholderiales > Comamonadaceae > Variovorax > Variovorax sp. V35. The sequence continues at coordinate 6,837,023 of NZ_AP028666.1, forward strand.
TCGGTGGGCGTTGGATTCGCGCTCATGCCTTCACTCCCAGCAGTTCCCGCAGCAGCGGCAGCGCGAGCACCGCGCGTGATTCGTCCCAGTCGGTGGCGGCCACGGCGGACGGCAAGGTGCCGCCGACCGCGCCGCGCTTGGCGCGTTCGCCGAGCGCGCGCCGGTCGGCGCCCGAGAAGTCCGCGAAGCTGCGCCGCACCAGCGGCAGCACCTGCACGAAGTGTTCTTCGCCGAGCCCCGCGAGCCAGCCGTCGACCAGCGACCACACGGCATCGTCGTGCAGCAGCACCATCGCGTTGCGGTTGAGAAAGCCCTCGAGCCAGGCCGCCGCATCGGTGGGCGGCGCGCCGGCCGAGAGGTTGCGCGCGAGTTGCTGCGAGGCGCCGTCGCTGTCGATCTGCGCGTCGTCGAGCAGCAGCCGGCAGCTCACGCCGCGCAGCAGCGGCGCGCCGGTTTCGCCGAAGGCGATGGCGCGCAATGCGTTGCGCCAGGCGGTGGTCGTTTCTTCGCCGTCGCGCAGGCGCACCGCGTCGTGCGCGCCGATGAGGCGGGTGCGCAGCGACTCGGCGGCTTCGGCGTCGAGCGCGCCGCACGCGATCGGCAGGCCGATGGCGCCGCGCACGATGAGGCTGTCGAGCACGTGCGAGAGCAGCGCGCTGTCGGTCTGGCGCACGCTGCCGTAGCGGAACACGTTGGCCAGCGGCGGCACGGCGCCGATGAGCTGCACGGCGTCGCCGGTGAGCGCGGCGCGGTCTTCGAGCGCGCGGGTCACGGCCTGCACGGCCACGGGCAGGTCGGCCAGCAGCACGGTGTCGACCTGCTCGGCCAGTGCGGTGAGCGAGGTCTCGGCCGCGAGCCCTTCCATCACGCGCGCGCTCGCGGCGTGCGCCACGGTCGCGCCGAAGCGGCTGGCCTCGATGACGCGCAGCGCGAACTCGGGCTGCCACTGCAGCTGCCACACCTCGTGGAAGGTGCCTCGGCTCGCGCGCTGGCCGGCGGTGACCTCGCCCCACGGCAGGTCGAGCAGGCGCAGGCGGTGCAGCAGATGGCTGCGCGCCAGGTCGTTGGGCTGGCGCAGGTCGAGGTCGAGCGTCTTCGCGGTGGCCTCGGGCTTCAGGCGCAGGCTCTTCTGCGCCTGTTCGAGGTCGCGCTGCAGCGGCACGGTGGGCACGTCGGCCGGCACCTGGCCCATGCGGTCGCCGACCGTGAGGCGCTCGCGGATGAGCGTGAGCGGCGCCTGCTCGCCCATGCAGATCACGCTGCGCACGGCCTCGTCGAGCTCGGGCAGGCCGGGCGCGGGGCGCTCGCGCAACGCGGCCAGCGTGTCGGCCAGGCGCGTGGCCTCGATGAGGTGGGCGGAGGAGCAGTCGAGGTCGTGCTCGCGCAGCAAGCGTGCGACGCGTGCGAGCCAGCCGGTGCTGCGCCCCGCCACCTCGTGCCCCTGCTGCCACAGGTGCTCGTACCAGCCCGGCGAATCGATGCCCGCGCCGTAGCCGCTGGCGCTCGTGAGATGCCGATAGGTCCACGGCACCCAGGTCGCGAGCACCTTGAGCTTGGGCGAGCCCTTGAGCAGCGCGGCATCGGCCTTGGCGGTGGCCGCGCCCTGCAGCGCGGGCACGTGCCAGGCACCGCAGACGACGGCGATGCGCTGGTGGCCGGCCTTGACGGCCTCGCGGATCGATTGCCGCATGAAGGCTTCGCGCCGCTGCTCGCGTTCCATCGCGCGCACGCCGCGCCGGTCTTCGGGCGTTTCGGCGCGCACGGCCGTCATGGCCTCGGCGATGGCGCCGAACAGGTCTTCGCCGTCGCCGCGTTCCTCGACCATGTGGTTCCACCAGCTCTCGCCGTCGGCATAGCCGGCGGCGTGGGCGAGCCAGTCGAAGGGGTCGTCGGGCAGCGTGTTGGCGGCCTGTTCTTCCTCGGGAGCTTCGACGGTTTCGGTGACGGGCACCGTGTCGGTCTCGTCATCGCCGAGCGGTGTTTCTTCAGGCTCTGCGGCCTTGGCCTCATCGGCCGTGCGCGCAGCCTGCTCGATTGCCATGCGGTGCGCCTGCGGCAGGTCGATGAAGCGCGTGGGCACGCCGCGCGCGGCGCCCCACTGCAGCGCCTGCCATTCGGGCGAGAAGGTGGCGAAGGGATAGAACGCGGCCAGGCCGGTGTCCTCGCTCGCGTGGATCAGCACCGCCACCGGCGGTTGCAGGTCGGCATGCGCCAGGAAGGACAGCAGCGGCTCGGCCTCGGGCGGGCCCTCGACGAGGATGCAGTCGGGCTGCAGCGACTCGAAGGCGCGCAGCAGGCTGCGCGCACAGCCAGGGCCGTGGTGGCGGATGCCGAAATAGTGCAGCGGCGAAGGCGCCGCGCTCGTGCTCATGCGCCGGCTCGCGTCAGAGTTGTTCGCGGCAGGCGCGGTAGAGGTCCTTCCAGTCGGCCCGCTCCTTGACGACGGTCTCCAGGTATTCCTTCCACACCACCTGGTCCTGCACCGGGTCCTTGATGACCGCGCCGATCAGGCCCGAGGCCACGTCGGCCGAGCGCAGCACGCCGTCGCCGAAGTGGCCGGCCAGCGCCATGCCGCTGTTGATGACCGAGATGGCTTCGGCGGTCGAGAGCGTGGAGGTGGGCGACTTGATGCGCGTCTTGCCGTCTTCGGTCTGGCCGTTGCGCAGCTCGCGGAAGATCTGCACCACGCGGCGCACTTCCTGCAGCGCGGGCGGTTCGGCCGGCAGCGCGAGCGCGCGGCCCAGTTCGCCGACGCGCTTGACGACGATCTGCACTTCCTCGGCCTCGCTCAACGGCACGGGCAGCACCACGGTGTTGAAGCGGCGCTTGAGCGCGCTCGACAGTTCGTTCACGCCCTTGTCGCGGTTGTTGGCGGTGGCAATCACCGAGAAGCCGCGCGTGGCCTGCACCTCGGTGCCGAGCTCGGGCACGGGCAGCGTCTTTTCCGAGAGCACGGTGATCAGTGAGTCTTGCACGTCGGCCGGGATGCGCGTGAGTTCTTCGACGCGCGCGATCTTGCCCAGGCGCATGGCGTGCACCAGCGGGCTCGGCACCAGCGCCTTTTCAGACGGGCCATGGGCCAGCAGCTCGGCGTAGTTCCAGCCGTAGCGCAGCTGTTCTTCGCTGGTGCCGGCGGTGCCCTGGATCAGCATGGTCGAGTCGCCGCTCACGGCGGCGGCCAGGTGCTCCGACACCCACGACTTGGCGGTGCCCGGCACGCCGTACAGCAGCAGCGCGCGGTCGGTGGCGAGCGTGGACACGGCGATTTCCATCAGGCGCGAATTGCCGATGTACTTGGGGCTGACCTCGAAGCCGTTGGCCAGCTTGCCGCCCATCAGGTAGGTGAGCACGGCCCAGGGCGAGAGCTTCCAGTTGGCCGGGCGCTGGCGGTCGTCGACCTTCTGGAGCGCTTCGAGTTCTTCGGCGAATTGCTGTTCGGCATGCTGGCGCAGGACATTGCTCATGGACGGCCTTGGGAAGAGGTTGAAAGTGAAGAAGAAGAGGAAGAAGAAGGAAGCGTGGCGACCAGCCGGCGCGCGCGCACGATGCGCGCGGTGTCGGCCAGTGCGTTGGCGAGGCCGGGGCTTTCCTCGGCCGCGCGCGGCAGGTCGGCCAGCAGCGCCAGCGCATCGAGGTGCAGCAGCGCGGCGGCGGTGCCGAGCACCTGGCGCAGCACGTAGTCGTTGACGAGGTCGCCGCGCTCGACGCGCATGCGCAGCGCCTGGGCGATGCGCAGCGACAGCGCGGCCGAGGGCGTGTCGCCGGGCGCGCAGGCCTGGTCGGCGAACGCGACGACGTCCTGCACGCCCTGCCCCGCATCGCCGAGTTGCGTCGCCCAGTGGCGCTCGCGGCGCTCGCGCGGCAGCAGCGCCAGCAGCGGGCCCACGCCGCCGCGGTGGGCGCGCGGGCGGTCGAGCAGCGCGTCGCACCAGTCGAAATCCGGCGCGGCCAGCACGGCCTCGTTCCAGCCGCGCAGCAGCGCGTCGTGCCAGTCGCCCTTGGCGGCCCAGTCGAGCAATGCAGCGGGCGTCAGGCCGGTGCGCGCGGTCCACCAGGAAAGCGGCATCTGGCGCACGAGCTGGTAGAGCCACCACGCGCGCTCGCCGAGGCTGTCGTGCGTGGGGCGCGTGGCGTCGATGGCGTCGTCCTTCCAGCGCGGGTCGGCGGCTTCGGGGGCGTTCAGTTGCCACGTCGCGCCTTGCGATGAGAGCAACGGCGCAAGGAAGGCCTCGACGCGCCGCACGTGCGCGCTGGCCGGCAGGCGCTGCAGCAGCTCGACCACGGTCTGGCGCACATCGCGCGCGCGGTCTTTCAGCTGGGCTTCGAGCAGCGCTTCGTCGTCGGGGCCAAGGTTCTCGGCCAGTGCACCGAGCAGCACGGCGCGTTCCTTGGCGGGCAGCTGCGGCAGCTCGGCGGCGAGGCGTTCGCGCGCGCCGGCCGGGTCGTCGCGGCGTTGCTCGGCCAGCACGGCGCGGCGCTGGTCGATGCTGCCTTCGTCCCAGCGGGTCTGCGTGTCGGCCTGCGCGCTGGCGCCGACGGCGTAGCGCCAGTCGTCGTTGCGCGCGGACAGCCAGCGCCCGCGCTCGCCGAGTGCGAGCACGACGGCGGGACGCAGTGCGGTGTCGCGGCGGCCGGCATCGAGCGCGGCGGGCAGCAGGCTCGGTGGCAGGCGCCAGCCAGCGGTCGAGAGCACGGCCAGCACTTCGTGCTGCAGGCGCTGCGGGCCGGCGGCGAGTGCATCGGCGATCACGGCGAGCAAGGCGGGGTCGCCGAGCGCGGGAGAGGAATCGTTGGCGGCAGGCGGTGCGTCGTCGGCGGGCAAGCCCGGCGCGACAAAACCCGCGCGACGCCCCACGGCCACGGCGCCCGCGACGCGCAGCAGCACGCCCTGCGCGGTGTCCGTGGGTTGTTGCAGCGCTTGCAGCAGCGCGCCGAAGTCGCCGGCCATGCCGTCGGCCGCCGGCACGGGTTGGCGTGCGGTACCGACGAGGGCCGTCTGCAGCAAGGTGTTCCAGTGGCTCATGTCCGCGCTCCGCTCAAGGTCCAGACGGGCGCACACGCGCCCTCGGCGGCCCACGCCGTGAGCGGCGCGAACTGTTCGCCGTCCCATTCGCCGAACACGCGCAGCGGCGCACCGCCCGAATGCGCCAGCAGCTGCCAGGCTTCGGTCGCCGCCAGTTGCATCGGCAGGGCCTGCGACGCGGCGCCCAGGCGCAGCCACCACTGGTCGCCATGCCGCGCGGGCACGGCATCGGCCCACACCAGGGGCAGCAGCGGCTGCCACGGGTTGGCCGCGATCTGTTGCGCCATGCGCAGCCATTCACCGGCTTCGTCGGAGGCGGCGACCGGTGCGGCGGTCGACGCGGCCTCGGCCGGCAGCTCGGCCACCACCGCGCGCTGCGAGGCATGGCCGGGATAGAAGCACAGCACGGCCGCGCGTTCGCTGCCGCTGACCCAGCCGGTCTCGAAGCCGCGCCCGCCGTGCGAGTAGTCGAGCAGCAGCGCGCGGCGTCCGCTCGCGCGGCCCTGCAGCCACACATGGCGCTCGACCAGCTTGGTGTCGCGCTCGTCCAGGCACTGGCCCAGCACGAGCCAGTGGTCGCTCACGCGTTCGCCGTCGGCCAGCAGCGCCTCGCGGTCCTGCGGCCAGCCGAGCGCGGCGCGCAGGTCGGCGCGCGTGGCGGGCGAGAGGCTGTCGCGGCGCGGCACCGCATCGACGATCAGTTGCAGCCGGCCCAGCCGGTCGAGCAGCCGCGCGGGCCAGCCTTCGCCGGCACCGATCAGTTCGGCCGCCTGCGTGATGCGCTGGCCGAGCCCCGGCGCCTGCGCATCGACCATGCGCGCGGCCATGGCGGCCCAGCCTTCGGCCTGCTCGCTGCCGAGCGCGGCCAGGCCGCGCTGGGTCTGGTCGTCGAGCCAGCGCGCGAGCTCCTGCACGCCGGCCTCGATGCGCTTCCAGCGCTGCGCGTCGCGCTTGGCGGCCGCGGCGGGATCGGGCGCGGCCGCCGGTTCGGCGGCGCGGGCTTCTTTCTTCTCGGCCTTCTCGCGGCGCGAGGCGAGCCAGTCGGCCACCCACGGCGGCGGCGCGCCGGCGGTGAAGCTGGCTTCGCTCTGTGCGCGCAGCAGCATCAGCGCCAGGCCGTGCTTGCAGGGGAATTTGCGGCTCGGGCAGGAGCAGCGGAACACCGGGCCCGACAGGTCGACCTGCGTCTGGTACGGCTTGCTGCCGCTGCCCTGGCATTCGCCCCAGACGGCGTCGTCGGAATGCGCGAGCGTGGGCCACTTGGCGGGCGCGAGCAGGCCTTTGGCGGCCTTCGCGGAGGCGTCGTCCGGCGCGAGCGCGAGGACGGCTTCGGTACTGAGACTCATGGAAAGGGCAGCCTCGCGCCGGGCCGCGGCGCGGTCAGGGGTGGGAGGGGCGCGACCATCAGGGCGCGATGGGGTTGCCGGGCGTGCCTGCTTCGCCGGCCACGACCGCTGTTTTGGCAGCGGGGGCGCGGTAGGACACGCGGGCCGCCGGCACGGGTGCGGCGGCGATCGGTGGCGACGGCTGCGGCGCCGAAGCCATCGGCCGCGTGACGCCTGCCTTGGTAACGGTGACAGGGGTGGCAGCCGGTGCGCCGGCAGGCACCACCACCGCAGGCGTCGCCTGCCCGGGCGCTGGCGCCGCCGTCTCGTACGGGTTGTGCAGCACCACGCTCTTGCCGACGCCTACGCCGGTACCGATCGGGCCGACACCCACGCCCACACCGACGCTGGCCGAGCCAGTGACGGCGCCGTTGTCGTGCAGCGCCACGCCCGCGCCGAGCGGGCCCCAGCCGGTGTTCAGGCCGACGGAGAAGTTGCCGTCCTTGGTGGCACCGAGCCCGAGCGAGAGCCCGGGCACCAGCGGAATGCCGATGTGATAGTGCGAACAGCCGCCCACCAGAAGCAACAGCAGCAGCGCCGAAGTGGCAGCCGCTGCGCGACGAACGATGCGCGGCCGGGCGTTCACACCAGCAGCGCGTTGACGCGCCTCACGTAGGCAGCCGGGTCGGCCGGCAGGCCGCCTTCGGCCAGCAGGGCCTGGTCGAACAGGATGTTCGCGAGGTCGTCGAAATGCGCGGAGCCTTCGAGCTTCTTCACCAGCGGGTGTTCGGCGTTGACTTCGAGCACGGGCTTGAGGTCGGGCGCGGGCTGGCCGGCCTGCTTGAGCATGCGCGCGAGCTGCGTGCTCATGCCGCCGTCTTCCACCACGAGGCAGGCGGGCGAGTCGACCAGGCGCGTGGTCACGCGCACGTCTTCGGCCTTGTCCTTGAGCGCTTCCTTCAGCTTCTCGAGCAGCGGCTTGAACGACTCGGCGGCTTCCTCGGCGGCCTTCTTCTCGGCCTCGTCCTGCAGCTTGCCCAGGTCGACCGCGCCCTTGGCCACGCTCTGCAGCGGCGTGCCGTCGAACTCGTTGAGGTAGTTCAGCGCCCACTCGTCGACGCGGTCGGTCATGAGCAGCACCTCGATGCCCTTCTTCTTGAAGACTTCGAGCTGCGGGCTGTTCTTGGCGGCGGCGAGGTTGTCGGCCGTGATGTAGTAGATGGCGTCCTGGCCCTCCTTCATGCGCGCCTTGTAGTCGGCGAAGCTCACGCTCGCGACGTCGCTCGTGGTGGAGGCAAAGCGCAGCAGCTTGGCGATGCGGTCGCGGTTGCCCATGTCCTCGCCCAGGCCTTCCTTCAGCACCGCGCCGAACTCGGCGTAGAACTTGGCGAACTTGCCCGATTCGTCGGCGTACTCGGCGGCGGCTTCGGCGGCGGGGGTGGTGTTCTTGTCGACCACATCGGTCACGCCTTCGGTCGGCTCGGGGGCGGGCACCGATTCGCCCGAGCCCACGTCGACCTTGCCTTCGCCGCTCTCGGGCGCGGTCTTCTGCTTCTTCGCGAGGTCTTCGAGCATCGACAGCACGCGCTTGGTGCTGCCTTCGCGGATGGCCTTCACGTCGCGGCTTTCCTGCAGCAGCTCGCGGCTCACGTTCAGCGGCAGGTCGGCCGAGTCGATCACGCCCTTCACGAAGCGCAGGTAGTTGGGCAACAGCGCCTCGGCGTCGTCCATGATGAAGACGCGCTTGACGTACAGCTTGACGCCGGCGCTCTTGTCGCGGTTCCACAGGTCGAACGGGGCCTTGGACGGGATGTACAGCAGCTGCGTGTACTCGGTGCTGCCTTCGACGCGGTTGTGGCTCCAGGCCAGCGGCGCCTCGAAGTCGTGGCTGATGCTCTTGTAGAACTCTTCGTACTGCTCGGCGGTGATGTCCTTCTTGGGGCGGCTCCACAGGGCGTTGGCCTTGTTCACCGTTTCCCACTCGCCGGTCTTCGCCATGTCGCCGGGCTGGTCGTTCTCGCCGTCTTTCCACTCTTCCTTTTCCATCAGGATGGGCAGGGAGATGTGGTCGGAGTACTTGCCGACGATCTGCTTGAGCTTCCAGGCGTTGAGGTATTCGTCGGCGTCGTCGCGCAGGTGCAGCGTGATGCTGGTGCCGCGCGCGGCGCGCGTGATGTCGGCCACCTCGAAGTCGCCGGCGCCGCCGCTCACCCAGCGCACGCCCTGGTCGGCGGGCAGGCCCGCGCGGCGCGACTCGACCGTGATCTTGTCGGCCACGATGAAGCCCGAATAGAAGCCCACGCCGAACTGGCCGATGAGCTGTGCGTCGGCCTTCTGGTCGCCGCTGAGGCGGCTCATGAAGTCTTTGGTACCACTCTTGGCGATGGTGCCGAGGTTGTCGATGGCTTCCTGGCGCGACAGGCCGATGCCCTTGTCGGTGATGGTGAGGGTGCGCGCGGCCTTGTCGAAGGTCAGGCGCACGTCGAGATCGGGCTGGTCTTCGTAGAGCGCGGGGTGGTCGAGCGCCTCGAAGCGCAGCTTGTCGCACGCGTCGGACGCGTTCGAGATCAGCTCGCGCAGGAAGATTTCCTTGTTGGAGTACAGCGCATGCGTGACGAGGTGCAGCAGTTGCGCGACTTCAGCCTGGAACGGGAGTTTGGTATTGGAGGAATCAGCCATGGGAAAGAAAGGGATCGAAGCCAAAAAATTCTAAGGCGAGCCGCCCGTGGCGGGCGGCGGCCTTGCCAACTTTATGAACTGGGGTTGTCGCGCCAAAAAACAACGAGCGCAAGGCCGCGCGAACTTTGTCACACGGCTGTCGGCTCAGCGCCGCGCTTTCAGCGCGGTTGGGATTCGACTTCGCGCGTCCAGCGGTCGATGAGCCGCTTGCGCTCGGCCGCCTTGCCGTACTTCTCGAAGTCGTACTTGATGAGCTTCACGCTCTCCATCGACGGAATGCGCGGATCGGGCTTGAAGGTCTTGTTGGCCGGCGACTGCAGGCTGCCGGCCTTGGCGCCGATGGACTGGCCCGCGGGGCTCATGAGCCAGTCGTAGTAGCGCTTGGCGTTCTCCTTGTTGCGCGCGCCCTTCACGAGCGCGATGCCGCCGATCTCGAAGCCCGTGCCTTCGCAGGGCGCGGCGGTCTTCACCGGAAATTTGTCGTGCCGCCAGCGCTCGAAGCCGAAGATGAAGCTCACGCCGATCGCCACCTCGCCCTTGGCCACGTTGGGCGCCTGGGCCTGGCCGCTGCGCGTGTAGCTGGTGACGTTCTTGTGCAACTTCTTCAGGTAGTCGAACGCCGGTTCTTCGCCCATCTGCTGCACCAGGCCCGCGATGACGGTGTAGGCCGTGCCGCTGGTGGCGGGGTGCGAGATTTCGATCTCGCCCTTGTACTCGGGCTTGATGAGGTCGGCCCAGCACTTGGGCTCGGCGAGCTTCTTTTTCTTCAGCAGCTCGGTGTTGAAGCCGAAGCCCATGGCGCTCGTGTAGAAGCCGCCCACCATGTTCTGCGACATGGCGTACTGGCGCACCGACCAGTCGTGCAGGTCGTTGATGTAGGCCGGGCGGTACGGCTCGAGCAGGCCCTGTTCGGCGGCCTGCAGGAACGGGTCGCCGGTGCCGCCCCACCAGAGGTCGGTCTTGGGGTTGGCGGCTTCGGCGCGCAGCTGCGCACCGATCTCGCCGGTGCCCTTGTGGGCCTGCTGCACCTTGATGCCGGTCTCGCGCGTGAAGGCCGTGGCGGCCGCCTCGCACCAGCCCGCGTCGGTGCTGCACAGCGCGTTGACGGTGCCCTGCGCGGCGGCCTGCGACGCCCCGAGCAGGAGCGCCGTGCCCAGGCAGGCGGTGGCAAGGGCACGCACGGTGTGCCGGGGGGCGAATGAAGGCATGGGCAGGTCTCCTCGTTGTTCGACGTTGTATGACAGCGCAGGATAGCGCCGGCTTGGGTGCCTGAGGTCAGCGCGCCGCCAGCAGCGGCGGCAGGTGCTCCACCAGCCAGTCGATCACCACGCGCGTCTTCAGCGGCAGGTAGCGGCTCGGCGTGCGGATCACGTGCAGCGGAAAACCGAAAGGCTCGGGCTCGTCGAACACCCGAACCAGCGTGCCAGCCGCGAGCGCGTCGGCCGCCAGCCAGGCCGGCAACCGCGCCAGGCCCATGCCGCCGATGGCGGCCTCCAGCAGCACCTCGGCGCTGTCGCAGCGCAGCCGCGAGGGCAGCGCGGCCTCCACCTCCGCGTCGCCCTCGCGAAAGCGCCAGGGCGAGACCTGCCCGTCGCGGGCGTAGTACACGGCCTCGTGCGGCGCGACCAGTGCCGCAAAGTCGCGCGGATGGCCGCGCTCGGCCAGGTACGCGGGCGCGGCGCACAGCAGCATCCACTGCACGCCGACCGGCCGCGCCACGAGGCCCGCGCTGTCGTCGAGTTCGCCGCTGCGGATGGCCAGGTCGAGCCCCTCTTCCACGAGGTCGACGCGCCGGTCGTTGAACGCCAGCTCCAGCGACAGCTGCGGATGCTGGCGCGCCAGGGCCAGCAGCAGCGGCCCGACCTTGAGCCGCCCCAGCATCGCCGGCATGCTCAGGCGCACGAGGCCGGCGGCCGTGTGGCGCGCGGCGTCGGTGAGCGCCTCGGCCGCCTCCAGCTCGGCCAGCGCACGGCGGCAGCGCTCGTAGTAGCCGTGCCCTTCCTCGGTGAGGCTCTGGCTGCGCGTGGTGCGCAAGAAGAGGCGCGTGTCCAGCCGCGCCTCGAGCCGCGCGATGCTCTTGGCGACGGCCGAGCGGGTGACGTGCAGGCGCTGCGCGGCGAGCGCGAAGCTGCCCGCCTCCACCGCCGCGACGAACTCCTCGATGCCTTGCAGGCGTTGGCTCATTGGATACTTTCAAGCACCATTCTTCGGAAAATTATCCACCACCGGATCGTTTTCATCGTCAATAGCATCGAGGCCGATCTTTTCCGATGGAGCCTTTTCCGATGCATGAACCCGATGTGCTGCGCCGCTGGCAGCTTCCCCGACTGGGCCGCGCCCACCTCGCACAGGCCGAAGCGCCGATGCCCTCGCCGGGCGCGGGCCAGATCCTCGTGCGCGTGGGCGCGGTGGCGCTCAACTACCGCGACCTGCTCATGGTGCGCGACGGCATGGGCATGGCGCTCGAGCTGCCCTTCACGCCCGGCTCGGACATGGCGGGCACGGTGGCGGCCGTGGGCCCGGGCGTACATCGCTTTGCCGTGGGCGACCGCGTGATCAACACCTTCTGGGGCGGCTGGACCGACAGCCACTGGCACGCCGACACCACGCTGCTCGGCGGCCCCGGGCCGGGCATGCTGGCCTCGCACGTGTGCATCGATGCGAACTGGGCCGTGGCCGCGCCCGCCACGCTGAGCCTCGAGGAAGCGAGCACGCTGCCCTGCGCCGGCCTCACGGCGTGGTTCGCGCTGGTGGAGACCGGCGCCCTGCGCGCGGGCGAGACGGTGCTGGTCCACGGCACCGGCGGTGTCGCGCTGTTCGGCCTGCAGCTTGCGCGGCTGCACGGCGCGCAGGCCATCGTGGTGACGGGCAGCGCCGACAAGCAGGCCGCGGCGCGCGCGCTCGGCGCCACGCACGTGCTGGCGCGCGACAGCGACTGGCCCGCCGAAGTGCGCCGGCTCACGCAGGGGCGCGGTGCCGACCATGTGCTCGAACTCTCCAGCGGCCCCGACCTCGACCGCTCGCTGCAGGCCGTGAAGCAGGGCGGGCGCGTGTCGATCATCGGCATGCTCGGCGGCGACACGCTGAGCGCGTCGTTCTACGCGATGGTGCTCGGCCGCGTGACGGTGCAGGGCATCGGCGTCGGCCACCGGCGCGCGCTCGAAGAGCTGGTGCGCGCGGTCGATGCGAACGCGCTCAAGCCGGTGATCGCGGCGCGCTACGGCTTCGACGCACTGCCTGCCGCGCTCGACCACCTGGAACGCGGCGCGTTCGGCAAGGTCGTCGTGACGATGGCATGACGACGATGTGACGCGGCCCCGCCATCGCCCGACCATTTGCAAATGCTGCAGGGCACAAATCCACAGCATTCGTGAACAGTTGCCGCTAAGCGCGCCGGTTTGCTCGACGCCTCCAATTCCCGTTCCTAGAATGCGGCCCGCGTTCGGCTCCCGCCGTGCGTGCTTTCTCAACTTCAGGATGGAGCGTTATGGAACACAGTACCTACAAAAAGTGGTCTGCAGAATTCATTGGTACTTTCTGGCTCACGCTCGGAGGCTGCGGAAGCGCAGTTCTGGCGGCGGCCTTTCCGGGCGTCGGCATCGGCCTGCTCGGCGTCTCGCTGGCCTTCGGTTTGACCGTGGTCACGGGCGCCTATGCGCTCGGTCCGATCTCGGGCGGCCACTTCAACCCGGCCGTGTCGATCGGCCTCGCAGCCGCAGGCCGCTTCAAGGCCGGGCAGCTGCCGGGCTACATCGTGTCGCAGGTGCTGGGCGCCATCGCCGCAGCCGGCGTGCTGTACCTGATCGCCACCGGCAAGCCGGGCGCGGACATCGGCGGCTTTGCCACCAACGGCTACGGCGAGCACTCGCCCGGCAAGTACGGCATGACGGCCGCGCTGATCAGCGAAGTGGTGATGACCGCCGTGTTCCTGATCGTGATCCTGGGTGCCACCGCCAAGCGCGCGGCCGCAGGCTTCGCGGGCATGGCCATCGGCCTGTGCCTGACGCTGATCCACCTGGTGTCGATCCCCGTGACCAACACCTCGGTGAACCCGGCGCGCAGCACCGGCCCGGCGCTGTTCGGCCCGTCGTATGCGGTGTCGGAGCTGTGGCTGTTCTGGGTCGCCCCGATCGTGGGCGCGATCATCGGCGCGGTGATCTACCGCGCACTGCTCAGCAGCAACGACGACTGAGCTTGTAAGTCCCCGGCAGCGGAATCAGCTTCCGCTGCCCGACTTCACCATCGGCAGTGAAGTCGATTGCCCGATGGGCTCGGTGCCCGTCGGGTGCGACGCCGCATAGGCGCCGGCCTGGATGTCGGACACCGGGGTCATCCCATTGATCGCCGGCGCCGACGTCGACTGCCCAATGGGCTCCGTGCCGCTCGGACGTGCCGCCGCCATCGCGCCGGCCTGCACCTCCGGGTTCTCCGGCGAATTCATCTGCAGCGGGTGGAAGTCCGAACCGTCGGTGGTTTCGGCGGAGGCATTGACCGTGCCCAGCGCCGCGAACGCGGCGAAGGAAGCAACGGCGAGAAGCTGGAACGAAGTGCGCATGGTGTGTTCTCCTGAGGGCAGGTTGTCTCCGATCCGGTGCCGTCGCGCGGACCGCGCGCAGCAGGACCTGCAGCCACTCTAGGCAGCCTGACTGAGGCCAGCGTGAGCGAAGAATGAGCCGGGAGTGAGCACCACGCGATGACTACGTCGGCAGCACCACCCGCGCCCTCAGCCCCGGCCCGTCCTCTCGGTTGCGCAACTCGATGCGCAGGCCATGCCGCTCGGCCGCCGTGCGCGCGATCGCCAGGCCCAGCCCGCTGCCGCCCGCCGCCGCGCCCGGCACGCGAAAGAAGCGGTCGAACACGCGCTCCAGTTCGGCCGGCGGAATGCCCGGCCCGTTGTCGAGCACGTCGACCACCGCCTGCCCGTCGACGCGGTGCAGCCGCACATCGACCACGCCGCCTTCGGGCGCATAGCGCAGCGCGTTGTCGATGAGGTTGTCGAACACGCTGCGCAGTTCGGCGGCAGGAGCAGTCACCACCGCATCGGTCAGACCTTCGAAGCCCACGTCGATGCGCCGCGCATCGGCCAACACCATGCGCTGGCCCAGGCTTTCGCGCAGCAGCGCCTCGATGTCGACCCGCTCGCCCGGCGCATCCGAGGGCGGTGCGTCCTGCCGCGACAGCTGCAGCAGCTGCTCGATCAGATGCTGCGCGCGCGTCACGCCGGCCTCCAGCTGGTTGAAGCGCTCGGTGGCTTCGCCGGCCGGCACATGCGCGCGCAGGTTCTCGATCTGCAGGCCGATGGCGGCCATCGGCGTGCGCAGTTCGTGCGCCGCGTCCTGCACGAAGCGCCGCTGCGTGGCGAAGGCGCTGCGCACGCGCGACAGCAGGTGGTTGAAGGCGCCCACCAGCGGCGTGATCTCGTCGGGCACGCGCGCCAGCGACAGCTCGGTGGGGCGGCGCTCGTCCTGCGAGGCCACGTCGCGCGCCACGCCCCGCAGCGAGCGCGAGGCGGCCGACACGATGAGCCACAGCACCAGCAGCGCCGCCGGCAGCAGCAGCGCGATCGGCAGGCCTTCGAGCAGGGCGCGGCGCAGCGCGCGGCGATGGCGGTAGTCCTCGTTCTGCAGCACCTGCACGCGCGGCGCGTCGGCATGCGGCGCGGGCTCGGCCGTGAACACGCGCCAGCGCGAATGCGCGGGCCCTTCGGCGCGCACGTCGCTGAAACCGCTGCCGGGCTGCAGCGGCACCGACAGCGCGGGCCACGAACTCGCGCGCAAGACAGCGCCATCAACGCTCCAGAGCTGCACCACGAAGGCGCCGCGCGAGAAGGCCGCCTCGCCGTCCATCGCGCGCGGGGTCTTGGGCGGGTCGTTGCCCGCGTACGACTCGGCCACCAGCCGCATCTGGTCGTCGAGTGCGTTGTGCACGAGGTTGCCGTAGGCCAGGAAAGAGAACCACGCCGTGAGCACCGCCGCCACCACATGCAGCGTGACCAGCCACAGCAGCAGCTGGGTGCGCAGCGAACGCGGACGCCACCAGCGGCGGGCGGCATCGGTCATGCAGCCACTCGCCAGCCCAGGCCGCGCACGTTGCGGATCGCGTCGGCGCCGAGCTTGCGGCGCATGCCGTGGATCAGCACGTCGATGGCGTTGCTGGTCACTTCGTCGCCCCAGCCGTAGATGCGGTTCTCGAGCTGCTCGCGCGAGAGGATGGCGCCGGGCCGCTCCAGCAGCGCATGCAGCAGCGCGAACTCGCGCGCGGTGAGCGCCTCGCGCACGCCGTTCACGGCCACCTCGCGCGTCGTGAGGTCCAGCTGCAGCGCGGCGGTGCCGATCAGCGAATGCGCGGCGCCGTCGCGGCGGCGCACCACGGCGCGCATGCGCGCGAGCAGCTCGCGGAACTCGAAGGGCTTGAGCAGGTAGTCGTCGGCGCCCAGGTCCAGGCTGTGGATGCGGTCGTCCAGGCCATCGCGCGCGGTGAGCACCAGCACGGGCGTGGCGTCGCCGCGTTCGCGCGCGCGGCGCAGCACCTCGGTGCCGTCCTGGCGGGGCAAGCCCAGGTCGAGCAGCACGCAGGTGTAGCCGCCGTCGCCGAGGGCACTTTGCGCCAGTTCGCCGTCGCGCACCCAGTCGGCCGACCAGCCCGCGCCCTCGAGCGCCTGCTTCAGGCTGCGCCCGATCATTTCGTCGTCTTCCACCAGCAGCACGCGCATCGCGGCGACTCCTTTGCGCGCAAGGTAGCACGCGACCGGGATGATCGTCAGGGGCCCTGCGCCTCGGCGCAGCGTAGGCGCGAAGACTTAGGCGGGGCTTAGGACGCGGACGGCGTGCTGCTCGGTCTCTGTGTCCGCGGCAAAGGCCAGCAGGCGCAGCGCCTCGTCCTCCACGCCACGCCGATCGGTCGCGGACCAGCGCGTGAAAGGCTCCAGCACCACGGTGGCCGCTTGCGTCGCGCGCTCGATCTTCCAGGTGCCCGCCACGAAGCCGTCGAGCAGCACCGTGCCGCGCACGATGCCGTTGATGGTGAACACGCGGGCGCGGTGCGCCTCGTCGAGCACGCGGCGGCGGTCGGCGTGCGAGAGCAGCAGGTTGTCCCACTCCGCGACCAGGCGCGGCGGCGCGGGCGTGTCGGGGTCGGGCCGCGGCGCGCGCGGCAGGTCGAAGAGTTCCTGGCCCTCGTCGCCGGTGAACACGCGCAGCTGCGGCCTCAGCCGATCGGCCACGGCCTTCCAGCCCGTGAGGCCCGACCACGCGCCGGCATCGGCCAGCGTCGCGGGGCCGAAGGCGGCGAGGTAGCGCAGGAGCAGGTCGTCCTGCGTGGCGGCGGCGATCCCGGCGGTGGCATCGCCCAACCAGTCACCGAGCGGCTGCAGCAGTGCGTTCTGGTGCGAGTTCCAGCTGCCCGCGGGCGGCAGGTGGACCAGCGGCACGTTGTTGCGGATGAGCGCGGCGAGCGAGGCCGGCGCGTGGTCTTTCCAGCGCGCGGCGAGCGCCTGGCCGAGGGCGGTGCCGGTGAGCGGTCCGTCGCCGAGCAGCGCACGGCCCGCCTTCACCACGGCCGCGCGGTCGACGCCTTCGAGTGCCCGCGCATGCAGGCCCGACAGGCCGCGCTGGTGCACGGGCTCGAGCAGCGGCCGCCAGGCCCACGCGTCCGGGGCGGTCATCAGGTGCAGGGTGGCGCGCAGCGTCGACATGCGCACAATGCGGCGGCGTTTCAGCGCGTCGGTCAGCTGCGCGCGGTGAAAGCCTTCGAGCCGGCTCCACAGGCCGATGTAGGGCGGGTTGGGCGCCTGCGCCTGCAGCCCGGCCAGCTTCTCGATGGCCTGCACGACCGTCGCCTTGCGCCGCGCCAGCAGCATCTGCCGCGCGAGCGTGGCCCGGTTCAGCGCGCGCCGGCTCAGCACCGCGGCCATGGGCAGGTCGTCAGAATTTCTCGTGCGGCGCCAGGTAGCGCCACTGCCCCACCGGCAGGTTGCCGAGCATCACCTTGCCGATGCGCACGCGCTTCAGGCCCACCACCTTCAGGCCGACCAACTCGCACATGCGGCGGATCTGGCGCTTCTTGCCTTCGGTGAGCACGAAGCGCAGCTGCTCGGGGTTCTGCCATTCGACGCGCGCCGGCTTGAGCGCCTGGCCGTCCAGGCTCAGGCCGTGCCGCAGCCGGGCCAGCATGGCGGGCGGAAACACCGCCTGCACGTTGGTGGTGACCGGGTCGTCGTCGTCCAGGCGCACCAGCTGGCCGGTGGGCGCGGGCTGGTCCAGGCCGTGGTAGGCCACGCGCACGAGGTATTCCTTGTCCATCGTCGAGTCTTCGCCGATGAGCTGGCGCGCGATGCGGCCGTCCTGCGTCATCACGAGCAGGCCGGTGGAGTCGATGTCCAGCCGCCCGCACGGCGCCAGGCCGCGCAGCTGCTGCGGGCCGAAGAAGAAGCGCGCGTTGTCTTCCGACCAGCGGTTCTGCGGCGTGAAGAGCGTGACCGCCGGCTCGTGGCCGTCCTCGGCCTGCCCGCTCACGTAGCCGATCGGCTTGTTGATGAGGATCGTGACCTGGTTCGCCTGCTGCCCCTTGGCGGCCTTGTCGACCTCGATGCGGTCGTTGGGCGTGACCTTCACGCCCATCTCGGCGGGCTTGCCGTTGACGCGCACCCAGCCCTGCGCGATCCAGTCGTCCGCCTCGCGGCGCGAGCACAGGCCGAGTTCGGCCATGCGTTTGTTGAGGCGCACGGGCGCGTGGGGGGAGGTGGAGGGCTCGGTCATGGGGGGGCAAATCCTAGCAAATGCGCCCTGCGAGTATCTGGCCGTTTGCCATCGGCCGCCTGCCCCGTGGGGCCAGGAACGCTTGATCGATGCGTCGCACCGGTGCTATCCTGAATCTAGGCGCAAGTTGATTGCGCCCTTTTTGGGGGATTCCCAAGTGAGCATGCCAAACACACGCAAGTTTCAGTACGCCATCGTCATCGGGCGTTTCCAGCCCGTTCATTTCGGTCACCAGCGACTCATCGAAGAAGGCCTTCGCGCCGCCGATCGGGTCATCGTGGTGGTCGGCTCCGACCGCAAGCCCCGCAGCGTCAAGGACCCCTTCACCTTCGATGAACGCGAACGCATGGTGCGCGCGTGCCTGCGCGGCAGCGAGCAGATGCGCGTGAGCGTCGTCGGCGTCGGCGACTCGCCCTACAACGACCAGATCTGGATCGCGTCGATCCAGTCCGCCGTCGAGCGGCTGATCCAGCAGGATGGCCACGTGCCCGCGGCGCAGGCCAAGGTCGCGCTGGTGGGACACCTGAAGGACAGCTCCAGCTACTACCTCAAGCTCTTCCCGCACTGGGAGTTCGTGGGCCAGCACAGCGTGGAAAGCCTCAACGCCACCGACGTGCGCAACCTCTATTTCGATCCTGAGAACCGCGGCCAGCTCGCACGCGCCGACCTGCCCGACGGCACCGCCGCCTTCCTCGACAAGTTCACCGGCACCGCCGACTATGCCGAGCTCTGCGACGAGCGCGCCTTCCTCGTCGACTACCGCGACAAGTACCGCTATGCGGGCAGCGACTTTCCGCCGATCTACACCACGGTCGATGCCATCGTGGTCGAGGCCGGCCACATCCTCCTGGTGCAGCGCAAGTTCCACCCCGGCAAGGGCACGTGGGCGCTGCCTGGCGGCTTCGTCGGCCAGCACGAGCGGCTGCAGGACGCGGCCATCCGCGAGCTGAAGGAAGAAACCCGCCTCAAGGTGCCCGTGCCCGTGCTCAACGGCAGCATGAAGGCCAGCCACGTGTTCGATGCGCCCGACCGCTCGCAGCGCGGCCGCACGATCACGCACGGCTTCTTCTTCGAGCTGGCCCACAACCAGTGGACGGGCCTGTCGGACGTGCGTGCCGACGACGACGCGGCCGCAGTGCGGTGGGTGCCGATCGCCGAGTTCCTCGGGATGCCGGACCGCATCTACGAGGACCACTACTTCATCGCAAACCATTTTTTGGGTGGCCTGGGCAAGAACTGAACGACCAGGCTTTGTCAGCAAGAACGGGCTCCGGTTGACGGGGCCCACGTGAAAGGAGCTTTCACATGAACCGCAACCTCACCTCCTCGCCCCTGGGCAACAACCTGCTGCTGCGCACCGACTCCTACAAGGTGTCGCACTGGATGCAGTACCCGCCCGGTACGCAGACCGTGCACAGCTACATCGAATCGCGCGGCGGGCTCTTCAGCCATTCGCTGTTCTTCGGCCTGCAGGCGTACCTGCGCGAGTACCTGCAGACGCCGGTGACGCGCAGCGACGTCGAGGAGGCCGCCGCGATGATGGCCGTGCACGGCGAACCCTTCAACCGCGAAGGGTGGCTGCGGCTGATCGAGAAGCACGACGGACTGATGCCCGTGCGCATCCGCGCGGTGCCCGAGGGCAGCGTGCTGCCGGTGCACAACGTGCTCGCGACCATCGAGAACACCGACCCCGAGTTCTTCTGGGTCACGAGCTTTCTCGAAACCGAACTGCTGCGCGCCATCTGGTATCCGACCACGGTGGCCACGCTCTCGGCCGCTGCACGCACCACGTTGCTGCGCTACCTCGAAGCGACCTGCGACGACCCGCAAGGCCAGATCGCGTTCAGGCTGCACGACTTCGGCGCGCGCGGCGTGTCGAGCCTGGAGTCGGCGGCGCTCGGCGGCATGGCCCACCTGGTCAACTTCATGGGCACCGACACGCTGGCCGCCTTGGTGGCGGCGCGTCGTTACTACGACTGCGACGTGGCGGGCTTCTCGATTCCCGCGGCCGAGCACAGCACCATCACGGGCTGGGGCCGCGACCATGAATCCGACGCGTACAGCAACATGGTCGACCAGTTCGCCAAGCCCGGCACGACCTTCGCGGTGGTGAGCGACAGCTACGACATCTTCAATGCCTGCGCGCGCATCTGGGGCGACGAGCTCAAGGCCAAGGTGGTGGCCTCGGGCGCGACGCTGGTGGTGCGGCCCGACTCGGGCGACCCGGCCGAAACCACGCTCAAGGTGGCGCAGATCCTGGCCGAACGCTTCGGCACCACGACGAATGCCAAGGGGTTCCGCGTGCTGAACAACGTGCGCATCATCCAGGGCGACGGCGTGAACCTCGACTCGCTGCGGCTGTGCCTCTCGAACTTCTTCCACAACGGCTTCTCGACCGAGAACATCTCCTTCGGCATGGGCGGCGGATTGCTGCAGCAGGTCAACCGCGACACCATGCAATGGGCGATGAAGTGCTCGGCGATGCAGGTGAACGGCGAGTGGCGCGATGTCTACAAGTCGCCGGTGGGCGATGTGAACAAGGCCTCGAAGAAGGGGCGGCTCGCGCTGGTGCGCAATGCGCGCGGCGAAGTGCAGACGCTGCGCGAAGAAGCGCTGGCGAGCGGCCAGGTCGATCTGCTGCAAACGGTGTTCGAGAACGGCCGCATCGTCGCGAACACCACCTTCGAGGCGATTCGCGAGCGGGCGGCCGCCGGCGTGAATCAGCTCGTCACGTCGCGGGCGCCGCTCTGATGCGGTGATCCTTCCAGCACGGCGCGTGTGCATCGGCCGTGCCACATGGCATGTCCATAATCCGGCGACCAGACCGCCGAATCCATGACCAAACTCCTGATCCTCAGTGTGAGCGCCGGCAACGGCCATGTGCGCGCCGCCCAGGCGCTCGAAGCCACCCTCGCCCAGTCGTTCGCGCCGCACACCGCGGTGCATGTCGACGCCATGGCCCATGTGCCGGCGGGCTTTCGCAAGGTGTACACCGACTGGTACCTGCAGCTGGTGAACCGCGCGCCCGAGCTGTGGTCGTACCTGCACCAGCGCACCGACGTCACGCCGCACCACGCGCCCTCGCAGCGGCTGCGCCGCGGCATCGAGCGCCTGAGCACCGGGGCGCTGGTGCGCGAGATCCGCCGCGCCAAGCCCGACGCCGTGATCTGCACCCACTTCCTGCCGGCCGAGCTGCTGATGCGCGAGCGCAACCGGGGCCGCATCGAGTGCCCCGTGTGGCTGCAGATCACCGACTACGACCTGCACAACATGTGGCTGGTGCCGGGTATGACGGGCTACCTCGCGGCCACGGAAGAAGTCGCCTTCCGGCTGCGCGCGCGCGGCATTCCGCCCGAGCGCGTGCATGTCACGGGCATTCCGGTGATGCCGGCCTTTTCGGAGCCCGATGCGCCCGAGCTCGCGCACGCGGCCTGCACCAGTGCGCTGGGCCTGGACCCTGCGCGACCGGTGCTGCTGATGGCTTCGGGCGGTGCCGGCGTGGGCGACCTGCCGAGCATGGTCGAGCGCGTGCTGGCGCTGGGCGGCGACACGCCGTTCCAGGTCATCGCCGTGGCCGGCCGCAACGCTGAAGCCCATGCGCGGCTGGAGGCGCTGTCGCAGCGCCATCCGGGCCGCGTGGTGGCCGTCGGCTTCACGAACGAGATGCACAAGATGATGGCCGCGGCCGACCTGGTCGTGACCAAGCCCGGCGGCCTCACGGTGTCGGAGTGCCTGGCGCTGGGCAAGCCGATGCTGCTGATCTCGCCGATTCCGGGACAGGAAGAACACAACGCCGGCTTCCTCATGGAGGAAAGCGCCGCCTGGCTGGCCTACGACGCCATCGGCCTGGACTACAAGGTCGCGCGCCTCATGGCCGACCCCGCCAAGCTCGCGGCCATGGCCGCGCGCAGCCGCGCGCTGGGCAAGCCGCAGGCCGCGCGCGCGGTGCTGCAGCGCGTGCTGGGCCTCGGCGCATGAGCGGCGCAGCCGTGGAGCCGCGGCCCCCCATCGGCCGCACGCTGGTCTACCTCGCGTGGGTCGTGACGATGGCGTTCTTCTTCGCCAACGCCGAGATCCAGATCGAAGGCGGCGCCGGCTGGGCCACCTCGCTGCCCACCTGGCGCATCGAGAACAACATCTGGCTCGACCTGTTCTGGGGCGGGCGCGCGATGACGGGGTACCACGCCTGGGTGTTCACCTTCATGATGCTGGTGTTCTTCTCGCCGCTGGCCTTCCAGGGGCGCTGGACGCTGCGCGACTGGGGGCTGGCGCTCGCGGGGCTGATCGTGTTCTGGGTCTGCGAAGACTTCCTGTGGTTTCTCATCAACCCGGCCTTCGGCTTCGAGAACTTCAATCCCGTGAAGGCCTTCTGGCACAAGCACTGGCTGTGGGGCGCGCCGGTCGACTACTGGGGCGGGCTCGCGGTGGCGCTGCTGATCCTGGTGCGTCGCCACTGGCCGCGCCGCGCACGATGAAGCAAGACACCGCCGACCTGCGCCCCGACCACTGGGCCGATCCGCTCGACGCCCTGCAGGTCGAGAACCTGCACCGCATCACGCCCACGCTGTACCGCAGCGCGCAGCCGCGCCGCGCCAATGTGGCGGCGCTGCAGTCGCTGGGCATCCGCACCGTCGTGAGCCTGCGTTCCTTCAACGACGACCGAAAGGTGTTTGCGGGCAGCGGCATCCGGCTGGTGCGCGTGCCGATCAACACCTGGGCCATCGACGACGCCAAGGTGCTGCGCGCGCTGGTCGCGATGCGCGAGGCCGAAAAGCAGGGGCCGGTGCTCATCCACTGCATGCACGGCGCCGACCGCACGGGCGTGGTGGCGGCCGTCTACCGCATGGCCGTGCAGGACTGGGACAAGGACAGCGCGCGCCAGGAGATGCTGCGCGGCGGCTATGGGTACCACACGCTGTGGCGCAACATCCCGCGCTACATCGAGCGGCTCGATCCGCTGCGGATGCGCCATGCGCTGGCCCATGCCCCGGTGATCCCCATGGTGTCTTGAAGGCGCCAGCAGGCGCGCGCACCCGCTCCTATACTGGCCGCCCCGTGGCCGATGGCCATCTCCGAACGACCTTTCACAGGGGCTTTCCCATGGCACTCCAACTGCGCTCCCTCGTCCGTTCCAACGGCGAACTCGAACTCTCCCTGCACGACGACCCGATGCCCGAACCGCAGGCCCACGAGGTGGTGATCCGCGTCGAGGCCTCGCCGATGAACCCGTCGGACCTGGGCCTGCTCTTCGGCGCCGCCGACATGAGCACCGCCGTGGCCTCCGGCACCGCCGACCGCCCCGTCGTCACCGCCACGGTGCCCGAACGCGCGCGCGCCTCGATGGCGGCGCGGCTCGACCAGTCGATGCCGGTGGGCAACGAAGGTGCGGGCGTGGTGGTCAAGGCCGGTTCGTCGCCGGCTGCACAGGCGCTGCTGGGCAAGACCGTGGCGGCCATCGGCGGCGCGATGTACTCGCAGTACCGCGCGGTGCCCGTGCAGATGTGCCTCGAGCTGCCGGCGGGCACCACGCCGGCCGAGGGCGCGTCGTGCTTCGTGAACCCGCTGACCTCGCTGGGCATGGTCGAGACCATGAAGCGCGAAGGCCACAAGGCGCTGGTGCACACGGCGGCCGCGTCCAACCTGGGCCAGATGCTCAACAAGATCTGCCAGAAGGACGGCATCGACCTCGTCAACATCGTGCGCAAGCCCGAGCAGGAAGCGCTGCTGCGCGGCATCGGCGCGAAGTACGTCTGCAATGCGAGCTCGCCGGACTTCCTCGAGCAGCTGACCGACGCGCTGGTCGCCACCGGCGCCACGCTGGCCTTCGACGCCACCGGCGGCGGCAAGCTGGCCGGCCAGATCCTCGGCTGCATGGAAGCGGCGCTGAACCGCACGGCCAAGGAATACAGCCGCTACGGCTCGACCACGCACAAGCAGGTCTACATCTACGGCGGCCTGGACCGCAGCCCGACCGAGTTCGTGCGCAACTTCGGCATGGCCTGGGGCATGGGCGGCTGGCTGCTGTTCCCGTTCCTGCAGAAGCTGGGCGATGAAGGCACGCAGCGGCTGCGTTCGCGCGTGATCGCGGAACTGAAGACGACGTTTGCCAGCCACTACACGCGGGAGGTGTCGCTGGTCGAGGCGCTGCAACTGGATGCGATCGGGGTGTATGGGAAGCAGGCGACCGGGGAGAAATTCCTGCTGAATCCGAACAAGGGGCTGGCGGGCTGACACCTGCCTGGGCGCAAGGCCAGCGGCCCGGCCCGCAACCCGGCGTTCGACTCGATGCAGCCGGCGCGGCCCCTCACCTCGGCCGCGAATTGCGGCTGCGGGCCCCCTGCCATGCGTCGGGGTCTTGCGCGAAGCTTTGAACAATCATCGTCGACAGCTCTTTTTGCACCGCGCGCAAATCGACCGTCGATTCTTTCAGCAGCGCCTGCAGCATCACGCCACGCAGCGCCCCCAGCACGATGACAGCAGCTGTGGCGGGATCGACGCCCTTTCGCATTTCGCCTGCAGCGATGGCGGCCCGGAAGTGCAACGCCAGGAAGTCGATCACGCTCTGGTTGTAGCGCCCCAGGCTTTCGCCGGTTTCGGAATCGTCGGTGGTGGCCTCGGCCATCAGCACCAGCAAGGCGCGGGTGTTGGTCCATCCGCCATCGGCGCGTCCCAGGTACACGTCCACGAAGGAAAGCAACGATGCCATGCCCTCGTCGGCCGGTGGGCTGCGCTCGAGCTCGTGCATGAAGTTCTGGTTGATGTAGGCAGCCAGCGCACGCAGCAGCGCAGGCTTGCTTCCGAAATGATGCGCCGCCAGGCCCCGGCTGTAGCCAGCCGCCTCGCCCACTTCGGCCAGCGTCATCCCGACCCACCCCTTGCGCGACACGATCTCGCGGGCCGCTTCCAGCAGGCGTGCCTCAGCGGCTGCGCGGCGCTCCATCTGCGTTCGGCGAGGGAGCGTGGTGTTCGGCGATTTGGCGGCAGTCCTCATGGGCCCGAAGTCTAACGACGCGATGCGGCATCCTTGACCACGCCGGCGCTGAGCAGCCGGTCGATCCGGTCGCCGGCATAGCCCAGCTCCCCGAGGATCTCGTTCGAGTGCTGCCCGAGCAGCGGCGCACCGCTGCGGATCTGCGCCGGCGTGGCGCCGAACAGCGTGGCCGGCCGCGTGGTCCGCAGGGCGCCTTCCGAGGGATGGTCCATCGGCTGGAACATGCCGACCGCTTTCAGGTGCGGGTGCTCGGGCAGGTCGTCGATGCGCCAGATCTGCGTGGCGGGAATGTCGAGCTCTTCGCAGATCGCGACCCACGCGGCGGTGCTGCGCGTCGGTGTCAGGCTGTGGAGCTCGCGATAGAGCTCGCGAACGCTCGCGTTGAGCTTGTGCCGGTCCGACAGGTCGTAGGCACCCGCCAGGTCTTCCCGTCCCACGCGGCGGAACAGCGCGAGCCACTGCTGCGGGCTGTACGGCAGCATGGCGATGTAGCCGTCCGACGTCGGCGCCGGCTTGCGCCCGCCGCTCACCACGCGCCCATAGCCCGCGGGTGCGGTCGACGGATCGAAGGCGAGCCCGCCCATGTGCTCCACCATGGTGAACTCGACCATCGTCTCGAGCATGGGCACTTCGACGTACTGGCCGTTTCCGGTGCGCTCGCGATGGAACAGTGCCGCAAGCACCGCATTGACGACCACGATGCCGGTGGTCTTGTCGGCCATCAGCGTGGGCACGTAGTCGGCCGTTCCCGTGGACTGCCACATCAGCCCCGCGACACCGCTGGCGGCCTGAATGATGTCGTCGAACGCCGGCTTGGCATGGTCCGGGCCGTCCTGGCCGAAGCCGGTGGCCGCGCAGTAGACGATGTCGGGACGTACCGCCCGCAGCGCGGCGTAGCCCAGGCCCAGGCGTTCGATGGCCGGAACGCGCATGTTGTGCACGAAGACATCGGCGTCCGCCGCGAGTTCGAGCAGGATCTGCCGGCCTTCGGCGCTCTTGAGGTCGACCGCCAGGGAGCGCTTGTTGCGATTGATGGCCAGGAAGATCGAACTCATGCCGGCGTGGCGCGACACACCGTTGGCGCGCATCAGATCGCCTTCGATCGGCTCGACCTTGATGACCTCGGCGCCATAGTCGCCCAGGATCTGCGTGGCAACGGGTCCGAGCACGACCGATGTGAGGTCGAGCACGCGAACGCCCTTGAGCGGTCCGCTCGCCGCTGGTGTCGTGGGGGGCCGTTTTTCCATGAAGGTTCTCTGCTGATGTGGTGAAGGTCATCTTATCAACTTGCTTGTCGATCAACAAGTAACTTCATAGAATCCGGCCTCCACCACAGGAGACACGTTCATGAACCCTTTGTCGAAGATGCTGCGCGCCGCGGCGTTCACGGCCGCGCTGGCATCCGCCGCGGCACCGTTCGCGCAGGCCCAGCCACAACAGGCCGCCGCGACCTATCCGTCCAAGCCGATCCATTTCGTCGTGCCTTTTCCGCCCGGCTCCGGCACCGACGTCGGCGCACGCTTCTTCGCACGAAAGCTGAGCGAGCTGGCAGGACAGCCGGTGATTGTCGAGAACCGCGCGGGCGCCAACGGCTTCATCGCCGTGAAGGCCGTGACCTCCGCGCCTGCCGACGGCTACACCCTGCTGATGGGCAGCAATTCGACGCTGGCCACCAACGTGGCGCTGTTCAAGCAACTGCCGTACGACCCGGTGAAGGACCTGGCCCCGGTCTCGACCCTCATGCGCTCGCCCATCGTGCTCATCGTGCCGGCCAACTCGCCCTACAAGACACTCAAGGACCTGATCGATGCGGCGCGCGCCAAGCCCGGGCAGCGCACCTATGCATCGGGGTCGGCCGCCTACCAGCTCATGGGCGAACTGTTCGCCGACAAGGCCGGCATCCAGCTGCTCAACGTGCCCTACAAGGGCGCGCCCGATGCAGTCAACGCCACGCTCTCCGGGCAGACCGATCTGGGCTTTTCCGACATCACCGCCACCATGGAGTTGCTGCGCGGCGGCAAGATCCGCGCACTCGCCATTGCGGCCGACCAGCGCCTTGCCGGCCTGCCCGATGTGCCCACCGCGCAGGAACAGGGCATCGGCGGCTTCAGCGCCGACACGTGGACGGGCGTCGCCGTGGCGGCCAACACGCCCAAGCCGGTGGTCGACAAGCTGTCGGACATGTTCGTGAAGATCCTCGCCATGCCCGAGACGCGAGAGTTCTACGCCAGGCAGAACGTGATCACGATGAAAGGCGGCCAGGACGAGCTGCGCGACTTCCAGCGCGAACAGATCGCCGTCTGGAAGCGCATCGCGGCGGCCGCAAGGATCGAACTCCAATGACCGATTCGCCCTCCATTTCCCAAAGCCGCGACGCCCATGTCGTCACGCTGACCCTGCGGCGCGGCCCTCACAACTTCGTCGACGCCACCACGATGCGCGACCTGGCCGATCGCCTGGCCGCGCTCGACGACGATGCGGACTGCCGCGCCATCGTGCTCGCGGCCGAAGGCAAGTCGTTCTGTGCCGGCGCCGACTTCTCGGGCGTTCCCTCGGGCGGCCAGGCCGTCGACCCCGCCGACTTCTACACCCACGCCATGCGGCTCTTCGACGCCCGAAAGCCGCTGGTCGCAGCGGTGCAAGGCGCAGCGGTGGGCGCGGGCGTCGGGCTTGCGCTGGTGGCCGACTTTCGCGTGAGCTGTGCGCAGGCGCGGTTCAGCGTCAACTTCAACCGGCTGGGCTTTCACCCCGGCTTCGGTCTGAGCCACACATTGCCTCGCCTGATCGGCATGCAGCAGGCCTCGATGCTGTTCTACACGGGCCGCCGCATCGACGGCACCGAAGCGCTGGCCATCGGCTTGGTCGACGAGCTGGTGACGGCCGACGAGGTGCTGGCCCGCGCCCAGGCGCTCGCCCAGGAGATCGCCGGGTCGGCGCCGCTCGCGGTACAGAGCACGCGCGCCACCTTGCGCGCCGGCTGCGCGCACGACGTGCGCGCAATCAACCAACGGGAGCTGGCCGAGCAACAGGTGCAATTCCTGAGCGAAGACTTCCGTGAAGGCGTCAAGGCCATGGCCGAGCGCCGCACACCGCGCTTCACAGGTCGCTGAGCGACCACTCGATCAGCTTTGCACAGACAACGACGGAGTACCTGAATGAATTTCGAACTCGACCCCGAATACCAGACGCTCAAGGAGCTCGTCGCCAGCTTCGTGCGCGAAGACCTGCTGCCGCTGGAACCGGCCCTGCTGAAACGGGAGGCTGCCGGTGAACCCTGGGAGCTCTCGGCCGATGAGCACGCGCGGCTGGACACCGTGTCGAAGGCCCGTGGCCTGTGGGGCCTCGATGCGCCCGCCGAAATGGAGGGCCTCGACCTGCCGGTGGTGGCGATGGTCGGGGTGAACGAGGAATTCGGCAAGACCATCACGCCCTACGAGCTACCCCCCGACTCGCCCAACCTGCGGATGCTGCTGACCGCCGCCAACGACGCGCAGCGCGCCGCCTACCTGGCCCCTTACGCACGCGGAGAGACGGTTTCGGCCATCGCCATTTCGGAGCCCGGCGCGGGCGCCGACCCTTCGGCGATGTCGACGCGCGCCGTGCGCGACGGCGACGACTGGGTTCTCAATGGCCGCAAGATCTGGATCAGCCGCGCCGCACGCGCGGACTGGACCATCGTCATGGCCGTCACGGACAAGACCAAGCCGGGCCGTCCGGGCATCTCGGCGTTCATCGTCGACCGCCAGACCCCGGGCTTTCGTGTCGAGCGTCGCATCCCCATGATCGGCGGCGTCTCGACCTACGAGGTGCTACTCGAAGACTGTCGCGTGCCGCATGCACGCCTGCTCGGCCAGGAAGGCCAGGGGTTCGCGCCGATGCAGGCGCGCCTGTCGAGCCGGCGCCTGCAGATGGCCGCGTGGTGCGTCGGCCGCGCCCAGCGCGCGCTCGACATGATGTGCGAGTACGCACCGCAGCGCAGCACCTTCGGCGCCTCGCTCGCCGAACGCCAGACGGTGCAATGGTGGATTGCCGACGCGGCCACGCGCATTCACGCCTGTCGACTCATGACCTACGAAGCAGCCGCGCGCATCGATCGTGGCGACGAGGCGCGCAGCCAGGTCTCCATGGTCAAGGTGTTCGCCACCGAGATGGCGGGGAAAGTGATCGACCACGCGATGCAGATGTTCGGCGCCATGGGCATGACCAAGGAAATGCCACTGCATCAGATGGCCAACGAAGCGCGCCTGATGCGGATCTACGAAGGTCCGAGCGAAGTGCACCGCTGGGTCGTGGCGCGCGAACTGCTCGGCCTGAAGCGCTGACGGGAGGCCGGCACTCGCCGGCCATGCCTAGACGACCAGCCGGTACCCCACCGCCGTCTCCGTCAACAGATGCTTCGGCTGCGCCGGATCGGCCTCCAGCTTCTGCCGCAGATGGCCCATGTAGATGCGCAGGTAGTGGCTCTGGTCCGTGTGCGACGGGCCCCACACCTCGCGCAGCAGTTGCCGCTGCGTCAGCACGCGGCCGGCGTTGGCCACCAGCACCGACAGCAGGCGGTACTCGGTCGGCGTGAGGTGCACCTCGGCGCCGGCGCGGCGCACGATGCGTGCGGCGCGGTCCAGTTCGATCTCGCCGAAGCGGAACACGGCCTCGGCGGCCGGCTCGTCGCCGTTGCCACCGGCGGCGCGTGGCCGGCGCAGGTTGGCGCGCACGCGGGCGAGCAGTTCGCCGGTGCCGAAAGGCTTGGTGAGGTAGTCGTCGGCACCGGCGTCGAGCGCGGCGATCTTGTCGGCTTCGTCGGTGCGGGCCGAGAGCACGATGATCGGCACCTGCGACCAGCCGCGCACATCGCGAATCAGCGACACGCCGTCGCCGTCAGGCAGGCCCAGGTCGAGCACCAGCAGGTCGGGTTGGCGCGTGCCGGCGGCCGCCAGGCCGTCGCGCAGGGTGCCGGCCTCGTGCACCTGCCAGCCTTCGGCCTCGAGCGCGCCGCGCACGAAGCGGCGGATCTGCGGCTCGTCTTCGATCACGATGGCGGTGGGGGATGGCATGGCGGATTTCAGAGCGGGGCTTCAGCGGGTTCGGGTGGCTCGCGGCGCGGCAAGGTGACGGTGAATTCTGCACCGCCGTCGCGCGCGTTCGCCGCGCTGATCTCGCCGCCGTGCGCGCTCACCACGGCGCGGCAGATGGCCAGGCCGAGGCCGACGCCGGGCGTGGCGGATTCGGCCTCGCCGCGCGTGAACTTGTCGAACAGGGTCTGCTCGCGGCCGTGCAGCGCGGCGGGCAGGCCGGGGCCGTGGTCGCGCACGGTGAGAACCAGCGCGGCGGGCTCGGCGCGCGCGCCGACCTCGATGGGTGCGGCGCCGTACTTGGCGGCGTTCTCCAGCAGGTTGACGAGCACGCGCTCGATCAGCACGGCGTCGAACTCGACCAGCGGCAGCTCCGGGTCCCACGCGGTCTGCACGGTCATGCCGCGCAGCGCGGGGCGGGCGGCGCGGATGGCGGCGCCCACCACCTCTTCGACCGACTGCCAGTCGCGCCGCAGGTTGACCGCGCCGCCGGCCACGCCGCTTTCGAGGCGCGCCATGTCAAGCAGGTTGCTGACAAGCGCATGCAGCGCATGCGCCTGCGTGACGATGGCGCGCGCGGCCTCGCCGTGCTCTTCGGGCGGCAGGGTCTGCAGCGATTCGGCCAGCGCAATGAGCGCGGTGAGCGGCGTGCGCACGTCGTGCGAGATGGCACCGAGCAGCGCGTTGCGCAGGCGCTCCGATTCCATCTCGACCACGGCGCGCTGCGCGACTTCGACGTAGTGCACACGCTCCAGCGCGATGGCGATCTGGCGCGCGAGGGTGTCCAGTTGCTGCGCCTGCTCGGGAATCAGCAGCCAGCGCGGCCGGGCCGGGCACAGCGCGAGCACGCCGCGCACGCGCATGGGCGCGCGCAGCGGCACGTAGTGCCAGGGCTGGGCGGCGAGCGTGGCGGTGGCGAGGCCGGCGGGCTGGCCGTGGCGGAAGGCCCAGTCGGCCACCTGCGCGTCGAAGCCGGGCGGCGGGTCGGCGGGGGGCACGAGCTGGTCGGCCGCGTCGGTGACCAGCACGCGCGCATGGCCGCCGAAATGGGCCTGCACGGCGGCGGCGCCGAGCGCGACGACCTGGGTGCTTTCGAGCGCGGCCGAGAGTTCGCGCGTGAGCTCGAACAGCGAACGCGCGCGGCGCTCGCGGCTGGTCGACACGCCGGCCGCGAAGCGCAGCCCGGCCGTGAGCTGGCCCACCAGCAGGCCCACGCCGAGCATCACGGCGAAGGTCAGCAGGTACTGCACGTCGCTGACCGCGAAGGACAGGCGCGGCGCGACGAAGAAGTAGTCGAAGGCCGCCACGTTGAGCATGGCCGCGAGCGCCGACGGCCCGCGCCCGAAGCGCATCGCCACGCCCACCACGCCGAGCAGGAACAGCATGACGATGTTGGACAGCTCCAGCACGCCCGTGAGCGGCGTGCACAGCAGCGTGAGCGCGATGCTGGTGGCCGCGGCCCAGGCGTAGCCGGGCCAGCGCGACTGCGCGCGCTCATCGTCGTCGTCGGCCTGCGTGGCAACCAGCGTCGCCTGCGACAGGCGGCGCGCGCTGTCGGCGCGGCCCACTTCGAGGATGTCGAGCGCCGGTGCCCGCTGCGCCAGCGCGCGCGCCAGCGGCACCGCAGACGCACCCCACCAGCGCCGCCAGCCGCGCACGGACTCCGCGCGCCCGATGACCAGCGTCGCGCAGTTCAGGCGCCGCGCCTGCTCGGACAGTTGCTCGGCCACGTCGGCGCCGGTGAGCACGGCCGTGGCCGCGCCCAGCTCTTCCGCCAGCTTGAGCACGGCGAGGATGCGATCGCGCTGAGCGGCATCGAGGCGCTGCAGCCGTGGCGTCTCGACGTACGCGGCATGCCAGCGCACGTTGAGCTGGCCCGCGAGCCGCGCGGCGGTGCGCACGGTCTGCGCCGCGCCCTCGTGCGGGCCGACGCAGGCCAGGATCGCGCCCGAGGTGTTCCAGGCCTGCAGCGCCGCGCCGCCCTGCCCGTTGCCGCCGGGGCCCGACTGTTCGACGCGCCAGCCGCGCACGTCGTCCTCGACATGCTCCGCGGTGCGGCGCAGGGCGATCTCGCGCAGCGCGATCAGGTTGCCCTTGCGGAAGAAATTCTGTGCGGCGCGCTCGGCCTGTTGCGGCAGGTAGACCTTGCCGGCCGCGAGCCGCGCCGTGAGTTCGTCGGGCGTGACGTCGACCAGCACCACCTCGTCGGCCTCGTCGAGCACGGTGTCGGGCACGGTCTCGTGCACGCGCACGCCGGTGATGGCGCCGACGGTGCCGTTGAGGCTTTCCAGGTGCTGCACGTTGAGTGCCGACCACACCTCGATGCCGGCGGCCAGCAGCTCCTGCACGTCCTGCCAGCGCTTGGCGTGGCGCGAACCCGGCGCGTTGGTGTGGGCGAGTTCGTCGACCAGCAGCACCGCGGGCCTGCGCGCCAGGGCGGCGTCGAGGTCGAACTCGGCGAGCGTGCGGCCGCGGTAAGGCACCTCGCGCAGCGGCAGCGTGTCGAGCCCCGCGAGCAGTGCGGCGGTCTCGCTGCGGCCGTGCGTTTCGACCACGCCGATGAGCACGTCGCGCCCGGCCTCGCGCTCGCGCCGGGCGGCGCTGAGCATGGCCCAGGTCTTGCCCACGCCGGCGCTGGCGCCGAAGTAGATGCGCAGCTTGCCGCGCAGCGCGCGCGCCTCGTCGCTGCGCAGTTGCGCGAGCAGGGCGTCGGGGTCGGGGCGGGTCTCGGGCATGGGGGAGTGCAGATTAGCGCATCGGCCCGTTCTTGCGCCGCCGTTCATGCCGGCGTGCGGTGCGCGACAGCACCCACCAGGCGAAGCCCAGCGGCACGAACAGCGCCGCCATGGCCAGCAGCGCGTGCAACAGGTCAGTGACCATGGCGCAGGCCGCAGCGCGCGAGGTGATCGCGCCAGCTCATGAGCCGGCCGATCTCACCCGAAGGCACGCATTCGATGAGGCGGTGCAGCACCTCGGCATAGCGCGCGGTCGGAAAGCGGATCATCAGCCGCACGCAGGGCGCGTCGCTTTCCTGCGAGCTGCAGGCATGCAGCAGCGGCTCGCAGCGCACCACGCCGGCCTCGGCGCAGGCGGCGATGCTGCGGCGCACGCGCAGCGCGTCGGCGCAGCAGACGGTGACGTCGAGCACATGGAACTGCGTCGTGCGCGGCGCGATCGGACTTCGCACGACGGCGACAGGATGTTCACGGTAGGCGGCATAGGCCATGGTTGTTTTCTCCTCAACGCACCGTCGAAGAAGCATCGAGCGCCAGGTTCAGCGCCAGCACGTTGACACGCGATTCGCCCAGCACGCCCCACAACGGCGACTGGGTGTTCTTCGCGATCAACGCGTTCACCTGATCGATCGGCACGCCGCGTTCGCGCGCCACGCGGGCGGCCTGGTAGTGGGCGGCGGCGGGGCTGATGTCGGGGTCGAGCCCGCTGGCCGAGGCCGTGACGAGGTCCACCGGCACCGGCGCGGTGTTGCCCGGGTCGGCCGCGCGCAGCGCTTCGACGCGCGCCTTCACTGCATCGGCCAGCGCGGGGTTCAGCGGGCCCTGGTTGGAGCCGCCCGAGGCGCTCGCGTTGTAGGGCTGCGGCGCGGTGGCCGACGGGCGGCCCCAGAAGTGCTTCGGGTCGCTGAAGTTCTGGCCGATGAGCGCGGAGCCGACGGGCTTGCCGTCGCGCATCACCAGGCTGCCCGCCGCCTGCGCGGGGAACAGCGCCTGCGCGGCGCCGGTGACGGCCGCCGGGTAGAGCAGGCCGGTGAATGCGCTCAGCAGTGCGAAGAGCACGAGCGCGGGGCGAACGATGCTGCTGTTGTTGTTTTTCATGGTGAAGAACTCCTCAGACCAGATGGACTGCAACCAGCAGCCAGTCGATCAACTTGATGCCGATGAAGGGAACGAGCAACCCGCCCAGGCCGTAGATGGCGAGGTTGCGACGCAGCAGCGCGGCGGCGCCCACCGGCCGGTAGCGCACGCCCTTGAGCGCGAGCGGAATCAGGAACACGATGACGAGCGCGTTGAAGATCACCGCCGACAAGATGGCCGACGACGGGCTGGCCAGGCGCATCACGTTGAGCGCACCGAGCTGCGGGTAGGTCGACACGAAGATCGCCGGAATGATCGCGAAGTACTTCGCCACGTCGTTCGCGATCGAGAAGGTGGTGAGCGAGCCGCGCGTCATGAGCAGCGCCTTGCCGGTCTCCACCACCTCGAGCAGCTTGGTCGGGTTGGAGTCGAGGTCGACCATGTTGCCGGCCTCCTTCGCGGCCTGCGTGCCGCTGCCCATGGCCACGGCCACGTCGGCCTGCGCGAGCGCGGGGGCGTCGTTGGTGCCGTCGCCGGTCATCGCGACCAGACGGCCTTCGGCCTGGTACTTGCGGATCAGCGCGAGCTTGTCTTCGGGCGTGGCCTCGGCCAGGAAGTCGTCCACGCCGGCCTCGGCCGCGATGGCGGCGGCCGTGAGCTTGTTGTCGCCCGTGATCATCACGGTCTTGATGCCCATGCGGCGCAGCTCGGCAAAGCGGTCGCGAATGCCGG
The DNA here is from genome assembly GCF_041154465.1 of Variovorax sp. V35. Classification (NCBI taxonomy): domain Bacteria; kingdom Pseudomonadati; phylum Pseudomonadota; class Betaproteobacteria; order Burkholderiales; family Comamonadaceae; genus Variovorax; species Variovorax sp. V35. The sequence continues at coordinate 6,871,410 of NZ_AP028666.1, forward strand.
TCTTGACGATGTCCTTGAGCTCGACCACGCCAAGCACGCGGTTGCCTTCGGCCACGGCCAGCGGCGTGCTGCCGCGGCGTGCCGTTTCTTCGGCGGCGCGCAGCATCTCGGCCGGCACGCTGCCGCCCAGCGATTCGACATGGCGGCGCACCGCGTCGACCGCGCCCTTGCGCAGCACGATGGCGTCGACGTCCAGGCTGTTCGGCGCGGCCGGCAGGTCGACGCCGCTCATGCGGGTCTGCGCGGTGAAGGGCACGAAGCGCGCGCCTTCGACCGACGCCGCTTCGAGGCCGTCGCGGCGTGCCAGCTCGACGATGCTGCGGCCCTCGGGCGTTTCGTCGGCCAGCGAGGCGAGCATGGCGGCGCGCGCGAGGCGGCCCTTGGGCACGCCGGGCGCGGGCAGGAAGGCGCTGGCCTGGCGGTTGCCGTGCGTGATGGTGCCGGTCTTGTCGAGCAGCAGCACGTCGACGTCGCCGGCCGCTTCCACCGCGCGGCCCGAGGTGGCGATCACGTTGGCCTGCATCATGCGGCTCATGCCGGCCACGCCCACGGCCGAGAGCAGGCCGCCGATGGTGGTCGGGATCAGGCACACGAGCAGCGCGACCAGCGCGGTGAGCGACACCACGGTGCCCGCGCCCGCCGCCGTCACGCTGAACACCGAGAACGGCAGCAGCGTGACGGTGACCATGAGGAACACGATCGTCAGCGCCACCAGCAGGATGGTCAGCGCGATCTCGTTCGGCGTCTTGTGGCGCTTGGCCGCCTCGACCATGCCGATCATGCGGTCCAGGAACGACTCGCCCGGGTTCACCGAGATGCGCACCACCAGCCAGTCGGACAGCACGCGGGTGCCGCCGGTGACGGCCGAGAAGTCGCCGCCCGATTCGCGCACCACGGGCGCCGATTCACCGGTGATGGCGCTCTCGTCGACCGAGGCCACGCCTTCGATGACTTCACCGTCGAGCGGGATCACGTCGCCGGCTTCGACCAGCACGACGTCGCCCTTGCGCAGGTTGGGCGCCTGCTCGGGCAGCCACGGCGCACCGTGGTGCGGCTGTTGCTGGTCCTTCAGCTTCTTGGCCCAGGTGTCCTTGCGCAGGCCGCGCAGCGAGGCCGCCTGCGCCTTGCTGCGGCCTTCGGCCAGCGCTTCGGCGAAGTTGGCGAACAGCACGGTGAACCACAGCCACACGGTCACGGCCAGCACGAAGGCGGGCTGCATGCCGGTGTCGCCCGGAAAGCTCAGCGCGTGCACCCAGAGCAGCGTCGTGAGGATGCTCCCGATGTAGACGATGAACATCACCGGGTTGCGCCACTGGGTGCGCGGATTCAGCTTGGCGAAGGCGCCCCAGAGCGCGGGCTTGACCAGCGCTGCGTCGAACAGCGAAAGAGAGGTTTTGGTTTTGGCAGTCATGGTGCGCTCCTTCTTATTTCCAGAGCACGAGGTGTTCGACGATCGGCCCGAGGGCCAGTGCCGGCACGTAGTTGAGCAGGCCGACCAGCAGCACGGTGCCGATCAGCAGGAAGACGAACAGCGGGCCGTGCGTGGGCAGCGTGCCGCTGGTGACGGGCAGGCGCTTCTTGGCGGCCAGCGCGCCGGCAATGGCGAGCACCGGCACGATCATCGCGAAGCGCCCGAGCCACATCGCCAGGCCGAGCAGGCCGTTGTAGAACGGTGTGTTCGCCGACAGGCCCGCGAAGGCGCTGCCGTTGTTGTTGGCGGCCGAGGTCAGCGCATACAGCACCTCGGAGAAGCCGTGCGCGCCGGGGTTGGCAATGCCGACCTTGCCCGCACCCGCGCTCACCGCCAGCGCCGTGCCCGCCAGCACCAGCACCGGCGTGACCAGGATGGCGATGGAGATCAGCTTCATCTCGCGCACCTCGATCTTCTTGCCGAGGTACTCGGGCGTGCGTCCGATCATCAGGCCCGCGATGAACACCGCGAGCATGGCGAACACCAGCATGCCGTACAGGCCGCTGCCGACGCCGCCAAAGACGACCTCGCCCAACTGCATCAGCACCAGCGGCACCATGCCGCCCAGGGGCGTGAGCGAGTCGTGCATGGCGTTCACCGCGCCGCAGGAGGCGGCGGTGGTCACGGCGGCGAAGAGGGCCGAAGCGTCGATGCCGAAGCGCACTTCCTTGCCTTCCATGTTGCCGCCGCTTTGCAGTGCACTGGCCATCTGGTCCACGCCCAGCGGGCCCAGCAGCGGGTTGCCGGCCTGCTCGGCCGGCGTGACGGCCAGCACGGCCACCACGAACAGCACCGTCATCGCCGCGAGCACGGCCCAGCCCTGGCGCAGGTCGCCGACCACGCGGCCAAAGGCGAAGCACAGCGCCGCGGGGATCAGGAAGATCGCCAGCATCTCCAACAGGTTGCTGAACGCGGTCGGGTTCTCGTAGGGGTGCGCCGAGTTGGCGTTGAAGAAGCCGCCGCCGTTGGTGCCGAGCATCTTGATCGCTTCCTGCGAAGCGACCGGGCCCATGGCGAGCGTCTGCGTCTGTGTGGTGGCGTCTTCCATCACGGGGGCGCCCTTGTCGTCCTTCAGCGGCTGGCCGTCGGGGCCGTTCTTCGGTTGCTGGAAGGCCGTGGCTTCCACCGTCTGCACGCTCTTGTAGGCGTCGAAGTTCTGGATCACGCCCTGCCCTGCCAGGCACAGCGCGAGCACGAACGAGATCGGCACCAGCACCCACAGCGTGACGCGCGTCACGTCGGCCCAGAAGTTGCCGACCAGGCCCTTGCCGTCACCGCGGCGCGCGAAGCCGCGCACCAGTGCGAAGGCGACCGCGATGCCGGTGGCGGCGGACAGGAAGTTCTGCACCGCCAGGCCGAGCATCTGCGTGAGATAGCTCATGGTCGACTCGCCGGCGTAGCCCTGCCAGTTGGTGTTGGCGACGAAGCTCACCGCCGTGTTGAAGGCCGAGTCGGGCGACACCGCGCCCATGCCGGCCGGGTTGAACGGCAGCCCGCCCTGCAGGCGTTGCAAGGCATAGAGAAAGATCGCGCCGATGGCGTTGAACGTGAGCAGCGCCAGCGCGTAGCGCAGCCAGTGCATCGACTGCTCGGGCTGCGTGCCCGCGAGGCGGTACAGCGGCGCTTCGACGCGCTGCATCCAGCGCGGCACGCGCTCGGCGCACAGCGCGGCCAGCAGCTTGCCCAGCGGCCAGGCCAGCACGAGCAGCGCGCCGAGAAAAAGGGCCAGCAAGACCCAGGCCGAGGTTTCCATGTCAGAACTCCTCGGCGCAGATCAGCGCGAACACCAGGTACGCGAACAGGACCACGGCGACCAGCGCGCCGAAGCCGTACAGGACTTCGAGGCCGATCACGATGCATCCCCCGGCGTGCGTGTCGTCTCAACGCCCGCGTGCGGCTTTTGGGGCCCTTCGAGCCGGTTCAGCCCGACGACCATGGCCGCCACCACGACCCACAGCGCCAGCAAGGCGCCCATCCAGACGATGTCCATTCATCACTCCTGCAAACAAGATGAAAGGAGTCTCGGCAGGCGTGCGTAAAACCGGGGGAAAGAGTGAGTGGGGGGGCGTAAAGAAAGCGTAAAAACGCGGGCAACGCAGAGGATGAGGCCCGCCTGGTGCGTCGCGTCGAATACCTCGGCGAGCTCCAGCAAGGGAGCCGGGGCCATTCAAACAGCCGAGGCTGTTGCCGATGGCGCGGCCCTGTCAGTCCACCTGCCGGGGATACCCGATCTCGGCGATGTCATTTCCGAGCGACGCCATGTCGAGGTCGGGATTGAATCGCCGGACGAGCGCGTCGCTGAGCGGTTGGTGTCGATAGATCGCCTCGACATCGCCCAGGTCGAGGTCGCGTTCGTAGTAGTCGGTCGCGAATTCGACGTACTGCTCGGGCCGGCCGGCGAGGATGCCAAGCAGCTCGGCGGAGCCATCCGGATCCTCCCCCGGCGGAAGCTCGACCGGTCCGCAAGTCCAGCGTTCTTCATGGCTCAGGCGCCAGAGACAGAAGGTGCTGTCGCTGGTCGTGAACGCCGGCTCTTCCAGCAGGTTGGCGCGGAACTCCGCCGGCAGTCGTTCGAAGATTCCGGGCCATGGCGTCCCCGGCCGGAATGCCGGAGCCTCGTGCGCAAGCCCGTGGAGCGCGGCGCCGGCCTGGCAGAAGATGGCAAACCAATGATCGCCCGAACCATTGCGCATCGATGCCATCGCCGCCTCATCCGACCACGCGGCGTTGAACGCGTAGTACCGGTACTCCCACTCCGGCGAGAGCATGGCGTCGAGCATTGCAAGAGACTGGGTCAGTCGCTTCAACGTCGGAATGTCTGGAAGCGCCTTCAGGTTTCTCGTCGAGAGGGTCATGCGGGGGCGAAGTTGGTTGGGGGATGAACGCGCATGCTATCTGCCGATCGGGTCGGGTGCATGTCTGCCAAGACAGAGCGATCGGTGATGCCTGTCAGGTTGTTTGCCGCCGCCAGGTGGAATCGACAACAATCTCTGAAAACGAGAGCGCAGGAAGCCAGCGCAAACCAAAGAGGGTGCGGACCCAAAGAGCGATCGATCGGGCCCGCAAAAAAGTGCAATCCACTGAGAGGAAGAGATGAAACTGAAGCGTGTCTTTCAGGCGGCTGCGGCCGGCCTTGCGTCCCTGGTGATCGCCGCTTGTGGCGGCGGAGGTGGTGGAGGAGGAGGCGGTGGTGGCGGTTTTCCGATCGGCATCGCGCCCGTCGCACCCCCTGTGAACTATGTCAATGGCCTGTCCATCCGCATCAACCAGCCGGCCAGCATCGACAAGACGGTCTACGAAGGGCAGATGGTCCCGAGCGTCCTGGTGTCGGGCACGCTGTCGGGCGATGTGAATCTGCTGAGCGGCAAGGTGCTGGTCCTCCTTGTCGTGATGCCCGATCCGCTGTTCGAAGAGAAGCCCGCCATCGCCATCAATGCCGCGGCACAGTCGGCTTCGCTGAACATGACCGGCAAGATGGCACCCGACGGCCCCAAGACCTACAAGGGCAACATGACGATCAAGGCCTGCCTGGACACGGCATGCCAGTCGGAAATCCGGGTCGAGAATCCGCAGATTCCGTATGCGATCACCGTCAAGACCGGACTGGTCCTGGGCAGCAAGAACGTCGACTTCGTCACCCCCTTCGGCGCCGCCGTGGCGCCTGTGACGGTTCCGGTCACGCTGCCCGAGGGCGCCGCCTCATGGGCCGTCGCGCCGGCGATCGGATCGACCGATACCTTCAAGGTCGAGAAGGCAGGCGACGGCTCGCCGAACCTCGTGGTCTCGCTGCCGGCGCTGCTGCCGAGCGCCACGTCGTACAAGGCCAGCTTCAGCGTGAGCGCCATCACCTCGGACGGGCAGAAACTGTCCAGGCTGCTCGAAGTGAGCGTGCTGACCAACCCCTCCAGCGCGCCCTACGTCCTGGCCAAACCGGAGGCGCACTTCGTGGTCAAGCAAGGGACGCCCACCTTGGCGCCCGCACAGGACAACGCGGTCTTCTTCCCGGGCAACACCAGCGACAAGATGCGCTACATGGGCATGGTGATGAACACACCGCCCGGCGTGGACACCAGCATGTACCCAGGGCCGAACCTGTGGCTCTATGACTACTTCTACAACGAAGCGGGCTTGCCCAGGTACGCGACGAAGAGCTACAGCTGGAGTACGCAGGTGCAGGCCTGCTACAACGACCGATGCCTGCCGCCCGGACGCTACAGCGCACAGGTTCAGTTCCGCTACACGCCGGACGGAGGCCCTGTCTATGACATCTACTACCCGGTGGTCATGGACGTGATGCCCCGATGATTCCGGGCGAGCGACAGGCTCAGTGCGCCATCCACCGCCCGTCGTCACGCCGGCTGAGGAAGTAACCGGCACTGGCGGCGCGCGGGTCGTCGATTGATTTCTCGTTGACGATGTCCATCTCGGCGCGCGCGATCAGCCAGGTGCCGCCCTGCTTGCCGTTGGACCATTGGAAGCGGTGGAAGCGCGCGTCGGAGCCGATGTAGAAGGTGTGCTGCAGCGGCGACGCGCCGTAGTTGCGGAACGCGGAGACGGGAATCTGCTGCGTCTCGCGGGCGCTGCCACAGCCTGCCGCCGCGAGAAGCGCCGCGACCGCCAGGGCCGCGACGCTGCCGCGCGAAAGAACCCGCGCGGTGCCCATGGCCCGGATCAGCGGCCGAAGCCGCGGTTGTACGAACCCACGGCGGAGTTGTAGTAGCTCACGATGTTCTTGTACGTCGACGGGAACTTGCTGTCCTTGAACGTGCGCCATTGGCCGATCATGTTCAGCAGGCTGCCGTGCAGCGACTCGTAGTTGTAGTTGGGCGCCTTGCCTGCTTCCCCCTTGGCCTTGGCTGCGGCCTTGGCTTCTTCCAGCGCCTTGGAGAGTTCTTCCAGCGAGGCCTGCAACTCGCTGGCCGCCGCATCGACCTTGGCAACGGCGTCCTTGTTCTTCAGGCCGTCGATCTGGTCGAGGCCGTTGACGAACTTCTTGGCCACCGCCATCGAGGCCAGCGTGTGATAGTTGAGCATGTCGCCCTCGGCCTTGAGCTTGGCCATGCGTTCGGTGCGCGACGCCTCCTGCACGCGGTCCAGCTCGCTGCCCAGCTTGTCGATGCTGGCCAGCAGGCCCTTGAAGGCGGCGTTCATGTCGGCGTCGGCCGCGCGGCCCTTGACCCACTTGTCTTCGAGAAAGCTCTTGGACCGGTAGTACGGGTCCATCGGCGTCCAGACGGCGACGAGCTTCTCGCCCGTGGTCACCACGCCGTCGACGGCCGCGTCGAGCGCCGCGTCGCCCGAGCCGTCGGCGCGGGCCTTCTTCAGGTCGTCCACGATGGACTGCACATCGGAAGGGCTGCCATAGAACGAGTTCCCGCTCGGCGACTTGCCGTTCACGTTCATCTGCACGTAGCTCTTGTACTTGGCACCCACGCTGCGGTTGTCGTCGATGAGCCGGTTGTAGCCCTGGCTGTAGCTGGTGCGGGCCGCGGCCTGCACGCGGGCCGGGTCCTTGGCGGGCTGGGTCTTGCCCGATGCGGACGGCGATGGCGAGGCCGCCGCCGGCGTCGGCTTGTTGTCTTCCTTGCAGGCCGCGAGCACGGCGCAGAAACAAAGGCTCAAGGCAAACAGGCGCGTGCGCGCCGATCGGTTGTTGTGCGCAGTCATGGCGCTCTCCCTCGGTTGTGGTTGTTCGGTGCCGCGCCCGTCGATGAAGGCCATCGTTCGCAGCGGCATCAGGTGCGGAAAATGATAGCCAGCACCACCGCGCCCGATCGTCGCGAACGCGCGAAAAACGCCCCGCGCAGCGAACTAAATTGTGAGGATTCGCTTCAAGGCATGCCCTGAAAAATCAGAGCGTGCGTTCGAGCTGCCAGGCTTGGTACTTCAGGCTTACCACCGCACCGATCACGATGCCCGCGATGGCCGGCAGGCTCGCGATGCTCAGCGTCGACAACGCACTCAGGCCCTGCCCGATGGTGCAGCCCATGGCCGTGACGCCGCCGATGCCCATGAGCACCGCACCCGTCGCGTGGTGCGCGAGGTCGCCGGTGCCGGCGAAGCCTTCCCAGCGGAATTCGCGCGACCACAGCGCATGCAGCGCGGCGCCCACCACCACGCCGGCGACCGACACGATGCCCAGCGTGAGCCGTTTGTTGACGTCGCTGTAGAACATGAGCCAGTCGAGCGCGTAGGCCACCGGCGTGACGAAGCTCAGCGCTTCGGCGCGGCCGGAGTTCGTGGCGAGGAACACGTGCTCGAGCGTGAGCGGATGCTCCTCGACCACCGCCCAGTGGCCGCTGAGCCACCACGCACCGACGACCAGCGCGCCGATCAGCATGCCGCCGACGAGGCTGCGCACATCGCGCGTCTCGCGGCCCCAGGCGGCCCACACGAGCAGCGCGCCGCCGAGCACCAGGCCGAGCGCGAGGCGCAGCGACGATGCGTTCAGTTGGAAAGACGCGGCCAGCACATCGGGCAGCGACGCGTTCATCGCCAGGTCGATGTGCACCGCATCGACGGTCGCGACGCGCAGCACCGCGGTGATGCCCTTCAGCGTGGCGAAGGCCGACACGCCCATGAGCACCAGCACCACCAGCGCCTTGAGGCTGCCGCCGCCCAGGCGCACCAGCGTCTTGTTGCCGCAGCCCGAGGACAGCACCATGCCCACGCCGAACAGCAGGCCGCCGACGAGCGCGGCGAGCCAGAGGATCTGGTGCGAGGCGTAGAGCGTGCGGTCGGCATCGACGAGCCCCGCGAACACAAGCGCCGAGAAGCCGATGAGCGCGACGCCACCGGCCGCGGCCCACTGCTTCACGCGGGTCCAGTCGCCCAGCGCCACCACGTCGCTGATCGCGCCCATGGTGCAAAAGCGCGTGGCGCGCGCGACGGCGCCGAACACCGCCGACAGCACGAAGGCCGCCACGAGCGCGAGCGTGGTGAGAAGGGAAAGCTGCGCGATGGACATGCCCCGATTCTAGGGAGCGACCCCGCGCGTGCGGGGGCCCATTCAGCCCAGGCCGGGGTTCGGCGCGATGTTCTTCAGCACGGGTTCGTCGAGCCGGCGCGTGGTCACCACCTTGCGCGACTTCAGCCACGGCTCGATGACCTCCCACACCGGCTTGTTGCCGGCGGTGCGCGCCTCTTCGCTCACGGGCGCCCAGCCCGCGACCTTGTAGCTGCGGCTGGCGTCGATGGGCTTGCCGCCCAGGCGCATGTCCTGGATGCGCTGGCCCATGGCGGCGGTCGGGTCGCAGGTGTACTGCAGCCCGCCCACGCGCACCATGTCGCCGCCCTGCTGGTAGTAGGGGTCGGGGTTGAAGAGGTTGTCGCACACGTCTTCGAGCACGGTCTTGAGCGTCTCGCCGGTCATCTGCGTCACCGTCGCGTACGAGTACGTGGTGGCCGTCATGTCCATCAGCCACTCGCGCGTGATCGCCTGGCCGGGCAGCAGGGAGGTGCCCCAGCGGAAACCGGGCGAGAAGGCGATGGGCGCGTCCTGCACTTCCATGAGCGCGTCGAGCAGCAGCTGGTCGCCGGTGCCGTTGAAGTTGCCGCGCCGGTACAGCGCGCCGTCGGTGTGCGCGAGGGTTTCGGCCAGCTTGGCTTCGTAGGGCGCGCGCACGCGGGTGATGAGCGCGTCCATCTCCTTGTCGGCCGGAATGAGGTCGGAGAACACGGGCAGCAGGCGGTAGCGGAAGTCGCTCACCTTCTTGCCCTTGACGTCGAAGTCGATCACGCCGAGGAATTTGCCGTTGGAGCCGCCGTTGACCACGATGGTCTTGCCGCCCGCGTTGCTCACCAGCGTGGGCATGGGCGTGCCGTCGTGCGTGTGGCCGCCCAGGATCGCGTCGATGCCAGTGACGCGGCTGGCCATCTTCAGGTCGACGTCCATGCCGTTGTGCGACAGCACCACCACCACCTGCGCGCCCTTGCCGCGCGCCTCGTTCACCACACGCTGCAGGTTGTCGTCCTGGATGCCGAAGGTCCAGTCGGCCACCATGTAGCGCGGATTGGCGATGGGCGTGTAGGGGAAGGCCTGGCCGACGATGGCGCAGGGCACGCCGTTGATCTCGCGCATCACATAGGGCTTGAACACCGGGTCGCCGAAGTCGGCGGTCTTGACGTTCTGCGCGACGAACTCGACCTTGCCGGCAAAGTCTTTCTCGATGATCTGCTGCACCCGCGCCATGCCGTAGGTGAACTCCCAGTGGCCGGTCATCACGTCGACGCCGAGCAGCTTGCAGGCGTCGACCATGTCCTGCGCATCGGTCCACAGCGACGTGGCCGAGCCCTGCCAGGTGTCGCCGCCGTCGAGCAGCAGCGCGCCGGGGCGGCTGGCCTTGAGCTGCTTGACCAGCGTGGCCAGGTGCGCGAAGCCGCCGACCTTGCCGTAGCGCTGCGCGGCCTTGTCGAAGTCGAGGTAGGTGAGCGCATGCGCCATGCGCGTGCCGGGCTTCACGCCGGCGGCTTTCAGCAAATGCTCGCCCACGAGGTGCGGCACCTTGCCGCGCATGTTCCCCACGCCGATGTTGACGCCCGGTTCGCGGAAGTACAGGGGCTTGAGCTGCGCGTGGCAGTCGGTCATGTGCAGCATCGACACGTTGCCGAAGGCCGGCACGATGTACATGCCGTCGAGGCCGGCGGCCATGCTGCTGCCGTGGCGGCCCAGGCCCAGCCCGGCGACAGCGCCGGCACCGAGCATCTGGACGAACTCGCGCTTGGAAAGGTTCATGAAGGAAGAAGCCGGGCGTTCAGCGGTTGACGGGAGACTGGGGGTCGAGCAGCAAGCCCATCACGTCGCGGATCTGCTTCTCGTTGAGGATGCCGGAATGGCCGACGCGCGGCATGTTCGAGCAGGCGTTGTAGGCGCGCGCGTTCCACAGCTTGCCCCAGGTGTATTCGACGATGGGCTTGGACGCAGCGCTGGCCGGGTCGCTCACGCCGCGCAGCTTTCCGTAGTGGTACAGGCTCGGGCCGAGCGTGCCGAAGGAGATTTCTTCCTTCGACATCTGGTGGCAGTTGTAGCAATTGCCGCCGTTGGCGGCATTGGCCGCGTCGGTCCAGGTGAGGCCGCGGCCGTTCTGCGCGATCTTCTCGCCCTCGCGCCAGTCGCCGACGAATTTGCCGTCGGAAGGCCAGCGCACGGTCTTCATGTTCGCGGCCTCGATCTCCTTGGTGCGCTGCTCGTCCAGCGGCTTGCCGCTGGCCTCGGCTTCGCTGCACGCGAGGTTGGCGGGGTCTTGCACGAGGCGGTCGACCTTGGCGATGCCCTGGTCGCGGAAGGAGCGCTGCAGCGCGTCGGCGGTGAGCTTGTCGAGCTCGGCGGCGCTGTCGACGGACGCGCAGCCGAACACGGTGAGCGCGCAGGCCACAGCAGCCAGGCCGAGGAAGTGATCTGATTTCATGGGCGTGGCTCCTTCAGCGCTTGATGGCGGGCGCAGTGGTCTTGCCGCCCTTGCCGTTGACGCCCATGTACACGGCCAGCGCCACGGTCACGTCGCTGGCGTAGCCCGGGTACGGAAAGCGCTGCTGGCGGAAGCAGTCGTTCAATCGACGCTGCATGCCCCACAGCTCGCCCGACGACACGCGGTACGCCGGCCAGGCGCCGAAGCCTTCACCGGCGCCGGGGTTCTTCGTGAGGTTGGGCAGGTCCTGCAAACGGATGCGCTTGCCGTCGGCGCCGTGGCAGGTGGCGCAGGCAAAGTCGTGCGGGCCGGCACGCAGGAAGAACAGGCGCTTGCCCACTTCGTACGCGCGGCGTTCGCTCGCATGCGACTGCGGCAGGTTCAGCGGCAGGCCTTTCGACTCGGCCGAGATCCACGCCACCAGCCCCTCGAGGTTCTTCTGCTCGCCCTGGCCGAACGGCGTCTTGGCGATGGCGGCAGCGTCGAAGCCCTGCAGGGTTTCCATGCAGGTGAGCAGGCGCGACTCCATGTCCTGCACGCGACCGGTGTCGGGAAAGTAGCGCGGCAGTTCGGCGAACGCGCCCTTCACCACGCCCGGGCCCTTGCCGAGGTCGCACTTCTCCATCGACGCGGCCTTGGGGCCGCGCTTCTGTTTCCAGAGGTCTTCGCCCTTGGCCTCGAACAGTTCGGCGGGGTTGCCGTCCTGCAGCAGCGCGCGGTACTCGGCGATGCCTTCGGCGGTGGTCTTCTGCGCCGCGGCGGGCAGTGCGATGCTGCCGGCCAGCACCAGCAGGCTCAGGCATGTGGTTGTCCTCATGGGGCCGCCTTTTTTTCTCGTGGGGAACACAACACGCGAACGATCAATCGATCGCTCGCGTGGTCGAAGAAAGCGTCAGCTGACGGTGGCTTCGTCGGTGCGGGTGTCGCCGCGGTTGTCCTTCCAGGTCACGGCGATCTTGTCGCCGGCCTTCGCGCCCTTCAGCGTGAACTGCATGAAGGGGTTCTTCGACACCGCCGGGCCCCAGTCGGCCGTGAGCACGGTCTTGCCGTTGAGCGAGGCCGTGACCTCCTGGATGAACCAGGCGGGGATGGTCTTGCCGGCGGCGTCCTTGCGCTGGCCGGTTTCCATTTCGTGCGCCATGAGGATGCGCACGGTCGTCTTGTCGCCCGCGGCCTGGGCGCGGATGCGCATGGGATCTGCCATGGTGGTCTCCTTCTTCTCGTCGTGTTCTGTGTGTGAAGCCCGTCGCTCAGCCGCCGCAGCCGCCGAGCGTGACCTTGACTTCCTTCTTGGCGAAGAGCGCCTTGCCGTCGTTCATGACCGCGATCGCGTACACGTCGGACGACTGGCCCAGCTTGGCGCGCGTGGTGAAGTTCGACTCGACGAACTCCGAGGTGTTGAAGATCGCGACCACGGCGTTGGGGTTCTTCTCGACCAGCAGCATGAGCTGCTTCACGCCGGGCAAGGCGGTGGCCACGCTGAGCGGCACCACGGCGCCGTTCTCGGCGATGTCGGGGCCGGTGATGGTGACGTCCTTGCTCTCGGTGGGCGCGCCGGTGACGCCGACGGCCTTGAGCGCATCGGCCACGCTCTTGGCATCGAAGGCGTCTTTCGAATACGCGAGGGCGGTGGCGGGAAGCCAGCCGGCGGTGGCCGCCAGGCCTGCGAGGGCGGCGGACTGCGTGAGCATCTGTCTGCGGTTTTTCATGGGGTTGTCTCCTGTCGAATCATGGTCCGGCGCTGTCGGCGAGCCAGCGTGCGATGGCCTTGGCATCATCGTCGCCGAGGGTCTGCGGCGGCATCGGGATCGCCCCCCAGACGCCGGTGCTGCCCGCCTTGATCTTCTGCAGCAGGTGGTCGGTCTGGCCGGGGTACTTCTTCGCGATGTCCGAGAAGGCGGGGCCGACGAGCTTCTGCGTCATGCCGTGGCAGGCGGTGCAGCTGTTCTTCTCGAGCAGCGCCACGGGCACTTTCGGTGCGGCAGCCGGTGCGCTGGTCTTCACTGCAGCAGCGGGTGCGGCGGTGGCGATGCCGCGCTGCGCACCCACCAGCCGGTTCTGGTCGGCGAGGTTGCCGTGGCTGCCGCGCGCATGCGGCGGCAGTTGCGCGACGGACGACGCCGCCGGCACGCAGTCGCGCATGCAGGCCACGGCCGACACGTCGGGCTTCGTCGCGCGGCCGAACTCGCTGCCGGGCCACATCGCGTGCGCGGTGGTGCCGCCGTTGCGGTTGGGCATGCGGGCCTGCACCTCGCGGATGTTCTTGTCGGACAGCGTGAAGTCGTCGGGCACGATGCCGCCGAGGTTCAGCATGTAGGCGGTGACGGCGTACACGTCGTCGGGTGTCAACGACTTGGGCTGGTTCCACGGCATGGCGCGGTACACGTAGTCCCACACGGTCGACAGGCTCGTGACCTTCATCAGCGTGGTGCGGCCCGGGAACGCCGGGTCTTTCAGGCGCGCGACGTGGCCGCTCTTGATGTCTTCTGCCGTGGTGCCGCCGACGATGGGGCTGAACACCTGGTTCGATTCGCCGAACACGCCGTGGCACGAGGCGCACTTGCCTTCCCACAGGTCCTGCCCGCGCGTGACGGAGCCCGAGCCGGGCGGCAGGCCCTTGAAGTCGGGGCGCACGTCGATGTCCCACGCGGCCACTTCCTTGGGCGTGGCGTCGCGGCCGATGCCGGCGTAGCCTGCCGTCTTCGGTTGCGCCCATGCCGCAGCGCCGCATGCGAGAACCAGCAACAGCAGTGCGCGCTTAGGAAAGCTGGACATTCGCCACCTCCCCGTTCGCCTGCACCTGCCACGACTGGATGGCGTTGTTGTGATAGATCGAGCGCGTGCCGCGCACCGCGCGCAGCTGCTTGTAGCTGGGCTGCACGTAGCCGGTGTCGTCGATCGCGCGGCTCTGGATGATGGCGGGCGTGCCGTCCCACACCCAGTCGATGTTGAAGCGCGTGAGGCACTTCGAGAGCACGGGCGATTCGAGCCGCGCGGTGCGCCAGTTGCGCCCGCCGTCCACGCTCACGTCCACGCGCTTCACCTTGCCGCGGCCCGACCATGCGAGGCCGGTGATGTTGTAGAAGCCCTTGTCGAGCAGCATCTGCCCGCCCGAGGGCGTGGTCACGACGCTCTTGCATTCCTGGATGCTGGTGTACTGGCGGTGCTGGCCGTCGGGCATCAGGTCGACGTAGTGCACGGTCTCGTCCTTGGCGCCGTAGGGCTGGTCGCCGAGTTCGATGCGGCGCAGGTACTTGACCCAGCTCACGCCCTGCACGCCGGGCACCACGAGCCGCAGCGGGTAGCCCTGCTCGGGCCGCAGCATCTCGCCGTTCTGGCCGTAGGCCACGAGCACCTCGCCGGAGCGGATGAGGCTCATGGGAATGGTGCGCGTCATCGACGAGCCGTCGGCGCCTTCGGCGAGCACGAAGCGCTCGCCCTTGAGGTCGGCGCCCGCCATCTCGAGCAGCGTGATCAGCGGCACGCCGGTGAACTCGCTGCACGACAGCATGCCGTGCGTGTACTGGGCCGTGGGCACGGCGACGTTGCCCCACTCCATGCCAGTGTTGGCGCCGCATTCGATGAAGTGAAAGCGCGACACCGAGGGCAGGCGCATCAGCTCGTCGAGCGTGAAGACCTTCGGCGTCTTCACCATGCCGTTGACCATCAGGCGGTGCTTGGACGGATCGATGTCCCACCAGCCCTGGTGGTGCCGTTCGAAGTGCAGGCCGCTGGGCGTGACGATGCCGAACAGCGACTGCAGCGGCGCGAACGACACCGAGGCCTGCGCGGTCGGCGTGAGCCCCGGGCTCTGGCGGCGCTGCACGTTGGCTTCGTATTTGGAAGGCTTGCCGTAGCCGTCGGTGACGACCGGCTGGCCGAGGCCCGTGCTGTGCGCGGGCAGGTTCAATATCGCGGGGTCACCGTCGCCCACGGCGGTGCGCGTTTGCGCAAGCGCGGACGACGTGGCCGCCGTGCCTGCGACGGCCGCGGCGAAGGCATTGCGGATGAAGTCGCGTCGCCCCTTGCCGGCTTCGGCGAAGACGGCGCGCACGCCTTGCGCGTCGAGAAAGTTCTCGGGTGCCTTGCGCACCTGCCCGGTCTGCTGGATGCTGCCGCTCATCGCGTCGCGTCGCGTCCGTGCGCCTTACTTGGCGCCGCCCAACACCCAGGCGGCCAGCGCCTTGGCATCGGCCTCGCTCATCGCGGGCTGCGCGGGCATGGGCACGGCGCCCCACTTGCCGGTGCTGCCCTTCTGGATGCTCGCGGTGAGCACGGCGAGCGCGTCGGCCTGGCCGGTGTACTTCTTCGCGACGTCGAGGTAGGCGGGGCCGACCAGCTTCTTGTCGACCGCGTGGCAGGCGAGGCAGGCGTTCTTCTGGGCCAGCTCCTTGTTGGCAAGGGCCGGTGTCGACAGCAGGATGGCGGTGACAGCGACGGCGAGCGACGGCAGCAGCAACTTCAATTCGGTCTCCTCGAAACGCGCCCCGAAGCGGCCGGTTTCATCGTTAAATAAGTAAATCGTTATGTATTGATTTTAGAGACGATCGTGAACAAGGGAAGGGCTTTGCTCTTGGGGGAAACCCGTTCGGTTTCGCCATGCATAACGTCAGCTGCGCACGGCGGTGCGCGCTTGCTGCAGGCGTGCTTCGAGGTAGGCGCCGTAGAAGTCCGAGTCGCCGCCGGTCAGGCGCTCGGCGACCTCGCGGCCGTTGCGGCCGAAGAAGAGCACGGTCGGTGCGACGCTGACGTGCCACGCCTTGATGAGCGCGTCATGCGTGCGCGTGGCGCCGTCGAAGTCGCGCACGGTGCGTTGATCACGAAAGTCGATCTGCACCACGGGCAAGCCCGCGGCGAGTTCGGGCATGAGGTAGTGCTCGCGCGCGATCTTGCAGAAGGGGCAGCCCTGCAGGCTGGCCATGACGACCAGCGGTTGCGCGCGGGCCAGCGCCGCGGCGAGCGCGCCGGCCAGCGAGGCAGGCGCGGGCAACTGCACATCGGCCGCATGCACGGCCACTGGCGCGACGCACCACGCGGCGAGGCCCGCAACGAGCTGCCGGCGCGTGCGGTCGCCGCTCATCGCGCCTCCTGCTCCAGCAGCAGGTAGGTGTTGTAGGCGTTCATGCGGTTGGCCACCTTGAACAGCGGCCAGGCCTCGAAGCGCGACCAGTCGGTGGCGGCGTAGGCCTCGTCGAAGGGCGTCATCTCGGTGGCGGCTTTCTGCATCGCGCCGCGCAGGAAGACGAGGTAGTCGCGCGTCTGTCGCAGGTCTTGCGCCGGGTCGTCCGACGCGGGGCCGTGGCCCGGCACGATGGTGCGCGCATCGAGCGCGAGCAGCGCGTCGAGCGACGCGATCCAGTGCCGGCTGTCGGCCGAGCCCACGTAGGGCGTGCGGTTGCGGAACACGATGTCGCCGGTGAACAGCACCTTCTGCTGCGGCAGGAAGATGGCGAGGTCTTCGGGCGTGTGCGCGGGGCCGGCGGGCTGGATCACGAAGCGCGTGCCGCCGATGGTGAGCTCGGTGCGCCCGTCGATCCACACGTCGGCCGGCACCAGCCGCGTGCGCTCGTCGATCCACGGTGCGAGCTCCTGCCGCGAGGCCTCGAGCCGCAGCCGCGCGGTGTCGGACGTGAGGTAGCTCTTGCCTCGCGCGTGCGCCACGATCTGCGCACCCAGCGCCTTGAACACCTGCAGGCCGTAGATGTGGTCGGCGTGGTAGTGCGTGAGGATGACGTGGCTGATCGGCTTGGGCGTGAGCTTGCGGATCTCTTCCACCATGCGCTCGGCGACGGCGGGCGAGCCGAGCGCGTCGATCATCACGACGCTGTCGCGCGTGACGACGAAGCCGGCGTTGGAGATGAAGTTCTGGTTCTCCTTCGAGCCCAGCGCGGGGATGCCCTGCACGTAGTAGATGTCGGGCGCCACCGGCAGCGGGCGGATCTCGGGGGCCGCGAACGCGGCACTGGCGCTCAGCCAGAGCGCCGCGCACATCAGCAGCGCCTTCGCGCGAACGGCGGTGGGCCGGCACGGGAACATCGTGGGTCGTCTCCTGCGGGCTGGGCGGCGAGGGCCGCGGGCTTGCCCGGCTGTAAATATAAGCAGAAGATGATATTTTGCGGGCAACGACAACAGCCAGAGGGTTTCCCCATGAGACACGCATTCATCGCTTTCCTGCTCGCCATGGTCGCCACGTTCGCGGGCGCACAGGAGACCAAGGTGGTCTACCACGTCAACACCGGCGTGGAGAGCAGCGCCGCCATCCTGGCGAACATCACGAACCACCTGAACGCGGAGCCGAAAGCGAAGATCGTCGTGGTCACGCACGGCCCCGGCATCGACTTCCTGCTGACCGATGCGAAGGACAGCAAGGGCCGCGAGTTCAGCGGCCCGGTGAGCGCGCTGGCCGGGCGCGGCGTGGAGTTCAAGGTGTGCAACAACACGCTGACCACGCGCAACATCGACGCGGGCAAGCTGCTGATGGAAACCAAGGTGGTGCCCTCGGGCGTGGCCGAGGTGGCGCGGCTGCAGGCGAAGGAAGGCTACGTCTACCTGAAGCCCTGAGGCGCGAAAGCCGGCTGATGCCGGCCCTCTTCTTCTCTTCTTATTCCTGTTCGATGGCGATCTGTACGCAGATGCTGCGGCACAGCGCCACCACGGTCTCGTTCGCGATGCTGTAGTAGATGCTCACGCCGTCGCGGCGTCGCGCGAGCACGCCTGCCTGGTAGAGCGTGTTCAGGTGCTGCGACATGTTGGGCTGCGTGGTGTCGATCTGCGCGAGCAGCTCGCTCACGTTCTTCTCGCCGTTGCACAGCAGGCTCACGATCTTCAGCCGCATGGGCGCGGCCATGGCCCGGAACAGGTCGGCGGCCATGTCGAAGACCTCGTCCTCGGTGACAGCCGCGGACTTCTTACGGGGTTTGGTGGCCATGCTGAATAGGTTCATGCGCAGGTCGCAATGTACATCGGCGTCTGGCGGCGCGAGCGATGTCCCGGCGGCCGTACGGCGATTGCACGCGGCCGCCGCGTCACAAAAGCGACGCGCTGCCCGTCTTCGGGGTGCGGGGATGTCCCCGCGCAACCACCCGGAGCACCCACCATGCACGCCACGCCAAAGATAGCCCTGCCCTATCGGGGCCATTGCCACGTCTTTCTCGACAGCGTTCGGACGCGATCTAATAATCAAAGCACTTTCTTTGATAAAAAAGCAGGTTGCGTATGAACAAACAATCCAGGACCTGGCTCGGCGCCGGTCTCACGGTCGCGGTGCTGGGCGCGGCGGGCTACGGGCTCGTGGCGAAGTTCCAGCCGGCCCATGCACAGGGCGGCGCCATGCCGCCGGCCAAGGTGGCGGTGGCCCCCGCGCGGCAAACCGAGATGGCGCGCTTTCTCGGCGGCATCGGCACGCTGGAGGCCAACCGGCAGGTCGAGGTGCCGGCCGAGGTGGAGGGACGGGTCGCGAAGATCCTCTTCACGCCGGGCGCGCAGGTGCGTGCCGGCCAGCTGCTGGTGCAGCTGAACGATGCACCCGAGCAGGGCGACCTCGAACGGCTGCGCGCCCAGCAGGCCAATGCCAGGGCCCTGCTCGAGCGCACGCGCCGTCTGCTGCCACAGCAGGCCGCCACGCAGGAGCAGATGGAACAGGCGCAGGCCGCCTTCGACCAGGCCAGCGGCGAGCTGCGCCGCGTGCAGGCGCTCATCGAGCAGAAGCACATCCGGGCGCCGTTCGACGGCGTGCTGGGCATCCGCAAGGTCAACCTCGGCCAGTTCGTGCGCGCCGGCGATGCGCTGGTGTCGCTCACCGATGCGCGCACGCTGTTCGCCAACCTCACGCTGCCCGAGAACGCGCTGCCGGCGCTGCGGCGCAACCAGGCGGTGGCGCTCGCGGTCGACGCCTACCCGGGCCGCGTGTTCCCCGCCAAGCTCAGCGCCATCGAACCCATGATCGGCAGCGACACGCGCACCGTGCGGCTGCAGGCCACGGTCGACAACGCCGACGGCGCGCTCACGCCCGGCATGTACGTCAACGCCAAGGTGGCGCTGCCCGCGCGCGCCGACGCCATCGCGGTGCCCGAGACCGCCATCACCTACAGCACGCACGGCGACTCGGTGTTCGTGGTGCGCGCCGGCGACAAGGGCGACGGCTTCTCGGTGCAGCAGGTGTTCGTGAAGACCGGCGAGCGGCAAGACGGCCTGGTCGTCGTCGAGCAGGGCCTGAAGGCCGGCGAGCAGGTCGTCACCTCGGGCCAGCTGCGCCTGTACAACGGCGCGGCCGTGGCCCCGGCCGCGAAGGACACGCTAGCCCTGCAGGACGCGAAGTCATGAAGTTCACCGATCTCTTCGTGCGCCGGCCCGTGCTGGCGCTGGTGGTGAGCACGCTCATCCTGCTGCTCGGCGCGCGTGCGCTGGGCGACCTGCCGGTGCGCCAGTACCCGCTCACCGAGAGCACCACGCTCACCATCACCACGCAGTACCCCGGCGCCTCGCCGGAGCTGATGCAGGGCTTCGTCACACAACCGATCGCGCAGGCGGTGGCGACCATCGAGAACGTCGACTACCTCTCGTCGTCGTCCACGCTGGGCCGCAGTGTGATCAGCGTGCGCATGAAGCTCAACGCCGACGCCAACCAGGCGCTCACGCAGGCGATGGCGCAGGTCAGCCAGGTGAAATACCGGCTGCCGGCCGAGGCCTTCGACCCGGTGATCCTCAAGTCGTCGGGCGAGGCCACGGCCGTCGCCTACGTGGGCTTCTCGAGCAAGACCATGCCCGTGCCGCAGCTCACCGATTACCTCTCGCGCGTGGTGCAGCCGCAGTTCGCGTCGATCGAGGGCGTCTCGGGCGTCGAGGTGTCGGGCGGGCAGACGCTGGCGATGCGCGTGTGGCTGGACGCCAACCGCATGGCCGCGCGCGGCATCTCGGCCGGCGAGCTGGCCGACGCGCTGCGCCAGAACAACGTGCAGGCCGCCCCCGGGCAGGTGAAGGGCCTGTACGTGGTGTCGAACATCCGCGTGAACACCGACCTGGTGAACGTGGCCGAGTTCCGCGACATGGTCATCAAGCGCGACGGTGATGCCATCGTGCGCCTGGGCGACGTGGCCACGGTGGAACTGGGCGCGGCGAGTGCCGACAGCAGCGCGACGATGGACGGCGACAAGGCCATCTACCTCGGCCTGCAGGCGGCGCCCAACGGCAACCCGCTGGTGATCGTGAAGCGCATCCGCGACCTGCTGCCCGGCATCAAGCAGAACCTGCCGCCGGGCGTGGAGGTGCAGTTGCCCTTCGAGCTCGCGCGCTTCATCGAGGCCTCGATCGACGAGGTGCAGAAGACGCTGCTCGAAGCCATCGCCATCGTGGTGCTGGTGATCTTCCTGTGCCTGGGCTCGCTGCGCGCGGTGCTCATCCCGGTGGTGACCATTCCGCTGTCGATGCTGGGCGCGGCGGCGCTGATGCTGCTGTTCGGCTTCAGCATCAACCTGCTCACGCTGCTCGCGATGGTGCTGGCCATCGGCCTGGTGGTGGACGACGCCATCGTGGTGGTGGAGAACGTGCACCGCCACATCGAGGAAGGCAAGTCGCGCGTGCAGGCCGCGCTGATCGGCGCGCGCGAAGTGGCCGGCCCGGTGATCGCGATGACGCTCACGCTGGCCGCGGTGTACGCGCCCATCGGCCTCATGGGCGGGCTCACGGGGTCGCTGTTCAAGGAATTCGCCTTCACGCTGGCGGGCGCGGTGGTGGTGTCGGGCGTGATCGCGCTCACGCTGTCGCCGGTGATGAGTTCGTTCCTGCTGCCGCAGGACGCCACGGCGGGCCGCATGGCGCGCTATGCCGAGGCCTTCTTCCACAAGCTGGCCACGGCCTACGGACGGCTGCTCGACGTGTCGCTGCACCACCGCTGGGTCACGGGCCTGCTGGCCGCGGCCGTGCTCGTGAGCCTGCCTTTTCTGTACAACGCGGCGCAGCGCGAACTGGCGCCCGGCGAAGACCAGGCGATGGTGATGACCGTCATCAAGTCGCCGCAGCACGCCAACATCGACTACGTCGAGAAGTTCGGACAGAAGTGGGACGAGGTGCTGGCCAAGTTGCCCGAAAACACCGGCCGCTGGCTCATCAACGGCTCGGACGGCGTCTCCAACAGCATCGGCGGCGTGCAGCTGTCCGACTGGAACGCTCGCCAGCGCAACGCCGACCAGATCCAGGGCGACGTGCAGGGCGGCATGAACGAGGTCGAGGGCAGCAGCGTGTTCGCCTTTCAGCTGCCGTCGCTTCCCGGTTCGACCGGTGGGCTTCCGGTGCAGATGGTGATCCGCAGCGCGGGCGACTACCGCAGCGTGTTCGAGGCGATGGAAACGCTGAAGAAGGCGGCGCGCGAGAGCGGCAAGTTCGCCGTGGTCGACAGCGACCTGGAGTTCAACAACCCCGTGACCGAGGTGCGCGTGGACCGCGCCAAGGCCAACAGCATGGGCGTGACCATGAAGGCCATCGGCGACACGCTGGCGGTGCTGGTGGGCGAGAACTACGTCAACCGCTTCGGCATGGACGGGCGCTCGTACGACGTGATTCCGCAGTCGCCGCGCGACCAGCGGCTCACGGCCGAGGCCCTGTCGCGCTACTTCGTGAAGAGCGCGAGCGGCCAGCCCGTGCCGCTGGCCAACCTGGTGCAGCTGTCGACCAGCGTCGGGCCCAACAAGCTCACGCAGTTCAACCAGCTCAACGCAGCCACCTTCCAGGCCATTCCGATGCCGGGCGTGACCATGGGCGACGCCGTGGCGTTCCTCAGCGAAGAGGCCAAGAAGCTGCCGGCCGGCTTCAGCTACGACTGGCAGTCGGACGCGCGCCAGTTCACGCAGGAAGGCTCGGCGCTGGTGATGGCCTTCGTGTTCGCGATCGTGGTGATCTACCTGGTGCTGGCCGCGCAGTACGAAAGCCTGCGCGACCCGCTGATCATCCTGGTCAGCGTGCCGATGTCGATCTGCGGCGCGCTGGTGCCGCTGGCGCTGGGCTTTGCCACCATCAACATCTACACGCAGATCGGGCTGGTGACGCTCATCGGGCTCATCAGCAAGCACGGCATCCTGATGGTGGAGTTCGCCAACGAGATCCAGGAACGCCTGAACCTGGAGCGCCGCGCCGCCATCGAGCAGGCCGCGCGCATCCGGCTGCGCCCGATCCTGATGACCACGGCCGCGATGGTGGTGGGCCTGGTGCCGCTCTTGTTCGCCAGCGGCGCGGGCGCCAACAGCCGCTTCAGCATCGGCCTGGTGATCGTGGTCGGCATGCTGGTGGGCACGCTGTTCACGCTGTTCGTGCTGCCCACCATGTACACGCTGCTGGCGCGCGACCACCGCACGGTGGGGCGCTCGCAGCGCGCCGCCGAACTCGAGGCGCTCGTGGCGCGCGAGCCTGCGGGCGACACCGTCTGAGACACCGGGAGCATGACCATGACGACAAGAAGACCCTTCTCCTACGCCGCACCGTTCGCCCTCAGCCTGCTGGTGCTGGCCGGTTGCGCGGTCGGGCCGAAGTACGCCGCGCCGAACGATGCGCCGGTGGCCATCGCCGCCCCCGAGCGCGCGCTGTTCGCGCCCGACGCGGTGCAGCGCGACTGGTGGCGCCAGCTCGACGATCCGCAACTCGACGCGCTCATCGAACGCGCGCTGGCCGGCAACCACGACATCCGCATCGCCCACGCGCGGCTCTTGGAAGCGCGTGCGATGCAGACCGAGGCCGAGCTCGACCGCCTGCCCGTGGTGACGCTGGGCGCCAGCAAGACGCGCAGCATCGCGCAAGGCAACGGCGTGCCGGCCGATGCGCGCACGCTGGCGCAAAGCAGCCGCGCCGGCTTCGACGCCGGCTGGGAGATCGACCTCTTCGGCCGCCTGCAGCGCCTGGACGAAGCCGCCACCGCGCGCGCCCAGGCCAGCGCCGCCGACCTCGCGCAGGTGCGCATCGTGGCCGTGGCCGAACTGGCGCGCAACTACTACGAGATGCGCGGCGCCGAGCAGCGCCTGGCCGTGACGCAGCGCACCCTCGAGAGCCTGCGCCAGAGCCTGCGCGTGACCGAGGCGCAGGTGCGCACCGGGCGCGGCCTTGAAGGCGACCTGGCGAGCGCGCAGGCCAACCTGGCCAGCACCGAGAGCCAGCTGCCCGCACTCGAGACCACGCGCCGCCAGGCCGCGCACCGCGTCGCCGTGCTGGCGGGCCTGCGCCCGGCCGAGCTGGCGCCCATGCTGCAGCCGCACCCGCTGCGCGTGCTCGACAAGCGCCTGCCCATCGGCGACCTGGGCGCGTTGCTGCGCCGCCGGCCCGACGTGCTGCGCGCCGAGCGCGGCCTGGCCGCCAGCACCGCCGACGTGGGCGCGGCCACGGCCGAGCTGTACCCGCGCGTCGACATCGGCGGCTTCCTGGGCTTCATCGCGCTGCGCGGTGCCGACCTGGGCAGTTCATCGAGCCGCGCCTTCAGCGTCACGCCCGGCGTGAGCTGGCCTGCGCTGCGGCTGGGCTCGGTCAAGGCCCGCCTGCGCGGCGCCGAGGCCCGCGCCGAGGGCGAGCGCGCCGTCTACGAACAGACCGTGCTGCGCGCCATCGAGGACGTCGAAAGCGCTCTCACCGGCTACGGCCAGAACCAGCTGCGCCTGCAGCGGCTGCTCGAGGCCTCGACCCGCAGCGGCCGCGCCGCCGAGCTGGCCGAGGTGCGCTACCGCGAAGGCGCCGCGCCCTACCTGAGCGTGCTCGACGCGCAGCGCACCCTGCTGCGTGCGCAGGATGCCGTGGCCGAGGCCGAAACGGCTTCTTTCACCAGCCTCGTGGCGCTGTACAAGGCGCTCGGCGGAGGGTGGCAAGCGCCCACGGATGCGAAGGGAGGGCCAACCACCTGACAATGACACTGTTTTCCCCCACGACCGAAGCCGCCATGTCCGCCCCCGATGCCACCAAGCCCACCTGGATGCCGCACCAGCCGGCAGACCGCATCCTCTCCACGCTGAAGACCCGTGGCGCGCTCGGCATCCCCGACATCGCCAAGGTGCTGCACGTGACGGTCGAGGCGGTGCGCCAGCAGATGTCCAAGCTCGAGACCGAAGGGCTGGTGGACGCCGAGAGCCGCTCCAGCGGCCGCGGCCGTCCGACCCAGATCTGGCGGCTCACCGGCGAGGGCCACAAGCGCTTTCCCGACACGCACGCCGAGATGACGGTGCAGATGATCAGCGCCGTGATCAGCGTGTTCGGCGAGAAGGGCATGGACCAGCTCATCGGCGCGCGCGAGGCCACCATGCGCGCCACCTACACCGAGGCCATGCGCGGCGCGCGCAACCTCGAGGCGCGGCTCGAACGGCTCGCGGACATCCGCAGCCGCGAGGGCTACATGGCCGAGTACCGGGCCGAGGGCGACGGCTTTCTCTTCATCGAGAACCACTGCCCCATCTGCACCGCGGCGCAGGCCTGCACGGGCTTTTGCCGCAGCGAGCTGCAGCTCTTCGACGAGGTGCTGGGGCCCGAGGCCGACGTGAGCCGTGTCGAGCACGTGCTCGCGGGCGCGCGGCGCTGCGCCTACCGCATCGTGCCCAAGGCCCGCGCCTGAGGCACCCTCTTTTGTCTTTATCCACCAACTAGAAAGAAAGGCTCCACCATGGAACACACCCTTCCCCCGCTGCCGTACGCCATCGACGCGCTGGCCCCCGAGTATTCGAAGGAAACGCTCGAGTACCACCACGGCAAGCACCACAACGCCTACGTGGTGAACCTGAACAACCTGCAAAAGGGCACCGAGTTCGAAGCGATGACGCTCGAAGAGATCATCAAGAAGTCCAGCGGCGGCATCTACAACAACGCCGCCCAGATCTGGAACCACACCTTCTTCTGGAACTGCATGAAGCCGCAAGGCGGCGGCGCACCCACCGGCGCGCTGGCCAAGGCCATCGACGCCAAGTGGGGCAGCTACGACGCCTTCAAGGAAGCCTTCGTGAAGTCGGCCGTGGGCAACTTCGGCTCGGGCTGGACCTGGCTGGTGAAGAAGGCCGACGGTTCGGTGGACATCGTGAACACCGGCGCCGCCGGCACGCCGCTGACCACCGCCGACACCGCGCTGCTGACGGTGGACGTGTGGGAACACGCGTACTACATCGACTACCGCAACCTGCGCCCGAAGTTCGTCGAAACCTTCCTGGCCAAGCTGGTGAACTGGGACTTCGCGGCCAAGAACTTCGGCTGAAGCCCATGCTTTCGGCATGAAGAAAAAGCCGGCCTGCGGGCCGGCTTTTTTCATGGGCGCGCCGTCACCATCCAGTCGATCCAGCGCGCGACGTGCGCCTGGTCGAGGTCGAAGTAATGGGTGTGGGCGCCCAGGCCGAGGCAGGCCTCGTGCTCGGCCGCGACGCACCAGGCCGGCGGCGTCGTCACCTGCTCGTAGGGCTTGTCGTCCTCGCCCCAGAGCCAGCGGCCCACGTAGTCGCCCGCCGTGTAGAGGTTGACCCAGCGGGCCACACCGACCTGGGCCGCGCTCGGCCCGCCGCCGTTCGCGTCTTCCGCCGTGACCCAGCCGTAGAGGTGCGGAAAACGCGCCGCATACAGCTGGCGCAGCGGACAGCCGGCGGTGAGCAGCAGGAGGCGGCTCTTGTTGAGCGCCGCCCAGAGGTCGGTCACCCGCGCATCGACCTTCTGCGCCGCGCGGAACTGCAGGTAGCGCAGCAGCTCGGTCGAGATCACCGTGCCCTGGCTGTGGGCCACGATCACGATGCGGTCGTAGCCCTGCGCCGCCACGTGCTCCAGCAGCGACACGTAGCGCGAGAAGATGCGCGCGCGCGGAATGGCGCGGCGCGGGAACTCGCGGAAGTGGCCGTCGACGTCCAGCGCCACGTCGAGCGGCATGCGCAGGCCCGGCACGGTGCGCGTGAGAAAACCGCCGAGCAGCGAGACGGCGGCGGCCAGCGTGGCGGCGGTGAAGATCAGCGGCTTGAGCCCGCTTTGCGACAGCGCCGACACCCAGATCACCGCGTCGTCGATCCAGCCGCCGACCGAGACATTGCACTGCTTGAGCACCAGCAACAGGGCCACCGCGAAGGCGACCACCACGCTGGCGCTGGTCAGCACGGCGACGAAGCGGTCCAGCCGCCGGTAGCCCGCGCCGAGCCAGCGGCCCAGGCCCTGCGACGTGCCGAAGGCCACCTTGAGCTCGGCGAACAGGCTGGGCACCAGCACCGCCACCAGGTAGGCCAGCAGCGACAGCGTGAGGCCCGCCGTCAAGGCGAAGGCCTGCGTGCTCTTCTCGTAGCGGCTGTGCAGGAAGTTCGCGCCGTCGGCCCAGTAGACGTCCTTGCCGAACCAGAACGGCGCGTAGTCGACGTCCTTCGCACCGAGTTCCACGAGGTTCGTCAGCACGGCCCACGACACCATCGACAGCGCCACGAACGCCGCCACCGACACGAACAGCCCCAGCCGCCCCGTGGCGATGCTGGCGCGCGCGGCGGCACTGCGATCGGGCACCGTCTCCCCGGCGAGCAGCCAGGCGATGAGCAGCACGCCGGCCACGCCCCACCAGGCCACGACGCCCAGCAGCAGGTACTCGACCACCCGCATGCCGGCGCGCACCCAGTGGCGCAGGTCGTCCGTGGCGCCCGCGGCCGAGGCGTTGATCGCCACGTGCACCAGCAGCGCCGCCGCGGTCAGCGCCATCAGCCCCAGCCCCCAGGTGCGCGCCGCCGGAAAGCGGTCGCGCGCGATGCGCAGGGCGCGGTCGGCCAACGCGGCGAGCAGCGCCAGCCAGGCCACGCCGACCACCCAGTGCGCGGGCACCAGCGCCCACAAGAACCAGCCCGCCAGCAGCGCGTACAGGCCCACCACGATCCGCGAGGAGGCCTGGGTGCGCGCCTGGTAGCAGTACCACCAGATCGCCAGCACCGGCACCACCACAGCCAGCACCCGGCGCAGCAGTTCGGTGAGCGACAACGCATGGGGCGCGGGCTCGACCCGCGCCAGTCCGCCGAGCCCCGCGATCACCAGCCCGACCAGCAGCAGCTGCAGGAAGAGGTTCGCCAGCAGGTTCGCAAAGGCCCAGTCGAGCGCGGTCTGCAGCGAGGCCAGGCAGGCCCAGCGCCGCGCGCCGGGCGGGCGGGGCTTCCTGTTCACGCCGGCGGCTTCGGCCGCGCGGTCCACCGCGTCGCGGCCCAGCTGCGAGAGGCGGAACACGATGGTGAAGAGCTCCGCGACGATGCGCGCCACCGAGCCCGGCAGGCGCGACAGGTCGGCCCAGTACATCTCGTGCACGTCGATGCACTGCTGCACCGGCTGCCCGTTCGCATCGGTGGCGTCGCGCGTCATGCGCACGCGCGTGGCCTCGTAGGCCTCGTGGTCGGGCTCGGCGCGCTGCGACTTGAACAGCAGGTAGTCGCTGAAGGCGATGTCGGGGTTGCTCTTCTTCAGCTCGCGCGGCGTGAGCGGCCCGCGCCCCTTGGCGGCGCGCACCACGCCCGCGTCGTCGGCCTCGGCGGTGGAGATCCAGTCGTCGGCGCTGAAGTCGGAGGTCTTCGACTGCCGCATCGCCTTGCGCACGGGCGGCACGTAGGCCTTCTGCGCGGCGCCGCCTTCCGTCGCGGCCTTCTCGGTCTTGTCCTGATGCCCGGTGCGCTGCTGCACCATCGAGGTCAGCGGCGGCACCGGCAGGAGGTGGCTGTCGCAGTCGGCCTGGCGGTAGGTCGCGCCGGGGCCGGGATGGTTGAGCATCAGCGAGGCAATGGCGCGGGCCGTGTCGCCGGCCTTCTGGTCGGCCACGCCGTGGATGGCGATGACCGCGACGCGCTCGGGGCGCGCGGGTGGTTCAGGCGTTGACTGCTCGGGCGACGGTGCGCGCATGTGGGAACTCCTCCATGCCAGGCCGGTGCATGGCAGGAGGAATTGTCCGCAGCGCGCCGCCCTTGGCTTCCCCCAAACGGGGGATGCCGGATGGACAGGGGCTCCTCAGACGTTGATGAGGTTCAGGATGTTCCCGTCGGGGTCCTTGAACCACGCGACCTTCATGTCGCCCATGACGTGGATGTCGCCCGCGAGCGTGGTGTCGGGCATGTCGTAGTGCTCGAAGCGCACGCCCTTGGCCTTGAGCGCGGCCACGAGGCGTTCGATGTCGCCGTCGACCGACCAGGTCACGGCCGTGGCCTGGTTGGTGCCCGCGAAGGCCGAGCGGTAGACATTGAGCCGCGTGTTGCCGCTGCGGTAGACGATGACCTCGTCACCTTCGGCATCGACCTGCGCGAGGCCGAGCGTGTCTTCGTAGAAGCGTCGGGCCACGGCGAGGTCTTTCACCGCCAGGTTGGCCACTGCGTTGATGTGTCCGAGCATGGGTGCCTCCTGCAAAGAGGATCGGCGCCCGGAAGCCGCCGAGCGCCGGGCGAGCCAGAAATACTCAACCATTTGGTGGAGTATTCGACGCGCGATGGGCGGTGTCAAGGCGTCCGAAAGTACGCACCGCCCCGCGTTCTGCCCCCGCCAGCCGAGACGAGGGCCATCGCGAACCGCGAAAACCCTGCATCGGCACTTCCGGCAGACTGCATCCCCCTTGCCCCCAGAACGAGACAATGCCCCCCATGACCCCATCGAACTTCCTCCGTCCGCTGGCCTTTGCGCTGGCCTTCACCGCCGTGGCGGCCACCGCCCCGGCCCACGCCCAGACCGCCGCCTACCCCGCCAAGCCCATCCGCATGGTCGTGCCCTTCCCGCCCGGCGGCGGCACCGACATCCTGGCGCGCCTGGTCGCGCAGAAGCTCACCGAGGCCAACCACTGGACCGTGGTGCCCGACAACCGCGCGGGCGCCGGCGGCACCATCGGCATCGCCGAGGCCGCGCGCGCCACGCCCACGGGCTACGACATCGTGATGGGCCAGAAGGACAACATGGTCGTCGCGCCCTGGCTCTACAAGAGCCTGAGCTACAGCCCGGTGAAGGACCTCACGGCCGTGGCCCACGTGGCCTACACGCCCGTGGTGATCGTCACGCAGGCCAACTCGAAGTTCAAGACGCTGGACGACGTGGTGAAGGCCGCGCGCGCCGCGCCCGACACCATCACCTACGGCTCGCCCGGCAACGGCACCACCATCCACCTGGCCGGCGAGATCTTCAACGGCGCCGCCAAGATCAAGATGCGCCACGTGCCCTACAAGGGCTCCAACGCAGCCATGATGGACGTGCTCGCGGGCAACGTCGACCTGATGGTGTCGTCGGTGCCCTCGGCCATGGCGCAGATCAAGGCCGGCAAGCTGCGCCCGCTGGCCGTCACCTCCGCCAAGCGCAGCACCTCGCTGCCCGACACGCCCACCGTGGCCGAGCTGGGCTACAAGGACTTCGACGTGAGCACCTGGTACGGCGTCTTCGTGCCGGCCGGCACGCCCAAGGACGTCGTCGCCACGCTGAACGCGGCGATCAACAAGCTGCTGGCCACGCCCGAAATGAAGGCGGCCATCATTGCGCAGGGCGCGGAGCCGCAGAGCATGACGCCGGAGCAGTTCGGCGCGCTGCTGAAGACCGACTACGAGAAGTGGAAGGGGATCGTGCAGGCCTCGGGGGCGACGATCGAGTAAGAGGGGTTTTCATACCAGGAACACCGCGGAACCGGCTTTGCCGGGCCGCTGGTGTTGCCCCCGGTAGGGGGTTGGCGAAGCGACACGAAGTGCGCGAAGCCTGGGGGCGAGCTCAATCAGGCACGAACTTGGCGTTGAAGATCTCCACGTCCGCCGCGTCCTCGAACGTCGCCACCTGCCCCATCTTCCCGTCGCTCATGCGGCAGGCCGAGAACAGGCTGTAGCGGCCCTTGAAATAGAACTCGTCCATCACGATCAGCGCGTACGGGTAGGGCACGAACACCTGGTGCTCGAAGACGATCCGGTGCACGTTCCTCGGCGACGGGAAGAGCTTGTATTCGACGGTGTCGATGGACTTTGCGGTGGCCATGATCTGGTCGCCGCGTTCAGGCCGGGTCGCGCACGTCGGCCACGGGGTTGCTGCCGAAGTCCGCGCGCGCCAGGTAGGCGAGCACCTTGGCCGCGGCGCTCTGGGGGCTGTCGAGCCGGCCTTCTTCCTTCATGCTCACGAAACGCGTGCGGTCCGGGAACTGTTCGGCCGAAGCGCCGCGCAGCTGCACCTGCATGTCGGTGTCGATGATGCCGGGCGCCAGCGACACGATGCGTGCGCCGTTCGGCGCATGCACCTCTTCGAGCGCCACGGCGCGCGAGAAATGGTCCATGCCGGCCTTGGCCGCGCAGTACGGCGCCTGGCTGCCCAGGGCGTTGCGGCCCAGGCCCGACGAGATGTTCAGCACCTTGCGTGCGCCGCGCCATTCGCGCGTGGCACCCAGGAAGGCGGCCGTGAGCAGCATCGGCGCCTCGAGCCCGATGCGCAGGGCCTGCGCCAGCTCGGCCGGCACGGCGCGCGACAGCGGCGCGGGGTTGCCGACAGTGCCGGCGTTGTTGATGAGCGTGACGCTGTCGAAGCGCTGGCCGTCCAGCGTGCGCAGCCAGTCCGACAGGCGCGCCGCGGCGGCCACCGGGTCGGACAGGTCCTGCTCCCATTGCGTCAGTTCGGCGCCGGCAGTCTTGGGGGCTTCGGCCAGTTCGGGCGAGGACTTGCGCGCGATGCCGAGCACCGTGTGGCCGGCCTGCAGCAGCTGTTCGGCCATGGCACGGCCCAGGCCGCGCGAGGCGCCGGTGATGACGGTGAGGTGGGAAGAGGCGGAGGTGGTCATGGTTGTGTAGGGGCAGGAGAAGGCCGCAAGGCTAAGGGATATCGAAAAGCCGCGCGCGTCAGCCGGTACGGAACTGGGCGCGCAGGAAGTTGCGGTGCCGGGCGATGTGCTGCAGCTGCGCAGGCGCGATCGAGCCGCCGAGGTCGACCTCGTCCGCGCCGTTGAGCACCGCGTTGGCGTTCGCCATGGCACGCGCCACGACTTCTTCCTCGCTCACGCCGAGCTGGGCCGCCAGGTCGAGCGCGACGCGGCGCATGGCGCGCTGCGACAGCATCCACATCGCGCCGAAGCGGTCCCAGGCCAGCGCGGCTTCTTCCGACTTCTCGCGGTCGGCCAGGATGTCCTTGAGCGGGCGCGCCAGGATCTCGTTGAGCGCGTCGATCTGTTCGCCCAAGGCCTCGGCGCGGTCGATGGCCTCTTCGAGCGTCGGGCCGTCGTCTTCCTCGTTGCGGGCCTGCGTGGCCTGTTGCTGCTGCGGCGGCAGAAAGCTCGCCTGTGCGTCGGCGGGCACGATCTGCAGGTGGTCGGAAAGGGCCATGGTCTTTTCTTCTTTCAGTTCGAAGTGCTGTTGTTCTTGCGACTGGACATCGCGGTGGCGCGCAGGCCCGGCAGGTCGAGCACGCGCAGGCCACCGTACTCCACGCGGATCAGCCCCTGCGCCGACAGCGCATTGAGCGCCTCGTTCACGCGCTGGCGCGACAGGCCGACAAGGTACGCCAGTTCCTGCTGCGTGATGCGCAAGACCTCGCCCACGCCGGGGTACAGCACCGGGTTGAACAGCGACACCAGGTTGCGCGCCACGCGCGCGTCGGGGTTGTTCAGGCGGTCGATCTCCAGCGCCGCGATGAACTGGCCCAGCCGCTCGTTGAGCTGGTTCATC
The DNA here is from genome assembly GCF_041154465.1 of Variovorax sp. V35. Taxonomy (NCBI): domain Bacteria; kingdom Pseudomonadati; phylum Pseudomonadota; class Betaproteobacteria; order Burkholderiales; family Comamonadaceae; genus Variovorax; species Variovorax sp. V35. The sequence continues at coordinate 6,902,885 of NZ_AP028666.1, forward strand.
ACGAAGCGGTTGAAGCCGATGGAGTGGTCCAGCAGCCAGTGGAAGCTCTCGATCGGCAGCCCCGCCACGAGGCTGCGGCGCAGCGCCTGGATGTTGTAGCGGTAGGGCTCGCGCTTCATCACCGTGCCCTCGCCGAACCAGCCGCCGGGCGGCACGCCGGTGTAGGTGACCGAGCCCCCGTCGGCGTTGTCGTTGCTCATCTTCAGCAACCCCTCGACCACGCCGAACCAGTAGGTGGGCGAACGCCCGACGCGGCACACCAGGTCGCCGGGCTCGGCCTCGCCGACCACGAGCGTGGCCTCGGCGCGGCGGCGCTCGGCGGGCGTGAGCGTGGGCAGCCACGGAATGCCGTCGAGTTCAGCGGCATTGGCGGGGCGCACGCGGTCCTTGATGGAACCGCCGAGCACGTTCTGTGGGTTGAGGTTGCCAGGAGGCATCGGGAAACTCCGGGGAGTAGTGTCCCTAGGATTGTCGTTGGAACGACAACCGGGCGTCAAAGTGGGACCTACGATCCGGCCACTGTGCAAACCACCGCCCCCACCTTCCCCCGTCTGCTGCTCGCGCATGCCGAGGCCCGTCCCGAGGCTCCCGCCGTGCGCGAAAAAGACCTTGGCATCTGGCAAACCTGGACCTGGAACGCCGTGGCGCAGGAAGTGCGCGAGATGGCCTGCGGTCTGGCAAGCCTTGGCTTCAAGGCCTTCGACAACCTCGCGATCGTCGGCGCCAACCGGCCGCACCTGTACATGGCCGTGCTCGCCGCGCAAAGCCTGCGCGGCGTGCCCGTGCCGCTGTACCAGGACGCGGTCGCCGGCGAGATGGTCTTCATGCTGAACGACGCGAGCATCGAGTTCGTGATCGTCGAAGACCAGGAGCAGGTCGACAAGCTGCTCGAATGCCGCGAACTGCAGCAAGGCCAGGAGGGCCAGCAGCAGGGCATCCGCCACATCATCTACGACGACCCCAAGGGCCTGCGCCACTACGAGCAGCCGGGGCTCATGAGCTACGAGCAGCTGCGCGAGCTGGGCCGGGCCTTCGACAAGGCCAACGCCGGCTACTACGACCGCGCCGTGGCCAGCGGCGAAGCCACCGACGTCGGCGTGATCCTCTACACCTCGGGCACCACCGGCCGCCCCAAGGGCGTGTGCCAGACGCACGCCAGCTTCATCGCGGCGGGCCGCGGCGGCGTCGAGACCGACAAGCTCGGCCCCGGCGACAACATCATGAGCTACCTGCCGATGGCGTGGGTGGGCGACCACCTGTTCTCGGTGGCGCAGTGGCTGGTGGGCGGCTTCACGCTCAACTGCCCCGAGTCGGCCGAGACGGTGATGAACGACATGCGCGAGATCGGCCCGAGCTACTACTTCGGCCCGCCACGCACCTTCGAAGGCCTGCTCACGGCCGTGTCGATCCGCATGGAAGACGCGGCCGCGCCCAAGCGCTGGCTGTACGCGAAGTTCATGGCGCTGGCGCAGCGCGTGGGCGCCGACATCCTCAACGGCGCACCCGTGAGCACCGGCGACCGCGTCATGTACAGCCTGGGCAACCTGCTCATCTACGGCCCGCTGCGCAACGTGCTGGGCATGAGCCGCATCCGCGTGGCCTACACGGCCGGTGCGGCCATCGGGCCCGACCTGTTCCGCTTCTACCGCTCCATCGGCGTGAACCTCAAGCAGTTCTACGGCCAGACCGAGACCTGCGCCTACGTGTGCCTGCAGCAGGACGGCAAGGTCAAGCTGCAGACCGTGGGCACGGCCGCACCGGGCATCGAACTGAAGATCGCCGACGACGGCGAGGTGCTGGTGCGCGGCGTGTCGGTGCTCAAGGAGTACTACAAGCGCCCCGACGCCACGGCCGAGGTGCTCGACGCCAACGGCTACTTCCACACCGGCGACGCGGGCGTGCTCGACAGCGAAGGGCACCTGCGCATCATCGATCGCGCCAAGGACGTGGGCCGGCTGGTGGGCGGCGCGATCTTTGCGCCCAACTACATCGAGAACAAGCTCAAGTTCTTCCCGCAGATCAAGGAGGCCGTGTGCTTCGGCAACGGCCACGACGAGGTGTGCGCCTTCGTCAACATCGACTTCGAGGCGGTCGGCAACTGGGCCGAGCGCCGCGGCCTGGCCTATGGCGGCTATGTGGACCTGGCCGGCAAGCCCGAGGTGCTGACGCTGGTGGCCGAGTGCATCGCCAAGGTCAACGCCGACCTCGCGGCCGAGGACGGCATGGGCGAGACGCAGATCGCGCGCTTCCTCGTGCTGCACAAGGAACTCGACCCCGACGACGACGAGCTGACGCGCACGCGCAAGGTGCGCCGCGGCTTCATCGCCGAGAAATACGCCGTGCTGGTCGACGCGCTGTACGGCGGCAAGACCGCGCAGTACATCGAGACCCAGGTCAAGTTCGAGGACGGACGCACGGGGGTTGTCAGCGCCACGCTGAAGATCAACGACGCCAAGACCTTCCCCATCGTGAAGGCCGCCGCATGAGCAACCGAAAGATTGGCGACGTCATCCTCGACGTCCAGAACATCAGCCTGAGCTTCGGCGGCGTGAAGGCGCTGACCGACATCAGCTTCAACGTGCGCGAGCACGAGGTGCGGGCCATCATCGGCCCCAACGGCGCGGGCAAGAGCTCGATGCTGAACTGCATCAACGGCGTGTACTGGCCGCAGCAGGGCTCCATCACCTTCCGCGGCCAGACCTTCAAGCACATGAACTCGCGCCAGGTGGCCGAGATGGGCGTGGCGCGCACCTTCCAGAACCTGGCGCTGTTCAAGGGCATGAGCGTGCTCGACAACATCATGACCGGGCGCAACCTCAAGATGAAGAGCGGCCTGTTCGCACAGGCGCTGCGCTGGGGCCCGGCCGAACGCGAAGAGCTGCAGCACCGCGAGTTCGTCGAGCACATCATCGACTTCCTGGAAATCCAGGCGCACCGCAAGACGCCGGTGGGCCGCCTGCCCTACGGCCTGCAAAAGCGCGTCGACCTCGGCCGCGCGCTCGCAATGGAGCCGCAGGTGCTGCTGCTGGACGAGCCCATGGCCGGCATGAACGTGGAAGAGAAGCAGGACATGAGCCGCTTCATCCTCGACGTGAACGACGAGTTCGGCGCGACCATCGTGCTCATCGAGCACGACATGGGCGTGGTGATGGACATCTCCGACCGCGTGGTGGTGCTGGACTACGGCAAGAAGATCGGCGACGGCACGCCGGATGAAGTTCGGAACAACGAAGACGTGATCCGGGCATACCTCGGCGTGGAGCATTGACCATGGGATTTTTCCTCGAAACCCTTTTCGGCGGCCTCATGGTCGGCATGCTGTATTCGCTGATCGCGATCGGCTTCGTGCTGATCTACAAGGCCTCGGGCGTCTTCAACTTCGCGCAGGGCGCGATGGTGCTGTTCGCGGCGCTGGCCATGGCGCGCTTCGCCGAGTGGTTCCCGCAGTGGTTCGGTTTCCAGAGCCAGATCCTCGCGAACATCCTGGCCTTCATCGCCGCGATGGCGGTGATGATCGTGGTGGCCTGGCTCATCGAACGGCTGGCGCTGAGCAAGCTGGTGAACCAGGAAGGCATCACGCTGCTGATGGCCACGCTGGGCATCGCCTACTTTCTCGACGGCGTGGGCCAGACGATCTTCGGCAACGACATCTACAAGATCGACGTGGGCATGCCCAAGGAACCGCTGATGGTGCTCGAAGGCACCTTCCAGGGCGGCCTGCTGCTGAGCCAGGAAGACCTGATCGCCGCACTGGTGTCCGCCGCGCTGGTGGTGGTGCTGGCCATCTTCTTCCAGAAGACCGCCACGGGCCGGGCGCTGCGCGCGGTGGCCGACGACCACCAGGCCGCGCAATCGATCGGCATTCCGCTGTCGCGCATCTGGGTGATCGTGTGGTCGGTGGCCGGTTTCTCGGCACTGGTGGCCGGGATCATCTGGGGCTCCAAGCTCGGCGTGCAGTTCTCGCTCTCGCTGGTGGCGCTGAAGGCGCTGCCGGTGGTGATCCTCGGCGGGCTGACCTCGATCCCCGGCGCCATCATCGGCGGCCTGTTGATCGGTGTCGGCGAGAAGCTGTCCGAAATCTATCTCGGCCCCATGCTCGGTGGCGGCATCGAGATCTGGTTTGCCTATGTTCTTGCACTGGTCTTCCTGCTGGTTCGGCCCCAAGGGTTGTTCGGCGAAAAGATCATCGATCGGGTCTGACATGTTCTACAGAGAAAACGGCCAGTTCAAGTCGAGCTACCGCGCCGACCAACAGATCTTCCCGATCGCGCAGGACCGCCTGGCGATCCTCGTGCTGCTGCTCGTGGCGTTCGTCGTGGTGCCGATGGGCGTCTCCGACTACTGGATGCGCGCCATCCTCACGCCCTTCCTGATCCTGTCGCTGGCGGCGCTCGGCCTCAACATCCTGGTCGGCTACTGCGGCCAGATCTCGCTGGGCACCGGCGCCTTCATGGCGGTGGGCGCGTACGCGGCCTACAACTTCCAGGTGCGCATCGACGGCATGCCGCTCATCGCCTCGCTGCTGCTGGGCGGGCTGTGCGCCACGGTGATCGGCGTGCTGTTCGGCATTCCGAGCCTGCGCATCAAGGGCCTGTACCTGGCGGTGGCCACGCTGGCCGCGCAGTTCTTCACCGACTGGGCCTTCCTGCGCATCCAGTGGTTCACCAACAACTCGTCCTCGGGTTCGGTGAGCGTGGCGGGCCTGAACGTGTTCGGCGTGCCGATCGAATCGCCGGTGCAGAAGTATTTGTTCTGCCTGATCTTCGTGGTGGTGTTCGCGCTGCTCGCCAAGAACCTGGTGCGCAGCGCCATCGGCCGCGAGTGGATGGCGATGCGCGACATGGACGTGGCCGCCGCGGTGATCGGCATCCGCCCGGTGTACGCCAAGCTCACGGCCTTCGCGGTGAGCAGCTTCATCGTCGGCGTGGCCGGCGCGCTGTGGGGCTTCATTCACCTGGGTGCGTGGGAGCCGGCGGCCTTCAGCATCGACCGTTCGTTCCAGCTGCTGTTCATGGTGATCATCGGCGGGCTCGGCTCGATCATGGGCAGCTTCTTCGGCGCCGCCTTCATCGTGCTGCTGCCGCTCTTTTTGAACCAGCTGCCGGGGTGGCTGGGCTTCTCGATCTCGACCGCACTGGCCTCGCACCTGGAGACCATGATCTTCGGCGCGCTGATCGTGTTCTTCCTGATCGTGGAGCCGCACGGCCTGGCGCGGCTGTGGTCCACGGCCAAGGAAAAGCTGCGGCTGTGGCCCTTCCCGCACTGACAGGTTCTGGTTCGTTGTTGTTCGTTCGTAAAAACCCGGCACCGAGGTGCCCACAAAAGGAGACAGGCATGACACTGAAATCGCTCGCTCTGACCGCCGCCCTGGTGGCCAGCACCCTCGGCGCGGCCTTCGCGCCTTCGCTCGCGCAGGCCCAGGCCAAGGAACAGTTCTTCCCGCTGCTGGTGTACCGCACCGGCCCCTACGCGCCCAACGGCACGCCCTGGGCCAACGGCAAGCAGGACTACATCAAGTACATCAACGCCACCGGCGGCATCAACGGCGTGAAGATCACGTACGAGGAATGCGAAACCGGCTACGCCACCGACAAGGGCGTGGAATGCTACGAGCGCCTGAAGGGCCGCCCGGGCGTGACGCTGTTCGACCCGCAGGCCACCGGCATCACCTTCGCGCTGACCGACAAGGTGCCCACCGACAAGATCCCGCTCATCACGCTGGGCTACGGCCTGTCGGCCTCTCAGGACGGCGGCGTGTTCAAGTGGAACTTCCCGCTCATGGGCTCCTACTGGACCGCGGCCGACATCCTGATCCAGCACATCGGCAAAAAAGAAGGCGGCATGGACAAGCTCAAGGGCAAGAAGATCGCCCTCGTGTACCACGACTCGCCGTTCGGCAAGGAGCCGATCCCGCTGCTGCAGGAGCGCGCCAAGCAGAACGGCTTCGAGCTCTCTCTGATCCCCGTGACCGCACCGGGCGTGGAACAGAAGTCGGCCTGGCTGCAGGTGCGCCAGTCGCGTCCCGACTTCGTGCTGCTGTGGGGCTGGGGCGTGATGAACTCCACCGCCCTGAAGGAAGCCGTGGCCACGGGCTACCCGCGCGAGAAGATGTACGGCGTGTGGTGGGCCGGCGCCGAACCCGACGTGAAGGACGTGGGCGCCAACGCCAAGGGCTACAACGCGCTGGCGCTGAACACCTCGGGCACGCAGCCCAAGGTGATCCAGGACATCCTCAAGCAGGTGCACGACAAGGGCCAGGGCACGGGTCCGAAGGACGAAGTGGGCTCGGTGCTCTACACGCGCGGCGTGATCATCCAGATGCTGACCATCGAGGCCGTGCGTCGTGCGCAGGAGCGCTTCGGCAAGGGCAAGGTCATGACCGGCGAGCAGGTGCGCTGGGGCATGGAGAACCTCGCACTCGACCAGAAGAAGCTGGACGCACTGGGCTTCTCGGGCGTGATGCGCCCGGTGAGCACCTCGTGCCAGGACCACATGGGTTCGACCTGGGCGCGCGTGCACACCTGGGACGGTGCGAAGTGGGGCGGCATGTCCGACTGGTACGAGGCCGACAGCCAGATCATCAAGCCGATGGTGAAGGCAGCCGCCGACAAGTACGCCGGCGAGAAGAAGCTCACCCGCCGCGAAGCCGCGGATTGCCAGTCTTGAGCTAACCCCCAGGCTACGCGCACTTCGTGTCGCTTCTCCCCCCCCTTGCAGGGGGCAACACCAGCGGCCCGGCAAAGCCGGTTCCGCGGTGTTCCCCGAAGGGCGGTGGGTCAAGCGGGTATCTGAAAGAACAGCGTCGTTGTTCTTTCGAATGCTTCGGACCACACCATGAGCGAACCCAAGATCCTTCTCAACGTCAACGGCATCGAGGTCATCTACAACCACGTGATCCTCGTGCTCAAGGGCGTGTCGCTGACCGTGCCCGAAAGCGGCATCGTCGCGCTGCTCGGCGGCAACGGCGCCGGCAAGACGACCACGCTGCGCGCCGTGAGCAACCTGCTCGCGGGCGAACGCGGCGCCGTGACCAAGGGCACCATCGAGCTGCGCGGCGAGCGCATCGAGGCGCTGTCGCCGGCCGAGCTGGTCAAGCGCGGGCTGATCCAGGTGATGGAAGGCCGCCACTGCTTCGCCCACCTGACCATCGAAGAGAACCTGATGACCGGCGCCTACACGCGCACCGATGGCAAGGCCTCGGTGCAGGAGACGCTGGAGAAGGTGTACGCGTATTTCCCGCGCCTGAAGACGCGCCGCACCTCGCAGGCGGCCTACACCTCGGGCGGCGAGCAGCAGATGTGCGCCATCGGCCGCGCGCTGATGGCCAACCCGACCATGGTGCTGCTCGACGAGCCCTCGATGGGCCTGGCGCCGCAGATCGTGGAAGAGGTGTTCGAGATCGTCAAAGACCTGAACACCAAGGAAAAAGTGACCTTCCTGCTGGCCGAGCAGAACACCAACATGGCGCTGCGCTATGCCGACTACGGCTACATCCTGGAGAACGGCCGCATCGTGATGGACGGCGAGGCCAAGAGCCTGCGCGAGAACGAGGACGTGAAGGAGTTCTACCTCGGCGTGGGCGGCGCAGACCGCAAGAGCTTCCGCGATGTGAAGAGCTACAAGCGCCGCAAGCGTTGGCTGGCCTGAAGTACCCACCCCAGAGCGAACGAATCGATAGACGAAGGGTACGGACATGAACGACCACTACGACCAACTGGAAATCCGCGACCCCGCCGAACGCGAACGTGACCTGCTGGCCGCACTGCCCCGGCAGATCGCGCAGGCACAGACTGCAACGTCCGCCTTCACGAAGATCCTCGACGGCGTGAAGCCCGCCGACGTCACCTCGCGCGAAGCGCTCGCGAAGCTGCCCGTCACCCGCAAGTCGGAACTGCTCGAGCTGCAGAAGGCGCGCCGCGCCGACGACCCCTTCGGCGGCTTTGCGTCGATCGTGCGCGGGCCGCGCATGCCGCGCATCTTCGCGAGCCCCGGCACCATCTACGAGCCCGAGGGCGAGGCGCGCGACTACTGGCGCACCGCGCGGGCGCTGCATGCGGCGGGCTTTCGCAGCGGCGAGCTGATCCACAACAGCTTCAGCTACCACATGACGCCGGCCGGCTCCATCATGGAAAGCGGCGCGCATGCCATGGGCTGCACCATTTTCGCGGGCGGCACGGGCCAGACCGAGCAGCAGCTCGAAGCCATCGTCGACCTCAAGCCCGACGGCTATGCGGGCACGCCGAGCTTCCTGAAGATCCTGCTGGAGAAGGCCGAGGAAAAGGGCCAGAAGCTGCCGTGGTTCACCAAGGCGCTGGTGTCCGGCGAGGCCTTTCCGCCCAGCCTGCACGACTGGATTGCCGCGCACGGCGTGCAGGGCATCCAGTGCTACGCGACCGCCGACCTGGGCCTCATCGCCTACGAAACCAGCGCGCGCCAGGGCCTGGTGATCGACGAGGGCGTGCTGGTCGAGATCGTGCGCCCCGGCACCGGCGACCCGGTGCCCGACGGCGAGGTGGGCGAGATCGTGGTCACCACCTTCAACCCCGACTACCCGCTGGTGCGCTTCGGCACCGGCGACCTCTCGGCCGTGCTCGCGGGCACCTGCCCCACGGGCCGCACCAACAAGCGCATCAAGGGCTGGCTCGGCCGCGCCGACCAGACCACCAAGGTGCGCGGCATGTTCGTGCACCCCTCGCAGGTCGCCGAGGTCGTGCGGCGCTTTCCCGAGATCGTGCGCGCGCGGCTCGTGGTGTCGGGCGAGATGGGCGACGACCAGATGACCTTCAAGCTGGAATGCGCCGGCGCCCCGGCCGGGCTCGACGCACGCATTGCCGACGCGGTGCGCGAAGTGACCAAGCTGCGCGGCACCATCGAACTGGTGGCGCCGGGCACCCTGCCGAACGACGGCAAGGTGATCGAGGACGCGCGCAGCTACAAGTAGGGGCGCTGCACGGGCCGCTGCAGGGGGCTTTCACATGGCCCTCTTGCACACTGTCCTTTGGATCCTTGGCTTTTCTCAAAGTGAAGAGATCACCTCAACGATGGCGCTCTCCGTTGGTACGCGCTTCACTGATCCTGTCGCTGGGTCATACAGGATTACAGCTTTGCTCAGGGCGAAAACGACTCGCCCGCGTATTTCGGTATCGCCTTCTGTGAATTTGATGGAGACGCACTGCGCAGTCTCCGGTTCTTCTTTCTTTGCTGCTTCATCGGGCCACTGCGGACGGATCAGACGTTGGTATCGATTCCTTACAGGATCACAAGCCTTAGGCCCGACCACGTACCGATCAATATGCGCCTCGCCCGCAGTCATTCCCAGGACCAGGACAAGCGCCAACGCGACGGCCATCAAGACAATGATGGCGACCCCAGCCAACATCACGAACGGTGTCACGGCAATGCTTACTGGCAACCACCAAGTCTGCTTCAACGCAACGAGAAAGCTGGGCGCCTTGTTGTTCGATTTGGACGCCGAGGACGACGTAGCGGATGCGGTGTCGCGTCCAGCCCGCTTGCCGCGTCGAGACAGAAAGACTGCAAAAACCGGCCAAGCCACTAGCAGGAGGATCGCCGCGGGGACCGTGCTCTTCAACACTTGGCCGTAAAGAGAAAAGCTCTTGAAGGCCTCAAGTCCCCTCGAGACAATCTGAAGAATCACCCACGTCGACAAGTCAAGCATATCCATTGTCGAATCGATCAACTGGGCACGAGGCATCCCAAACCGCCCCTCTGCAGAAAGCGCGACCCCATAGCCGAGTAGCGCGAGCAAGACCCCAAAGATAGAAATTGTCGTCAGGAGGCTTGCAACACTGAAGACGAATCCGCCGCCTTCGCTCCCTGCGGCTTTCTGTACCTGCGGCGTTGGCGCCTGATCTGCGTCTATCCCTCTTGGTACGGCCGGTTGCCGCGGCTGTTTGCCGTTGCCCATCAAATTCTCTCCCGTTGTTTTCAGATTGAAAGACGGAACCCATCGGGCGCCGGCCTCGCTCCCTCTCGCTCCCTCTCGCTACTTCTTGCAGCTCGCCGGCAACGCCTTGTCCTTCAACCCCTCACCCGCGCTGCAATGCCACGCAATGCCCCGGTCGGTCGACGACGGCTCCATGCGCAGCGTGCCCTTGGGCGTGGCCACCTCCACCACCATGCTGTCTGGGTCGAGCGTGAGGGTGGCGCCGTTGGGCAGGTTCTCCGGCTGGCCGACGGCGGCCAGGGTGTCGGGGATCTCGGCCTTTTCTTCATAGTGGCGCGTGAGCGCGTTGCGCACCGGCGCGCCCTCGGACCAGGCCTGCGCGACGACGGCGCGGGTCTGGTACTCCTGGTAGGCCGGGATGGCTGCAGCCGCCATGACGCCGATGACAGCCACCACGATCAGCACACCCGCTGCGCCGCCACCCGCGCGCCCGGCGTAGGGCACGAAGAGCGCGAGCAGGTACGCCACCGGGTTGCGCTCGGGCAGCTTGGCGCCCGGGTCGATGGCGCGCGCGACGCGCTTGGTGAGCCAGGGGTAGCCGCCGATGAGTTCGTGGAACGAGCCCCAGAAGCCGCGGTTGCCGGCCGACTGGGCGGCGTAGCGCTGCAGGTTCACGTTGCGCCACTGCTGCGCGCCGGCGGCCAGCGCGACCAGCGCGCGCGGTGCGGAGTCGACCTCGCGGCAGCAGGCGGCGCCGTGCAGGTCGCAGGTGTATTCCTTGGCGCGCGCATAGGCCGCGCCCAGGAGCGGCAGCCAGAGCACGGGCGCGCGCCAGATGTGGCCCGTGAGGTGGCCGCGGCGGATGTGGCCCAGCTCGTGGCCCATGTAGAAGTGGATGCCGTCGGGCTGCGCCTCCATGGCGTCGACCACGTCGGACAGCAGCACCACGAAGTTGCGGCCGAAGAAGCGCGTGGCGAAGGCGTTGAACATGCCGTCGCCGTGCAGCAGGTAGGCCTCGGGCGGCTGCGCGATGCCCAGGCGGGTGCAGCAGTCGACGAAGCGCGCGTGCAGCTCGGGCAGCTGCTGGGGCGACAGCTTCACGCCCGTGCCCTTGATCCAGGCGATGACGGCCGACTGCGCGAACACGTAGCCGATGAAGCCCAGCAGCACGTACAGCAGCGCGATGCCCAGCGTGCCGACGACGATCAGCGTCCAGGCCAGCAGGCCCAGAACGAGCGTGAGTTTGCCGAGCCAACGCTCGCGCGGATAGACCCAGGGATCCATTGGTTTCTTCTCCTCGATGCCGCCCGTCGGGCTGGCCTGTTTGTGGTTGTCATCACCCCGGCGCGGGTGCGCGGGACGGGCGTGATCATGCCCCAGCATGGGGCGAAAACGGTGACATTCCTAAGGGCTATTCGGTATGGGTCAGCCCCCGGTCAGCCGATAAGATCGCGACCCTTTCCATTTAAAAACTCCGTCGGAGACATCATGAAGAAACTGTTTGCCCTCGCGGCGATTGCCGCGGCCGCCGTCGGCGCACACGCCCAGGATTTCCCCGCAGGCAAGCCCGTGACGCTGGTGGTGCCTTTCTCGGCCGGCGGCCCGACCGACCGCGTGGCCCGCGACCTGGCCGAATCGCTGCAGAAGACGCTGGGCACGACGATCATCGTGGACAACACCGCCGGCGCCGGCAGCTCGATCGGCACCGCCAAGGTGGCCCGTGCCAACCCCGACGGCTACACGCTGCTGCTGAACCACATCGGCATGTCGACGATGCCGGCGCTGTACCGCAAGCTGCCGTTCAACGTCGAGAACGACTTCGAATACCTCGGCATGGTCAATGAAGTGCCGATGACGCTCATCGGCAAGCCCGGCCTGCCCGCCAACAACTACAAGGAACTGACGACCTGGATCAATGCCAACAAGGGCAAGATCAACCTGGGCAACGCCGGCCTGGGCGCCGCCTCGCACCTGTGCGGCCTGCTGTTCCAGAGCGCGCTGAAGATCGAGATGACGCCCGTGCCGTACAAGGGCACCGCGCCGGCCATCGCCGACCTGCTGGGCGGCCAGATCGACCTGCTGTGCGACCAGACCACCAACACCACGTCGCAGATCGAGGCCAAGAAGGTCAAGGCCTACGCCGTGACCACCGCCAAGCGCCTGACCACGCCCGCGCTGAAAGACCTGCCCACGCTCGACGAGTCGGGCCTGAAGGGCTTCGAAGTGTCGATCTGGCACGGCGTGTACGCCCCCAAGGGCACGCCCGCGCCGGTGCTGAAGAAGATCAACGAAGCCATCAAGGCCGCCATGAAGGACCCGGCCTTCATCAAGCGCGAAGAAGGCCTGGGCGCCGTGATCACCACCGACAAGCGCGTCGAGCCGGCCGAACACAAGAAGTTCGTCGCGGCTGAAATCGCCAAGTGGGGTCCGATCATCAAGGCCGCCGGCGTGTACGCGGACTGATCCTTTCGATCTCCCATCGAAAAAGCCGCCGACCCGAAAGGGCCGGCGGCTTTTTTCATGCGGTGACAGCAGGAAAAGAATCAGGGAGGCGAGTAGGTCCACGCCTCGAAGTTCTTGCGCACATCGACCTGGCGCGCGGTGCGTGCCGTGAAGATGAAGCTGCTGACCGACGAGCCCTGCGCGTATTGGTAAGCGTTGTTGCCGACGCTCACGCAGTGGTTGTCGCTCGGCGAGTTCACCGGCTGGCAGTAGATGACGGCCTTGCGCGCCGAGGTGCGCACCGTGATCGAATCGGTGAAGCGGTTGTTGTTCGGGCCACGGCCGGCCACCAGGAAGGTGGTCGGGGCGTAGGCGCCGTTCGGCACCGACCAGCCGTCGAGGTTGCCCTCGGCGCTGAAGTCGATGTTGTTGGCGCTGGGGTCGGAGGGAACCGGCGCGCCGAACACGATGCCGCGCGGAACGCCGTCGATTTCCGACATCAGCTCGGCGCGCAGGGCCGGCGTCATTTCCACGGTCGGCAGTTGCACGGCCTCGGCGAGGGTCGGCGCGCGCGAGAAGGTGCGCGCGTACTGCACCGGGTTGGTCCCGCCGGCCGCCAGGAAGAACTCGAGCTTCCAGACCGCCTGATCGGGAATGGCGCCCAGCTGCGTGTCGTCGAACTGCGGCGAAGCGAAGAGATTGCCGGGCTCGATGCTGCTCGGGTTGCCGCCTTGCGCCGGGTCCACGTAGCGCGCGGCCATGCGCCACAGCGAGGAGTTCAGCGCGCCGTTGGCGGTGCCGTCGGTGGTGAGCACCAGGGTGGTCAGCCCGGCCCGGGGCACGAGGACCAGTTCACGGCCCGGCAGCGCGGACGAGGTGGCCACCACCTTCGTGAAGATCGAGTCGCCGTTGCCGTCGAGCACGTTGTCCACCGACACGTTGTAGCCCGCAGCGTGGTACTTCAGGTTCGCGTGCTTGAGGAAGTCCTTCAGCTCCTGCTGCGGGCGCACGGCGGCGCGGTAGGCGTTGCTGTTGCCGGTGAGCTTGAGCGCGCCATTCACGATCCTGGCGTTGAACACATCGTTGTCGGTGTTGCCCACGCTGTCGGTCCAGCGGTAGGTGAGCGCGATGTCGCCGCCCGGGTGGAAGTATTCGAAGTTGCCGCGGTCGTGCTTCAGGTTCGTGGGGCCGAAACGGAACAGGCTTTCGAAGGGCCGGCGCGGGCCGCTCGACGCGCGGCCGATGTGCAGGCCGGCCGCGACGAAGCTGGCCGGGTCGTCGCCCACGAACAGCGTGCGGCAGGCCGGCGCGACCACGTCGGCGGCCTCGCCGAAGGCGTTGCCGTCGGAGCCGATGGTGCTGTCCACGCGCTCGTTCAGCGGCAGCGCGTAGCAGGCGTTGAGGCGGTCCAGCAGGTCCTTGACCATCGCCGGCGTGGGCGGCTGCACGAGGGCCGCGGCATCGACCGCGGGCAGCGGCGCGATGCTGCTCTCGCCGGTGCGAAAGACGATGGACACGGGCGCGCTCTCTTCGCTCGCGGGCTGCGCCTTGACGGTGATCTCGATGTTGGCGGCGGTGCCGTCGGGGCGCACCGACACGTTCAGCGTGTCGAGCACGCGGTCCTGTCCCGTGCCGTTGGCCTGGAAGGTGCCGCTCATCGGGTCGATGCTGGTGTTGAGCGCGTCCAGCAGCGGCTTGAGCGCGGCCACGAGCTTCGCCACCTGGTCGCTGATGGCGCCCGGCGTGACGGCGCCGGCATCGGCCTGCACCGCGGCGGCCAGCTTGGCGGGGTCGCCGTTGGGCGAAAGCTGCGCCACCACCACGGTGGTCAGCGGCGTGACGTTGGTGGTGCCGGTGGCGGTGCTGGCGGTGGTGCTGTAGAGCGTGAGGTCGTCGCGCACGGCCTGGATCACCAGCGGCGCCTTGGTGCCCGCGGGCAGCACGCAGCTGTAGGTGCCTTCGGCCGGCACGGTCACTTCGCAGACCTTGGCGCCGGTCTGGTCGAACACGGTGAGCGCGGCGCCGGCAAAGGCCGCGCCGGTGGCCACGGTGCCGCTCAGCGTGCCGGGCGATTCGGCGGCGGGCGGCGTGCCGCCGTTGCCGCCCGTACCGACGGGGAATGCAAAGCCACCGCCGCCTCCGCCACCCCCACCGCCGCCGCAGGCGCCGAGGATCAACAGGGTGGCAAGGGACAGGGCGTGGGGGATTCTGGAGGTGGGGTGAGGCATCGTGGGTCTCTCGAAAAGGGAAAGGGCCTGGTCAGCAACCGAGGGCGCTGCAAACAATAGCTTTCGCTTTTGGAAATCAAATGATGCAAATGCACCATTCTTGAAACCGCGCGGCCGAGCCCCGCGCGCGTCACCGGAACATGGGATGGGCATGCGGCGCCCGGGCTGGAAGACTCCCCGCATGACCTTCACGGCCGGTGTCCCGCGCGACTTCAGCGACCTCCTGTTGCGGCTGTACCGCCTCTCGCACGAGCTGCCCATCGACGCCTTCCAGGACGCCGCGCTCGACCTCCTCAAGCCCGTGCTGCCCTTCGACTCGTCGATGTGGGGCACCGCCACCCGCACCGACCACGGCATCGACATCCACACGATCCACCTGCACAACCAGCCGCTCGAGATGGTCACGGCCTACGAGCAGGTCAAGCACATGGACACGGCCGCCGGCGAGGTGGCCAAGCAGTCGAACGCCACGCTCGCCTTCAATGCGCAGGCGTGGTTCTGCCGCGACGACCAGGCCGCGCTGCGCGACTACGGCCGCCGCTTCGAGCAGGCCAACTTCTTCATCACCTCGGATTCGAACCCGCAGACGAGCTTCGTCCACTGGCTCAGCCTGTTCCGCGCCGACCCGGAAGCCCACGGCACGGAGGAAGAGCGGCAACTGCTCGCCAGCCTCGCGCCGCACGTGATGCAGGCGCTGGCGCTGAACCGCGTGATGCACCTGGACCGCCTCGAAGCGGGCAGCGCGTCGCCCGGCGGCTCGGCCATCGGCGACCTGCGCGGCGTGCTGTACCACGCCGACCGGCTGTTCGAGGCGATGCTGAAGGCCGAGTGGCCGGCCTGGCACGGCCGCACGCTGCCCGATGCGCTGCTGCAGCACTTCCTGCAGGGCCACGCGCGCTTCAACGGGCGCGAGATCGTGGTCACGCACCGCGTCGAGCAGCGCCTGCTGTTCCTCAAGTGCCGCCACCGCTGCCGCGCCGACAGCCTCACGCCGCGCGAGCACACCATCGCCGAACTGCTGGCGCGCGGCGACACCCACAAGGAAGTGGCCGCCATCCTGAACCGCTCGCCAGCCACGGTGCGCAACCACATCCAGTCGATCTACGACAAGCTGCAGGTGGGCAACGTGGCGGGGTTGATCCACGAGCTGCGGCTGGCGGGCTGACCAGCGCCCTGCCCAAAAGAAAAGGCGCCGTCGGCGCCTTTTCTGTTTGAGTCCGCGTGCGCCCTACTTCGGCCGGATCGCGTCCGCCGTGCCCTGGATGAAGGCCTTGATGCTCTCGATGTCGTCGCCCGAGAGCTTGCCCGTGAAGTCGGGCATGCCGCGCGACATGGCCGGGCCCTTGAGCACGAACTTGTCGAGGTTCTCGATGTAGGCCGGGTCGAGGTAGCCCAGGTTCGGGATGTTGCCGCCGCGGTCCACGCCCGGCACGCCGTGGCAGAACACGCAGTTGCTCACGTACAGCATGGTGCCGGCCTGGACCTTGGCGGGGTCGTACTTCACGCCCTGCACCAGCTTGGCCATGCGGTACTCGACGAAGGCGGGCATCTTGGCCGTGCCGCCGACCGCGAAGGTGTAGACCGTGCCCGGGCCCTGGCGCTCGGTGGCGCGCTGCGCCAGGCCGTACACGCCGCCCCAGCCCACGGCCACCGACACGTACTGCTTGCCGTCCACCATGTAGGTCGCGGGCGCCGCCACCACGCCGGTGCCGGTGGGCGTTTCCCACAACTTCTCGCCGGTCTTCGCGTGGTAGGCCACAAGGCGCCCGTCGGCCGTGCCCTGGAACACCAGGTCGCCGGCGGTGGTCAGCGTGCCGCCGTTCCACGGCGAGGCATAGTCCACGCCCCAGGCTTCCTTCTGCTTGATGGGGTCCCAGGCCACGAGGCGGCCGAAGGGCTTGCTCGTGGGCGGCTCGACGTTGGCGAACTTGCCCAGGTTCCAGCCCAGCGCCGCATGCGGGCGCCCGGGTGCGTTCTCGTCGAACTTCCAGGCCTTGTCGTCCATCAGGTTGATCGGCACGTGCTGGGCGGGCAGGTAGGCCAGGCCGGTCTGCGGGTTGTAGGACATCGGGTGCCAGTTGTGCGCGCCGAACGGGCCCGGGATGCTGTCGCCCGGCTTCTCGTTCTGCCGCGCGGCGGGGACCTCGATGGGCCGGCCGTTCTTGTCGTAGCCCGTGGCCCAGTTGACCGCGACGAAGTTCTTCGCCGAGATGAACTTGCCGTTGGTGCGGTCAATGACGAAGAAGAAGCCGTTCTTGGGCGCGTGCAGCAGCACCTTGCGCGCCTTGCCGTTCAGCTTGACGTCGGCCAGGATCATCGACTGCGTGGAGGTGTAGTCCCAGTTGTCGCCGGGCGTCTCCTGGTAGTGCCACTTGTACTTGCCGGTGTCGGGGTCGAGCGCCACCACCGAGCCCAGGTACAGGTTGTCGCCGCCCTTGGGGCTGCGCGCCTTGGCCGCCCAGGGCGAGCCGTTGCCGGTGCCCACGTACATCAGGTTGAGCTCGGGGTCGAAGGCGAAGCTGTCCCAGGCGGTGCCGCCGCCGCCGGCTTCCCAGTACTTGCCGCTCGGGTCCCAGGTCTTGGCGGCGCGCGCCATCGACTCGTCTTCGAACGGCTTGCTCGGGTCGCCGGGCACCACGAACCAGCGCCATTTCTGGTCGCCGGTCTTCGCGTCGTAGGCGGTGACGTAGCCGCGCACGCCGTACTCGGCACCGCCGTTGCCGATGATGACCTTGCCCTTGAACACGCGCGGCGCGCCGGTGATGGTGTAGCTGCCCTTCTGGCCGTCGATGGTGTTCTTCTCCCACACCTTCTGGCCGGTGGCGGCGTCGAGTGCGATCAGGCGGCCGTCGTAGGCGGCCACGTAGACGCGGCCCTCGTACAGCGCCACGCCGCGGTTGACCACGTCGCAGCAGCCTCTGAAGCCCTTCGTGCGGTCGACCTGCGGATCGAAGGTCCAGATCTTCTGCCCGGTGCGCGTGTCGATCGCATGCACGATGCTCCACGAGGCCGTGACGTACATGATGCCGTCGACCACCAGCGGCGTGGCTTCCACGCCGCGCGTCGATTCGAGGTTGTACGACCAGACCAGCCCGAGCTGCTTCACGTTGCCGGTGTTGACCTGGTCGAGTTTGCTGAAGCGCGACTCGGCGTAGTCGAGCCCGTAGCTGGGCCAGTCGGGCGTCTTCTTCGCCGCGTTGGCGCGCACGAAGTTGCCGTCGACGCGCTTGGCGGCCGCGCCGGCGCGGTCCTGCGGGCTGGCGGCCGTCTGGGCCAGCGCCGGGGCCGCCAGGCCCAGGCACAGCAAGGCGCCCGCAAGCAGGCGCCGCCCGGAAAGAGGCTGTGTCGTTGTCGTCTTCATCGGGGTCTGTCTCCTTCTTCGTTCTGCCCCAAGGATCGTTCGCACGGCATCGGCCTTCACCCCCGGGATTTCCCCAATCAAGCCTTGTTCCATTGCGGAACACATTCGAGAGGGTCCCTGAACCCGGAAGAGGCGGCGAACCCATGGCGCTCGACAGGCTCGGCACGGCGGATGCGCCGCGCCAACTCTTTGCCAGCACGCCGGCACAGCGCGTGGCGCTGGCGCGGCAGCAGTTTTTCGAAGAAGGCGTGCGCCCCTCGGGGCTGGTCGGCGAGGCGGTCATCCAGTCGTGGATGCGCTGCAGCCGCACCCACGCCGACCGGCAGCGCGTGGTGGCCTTCGACGCCGTCACGCCCAGCCGGCTGCACACCACGCTCGCGCGCAACCGCGAGCTGCTGGACGTGGCGCGGCACGAGCTCGTGCAGATGGAGCACATGCTCGCGGGCACCGACTGCCGCGTGATCCTGACCGACCGCGATGGCGTGGTGGTGCACGTCACCAGCCAGCCCGCCGGCACGCACCAGCCCGTGCTGCGCCAGACCGCGCGCCTGGGCGTGAACATTTCCGAGCGCGTCGTGGGCACCACGGCGCCGGGCATCGTGGCCAGCACCGGGCAGGCCTGCACTGTCGACGGCGCCGAGCACTACTACGACGTGCTGTGCCACATGCAATGCGCCGCGGCGCCGATCCGCGACGTGAGCGGCCGGCTCGCGGGCGTGCTCGACCTCACGGTGGAGGCGCGGCGCTTCGGCTTCGACGCGGCCTCGATGGTCGCGCTGCACGCCACCATCATCGAGAACCGGCTGCTGCAGGCGCAGTCGCGCGACCACCTCATCCTGCGCTTCCAGGCCAGCCCCACGCTGCTGGGCACGCCGCTCGAGGCGCTCGCGGGCATCGCGCCCGACGGCACCATCGCGTGGCTCAACAACGCCGGCGCGCGGCTGCTGGGACGGCTGCCCGAGGCCCCCGACGACCGCGACGTGGAATGCCTGCTGGGCCACGACCTCGCGAGCCTGCTGCGGCTGGGCCGGCGCGAGGCCGCGCAGCCGCTGCGACTGGCCAGCGGGCTCGGCGTGTGGATGCAGGCGCAGCTCAAGGGCGCGGACGGCGCGGACTTCCGGCACGCGGTGGCGATGCCGGACATGGCGAGCGCACAGGCCGATGCGCCCGTGGCGATCGACGTGCAGACGCAGCCGCCCGTGGCTCTTGCACCCGTCAGCGAAACACCACCGACCGAAACCCTGCGCGAGCACAGCCGCAAGCTGATCGAGGACACGCTCGCGGCGCATGGCGGCAACGTGTCGCAGGCGGCGCGGCAGCTGCGCGTGTCGCGCGGCACGCTGTACCGGCGGTTGCGCGGCTGGCGCGACGACGACAGCAGCGCGGCAGCGGACTGACGGCTCAGGCGCCGGCGCGGGCCAGTGCGCGCGCGCGGCGCGCCTTCGCATCGGGCTGCAGCGGCCGCAGGTAGTCGTGCAGCGCCAACGCCGCCGCCCCCACCGCGGGCGCGAGGGCTTCGTAGCGCGCCGTGCGCAGTTCCGGCGCAGGCATGCCGGCGCGCTCCGCATGGCCCATCACGCCTTCGAACGCAGCCTTCGCGAACTCCGGATGCTCGGCGCAGACCTTGCCCCCGAGCACGATCGCGCGCGGGTTGAAGGTGACCCACAGGTTCTGCAGCAGCACGCCGAAGAACGCAGCGGCGCGCGCCATGTCCGCGCCCTCGCGCGCCAGCACGCGCGAACCGAAGAAGGCCTCGGCGCAGCCGCGCCGGCCGCACGAGCACAGCGGCCCGTCGAGCTGCAGGATGGTGTGGCCGATCTCGCCGGCCATGCCTTGCGCGCCGGTGAAGAGGCGGTCGTTCAGCACCACGCCCGCGCCTACGCCGACGTCGCTGTTGACGAAGATCAGCGGGTCTTCGCCTTCGCCCGCGGCGAACTCGTACTCGCCGAGCGCGGCGGCATCGGCATCGTTCTGCAGCTGCACGGTGACGCCCGGCAGGCCCGCCGCGGCCAGCGCCTTTTCGAGCGCGGGCAGCAGGTTCACGTTGCGCCAGCCGAGGTTGGGCGCGAAGCGCACGACGCCCGTGCAGTCGTCCACCGCGCCCGGCACGCACACGCCGATGCTCGACAGGCGCAGGCCGCGCTGGTCGAGCTGCGCGTGCGCCGCCGCCGCCATGCGCGCAAGCTGCGCGCACACGCGGGCGGGCTCACCGTCGTCCAGCGGCTCGGCCTGCGCGTGCAGCACCTCGCCCTGCAGCGAGACGCACACGAGGCGCAGCGTTTCGACGGCGATCTCCACGCCCATCAGCGCGCGCACGCCGACGTTGATGCGCAGCGGCGTGGACGGCCGCCCGAGCCCATCGGCCACGGCGGCGCCCGATTCGCTGAGCCAGCCTTCGTCGAGCAGCTCGCGCACCAGCAGGCTCACGGTCGACTTGGTGAGTCCGCTTTCACTCGCGAGGCGCGCGCGCGACAAGCCCGGCTGCGCGCGCAACAACCGCAGCAGCACGCTGCGGTTCAGGCGCTTGAGCAGCTGCTGGTCGCCGATGGTCTTCATGTCATGCCGCTGCGGTGGCCGCGGTTGCTGCGTGGTGCGCCTGTTCGCGTCCCTCGGGCCGCTTGCCGGCAATGATCATCCCGAGCACTTCGTCCTCGGTGACGTCGGCCGTGCGGTAAGTGCCCACGAGCTTGCCGTTCTTCATCACCGCGAGCCGGTCGCTCAGCGAGAACACGTCGGGCATGTCGTGTGTGATCAGGAAGATGCCGACGCCGTCGTCCTTCAGCTGCTTGACCAGGCGCCCGACCATCGCAGTCTCTTCGGGGCCGAGCGCGGCGCAGGGCTCGTCCATGATGAGGATGCGCGCATTGAAGTACAGCGCGCGCGAGATCGCCACCACCTGCCGCTGCCCGCCCGACAGGCGCCGCACCGGGATGCGGATGTTGGTGAAGTTCTTGTTCAGGCGCTGGAACACCTTGCGCGCCTGCACTTCCATGAAGTGGTCGTCCAGCGTGTTCCACGCCGTCATCTTCTCGCGACCCAGAAAGAGGTTCGCCACCGAGTCCAGGTTGTCGGCCAGCGCGAGCGTCTGGTAGATGGTCTCGATGCCCTGGGCCTGCGCCTCGGCGGGCGTGCGGATGTGGACCTTCTCGCCCGCAATGAGCGTGTCGCCCGAATCGATCGGGTAGGCGCCCGCGAGCATCTTCATCAGCGTGGACTTGCCCGCGCCGTTGTGGCCCAGGAGCGCGACCACCTCGCCGGGGTAGAGGTTGATGCTCACGCCGTCCACGGCCTTCACGCCGCCGAAGGCCTTGCGAATCTCGCGCAGCTCGACGAGCGGTTTTGTCTTGTCGATGTCGGCCATGTCAGTTCTCCCCGAACTTGCGGCGGTAGAGCACGTCGAACACCACGGCCACGATCAGCACCTGGCCGATGATCACCATGCGCTTGCCGATGGGCACGTCGAGCAGCAGCATGCCGCTGTCCAGCGACTGCATGATGAGCGCGCCCAGCACCGAGCCGAAGATCGAGCCGCTGCCGCCCGCCAGCGCCGTGCCGCCGATGACGGCCGCGGCGATCACGTACAGCTCCATGCCCGTGCCCAGCGAGTTGGTGCCCGCGTTGAGCCGCGCGATCGACACGATGGCCGCCACCGTCACCAGCACCGCCAGCAGCGCGAACAGCATCAGCGTGACGCGCTGCACCGGAATGCCCACCAGCGCCGCCGCGTCGGGGTTACCGCCCATCGCGAACACGTAGCGGCCGAAGCGCGTGCGGTGCACGATGAACGACAGCACGATCGCCACCGCCGCCCAGATCAGCACCGGAATCGGAATGCCCTGCGGCTCGCTCTTGGACGAGATCTGGTAGCTGTTCATCACCCAGGCGAAGCCGATCACCACCGCCACCGGCACGGCCGTGAGCAGCACGTCGAGCCACAGCGCCTCGGTCGGCATGTCGTAGCGCTGGCGCGCGCGGCGCTTTTGCACCATGCGCCCGAACAGCACCAGCGCCACCAGCCCCGCGAGCACCCAGCTGGCCGTGACGCCGATGCCGCCGTCGTAGCCGCCGCCCAGGCGCTGGAAGAACTCGTCGTTCACCGGCTGCGTCTTGCCGTCGGCCACCAGGAAGGCCGCGCCGCGAAACGACATCAGCCCGCCCAGCGTGACCACGAACGACGGCACGCCCAGCACCGCCGTGAGCCAGCCCTGGTAGATCGACACCAGCAGCGCCACCGCGAGCCCCGCGAGGCAGGCCGTGGGCCACGACCAACCCGAGGTGTACTGCAGGTAGGCGATGAGCACGCCGACGAAGCCCATCACCGAGCCCACCGACAGGTCGATGTGGCGCGCCACGATGATCAGCACCATCACCGTGGAGACGATGCCGACCACCGCCGTCTGCTGCGCGACGTTGTAGAGGTTCTCGGGCGAGAGGAACACGCCGCCTGACATGATGCTGAACGCCACCGCCATCACGGCCAGCAGCACGCACATCAGGAGCAGGCGCAGGTCGATGCCGGTGCGGCGCCACCAGCCGGGTGTTGGATCGCTCATTTTTCAGACCCCCTCGGGACGGACTACAGGTGCGCAACCGCCCGCCGGCGGGCCCTTGCGGGTCGGCCGGAAGCCATGTTGCGAAGAGATGGAGGGCGCGTTCAGCGGGAAGCTGAACGCGCCAGTGGTTGCGGCGTTACTTGCAGGCCGCGGGCGCGTTTGCGCCCGAGACGCCCTTGCAGAGCTCGTCCTTCTTGATCCAGCCGGCCTTGACGATCACGTCGAGGTTGTCGCGCGTGATCGGCACCGGCGTCAGCAGGCGCGAGGACAGCGAAATCTTCTTGGCACCGCCGGCCCAGGGCGCGGCCTTCTCGACCGCCTTGCCGGCCGCCAACGAGACCGCCGCCGTGGCGGCTTCGCGGCCGAGCTCGCGCGAGTCCTTCCAGATCGTCGCGGTCTGCGTGCCCAGCGCCACGCGGTTCAGCGCGGCGAAGTCGGCGTCCTGGCCCGACACCGGAATGCCGCGCAGGCCCTTGGCCGTGAGCGCCGCCACCGCACCGCCGGCCGTGCCGTCGTTGGCCGCCACCACCGCGTCGACCTTGTTGCCGTTCTTGGTGAGGATCTGCTCCATGTTCTTCTGCGCGACCTCGGGCTTCCAGCCTTCGGTGTATTCGTCACCGACGATCTTGATGTCGCCCTTCTTGATCGCGGCGTCCAGCACCTCCTGCTGGCCGGCGCGCAGGAAGTCGGCGTTCGGGTCGCTCGGCGAGCCCTTGATGATCACGTAGTTGCCCTTGGGCTTGACCTTGAGCACCTCGCGGGCCTCCATGCGCCCGACCTCGACGTTGTCGAAGGTGATGTAGAACACGCCGGGCGCTTCGATCAGCCGGTCGTACGCCACCACCGGCACCTTCTGCCGCGTGGCCTTGGTCACGGCGGGCAGGATCGCGTCCTTGTCCATCGCCAGCACGATGAGCGCCTTCGCGCCCTTGGACATCAGCCCCTCGATGTCGCCCAGCTGCTTCTCGGGCGAGCCGCCCGCGTCGGCGCTGATGTACTTCGCGCCGAGTTTTTCCAGCTGCGCCTTGATCGCGGCCTCGTCGGTCTTCCAGCGTTCTTCCTGGAAGTTGGACCAGCTCACGCCGACCACGGTCTGCGCCATCGCGCCCACGGCCGTGAGACCGAACGCCAGGGCGGCCAGGGTGTGTTTCGTTGTCAGTTGCATCGGTGTCTCTCCTCAGAACGGTGGGCCGGGGTAGTTAGTTTGAGTGGCGAACTAACTATCCCATCGGCGGAGGGTTCCGGGCACCCGGGAATTCCCGGACGGCGCTGCCGCTCCAGATACAAATGGAAAACTCTGGGGACAGTTTCCGGACAAGCCCCCTGTTATCCACAGCGGAAACTCCCGCGCCCAAGTTGTTCCTGTTTTGATAGCACCGCGAAAGCACAGGAGCACACAGTGTCCGGGGTGTGACAAGTTGTTGTCAGGCAAGGGAAAAAGTGCCCTGTCCACAGGGCGGGTTTACCCTTATCTACTACTACTAACTTAAATAAGAAGAATAAATAGAGAAGAGAGCAGGAAGCCCGCGCCCGAAAAAGAGGCCGGGCGGGGGGGGGCGAAGGGTTAGCCCGGTAGGTCGAATCCGTCTCGGTTGATACGATTTTTCTCAAAGCGCCGATCCCCAGGGCGTTGGAGACAAGATGGACCCGAGCAACCCCCCAGGCGCCGGTGAGGCGCTGTACCGCGTCATGGTGCGCATCCGCGCCTTCGAGAACGCCGCCGAAACCGCCAGCCAGGGCGGGGTCAGCGCCTACGGCCAGCAGGCGGGCGGCGCCGCCAAGGTGCGCGGGCCGCTGCACCTGTCGACCGGGCAGGAAGCGGTGCCGGCGGGCGTGTGCGCCCACCTGCGCGCGAGCGACTACCTCACCTCCACGCACCGCGGCCACGGCCACACGCTGGCCAAGGGCGCGGACCTCACGCGGATGATGTGCGAGCTGTTCGGCAAGGCCACGGGCTTCAACGGCGGCAAGGGCGGCTCGATGCACATCGCGGACTTCTCGGTGGGCATGCTGGGCGCCAACGGCGTGGTCGCGGCGGGCTTGCCGATCGCGGTCGGCGCGGCGCATGCGCAAAAACTCTTGAAGCGCAGCGACGACATCACGGTCTGCTTCTTCGGCGACGGCGCGATCA
The DNA here is from genome assembly GCF_041154465.1 of Variovorax sp. V35. Classification (NCBI taxonomy): domain Bacteria; kingdom Pseudomonadati; phylum Pseudomonadota; class Betaproteobacteria; order Burkholderiales; family Comamonadaceae; genus Variovorax; species Variovorax sp. V35. Next base: position 6,927,507 of record NZ_AP028666.1, read on the forward strand.
ACCGCGGCCCGTTCCTCGAAGCGCTGAACTGGGCCCGCGTGTACGACCTGCCCGTGCTCTTCGTCTGCGAGGACAACCGCTGGAGCGCCACGACCGCGAGCGGCCCGATGACGGCCGGCGACGGCGCCTCGGCGCGCGCCGCGTCGATGGACATCGCGGCCACGCAGGTCGACGGCAACGACGTGTTCGCGGTGCATGCGGCCGCGGCACGGCTGGTGGCCGAGGTGCGCAGCGGCGCGGGGCCGCGCCTGCTGCACGCGCTCACCTACCGCGTGAAGGGCCATGTGTCGGTCGATCTCGCGGCCTACCGCGACCCGGCCGAGCTGGCCGCCGCGCTGGAGACCGACCCGATCGCGCGCGCCCGCGGCCACCTGCTGGACACCGGCGTGGCCACCGCGACGCTGGACGCCATCGAGAACGCCGCGCGCGACGAGGTGGACACGGCCCTGGCCGTGGCCGACGCGGCCCCCTGGCCCGAGGCGAGCGCCGCCTTCACCGACGTGCAGACCACGGGAGCAGGCCAATGGCTGTGACGACGCTGAGTTATTCCGAAGCCGCCGTGCGCGCGCTGCAGCAGGAGATGGACGCCGACCCGCGCGTGGTCGTGCTCGGCGAGGACGTGGGCCGCGGCGGCATCTTCGGCCAGTACAAGGGGCTGCAGCAGCAGTACGGCGCCGAGCGCGTGATCGACACGCCGATCAGCGAGGCCGCGATCATGGGCGCCGGCGTGGGCATGGCGCTCGCCGGGCTGCGCCCCGTGGTCGAGATGCGCGTGGTCGACTTCGCGCTGTGCGGCATGGACGAGCTGGTGAACCAGGCCGCCAAGAACCGCTTCATGTTCGGCGGCCAGGGCCGCGTGCCGTTGGTGGCACGCATGCCGGGCGGCATCTGGGACGCGTCGGCGGCGCAGCATTCGCAGTCGCTCGAGGCCTGGTTCGCGCACCTGCCGGGCGTGGTGGTGGTGAGCCCCTCGACGCCGCAGGACAACCACGGCCTGCTGCGCGCGGCGCTGCAATGCGGCGACCCGGTGGTCTACATCGAACACAAGACGCTGTGGGGCCTGCGCGGCGAGGTGGACGACACGCTGGTCGTGCCGCTGGGCCAGGCGGCGCGCGTGCGCGAAGGCAATGCGCTCACGCTCGTGAGCTGGAGCAAGCAGATGCAGCCTTGCGCCGCGGCCTGCGACGCGCTGGCGGCCGAGGGCATTGCGGTGGACCTGATCGACCTGCGCACGCTGTGGCCGTGGGACCGCGAGACGGTGCTGTCGTCGTGCGCGCGCACGGGGCGGCTGCTGGTGGTGCACGAGGCGGTGCAGGCCGCGGGTTTCGGCGCCGAGATCGCCGCGAGCGCGGCCGAGGCCACGGGCTGCCGCGTCGCGCGGCTGGGCGCGCCGCGCATTCCGGTCGGCTACGCGCCGGTGCTGGAGGCGCAGTCGCGCGTCGGCGTGGACGCGATCGTGGCGGCGGCGAAGAAGCTGGCCGGCTGACACGCAAGAAAAATACGAACGGCCATGGACCCGCTCTTCTTCAAGCTGGTGCGGGTCGTCAACCTCACGGCGCGGCCGTTCCATGAGCGCGTGGGGCGCGAGCACCAGCTCACGCTGAACGAGTGGCGCGCGATGGCCGTGCTGGCCGCGCAGCCGGGGCTCAGCGCCACGCAGGTCGCCGACCTCACCGGCCTGGACAAGATGGCCGTGAGCCGCGCGCTGGCGGGCCTGAAGCGCCACCAGCGCGTGCAGCGCCGCAGCGACCCGACCGACCAGCGCTGCAGCCGCCTGTACCTCACGGCCGCCGGCAAGGCGCTGCACGCCACCGTCGGCGCGCTGGGCCGGCAGCGCGAGGCCGAGCTGTTCGCGGGCGTCGATGCGAGCGAGCTGGCCCGCCTGAGCGACACGCTCGACACGCTGATCCGCGCGGTGGAGCGCGCGCCCGACTCAGGCACTGCCGGTCAGACCGTGTAGCCGCCGTCCACGCTCAGGTTGGCGCCGGTGACGAAGCCGCCGTCGGGGCCCACGAGGTAGGCGACCATGCCTGCGATTTCTTCGGCGCGGCCGTGGCGCGGCAGCACCATCACGTCGTGCATCGAGGCCGCGCGCGGGCCGGTGGCGGGGTTCATGGCGGTGTCGATGGGGCCGGGCTGCACGTTGTTCACGGTGATGCCGCGCGCGCCGAGGTCGCGCGCCAGGCCGCGCGTGAGGCCGACGATGGCGGCCTTGCTCATCGCGTAGACGCTGGCGCCCGCGTCCAGCACGCGCTCGGCGTTGATGCTGCCGATGTTGACGATGCGGCCCGTGCCGTCGCCCATGTGGCGCGCGGCGGCCTGGACGGCCACGAAGGTGGCGCGCACGTTGACGTCGATGGTGCGATCGAAATCTTCGAGCGAGAAGGTGTCGAGCTCGCCGCCGAGGTACACGCCCGCGTTGTTCACCAAGATGTCGAGCCGCTCGAAGGCGCGTGCGCCCTGGGCAATGGCGGCCGTGAGCGCAGCGGCGTCGCCGGCGTCGGCACGGATGGCCAGCGCGCGGCCGCCGGCGGCCTGGATCTCGCCGGCGAGCTTGTCGGCCTCGGCCTGCGCGCTGACGTAGGTGAAGGCCACGGCCGCGCCGTCGCGGGCCAGCCGGCGCACGATGGCGGCGCCGATGCCGCGCGAGCCGCCGGTGACGAAGGCGACCTTGCCGGCCAGGACGGGGGAAGAGGACACAGAGGTGGATGCCATGATTTTTCCGATCAGTTGGAGGAGGAAGGCCTTCAGTGTCGGAATTCCATTCCCTTTGCAGTAGCCATCAATCGGCCCGATCAGATTCAACCCAAAGTTGAAGATGGGCGCCAGAATCGCGGCATGGAACCGCTCAATCACCTCGAATCCTTCGTGCAGAGCGCCGAGGGCGGCAGCTTCTCGGCGGCCGCGCGGCGCCTGGGGCTCACGCCTGCGGCGGTCAGCAAGAACGTGGCGCGGCTCGAGGCGCGGCTGGGCGTGCGGCTGTTCCAGCGCAGCACGCGCCGGCTCACGCTGACCGAGGCCGGCGAGCGCTTCCTGGCGCAGGTCGGCGGCGCGCTGGCCACGCTGCAGGACGCGGTGGCCGGCCTCGCGCAGGACGACGGCCAGCCCTCGGGCACGCTGAAGGTGAGCATGGGCCAGGCCTTCGGGCGCGAGCATGTGCTGCCGTTCATGGGCGACTTCCTGGCGCGCTACCCGGGCATCGTGCCCGACTGGCATTTCGACAACCAGCAGGTCGACCTGGTCGGCGAGGGCTTCGACGCGGCCATCGGCGGCGGCATCGCGCTGTCGCCCGGCGTGGTGGCGCGCGAGCTGGCGCGCATCCACGTGGTGGCGGTGGCGGCGCCGGCCTACCTGGCGGGGCGCGCGCTGCCCGCGCACCCGTCCGAGCTGGCGCGCTTCGATGTGCTGCTGCGCCGCTCCTCGCCCACGGGCCGGCTGCGGCCCTGGACGCTGCGGCACGCGAGCGGCGAGGAAACCATGGTCGAGTTGCCGCAACGCCCGCGCGCGATCTTCAACGACCCCGAGGCGATCGCGCAGGCGGCGCTGCTGGGGCTCGGCGTGGCGATGCTGCCGATGCCTTTCGTGGAGCGCGGCCTGCGCAGCGGCGCGCTCGTGCGGCTGCTGCCCGGGTGGTACCAGGATTCGGGCGCCGTGTGGATCTACTACCCGAGCAAGAAGCTGCTGCCGCCCAAGACGCGGGTGTTCGTCGACTTCGTGCTGGCGCGCTTTCGCGAGGCGAAGTTCGCGCAGCGGATGCAGGTGGGCTGAGCGGCGATGTCCATCGAAGGCCGGGGTTTTTACTCGCGACGCCTTTGGCGCCCCCCTGTACAAAGGCGCGCATGACTTCCATCTCCCGCTCTTCTTCCGTCACTTCATCCACCCGCCGCTTCGCGCTCGTCGCCACGGCGGCGGCCACCCTCGCGCTGCTGGGCGGCGCCGCACACGCGCAGGCCACCTGGCCGACCAAGCCGGTGCGCATCGTCGTGCCCTTCGCGGCCGGCGGCACCACCGACATCCTGGCGCGCGCCGTGGCGCCCGAGCTCTCGAAGGCCTTCGGCCAGCAGTTCATCGTGGACAACCGCGCGGGCGCCGGCGGCAACGTGGGCGCCGAGATCGTCGCGCGCTCGCCCAACGACGGCTACACGCTGCTGATGGGCACGGTGGGCACGCACGGCATCAACCGCGCGCTGTACCCCAAGCTCCCCTTCGACCCGATCAAGGACTTCGTGCCGATCACCCTGGTGGCCGCCGTGCCGAACGTGATGGAGATGAACGCCGAGAAAGCCAAGTCGCTGAACATCCGCAACGTGCAGGACTTCCTCAAGTACGCCAAGGCCAACCCGGGCAAGCTCAACATGGCCTCGAGCGGCAGCGGCACGTCGATCCACCTGGCGGGCGAGCTGTTCAAGAGCATGACGGGCACCTTCATGACGCACATCCCGTACCGGGGCTCGGGCCCGGCGCTGCTCGACCTGGTGGGCGGCAGCGCCGACCTGATGTTCGACAACCTGCCTTCGTCGATGGCGCAGATCAAGGGCGGCAAGCTCACGCCGCTGGCCGTGACCAGCGCCCAGCGCTCGCCCGCGCTGCCCGATGTGCCGACGGTGGCAGAAGCCGGCGGCCCCGCGCTCAAGGGCTACGAGGCGAGCTCATGGTTCGGATTGCTGGCGCCGGCCGGCACATCGCCGGAGATCGTGAACCGCATCCAGCAGGAAGTGGCCAAGTCGCTGGGCACGCCGGCGATCAAGGAAAAGATGCTGACCCAGGGCGCGATCCCGAGCGGCAATTCGCCGGCGGACTTCACGAAGCTCATTGCGAGTGAGCATGTGAAGTGGGCGAAGGTCGTGAAAGACTCCGGCGCAAAGGTGGACTAACCCCCAGTCTTCGCGCACTTCGTGTCGCTACGCCAACCCCCTTGCAGGGGGCAACACCTGCGGCCCGGCAAAGCCGGTTCCGCGGTGTTCCTCGAAAAGACAGGGTGACTTGCTGAGGTCGGGGCTCAGGTCCCCCAGGTCACATCCTTGCTCTCGGCCTGCGAGTCCTTGAGCATGTGCAGCAGCGGTGCGGCGCGCTGGTGCAGGCCGACATGCTGCTTCTCGGCGTCGGCGTCGTGGCCTTCGACGACGTGTTCGTCGTGGTTGTGCGGCGCAGGCTTGCTGCTTTCGAGCGCCAGTGCGGCTTCGAGAGCGGCAATGGCGCCGGGGATCTGCTCGACCGTGATGATGCCCTGCGGCGCGGCCGGCTTGCCGACGATGTCGAGCAGCTGGCGCGCATGCACCTCGAGCATCACGAAGTCTGGGGCGGCCCGGGATTTGAAGCGGTAGAGCATGGTGGTGGTGTCCTCACTTATTTGTAGATGTAGTCACGGGCAAAAGGGTACACCGATTGCGCACCGCGCAAGGCACCGTGTTCGACCTTGCCGTCGGGCTTGGTCGACAGCATCTGGTGCAGCGAGATCCAGCCCTGCTCGAAGCTCATCGCCGAGCCCGCGAGGTACAGGCGGTAGGCGCGAAGGATGCGCTCGGCGTTCTCGCCCTGGCGCCCGCCGCTGCGGCCCAGCACTTCGCGCGCGGCATCGAGCTGCGCCTCGAGCGCGTCCGACCACGCCCACAGCGTGCGCGCGTAGTGCGGGCGCAGGCTCTCGGTGTCGACCATCTCCAGCCCGGCTGCCGCGGTCTCGCGCAGCACGTGCGTCACGTGCAGCAGCTCGCCGCCGGGGAAGATGTACTTCTCGATGAAGTCGCCCATGCCCGCGCCGAGCTGGCGGTAGTTCAGCTCGCCCGAGGTGATGCCGTGGTTGAGCACCAGGCCGCCCGGCTTGAGCAAGGTGTGGATCTTGTGGAAGTAGGTCGGCATGTTGGCCGCGCCCACGTGCTCGAACATGCCCACCGACGAGATCTTGTCGAAGGGCTGGTCGTCGGGCAGCTCGCGGTAGTCGCGCAGCTCCACGCGCACGCGGCCCTGCAGCCCTTTTTCCTCGATGAGCCGCTGCACGTGCGCATGCTGGTTCTTCGACAGCGTGATGCCGGTGGCGTCCACGCCGTAGTGCTCGGCCGCCCACAGCAGCAGCGCGCCCCAGCCGGAACCGATGTCCAGGTAGCGCTCGCCGGGCTGCAGCATGAGCTTGCGGCAGATGTGGTCGAGCTTGGCCTCCTGCGCCTGCGCCAGCGTGAGCTCGGGCGTGCGGAAGTAGGCGCATGAATAGACGCGGCGCGGGTCCAGCCACAGCGCGTAGAAATCGTCGGAGACGTCGTAGTGGAACTCGATCTGCGCGGCGTCCTTGCGCAGCGAGTGCGAGCCGCGCGACTTGGCGCGGCGCTGCAAGCGGCTCCACCAGGTGGTGTCGGTCTCGGCCGGGTTGCCGGGCAACAGGCCGACGGTGGCGTCGATCAGGTCGCGCATGGCGCCCTCGATCTGCACCTTGCCCTCGACGTAGGCCTCGCCGATGGCCCCGACCTGCCGGCCGGCCAGCTTGGCCAGCACCGACCACTCCTTGAAAGCCAGCGTCACGCGTGAACCCGCCTGGGCGACCCGGCGCCCGTCGGGCAGCTCCAGTGCGATGGGCACGGGCAGCGAGGCCAGCTGCGACTCGATCTTGGGTATCAAGTGTTGCATGCGTCCATGGTATTGATTTTTCCAAGGATTTGCATGACATCGCGCAGCCGCGCGGGACGCAGGCCTCTGCAGAGAAGCCCTCGTTGACAACAGATTGTTTATGCCTAAACTATTCAACCATGAACAGCTTGACCTCCCCCCGCCTCGCGCCCGCCTCGGACCTCCAGCGCATCCTGTGCATCGGTGGGGGTCCAGCCGGCCTGTATTTCGCCCTGCTGATGAAGGCCCGCAACCCGGCGCTGCAGATCACCGTGGTCGAACGCAACCGCCCCTTCGACACCTTCGGCTGGGGCGTGGTGCTCAGTGACCAGACGCTGGGCAACCTGCGCGAAGCCGACGGCCCGACTGCCGCGCTCATCGGCAACGAGTTCCACCACTGGGACGACATCCAGGTCTTCTTCAAGGACCGCCAGGTGCGCTCGGGCGGCCACGGCTTCTGCGGCATCGGCCGCAAGCGCCTCTTGAACATCCTGCAGGAACGCTGCCTCGAACTCGGCGTGGAACTGGTCTTCGAAACCGACGCCACCGACGACCAGGCCATTGCCGCGCAGTACAAGGCCGACCTGGTCATTGCCAGCGACGGCCTCAACAGCCGCATCCGCCAGCGCTACGCCGACGTGTTCAAGCCCGACATCGACCTGCGCAACTGCCGCTTCGTCTGGCTGGGCACGCACCAGACCTTCGACGCCTTCACCTTCGCCTTCGAACAGACCGAGCACGGCTGGTTCCAGGCGCATGCCTACCAGTTCGACGACAAGACCTCGACCTTCATCGTCGAGACGCCCGAAGCCGTGTGGAAGGCCCACGGCCTCGACCAGATGGAACAGCCCGAAGCCATCGCCTTCTGCGAGAAGCTGTTCGCCAAGTACCTGGGCGGCCACGCGCTCATCAGCAACGCCACGCACCTGCGCGGCTCGGCCAACTGGATCCGCTTTCCGCGCGTGGTGTGCGAGCGCTGGACGCATCGCATCGACGTCGAAGGCCGCTCGGTGCCCGTCGTGCTCATGGGCGACGCCGCGCACACGGCGCACTTCTCGATCGGCTCGGGCACCAAGCTCGCGCTCGAAGACGCCATCGACCTGGCCAACGAATTCGCGCAGGGCGGCACTGTCGACCATGTGCTCGAAGGCTATGAAGCACGCCGCAGCGTCGAGGTGCTGAAGATCCAGAACGCCGCGCGCAACTCCACCGAATGGTTCGAGAACGTGCCGCGCTACACGGGCATGGAGATCGAGCAGTTCGCCTACTCGCTGCTCACGCGCTCGCAGCGCATCAGCCACGAGAACCTGCGCGTGCGCGACACGCAATGGCTCGGCGGCTACGAGCAGTGGCTGGCGGGCGGCAAGGCCGTGGCGCCGATGCTGATGCCGCTGAAGGTGCGCGGCCTCGAGCTGAAGAACCGCATCGTGGTCTCGCCGATGGCGACCTACAGCGCGGTCGACGGCGTGCCGCAAGACTTCCTGCTGGTGCACCTGGGCGCGCGCGCACTCGGCGGCGCCGCGATGGTCTGCGTCGAGATGACGAGCCCGACGCCCGAAGGCCGCATCACGCCGGCCTGCACGGGCCTGTACAACGACACGCAGCAGGCCGCGTTCAAGCGCATCGTCGACTTCGTGCACACGCAGTCGAGCGCCAAGATCGCGCTCCAGCTCGGCCACAGCGGCCCCAAGGGCTCGACGCGCGTGGGCTGGGAAGGCACCGACGAACCCCTCGAAAGCGGCAACTGGCCTGTGCTCGGCGCGAGCGCCCTGCCCTACGGTGAACAGAACCAGCTGCCGGCCGCGATCACGCGCGCCGAGATGGACACGCTGCGCGACCAGTTCGTCGACTCGACACGCCGCGCGGTCGAATGCGGCTTCGACTGGCTCGAGCTGCACTGCGCGCACGGCTACCTGCTGTCGGCCTTCATCAGCCCGCTCACCAACCAGCGCACCGACGAGTACGGCGGCGACATCGACGCGCGCTGCCGCTACCCGCTCGAAGTGTTCCGCGCGATGCGCGCCGTGTGGCCGGCCGACAAGCCGATGAGCGTGCGCATCTCGGCCCACGACTGGGCACCGGGCGGCAACACCGACGCCGACGCAGTGGTCGTCGCGCGCCTCTTCAAGGAGGCCGGCGCCGACTTCATCGACGTCTCTTCCGGTCAGACAACGCGCGATGCGAAGCCCGTGTACGGCCGCATGTACCAGACGCCGTTCGCCGACCGCATCCGCAACGAGGTCGGCATCTCGACCATCGCCGTGGGCGCCATCACCGACGCCGACCAGGCCAACAGCATCATCGCCGCCGGCCGCGCCGACCTGTGCGCCGTGGCGCGCCCACACCTGGCCGACCCGGCCTGGACGCTGCACGAAGCCGCCAAGCTGCAAAGCCGCGACGTCGACTGGCCCAAGCAGTACCTGAGCGGCCGCGACCAGATGTACCGCGAGATCGCCAAGCAGCAGCAGATCGCCGCGGCCACCGCTGCCGCGGGCCGCGCGGCCGACGCCGAAGAGACGCACTGACATGGACCTCGAAGCACGCGCCCACAGCGAGCACCCCGAGGCGCTACGCCTCTGGCTGCGCATGCTCACCTGCACGCAGCTGGTGGAAAAGCAGGTGCGCAACGGACTGCGCGCGCAGTTCGCCACCACGCTGCCGCGCTTCGATCTCATGTCGCAGCTCGAGCGCTCGCCCGACGGCCTGAAGATGAACGAGCTCTCGCGCCGCATGATGGTCACGGGCGGCAACGTCACCGGCATCACCGACCAGCTCGTGACCGAAGGGCTGGTGGAGCGCATCAACGTCGAGGGCGACCGCCGCGCCTGGCGCGTGCGCCTCACGCCGCGCGGACGCAAGCTCTTCAACGAGATGGCGCAGCAGCACGAAGACTGGATCGTCGAGGCTTTCTCGAGCCTCAACCCCAAGGAGATCGCGCAGCTTCACAAGCTGCTCGGCAAGGTCAAGCAACATTCCCACAGCAGCCAATTGGCGGAGACCGCATGAAGCACTACATCGGCGCAAGCAATCCCATGCGCGCGCAATTCGAACCCAAGGCCGACTACAAGGCCGAGCACTTTGCCTGGCGTTTCGAGGCCGGCGTCGGCACCATCACGCTGAACCGCCCCGAGCGCAAGAACCCGCTGACCTTCGACTCGTACGCCGAGCTGCGCGACCTGTTCCGCGCGCTGACCTACGCGACCGACGTGAAGGTGATCGTCGTCACCGGCGCTGGCGGCAACTTCTGCTCGGGCGGCGACGTGCATGAAATCATCGGCCCGCTGACCGGCATGCGCATGCCCGAGCTGCTCGAGTTCACGCGCATGACGGGCGACCTCGTGAAGGCCATCCGCAACTGCCCGCAGCCGATCGTCGGCGCCATCGACGGCGTGTGCGCCGGCGCCGGCGCGATGATCGCGCTGGCCTGCGACCTGCGCTACGGCACGCCCGCCACGCGCACCGCGTTCCTGTTCACCCGCGTGGGCCTGGCCGGCGCCGACATGGGCGCCTGCGCACTGCTGCCGCGCGTGATCGGCCAGGGCCGCGCCTCGGAGCTGCTGTTCACCGGCCGCGCCATGACCGCCGACGAAGGCCAGGCCTGGGGCTTCTTCAACGCACTGCACGACAGCGCCTCGCTGCTCGACGCCGCCACCAAGGTGGCGCGCGACCTGGCCGAAGGCCCGAGCTTCGCGCACGGCATGACCAAGACGATGCTGTCGCAGGAATGGTCGATGACCATCGACCAGGCCATCGAGGCCGAAGCGCAGGCGCAGGCGATCTGCATGCAGACCGAAGACTTCAAGCGCGCCTACGAGGCCTTCGCGGCCAAGCGCAAGCCGGTGTTCGGCGGAGACTGACGCGCATCATGATGACCAAGATCCCCGCCCCACCGTCGACCGCGCACCTCGCGCTGCCGTTCTTCGACGACGCGCACCGCGCGCTCGCCAACGACCTGCTGCCCTGGTGCGCCGCCCAGGAGATCGATGAGCGCGACGACCGCGCGGCCTGCCGCGAATGGGTGCGCCGCCTCGGCGACGCCGGCTGGCTGCGCTATGCGGTGCCGGGCAGTGCCGGCGGCGCGCTCGAGCGCCTCGATTCGCGCGCGCTCGTGCTGCTGCGCGAAACGCTCGGCTACCACTCGCCACTGGCCGACTTCGCGTTCGCGATGCAGGGCCTGGGCAGCGGCGCGATCACGCTGGACGGCACGCCCGAGCAGCAGTCGCAGTACCTCACGGCGGTCGGCAAGGGCGCGAAGATCGCGGCCTTCGCGCTCAGCGAACCCGAAGCCGGCTCCGACGTGGCAGCGATGGCGATGCGCGCCGAGCCCACCGCCGACGGCTGGCGCCTGAACGGCGAGAAGACCTGGATCAGCAACGGCGGCATCGCCGACTTCTACTGCGTGTTCGCCAAGACCGACCCCACGGCCGGCACGCGCGGCATCACGGTGTTCATCGTCGACGCGACGACGCCGGGGCTCGACACCTCGGCCCACATCGACGTGATGGCGCCGCACCCGCTGGCCACTCTGCGCTTCGACAACTGCGTCGTGCCGCGCACGGCGCAGCTGGGCACGCTGAACGGCGGCTTCAAGCTCGCGATGCGCACGCTCGACATCTTCCGCGCCTCGGTGGCTGCCGCCGCGCTCGGCATGGGTCGCCGCGCGCTGGCCGAAGCCATCGCGCATGCCAAGGGTCGCCGCATGTTCGGCCAGACGCTGGCCGACTTCCAGCTCACGCAGGCCAAGCTCGGCGAGATGGCCGCGCTGATCGACAGCGCCGCGCTGCTCACCTACCGCGCCGCCTGGATGCGCGACGACGCGGAGCGCCGCGGCGCGCCGGCAGTCGGCGACGTGTCGGCCGCTGCCGCCATGGCCAAGATGTGCGCCACCGAGAACGCGAGCCGCGTGATCGACATGGCGCTGCAGATGCACGGTGGCCTCGGCGTGAAGGTCGGCACCAAGATCGAAAGCCTGTACCGGGACATCCGCTCGCTGCGCATTTACGAAGGCGCGACGGAAGTCCAGCAACTGATCATCGGCAAATCCGTTTTGCGGGGGTGAAACTGTGTCTGCCCAAGTCGATCGCTTCGTTCATGACCGCCTGCCGCCTGCCGCGCAGCTGCCGGTCTTTCGCTACGACCTGCCCGAACTGCAGTTCCCCGACCAGCTGAACCTGGTCGAGGAGCTGCTGGACAAGGCGGTCGCCAAGGGCTTCGGCGACCGGCCGATGCTGCGCTCGCCCGCCGGCGTGCTCACCTACGCCCAGGCGGGCGTCGAGGTGAACCGCATCGCCCAGGTGCTGGCCGAGGATCTCGGGCTGGTGCCCGGCAACCGCGTGCTGCTGCGTGGCGGCAACTCGGTGTGGATGGCGCTGTCGTGGCTGGCCGTGGTCAAGGCCGGGCTGATCGCGGTGGCGACCATGCCGCTGCTGCGCGCCAAGGAACTCGGCGAGATCATCGAGAAATCGCAGCCCGTGGCCGCGCTGTGCGAAGGCCGCCTGCTCGAGGAGCTGGTGGCTGCGCAGAAGGCGCACCCGGTGCTCGCGACGGTGATTGCCTTCAACCAGCCCGACGCACCCGATTCGCTGTCGGCACGCGCGGCCGGCAAGAGTGGCGTGTTCCCCGCCTGCCCCACGGCGGCCGACGACATCGCGCTGCTGGCCTTCACCTCGGGCACCACGGGCAAGCCCAAGGCACCCGTCACCACGCACCGCGACGTGGTCGCCATGTGCCAGACCTGGCCGCGCCACGTGCTGCGCGCGCGCAGCGACGACATCGTGGTCGGCACGCCGCCGCTGGCGTTCACCTTCGGGCTCGGCGGGCTGCTGATCTTCCCGATGTGGGCCGGTGCGTCGGTGTACTTTCCCGACGGCGCCTTCTCGCCCGAAGCGCTCGTGAAGCTCATCAACGAGGTCGGCGCGACCATCTGCTACACCGCGCCCACCTTCTATCGCCAGATGGCGCCCTTCGTCCGGCAGCACGGGGCGCCGAGCCTGCGCATCTGCGTGAGCGCAGGCGAGGCGCTTCCCGACGCCACGCGCCAACTCTGGAAGGAGACCACCGGCATCGAGATGCTCGACGGCATCGGCGGCACCGAGGTGTTCCACATCTACATCTCGGCCGCCGGCGACGAAGTGCGCCGCGGCGCCGTCGGCAAGGCGGTGCCGGGTTTCACGGCCAAGGTGGTCGACAACCAAGGCAACGAAGTGCCGCGCGGCACGGTCGGCAAGCTGGCGCTGCAAGGCCCGGTCGGCTGCCGCTACCTCGACGATCCGCGCCAGGGCGACTACGTGAAGAACGGCTGGAACTACCCCGGCGACTCCTTCGTGCAGGATGACGACGGCTACTTCTTCTATCAGGCGCGTGCGGACGACATGATCATCACGGCCGGCTACAACGTCGGCGGCCCGGAAGTGGAAGATGCGCTGCTCAAGCACCCGGCCGTGGCCGAGTGCGGCGTGATCGGCAAGCCCGACACCGACCGGGGCATGATCGTGAAGGCCTTCTGCGTGCTCAAGCCCGGCAACACCGGCGACGCAGCGATGGTGAAGGCCCTCCAGGACCACGTGAAAGCCACCATCGCCCCCTTCAAGTACCCGCGGGAGATCGAGTTCGTGACGGCGCTGCCGCGCACCGAAACCGGCAAACTCCAGCGCTTCAAATTGAGACAACTCAACAGCAACACACCATCATGACGAACAAACTCATTCAGCCTCCGGGCTGGCTGCCCCCGAAGGGCTATGCAAACGGCATCGCGGCGCGCGGCACCCAGGTGTTCGTCGGCGGCCAGATCGGCTGGAATGCCCAGCAGCAGTTCGAATCCGACGACTTCATCGACCAGTGCGGCCAGGCGCTGCGCAACATCGCCGAGGTGCTGCGCGAAGCCGGTGCCGGCCCCGAGCACATGGTGCGCATGACCTGGTACGTGACGGATCGCGACGAGTACAGCCGGCGCCTGTCCGAGCTCGGCCCGGTCTACCGCGACGCGCTGGGCCGCAACTTCCCGGCCATGACCTGCGTGCAGGTGGCGGCGCTGGTGGAACACCGCGCGAAGGTGGAGATCGAGGTGACGGCGGTCATTCCGGACTGATCCTGCGCTTGGGCTGCGCGTCAGCGCAGTCTTCAGGCGTCGCTTGCCGCGCACGTTCTCGAAACCGGCCTCTTCGCGGGGCGGGTCCAGAAACAGAAAAGCCCTCTTCGCGAGGGCTTTTTTGTGCCGAATTTCGGCCAGGAATTTCCAAAAGAATTCGGCCAAAGAAAAAGGCCCTTTGATTTCTCAAAGGGCCTTTTAAATTGGTTGCGCGAGCAAGATTTGAACTTGCGACCTTTGGGTTATGAGCCCAACGAGCTACCAGGCTGCTCCATCGCGCGGCAAGTATAAATTATAGCTTATTCAGCGGCGTTTTGCTCAGCGCCAGCATCTTTAATTTCAGCACGGTCGACCAGTTCGACGAGCGCCATCGGGGCGTTGTCGCCCACGCGGAAACCCATCTTCAGGATGCGGGTGTAGCCGCCCGGACGCGCGGCGAAACGCGGGCCGAGTTCGCCGAAGAGCTTGACGACGCTGTCGCGGCTGCGCAGGCGGTCGAAGGCCAGGCGCTTGTTGGCGAGCGTGGGCTTCTTGGCCAGGGTGATCATCGGCTCGATGACGCGGCGCAGTTCCTTGGCCTTGGGGACCGTGGTCTTGATGACTTCGTGCTCGATGAGCGAATTCATCATGTTCTGCAGCATCGCGAGGCGGTGCGAGCTGGTGCGGTTGAGTTTGCGGAGTCCGTGTCCGTGACGCATGGTGCTTTTCCTTTACTTTATTAAACAGGCAGCCGTATCAGGTACTGCCCGGGCACGAGCCCTCATGGGCTCAATTCAAAACAAAAATCAACGCTTATCGAGACCGGCCGGCGGCCAGCTTTCAAGCTTCATACCCAAGGTGAGACCGCGCGAAGCGAGGACTTCCTTGATTTCGTTGAGCGACTTGCGACCCAGGTTCGGGGTCTTGAGCAGCTCGTTCTCGGTGCGCTGGATCAGGTCACCGATGTAGTAGATGTTTTCGGCCTTCAGGCAGTTGGCCGAACGCACCGTCAGTTCGAGTTCGTCGACAGGGCGCAGCAGGATCGGATCGAATTGCTGGGCGCTGCGCGGTGCGGGTGCATCGAATGCAGCGAGTTCGCCGCCTTCGAGCTGCGCGAACACGGCGAGCTGTTCAACCAGGATTTTAGCCGATGCGCGAACGGCATCTTCGGCGCTGATCGCACCGTTGGTTTCGATCTCGACCAGCAGCTTGTCCAGGTCGGTACGCTGTTCGACACGAGCGCTTTCGACGGTGTAGCTCACGCGCTTGACGGGCGAGAACGACGCGTCGAGGACGATGCGGCCGATCGACTTGGTCGGCTCGTCGGCGTAGCGGCGCATCGTGCCAGGCACATAGCCGCGACCCTTTTCGACCTTGATCTGCATGTCGAGCTTGCCGCCTTGCGACAGGTGCGCGATCACGTGGTCGGGGTTGATGATCTCGACGTCGTGCGGGGTCTGGATGTCCGATGCGAGGACCGGGCCTTCGCCGTCCTTGCGCAGGCTCAGCGTGACTTCGTCGCGGTTGTGGAGCTTGAACACCACGCCCTTGAGATTCAGCAGGATGTTGACGACATCTTCCTGCACGCCGTCGATCGACGAGTACTCATGCAGAACGCCAGCGATCGTGACTTCGGTGGCCGAGTAGCCGACCATGGACGACAGCAGAACGCGACGCAGCGCGTTGCCGAGCGTGTGGCCGTAGCCGCGCTCGAAAGGCTCGAGCGTGACCTTGGCCTTGTTGGCGGCAAGTTGCTCGACCTGGATGGTCTTGGGTTTCAGCAGGGTGGTTTGCATGCAGACTTCCTCTCAATACCCCCGGCTCGTTACACCGGTAAGGCTGGTGAAGCGCCTGATCCGCAACAGAGTGCGGAGCAGGAACGTGAACAACAATATCAATCTCCCGCCGGCGCAAAGACGCGCAGGCGGGTAGAGAAAATCAACGCGAATACAGTTCGACGATCAGCGATTCGTTGATGTCGGCTGCGAATTCGTCGCGATCCGGGACCTTCTTGAAGGTGCCTTCGGCCTTGTCGGCGTTCACATCGACCCAAGCCGGCATGCCGACTTGCTGGGCGAGTTGCAGCGCTTCGACAATGCGGTTCTGCTTCTTCGACTTTTCGCGCACGGCGATCACGTCACCGGTCTTGACCAGGTACGACGGGATGTTGACCGACTGGCCGTTCACGGTGATCGCCTTGTGCGACACGAGTTGGCGTGCTTCGGCGCGCGTCGAGCCGAAGCCCATGCGGTAGACCACGTTGTCCAGGCGCGACTCGAGGATGAACAGCAGGTTGGCGCCGGTGTTGCCACGGCGACGATCGGCTTCTTCGAAGTAGCGGCGGAATTGCTTCTCGAGCACGCCGTACATGCGCTTGACCTTCTGCTTCTCACGCAGCTGCAGACCGTAGTCGGAGGTGCGCTGACCCGAGGTGCGGCCGTGCTGGCCGGGCTTGGAGTCGAACTTGGCCTTGTCCTGGATCGAACGACGGGCGCTCTTCAGGAACAGGTCGGTGCCTTCACGGCGGGAAAGTTTGGCCTTGGGGCCGAGGTAACGTGCCACGGTATTTCCTTGGTGTCATCTGCCGCAGTTGCCTGCGGGAGCCGTCGGCGGATGTGCCGATGGCGGTGGGCTTAGTGAAAAAACAAATGCGCAGCCGCTCGAAAGCTGGCTGCGCCTTGCGGACTGACGATCAGATGCGGCGACGCTTCTGGGGACGGCAGCCGTTGTGCGGAACGGGCGTCACGTCGGCGATGGAATTGATCCGGATGCCGAGCGCAGCCAGTGCGCGCACCGACGACTCGCGACCAGGACCGGGGCCCTTGATCTCGACGTCGAGGTTCTTGATACCTTGTTCGACAGCAGCACGGCCGGCCACTTCGGAAGCGACCTGCGCAGCGAACGGGGTCGACTTGCGCGAGCCCTTGAAGCCCTGGCCACCCGACGAAGCCCACGACAGGGCGTTGCCCTGGCGATCGGTGATCGTGATGATGGTGTTGTTGAACGAGGCATGCACGTGGGCGATACCGTCCGCAACGTTCTTGCGAACCTTCTTGCGAACGCGCTGTGCGGCGTTGTTTGCAGGTGCTTTAGCCATGCTTGTCTATCCTTATTTCTTCAGGGACTGCGCAGCCTTGCGCGGACCCTTGCGGGTGCGGGCGTTGGTGCGCGTGCGCTGGCCGCGCATCGGCAGGCCGCGACGGTGACGGAAGCCGCGATAGCAGCCGATGTCCATCAAACGCTTGATGTTCATCGTCGTCTCGCGACGCAGATCGCCTTCGATCGTGAACAGAGCGATCTGGTCGCGGATCTTTTCGAGATCGGCGTCGGTCAGATCCTTGATCTTCTTCGAATATTCGATGCCGCTCGCTTCGCAGATTTGACGGGCGCGGGTGCGACCGATACCGAAAATGGCGGTCAGGCCGATTTCAGCGTGCTTGTGCGGCGGGATGTTGATGCCAGCAATACGTGCCATGTGCGTCCTCTAATACTCTTCAATCAACCCTGGCGCTGCTTGTGGCGCGGGTCGGTGCAAATCACACGCACCACACCTTTACGGCGGATGACCTTGCAATTACGGCAGATGGTTTTGACCGAAGCCGAAACTCTCATTTCATTCTCCTAAAACTGTTTAACGTGGCGGTCTACCGCCCGGACTCAATACTGAAACTCACAGCCCTACGATGTCTTGAAGTTCGCCTTCTTCAGCAGCGATTCGTACTGCTGGGACATCATGTAGTTTTGCACCTGGGCCATGAAGTCCATCGTGACGACCACGATGATCAGCAGGGAGGTACCACCGAAGTAGAACGGCACGTTGTACTTCAGGATCAGGAACTCGGGCAGCAGGCAGACGAAGGTGATGTACACCGCGCCAGCCAACGTCAGGCGAACCAGAATCTTGTCGATATAGCGAGCGGTCTGGTCACCCGGGCGAATGCCAGGAATGAACGCACCACTCTTCTTCAGGTTGTCGGCCGTTTCCTTGCTGTTGAACACGAGTGCCGTGTAGAAGAAGCAGAAGAAAACGATCGCAGCGGCGTACAGCAGCACGTAGATCGGCTCGCCCGGACGCAGTGCGCTGGCGATGTCCTTGATCCAGCGGAAGCCACCGTCACCAGCGCTGAACCAGCCCACCACCGTTGCCGGCAGCAGAATGATCGACGACGCGAAGATCGGAGGAATCACACCGGCCATGTTCAGCTTCAGGGGCAGGTGCGACGACTGACCGCCGTAGACCTTGTTGCCGACCTGGCGCCGCGCATAGTTCACGAGGATCTTGCGCTGACCGCGTTCCACGAACACCACGAAGTAGGTGACCAGCACCACGACCGCGATGATGAAGAGCGCAACGATGGGGTTCATCGCACCGGTCGTCACCAGCGAAGCCAGGCCGCCGATCGCACCGGGCAGACCGGCCGCGATACCTGCAAAGATCAGGATCGAGATGCCGTTGCCCAGGCCGCGTTCGGTGATCTGCTCGCCGAGCCACATCAGGAACATCGAACCTGCCGTCAGGCTCACCATGGCGGTCAGGCGGAAGCCGAAACCGGGGGCGATCACCAGACCAGCCGACGATTCGAGGGCCACTGCGATGCTGAACGACTGGAACAGAGCCAGGCCGAGCGCGCCATAGCGCGTGTACTGCGTGATCTTGCGGCGACCGGCCTCGCCTTCCTTCTTCAATTGCTCGAAGGTCGGAAGCACGTAGGTCATCAGCTGCATGATGATCGACGCCGAGATGTACGGCATGATCCCCAACGCGAACACGGTGAAACGCGACAGCGCCCCGCCCGAGAACATGTTGAACAGGCTCAGAATGCCGCCCTGCTGGCCCTGGAACAACGCTGCCAGCTGGTCCGGGTTGATACCCGGCACAGGAATGTGCGCGCCAATCCGGTAGACCACGAGCGCGAGCAGCAAAAAGACGAGCCGACGACGGAGGTCGCCGAACTTGCCTGTTTTTGCGATCGTTGCCGCGTTAGTTGCCACGAAGAACTTCTTTCAGTCCGATGGTGATCAGGCGAGGCTGCCGCCGGCTGCTTCGATCGCAGCCTTGGCACCAGCGGTCGCACCCACGCCCGTCAGCTTGACGGCCTTGGTGAGTTCGCCGGTCTTGATGATCTTGACGACCTTGGCGAGCTGGCCCACGAGGCCGGCTTGCTTCAGTGCCAGGACATCGACTTCGGCCAGGCCGAGCTGCTCAAGAGCAGTCAGCGTGACTTCGGCGTTGTACTTCAGCAGGTGCGACTTGAAGCCGCGCTTGGGCAGGCGACGCTGCAGCGGCATTTGACCGCCTTCGAAGCCGACCTTGTGGAAACCGCCTGCGCGCGACTTCTGGCCCTTGTGACCGCGACCTGCGGTCTTGCCGATGCCGGAGCCGATACCGCGGCCGACGCGACGCTTGGCGTGCTTGGCGCCAGCTGCCGGCTTGATGCCATTGAGTTCCATATCAGTCTCTCTTACAGAACTTTGACCAGATAACTGATCTTGTTGATCATGCCGCGCACTGCGGGCGTGTCTTGCAGCTCGCTCACGCTGTTGAGCTTGCGCAGGCCGAGGCCACGCACGGTCGCGCGATGCGATTCCTTGGTGCCGATCGGGCTCTTCACCAGCTGCACCTTGAGGGTTTGTTGTTGCGTCATTTGAATGCTTCCTTCAGCCTTGCGAGAGCTTGCGCTCAGGCGAAGATTTCTTCGACGGTGAGACCGCGCTTGGCAGCCACTTGGCCGGCCGTCGTCGAGTTCTTCAACCCGTCGAGCGTGGCGCGAACCATGTTGTAGGGGTTCGACGAACCATGGCTCTTGGCCACGATGTCGGTGATGCCCATGACTTCGAACACGGCGCGCATCGGGCCGCCGGCGATGATGCCGGTACCCTTGGGAGCCGGGTACATCACGACGGTGGCAGCACCGTGGTGACCTTGCACCTGGTGGTGCAGCGTACCGTTCTTGATCGGAGCCTTGAACAGGTTGCGACGGGCTTCTTCCATCGCCTTCTGCACGGCAGCAGGCACTTCCTTGGACTTGCCCTTGCCCATGCCGACGCGGCCATCGCCGTCACCGACCACGGTCAGCGCTGCGAAACCGAGGATACGACCACCCTTCACCACCTTGGTGACGCGGTTGATCGCGATCATCTTCTCGCGCAGACCGTCCTCAGGACCTTCGTTCTGCGTTCTTGCTTGAATCTTTGCCATTTTGAATCTCGTGTCCGATTAGAACTGCAGACCGGCTTCGCGGGCTGCCTCGGCCAGCGCCTTGACGCGGCCGTGGTAGGCGAAACCTGCGCGATCGAAAGCGACCTTCTCGACGCCGGCAGCCTTCGCCTTTTCAGCGATGCGCTTGCCGATGGCGGTGGCAGCGGCGGCATTGCCACCCTTGCCCGAGGCGCCGAGTGCTGCGCGCACTTCGGCTTCGGCGGTCGATGCGGTTGCGATCACCTTGGTGCCGTCGTCGGAGATGACGGTGGCATAGATGTGCAGGTTGGTGCGGTTCACCGTGAGGCGAGCCACGCCCTGCGTCGCAATGCGGATGCGGGTCTGGCGCGAGCGGCGAAGACGCTGTGCTTTTTTGGTCAACATCATTTTGCTGCCCCTTACTTCTTCTTGGTCTCTTTGATCACGATCTTCTCGTCCGCATAGCGGATGCCCTTGCCCTTGTAGGGCTCTGGCGGACGAACAGCGCGGATCTCAGCGGCGATCTGGCCGACGCGTTGACGGTCAGCGCCCTTGATCACCACTTCGGTCGGGGTCGCGGTGGTCACCGTGATGCCTTGCGGCATGTCGATGTTGACCGGGTGCGAGTAACCGACTTGCAGGTTCAGCTTGGCGCCGGACGCTGCAGCCTTGTAGCCGACGCCGACCAGGTTGAGCTTCTTCTCGAAGCCCTTGGTCACGCCAACCACCATGTTGTTCACCAGCTGGCGAATCGTGCCGCTCATCGCATTCGCTTCACGCGAATCGTTGGCGGGCTCGAAGCTCAGCTTGCCGTCCTTGTTGACGACATTCACCAGCGCGTTGCGAGCCAGGCTGAGCGTGCCGCCCGTGCCCTTGACGCTGATCTGGTCTTCCTTGATCGACACATCCACGCCTGCGGGGATGGCGACCGGCATTTTTCCTACTCGGGACATTTCAGTAACTCCTCGATGTCTCGGTTAGGCGACGTAGCACAGAACTTCGCCGCCGACACCGGTGGCGCGCGCCTTGCGGTCGGTCATCACGCCCTTGGGGGTCGTGACGATCGCAACGCCGAGGCCGTTCTGGACTTGCGGAATGGAAGTGCTGGCCTTGTAGACGCGCAGGCCGGGGCGGCTCACGCGCTCAATGCGCTCGATGACCGGACGGCCAGCGTAGTACTTCAGCGAGATTTCAAGTTCGCTCTTGCCGGCTTCGGTCTTGACCTGGAAGCCGTCGATGTAGCCCTCGTCCTTCAGGACTTGTGCGATCGCGATCTTCACCTTGGAAGACGGGACCGACACGGTGGGCTTCGCCACCATCTGCGCGTTACGGATACGCGTCAGCAGGTCGGCAATGGGATCACTCATGCTCATGTTGTTTGCTCCTGCCTGGCTTACCAGCTGGCCTTGGTGACACCGGGGATGTCGCCGTTGAAAGCCAGTTCGCGGATCTTGGCGCGGGCCAGACCGAATTGACGGAAGGTGCCACGGGGGCGACCGGTGATTTCGCAACGGTTGCGCTGGCGCGTGGGGTTCGCGTTGCGCGGGAGCTTTTGCAGGGCCAGGCGGGCCGCTGCGCGCTCTTCGTCGCTCTTCTTCGCGTCGTTGGAAGTTGCCTTCAGTTCTGCGTGCTTCGCAGCGAACTTGGCAACCAGCTTGTCGCGCTTGAGTTCGCGCTGGATCAAAGATGCTTTAGCCACAGATCACCTCAGTTCTTGAACGGGAAACGGAAGCCAGCGAGAAGCGCCTTGGCTTCTTCGTCGGTCTTGGCCGTCGTCGTGATGCTGATATTGAGACCGCGCAGGGCGTCGACCTTGTCGTACTCGATCTCAGGGAAAATGATCTGCTCTTTGACGCCGATGTTGTAGTTGCCACGGCCGTCGAATGCGCGACCCGAGATACCGCGGAAGTCACGCACGCGGGGCAGCGCCACGGTGACGAAACGGTCCAGGAACTCGTACATGTGCACGCCACGCAGCGTGACCATGCAGCCGATCGGCTGGTTTTCGCGGATCTTGAAGCCGGCGATGGCCTTCTTCGACTTGGTGACCACGGGCTTCTGGCCAGCGATCTTGGTCAGGTCGGCGACAGCGTTGTCGAGGACCTTCTTGTCGGCGACTGCTTCACCCACACCCATGTTCAGGGTGATCTTGGTGAGACGCGGAACTTGCATCGGCGACTTGTAGCCGAACTTTTCCGTCAGGTCTTTCGCAATCTTTTCGCGATAGTGTTGTTGGAGACGTGCCATGTGAGTACCTCTTAGGCGAACTTGATTTCGTCGCCGCTGGACTTGAAGACGCGAACCGCGACGCGCTTGCCGTCAGCACCTTCGGAGATCTTGATGCCCACGCGATCGGCCTTGCCGGTCGCGGCATTGAAGATCGCCACGTTGGATTGGTGAATCGGCATGGACTTCTCGACGATGCCACCGGTCGTACCCTTGAGGGGGTTCGGCTTGGTGTGCTTCTTGACGAGGTTGATGCCGTCGACGATCACATGCGAGTCGTCTGCGCGCAGCGACACGGTGCCGCGCTTGCCCTTGTCACGACCGGCCAACACGATGACCTGGTCGCCTTTGCGAATCTTGTTCATGGCGTTGTGTCCTTAGAGAACTTCGGGTGCCAGCGACACGATCTTCATGAACTTCTCGGTGCGCAGTTCGCGCGTGACCGGTCCGAAGATGCGGGTGCCGATGGGCTCCAGCTTGGCGTTGAGCAGCACGGCGGCATTGCCGTCGAACTTGACGAGCGAGCCGTCAGCACGACGGATGCCCTTGGCGGTGCGGACCACCACTGCGCTGTAGATCTCGCCCTTCTTGACGCGACCACGCGGAGCGGCTTCCTTGATGCTGACCTTGATGACGTCGCCCACGCTGGCGTAACGCCGCTTGGAGCCACCGAGCACCTTGATACACAGGACGGATTTCGCGCCCGTGTTGTCGGCCACTTCGAGCCGGGATTCAGTTTGGATCATTTCTTGATATTCCCAACTTGTACCGATGAGCCTCCAGGAGGGAGACACCGCGGTCAGTCTTGGGCCCGTCGTCCACGCCTCGAACCACTCGAGACGCTTCCGCTTTGGGCTGAAAGCTTCGCCTTTTGAAAGCGAAGCCCGCGATTGTGGCACCCATGCCGGGCGATGTCAACTGCCTCATCACGCGAACTTCGACAGCCGCTAGACTTTGTGGCGTGCGCGCCCCCATCCACCCCCTCGTTTCGCCGCCTTCCGTGCTGCGCCGACGCCTGCTGGCGGGCGGCGCGGGCCTGCTGGGGCTGGGATCGCTGGGGCTTGCGGGATGCCGCAGCGCAGCACCGGCACCGGACACCGGCCGGCTGCAGCGCCTGGGGGAAGCCCGCTGGGCGCACCGACGCTCTATAGAGAACACCACGGCAGGCGGCCTGTCCGGCATCGACTACGACACCGCCAAAGGTGAGTACCTGCTTCTCAGCGATGACCGGTCAGACCTGGCTCCCGTGCGCTGCTACACCGCGCGTTGGCCCCAGCCGACCGACGCCGCTCCCGAGCCCACCAGCGTTGTCCAGCTGCAACGCCCCGGCGGCGGCCCCTGGCCCGGCCGGCGCCACGCGGTCGACGGCCTACCCGTTCCCGACCCCGAGGCCCTGCGCCTGCGCCCCTCGGCCGGCACCTTGCTCTGGACCAGCGAAGGCGACCTCGCCCGCGGCTTCGGCCCCGCCCTGTACGAATCGGCGCGCGATGGCCGCTTCCTGCGCGAATTCGCCCTGCCGGCGATGTTCGCCCCGGACCCGACCCAGCGCCGCGGTCCGCGCGACAACCTGACGTTCGAAGGCTTGGCCCTCACGCCGGACGACCGTTCGGCCTGGCTTGCGATGGAAAACGCCCTGGTCCAGGACGGCCCCGTCCCGACCACCACCACCCCCGGCGGCCCCTGCCGCTTCACCCAGGTCGACCTCGCGACCGGCCGCGCCGTGCGCCAGATCGCCTACGTGCCCGACGCCATCCCGCTGCGCCCGCTGGTGCCGGGCACCTACGCCGACAACGGCGTGAGCGAGGTGCTGATGCTCGACGCCCACCGGATGCTGGTGCTGGAGCGGGCCTACGCCACCGGCGCCGGCAATTCGCTGCGCCTGTATGAAATAGACACCCGGGCCGCCGACGACGTGCTCGCCATCGACGCCCTCGCCCCCGGCAATCATCGCCCGGCCGCCAAGACGCTCGTGGCCGACTTCGCCACCCTGGGCCTCTCGCGCCTGGACAACACCGAGGGCATGTGCTGGGGCCCACCGCTGCCCGACGGCCGCCGCCTGCTGGTGGTCGTGAGCGACGACAATTTCAACCCGCTGCAAGTGACGCAGTTCGCCGCCTTCGCCTACACCGACCGACCATGACCATCGCCGTGACCTTCCTGCCCCGCACCGCGCCGGGCCCCCTGCCCCCCATCGCCTTCATCGGCGGCGGCAACATGGCCAGCGCCATCATCGGCGGCCTGATCCAGCAAGGCGTCGCGGCCGACAACTTCGAAGTGGTCGAGCCTTTCGAGGAAGCCCGCACCAGGCTGGCCCAGTCCTACGGCATCGTCGCCAGGGCCGAGGCCAGCGAGGCCCTCGCGCGCTGCGCCGTGGTGGTGTGGGCGGTCAAGCCCCAGACCTTTGCCGAAGCCGCCCGTCCGGTGCGCGCCTTTGCGGCCGACGCCCTGCACCTGAGCGTGGCGGCGGGCATCCCATCCGACAGCATCGCCCGCTGGCTCGGCACCGAGCGCGTGGTGCGCGCCATGCCCAACACGCCCGCCCTGGTCGGCAAGGGCATGACCGGCCTCTTCGCGCGGCCCGGCGTCGAAAGCGCCGACCGCGCACGCGTCGGCCAGCTGCTGGCACCGACCGGCGAGCTGATCTGGGTCGACGCCGAACCCGCGCTCGACGCGGTGACCGCCATGTCGGGCTCCGGCCCGGCCTACGTGTTCTATTTCATCGAGGCGATGACCGAGGCCGGCGTCGAGATGGGCCTCACGCCCGACCAGGCCCAGCGGCTGGCCATCGGCACCTTCACCGGCGCCTCGGCGCTGGCGCACAGTGCGACCGAGCCACCGTCGGTGCTGCGCGAACGCGTGACCTCCAAGGGCGGCACGACCTACGCGGCCCTGAGCGCGCTCGAAGCCTCCGATGTGAAGGGCCAGTTCAAGACCGCCATCCGCGCGGCGCAGAAGCGCGCGGCCGAGCTGGGCGAGGAATTCGGGCGCGGCTGACCCGCCCGGTGGGCTATCGGAGGGCGTAGCCCGCCACGATGCCCACGAACACCGCGAAGCCCAGCCAGTGGTTTTCGCGGAAGGCCTTGAAGCAGCCTTCCCGCGTGCGGTCATGGATCAGGCGCCAGTGCCAGAGCGCCTGGGCTACCGCCGCGGCAATGCCTACATAGAAGAGAACCCCGAGCGATCGGCTGGCACCGGCCCAGATCCAGACCGCCAGGAAGATCGCGTAGCTGGCCATCACCGCCGCCACGTCGAAGCGGCCGAAGGTGATCGCCGAGGTCTTCATGCCGATCTTCAGGTCGTCGTCGCGGTCCACCATCGCGTATTCGGTGTCGTAGGCCAGCACCCAGAACAGGTTGCCCGCCAGCAGCCACCACGCAAAGGCCGGCACCGTCGACTGCACCGCGGCAAAGGCCATCGGGATGCCGAAGCTGAAGGCAATGCCCAGCACCGCCTGCGGGATCGACACGAAGCGCTTGGCGAACGGATAGATCAGCGTGATCGCCAGGGCCGCGAACGACCACAGCACCGTCGTGCGGTTGGTGGTGAGCACCAGCCCGAAGGACAGCAGCGCCAGCACCGTGCCCAGCCCCAACGCCTCCTTGACCGACATCGCGCCGCTCGTCACGGGCCGCTGGGCCGTGCGCTTCACGTGGCGGTCGAAATCGCGGTCGGCCACGTCGTTGACGCAGCAGCCTGCACTGCGCATCAGGAAGGTGCCGAGCGTGAACACCGCGAGCAGGTGCAAACCGGGCCAGCCGTCGGCCGCGAACCAGAGCGCGCCCAGCGTGGGCCACAGCAACAACAGCCAGCCGGCCGGCCGGTTCCAGCGGATCAGATCGAGGTAGAGCGCGAAACGGCGGGCGAGAGGCATGCGAAAAGCGGCAAGGCAGACGTCAAAAGAGCGGCCATTGTGCCGCTCTCTGAAGGGGCTCCCGGCATGTCGGGAGATCAAGACGCCGTCATCAGTCCTCGAGCAGCGAGCGCAGCATCCAGGCCGTCTGGTCGTGCACCGTGCAGCGCGCGGTCAGCATGTCGGCGGTCGGATCGTCGCCGGCCTCTTCGGCCACCGGGATGAACTCGCGCGCGATGCGCGACACCGTTTCGTGGCCCTTCACGAGGATGCGCACCATCTCCATCGCCTTGGGTGGGGTCTGCGGCACGTCGGGCACGGTGGCGATCTTGCTGAACTCGGCGTACGAGCCCGGCGCGTAGTGGCCCAGCGCGCGGATGCGCTCGGCGAGCACGTCCGTCGAGCCCCACAGCTCGGTGTACTGCGTCATGAACATCGCATGCAGCGAGTTGAAGTGCGGCCCCGTCACGTTCCAGTGGAAGTTGTGCGTCGTGAGGTACAGCGTGTAGGTGTCCGCCAGCACCCGGCTCAGGCCTTCGGCGATGGCCGCGCGGTCCTGGCGTTCGATGCCGATGTTGATGATCGGCGCATTGCGGCTGCCCGACTCCTGCGCGACGACGGCGCCGCCCTTCTTGGGCACCTTGCCGGCGGAAGCTGCGGGCGACGGGGACTTGGTTTTCTTCGAGGGTTTGGCCATGGCGGAGGGGTCTTTCTTGAAGTTGGGTGACAACACCGAAATTCTGAAAGCCGGCAGGCGGCTTCGCAACAGCTTCACTCTATCCCAGCGATCAGCGATCCCAAACAGCCCGCGCGTAGGCGAAGGCCCCGAATCGCTAGGAGAGTCGTTTGACACCCGGCAGCTCGCACGCGTAGATCGCGTTGCGCAGCGCCGCAATGGCCTCGTAGCGCGTGAAGGTGCGGCGCCAGGCCAGCACCACGCGGCGCATCGGCGGGTCGCGATCCTGCGCGTCGCGCACGGGCAGGTAGCGCACCATCTGCTCGGGCTCCTTGCGGCCCTTGACCTTCGGCTTGAGCGCCTCGGCCGGCACCGACAGGCGTGGCACCAGCGTCACGCCCATGCCCGAGGCCACCATGTGCTTGATGGTCTCCAGCGACGAGCCCTCGAAGCTCTTGCGGATGCCCTCGGCGTTGCTCGAGAAGCGCGCGAACTCGGGGCACACCTCGAGCACGTGGTCGCGAAAGCAGTGGCCCGTGCCCAGCAGCAGCATCGTCTCGCTCTGCAGCTCTTCCGACGTGATCGACTCGCGGTCGGCCAGCTTGTGCTTCACGGGCAGCGCCGCCATGAAGGGCTCGTCGTACAGCGGCGCCATCGCCAGGCCCGTGTCGGGAAAGGGCTCGGCCATGATCGCGCAGTCGATCTCGCCGGCGCGCAGCATTTCGAGCAGCTTGACCGTGAAGTTCTCCTGCAGCACCAGCGGCATCTGCGGCGTGCGCGCGATCACCTGGCGCACCAGGTCGGGCAGCAGGTACGGGCCGATCGTGTAGATCACGCCCAGGTTCAGCGGGCCGGCCAGCGGGTCCTTGCCGCGCTTGGCGATCTCCTTGATGCTGGCGGCCTGGTCGAGCACGCTTTGGGCCTGCTGGACGATCTGCTCGCCGAGCGGCGTCACGGTCACTTCACCGGCGCTGCGCTCGAAGAGCTTGACCTCGAGTTCGTCCTCGAGTTTCTTGATGGCCACCGAAAGCGTCGGCTGGGACACATAACAGGCCTCGGCCGCCTTGCCGAAGTGCCGCTCGCGGGCGACTGCGACGATATATTTGAGTTCGGTGAGAGTCATAGCTTGCGTCAATTATGCGCAAGGGTCTGTGACCCGGCTGGGGCGGGGTTAAAAGCCGCGGGCTGCGCTGCGCTCAGCCGGGGCGGCTCCAGACCCATTGCACCGGCTGCCCGCCGCTCGAAGGCATTGGCTCGCCCTTCGTGACCGCCGCGCTCACACGCAGGTCGGTCAGGCAGGCCCAGATGCCCGAGCGGGGGCACTTTTGGCCCGTGTCCGCAAACAGCAGCTCATCGCGGCGCATGCGGTGCCCCTGGACCTGCGCCGAGCCATCGTCCTGCACGGAGAAAGCGACGCGGCCGGACGCGGCACGCTCTTCGAAGATCTCGATGGCGCCTTGCAGGGCGATGAAGAAATCCCAGTCGGACAGATCCTGTTCCGCCGCCGCGGCGGTAAAGTCGGCCTGGTACAGGCGTTGATAGCGCTCGGCGTTGTAGTCCAGCTCGAAGACGACCTGACCTGTTGCAGCATCCATCAGCCGGAACTGGCTGAAGCCTTGTCGCAAGCGCCCGTCGCCATACCGCGACGGAGCGATCTCGCTGCGCAGGACGGGCGAGAGCATCACCACTGAGCCGTCGTCGCGCTTCTGGCAGATCTCGAACACAGCGCCGTCGTCGCTGCGAAAAACGAACTTCTCATCGTCCGTCCAATAGCTGTAGTAGCGCTTGTCGTTCTCGATCGTGTAGCCGCCTTTGACCGGGAGATCGGCGAGCACCGACGCGCCTGGCGGTTTCTCGGCGTCGTCGACTGGGCGCCAGCGGCCGGTTGTGGGGTCCAGGTCGATGAGGTCTGAGGCGGTGTGATGCAGGTAGAGCCACATGCGACTATTTCTTTGCTCGGCACTTGGCTGCTTTCGAGGACTCCTCTTTTCCGCTGCCGGGCAGCGCAGCTGCCTCGCAGCATCCGAATTTTCTGAGCAGCTGCGGACTGGCTTGCGATGTTGCCGGACCACGCGCGTAAGCGCCATTGCGAATCACCACAGGCATCGGTCCAGCCCGAGGGGCGAGCTCCTACTTCATGCCGGTCCAGTGCACTTTTCTTCGCTTTGCTCTGATTGGCGAGATGCGCGAGTGCGATGCGTTGCCCTCTGCAGGTGCAAGTGCGAACTCGCCTGCGGGGAGCCTGCGTTTTGGTGTGACCCGAGTCACCCACGCGCACGAGCGTGGTGTCATAGGCCCAGGCTGCAAGACCAACATCGCCTGCACCCAGGGTTGTTGGCACCTCAGCCAAAAACGCTCCTCCATCCGAAGTCGTCTATTGCACCAGTTCGATAGACCGAAACAGTTTTTCAACAGCGTCGACCTCTTCGATTGCCACACTGTCGTCGACCCTCAATAGAACGGAACTATAGGCTGCAGAAATTTTATTCTTTTTAAAGAAGGAGAAGTGCCGCTCCATGAATTGAGGTTCATTTTTTTGACTCCGATAAACTATCGTGCACACCAAAAAATCCCCCGAATTATTCTTCCAGTGCTGAACGCTTGCATCCGGATTTACCACCCCTCCAGACTCCTGCACTATTTTCGCAGCTCTCTGCTGATATACCGGCCACTCATTGACTGCCTGCAAAAATTTACTTTCATCAAAAAAATACCTACCTCTAGAAGCCTCGTATTTTACAAAATCAAAAATTGGCCCTGGGGGAGTTGTTCGATCCTTCCTCACGTACAAATAAGGCTTCTTTTCTTTCTGAGTCCTCTGCTCGCTCCTCTCATTGTCTCTCTCCAGTCTTACGACCAAAACTTTTGCTTCGGCGCTTTTCCATTTTTGACACGCTCCCTCATCGGAAGAGGATTTCAACTGCTCCAAGCTAAATCCGTAAGTTTTGAATTTTATTGAGCTGCATAGATTGAAACTCTCAGCTTCACCAGCATGAAGACATACAGAAAAAACAAAGATCAGGGGAATAAAACAAAAGATCCGAAGAAATTTTTTCATTTGATCCTCTTGAAATCATTGGGGGCGTTAGGCGAATCATTGACGGCATGCCATGCATGCAAAAAACCTGGCCACCGAAGCTCGGAAAAATGGTATTGAGCCGGATTTATGCATTTCGTCACTTGCCTCGCGTCATCTTCCTCCGCGCCTTGATCTGCCCAGTAACTTATTCCCAGTTTCCCCATCGGAACGAGCTTCTTGTTTTTTCCCATGGAGTATCTTTGCTTTGAAATCCAATAATACCCACTGGCATCACAAGTCAGGCTTGCGTCTGTCGCAAGCGATGAAGAGCCAGCATCCGTTACGTAAATATTTGAGTCGCCCTTGAATCTTCCGTAATTCTCATAATTCGATCGGCCTGTAATCTGAATGATTCCACGGCCTTTGAACCTTACGCCATCTCCAACGTCCGTGTTCCCCAGCTTTGCACCTTGATCAGTTCCTGGCTCATATTTATCAAAGTACGAGGCGCCGCCTTTTTCGATCATCGACTCGAGCCTGCCAGTCTCTTCAATCAATTGACCGAAAAGATGAGCTGAGCGCAATGATGAAGCAAGCCCGTACTTGCGCATCATTTTCTGAAGTGGAACATGCAGGCCTTGCGGTCGTCCGCCTTTTGCGGTGATTGACAAAGAAGTTTCCAGATAGGAAACAATGGTTGATCGAGTTATCAAGAGTTTGTCCACGTTTCGAACCAACCTCACAACATCATCTTTGCTCAACCACCCGCATTTCCTGAAGTGTTTGATGAACTCCCTCGGGTGAAAGTGCCAGTGCTTGATCGTCAGGCGCGCCTTGTCTTCGGCGGGAAGCTCCTCCCAGAAGCAAAGCTTTTGCGCAAAGTCAGTCATTTCCGTGAAGTCCGTCTCGTCCTCCAACGGGTACGGCACGTAAGGGTTGCCCTTGTCGCGTGTCCATGCCCAGCGCTTGCGCACCTCGTCTTTGGCCCACTCCGTGGGGAACTTGCAGACCGTTTTGGCCAACTTCGCTTGAACAGCGGGTTTGCACAAGTTCTGCTTTCGGTTGGCCGCCTTTTGCTCCGGCGTGGTTGCAGCGCCTTCCGGCGCCTGCGGTGCTGGCACGGAAGGGCTGGTCATGTCCGGGGGGCTACTGGGTGGTGCCGCGGGCTGGGCCGCTGGGGCCAGCATGGCATCGATCAGGGCCGAGTTGCACTGGCTGTTGTCGTCCTGGGTATCGTCGTCAATGAGCTTCCAGTCTGACCAGTGGGGGAAGTCGGCATCACTGAATTTCCTGGTGTTGCTGGCATTCAGGTCGAGCCAGACGCCCCCGGGCTGTCCGGGGACAACGACCTTGCGCCAATGGGCCGCATCGTTGGGCAGTGGGTCGCTGCCCAGCTTGCGACCGAAACGCAGCAGTTCGTACCAGCCGCTGGGGCTGCTGGTGGCTTGGGCGGTCGCGCTGAGGCGACCATGGCGCGTGTTCGCTTCGGTATAGAGGTTGTACTCAGCGTCGGTTTCCGCGATTCCCGCACTGACAACCTCGCCGGTGAGTTGGTAGGTGGTCAGTGTGGCGTTAGCAGCCTCGTACCTGATGCCGACGATCAGATCGGCACCGCCGCTGTCACCTGCCGCCGCAGGCAGGGTCGCGCCGGTTGGTTGTGCGCTGTAGTACGGGGTCTTGGCAGGCACCAGCACATAGACCTCACCGTACACCGCGTCGGCGCGACCGTCACTGGTGAGCGGCAGATCGCCAGTGTTGCGCCCCACAAGGCTCCGAGTATCGGCATCACCAGCAACAATCTCCAGGTGGATGCAGTTGGCGCGGCCATAGATGGTGCCGGCCAGTCCCAGCTTGTCCTTGCGGTAGACGATCTGATTGACGGCCGGCAGATTGGCATCGAGCAGGCGCAGGTGCTGATAGATGGAGTAGTAGACAACTTCAACTGCGGTGGCGTCGTTGGCGCCGATCTCGGTCTTGTGGCGAATCACGACACATCCCGTCGAATGGTCTTGCGCGTCATAGCGGGCGGTGCCGCCATCGCGCCGGAAGATCACGGTGCCATCGGCGATGGCGCGCACCGGCTCGTCGGCCGTGGGAGCGTTGATGTGGATGCCGCCATGCCAGGCCATTGCCTGGCTGACGGGAAATGCGCCGCTGCCGACGATACCGCCGGGCATCACGTCGCTGACGCACTGTTCGCTGTAGACGGGGATGTCCGGCTGAGACAGAAAGGGTGGGCTGATGATCATCGCGTGCTCGCCTAAACCGAAAACTTGAACTTGCGGGGCGGTGGTGTGACATTCGGTGGCTCTTCGAACACCGCTATGCCCGTGGGCAGTGCCGGCAACTTTGCAGGCTTTCCTCCCGGGCCCACGAAGCTCTTGGTCGTCCCCTTGATGTCCAGCAGCCCCGGCATCTTCAAGGTGATGTTCATCCCATCCAGCTCGATGCTCGTCTGCCCACCCTTGAGCGTGATCTTCTGCTGCGCCAGCACATGGATCTCGTCATTGCTGCTGGTGACCGTGAAGCCTTCCTTGGCCAGCCATTCGAGTTCGTCGGTGTGCGCCTGCACGCTCACCGGCCCGTCTTGCGCGATGACCTGGATGCCGCCCTTGTGGCTGTACAGCCCCACGGACTTGGCGGCCGCAAAGCTCACGGTCTTGCCCGCCGCGATGTGGGCCTGCGCCTGGGCAGTCCAGTGGATCGCCTCGCCCGCGTACACAGTCGCGCTGGCGGGCGTGGCCATGTTCAGGCTCATGGCCGCATCGAGCACCATGATCGGCCGGGCGAAGGCGGGCACGGGGTCTTGCCCTTCGCGTGAGCCTGCGCCCTCTCCACCCTTCGGCTCGCGCGCGTCCTGCCCGTTGACGCTGCCGGGATAGTGCCCGTTCTTCTGCGGATCGATGTCGTCGATGAGCGGCTGCAGCAGCGCCGTGGCGCTCAACGCCAGGGCCTTGGCGCCGCCGGCCGCATCGGACAGCTTCTGCGCCTCGCGCAGCGCACCCGCGAGCTGGCCGCGCACGCTGGTGGTGTCCTGCACACTGCCCGCCGCGCGTTCCTGGGCGAGCGTCGAGATCAACAAACCCTCGCCGGCGCGCGTGGCGACCCAGGCGTCGGAGCGCAGTTCGGCGCCGCTGCCGCGCCAGGCACCGCGGCTGCTCTCGTCGGGCGACTGGGCGTTGAGGTGGCCCAGGTTCAGCTGGCTCGCGGCGTGCGAGCTGGCCAGGCGGGTACGCACCTGACCGGGCGCGTCGTCGGCGATCCACTGGTTGTAGCCGCTGCCGTCGAGCGCGCGGCTGTGCCAGCCCGAGAGCACGCCCGCATGGTTGGCCGACGAGTCGGTGCCGGCCGACCAGGGCGGCAGGTCCTGTCCGTTGTACAGCTGCTGGGCGACCACCGGTCGGTCGATGTCGCCTTCGATGAAGGACACGAGCACTTCGGAACCCACACGCGGCAGGTGATGTGCGCCCCAGTTGGGACCGGCCACGGGTGCAGCCACGCGCAGCCAGACGGACTGGCGATTGCTCGCGTGGCGACCGGCGGCGACCAGGCTGCCTTGTCCGCTGCCCGTCGATTGCTGCTGGCCTGCACGCTGGGCCTGCCAATGGAAGCGCACCTGCACCCGATGATCGCGCTGCGTGTGGACGGCGGTCGGTGCCTCGTCGTCATCGCCGCCGACCACGAGCGCGACCATGGCCTCGGGGGCCGTGGGCTTGGGGCGCCATAGCGGCACGACCTGCGCCTCGGCCGGCTGGGCCTCGAAGCTGTTGCGGTAGCTGCCCTTCTCGAGCTCGCCGGCCTCGAGCACCTGCGCGGCCTGTGCGCCGAGGTTGTTGGCCGCTTCGTGGCGCACGCGCAGCGCGAGGAATCTGCGGCCGTCGTAGCGGTCGTGCTGCGTCAGCGTGAAGCGCTCGCCGGCACCGAGCTGTCGCACGCTGCCCGCGGCGCCGTAGCGCTTGATGCGCGATTCGAAGGCCACCAGCTGCTGCTCGGCGCGGCGGGCGGCGGTGGCGCTGTCGGCATAGCGCTGCGCGCCGGTGCCGTCGTAGTGCTCCAGCACGGGCACCTCGCCCACGGCCAGCGCGCTCTGCACTGCGCCGGTGGGGGCCTGCAGCACGCTGGCGTCCCAGGCGTTGCGCATGACGGCGTTGGTGGTGACCTGGCGCCGGCTGCTCCAGGCGGTGATGGCGTCGGTCGCTTCGGTGGCGTCGACGCGGTGGAAGCGGATCTGCGAAAGGGCGCAGTCGGGCGGGGTTGCCGCGCGATCGAAGATCACCAGGCGGTGATGCGAAGGCGTGGTGTTGCCACTCCCGCCACCGGTCGCCTGCTGCTCATGCTCGAAGCGAAAGCTCAGCCCTTCTTCCGCCAGCAGGCGCAGCACGAAGGCCAGGTCCGACTCGCGGTACTGCACGCAGGTGGGCCGCACGGGCATCTCCTGCGTGACTTCGAAACTGAAGCTCGCGGTCGTGTGGTCGGCGAACACTTCACTGACGATGTCCTGCACGTGCTTGGCGGCATACACGAAACTGTCGCGGCGCAGGCCCAGCGCGGCGAGCCAGGGCTGCAGATGCAGCCGGTAGCGCGCCAGACCGCCGTCACCGCCCAGCGCATCGACGGCCGTGAGGTAGCCGTGCCAGGTGCGAAAGCTGCCGTTGGCCAACAGCAGGCGCAGGCTCAACTCTTCGCCGATCAGCGCGAACGGGTCGAATTCGCTCGAGGTGGCGAGGGTGTCGATGGTGAAGTCGAAGAGTTCATTGAGCCCCTCGGTGCCGGTGAAGCGCTCGACGACGACGGCGTTCTGCGGCGCCGACGTGGGCAGCTGCAGCTTGATGAGCCGCGCCTGCTCCGACAGCCGCGCGACGTTCAGGCCTTCGAGCTTCCATGGCGTCGGCATGAAGCTGCTTGATGTGTCTGATGACATGGATATCCACCTCCCTGGTGTCAGTGCCGGTCGTGCCGGTCTTCGTTCGATGCATGGCCGCGCGCGATCTTCCCGCCCTGTCGGTTCAGGGGCTGGCCGATCGGCATCGCGTGGACCGGAAAAATCCTAGTTCGCCAACGTTGCATGTGCGTTTGCTGTGCCACAGCTGAATTTCATGACCGTAGGCGGCGGAAACACGGTGTTCGATCCGAACAGCCGGTAGCGCTTTGCATTGATCGTGACGGTCTGGGTGAACGAGCCGGTCAGTCCCAGGCTGGACGCGGTCGGGTTCGTCTCATCGAAGCTCAAGATCTGCGCAGGCAGGAACGGATCTTTGGGCATGTCGAGTACCACATGAATGGCGGCTGTCGGGACGGTTTCATTTCCAAGACGGATTCCGAACCAGCTGCGCGTCACGAACGTGGAGGACTTTTCCAGCCACGCGTCATGGACCGAGCAATCGCCAAAGGACGGTGCATCGAAACGAAGCTTCGCCAACAGCCTTCCCTGGGCCCGGCTCTCGTCGCTCGATACCGCGGTTGAAGTGTCGGAAGTGCTCGTGTTCACCCGATAGCCGCGGTACGCCACAGCCGATGCGATGAGGACTGCAACAACAACTGCGGCAAGTAGAGCGAATCGCTTCATAGGGCAAAAGAACGGCTGTGCAGCGCGCAGGCCACACCGGCCACACCCGCCAGCCGGGCAACCTCTTCCACACTCAACGCCGGCCCGCCAGCCGCTGCAATGACCTCCGGCGGCAACTCCGGCAGCTTGCCCGCACCGCTGGTTCGTAAGGTCTCGCCCGGCTGGATGGCCAGGCCGCCCTCTTCCATGTAGCGCCGGATGTGTTCCCACAGACGCCAGAGTGCAGCGTCTTCGTACCAGCCGAGGTAGCCGATCAAGGCGATGCCTTCCAGCTTGCGCGGATTCCGGGCCTCGCCCCACAGCAGGCGCAGCACATGGGTGTCGCGGGCCGCCTCGCCGGTGAGTTGCATGACCTTGTAGCTGCGGGCCTGCAAATCGTCCCACGAGGTGGTGATCACTTTGTCGATGCCCACGCGCTCCCAGAAGCGCCAGAAGCGCAAGCGCCCCAGCACGCAAATACTGACCTCGCGGGTCTTGCGGTTGAAGACCACGGGAATGTCGCGAGGGGCTAGGTGGGACATCCTCAGGGCGAAGGAGAAGGGGAAGAAGCCAGTCGCAAGAATGATGCTCCCGCTAACAAGAAAAAAAATACTCCGAGACATCAATCCTTCCCAGAGAAACCAGGCCCCGAATCCCATGAATCCCAAAAAGAAAGCCGCATAGGTATTCCCATTCCCCACTGTCTCCCCGGTTCCAAAGGGCGCGCCAATCTCAATCGCATGCGGATGTACAGCCAACAGCGAATCGCAGGTGCTGGCGCTCTCGTGCACGGGCTGCTTCTTGTCCCCGGGCGCCACACGCGTGATCGTTCCATTGAGCATCGGCCGCAGCACCTCGCCGATCTCGTCAAACTGCGTCTCCTCCCCTTGCCAATCCGGCAGCAGCACGTTGTATTCGGGTAACTTTTTCATGTCACGCCGTCATCCCGTCACCGTCGGCATCGATTGATTTCTTGACAGCCGCCTGCGCCTGACTGGTGAAGATCGAGTGCACGTCAGCTTGCACCCTAAGCCGCCGCATCGGCCGCACCCGCCAGCCGGGTAACCTCTTCCACACTCAACGCCGGACCACCGGCCGCTGCAATGACCTGCGGCGGCAACTCCGGCAGCTTGCCCGCACCGCTGGTGCGCAAGGTCTCGCCCGGTTGGATGGCCGGGCCGCCCTCTTCCATGTAGCGCCGGATGTGTTCCCACAGACGCCAGAGGGCAGCGTCTTCGTACCAACCGAGATAGCCGATCAAGGCAATGCCTTCCAGCTTACGCGGGTTCCGGGCCTCGCCCCACAGCAGGCGCAGCACATGGGTGTCGCGGGCCGCCTCGCCGGTGAGTTGCATGACCTTGTAGCTGCGGGCCTGCAAATCGTCCCACGAGGTGGTGATCACTTTGTCGATGCCCACGCGCTCCCAGAAGCGCCAGAAGCGCAAGCGTCCCAGCATGCAGATGCTGACTTTTCGGGTCTTGCGATTGAAGACGATGGGGATATCTCGGGGAGCAAGGTGAGACATGCGAAGGGCAAAAGAAAACGCATAAAAACCAAGCAAGAACATTGCCGCGCTCAGCGCCCAGCCCAAGACATCAGCACCTCTTGGTGTCATCCATCCCCCCAAACCCATAAGTCCCACCGAAAAGAGAATGTATGTATTTCCCGTCCCGATCACCTCTCCCGTACCCATGGGCGCACCGATCTGAATCGCATCCGGATGCACTGCCAGCAACGAATCGCAGGTGCTCGCACTCTCGTGCACCGGCTTCCGCTTATCGTCAGGCGCCACGCGCGTGATCGTTCCATTGAGCATCGGACGCAGCGCTTCGTCGATCTCGTCAAACTGCGTCTCCGGCCCTTGCCAATCCGGCAGCAGCACGTTGTATTCAGGTAGTTTCTTCATGTCAGTCAGTCATCGTCTGATCCACCACATAGTCTCCG
This sequence comes from Variovorax sp. V35, assembly GCF_041154465.1. Taxonomy (NCBI): domain Bacteria; kingdom Pseudomonadati; phylum Pseudomonadota; class Betaproteobacteria; order Burkholderiales; family Comamonadaceae; genus Variovorax; species Variovorax sp. V35. Next base: position 6,964,605 of record NZ_AP028666.1, read on the forward strand.
CTGGTGGCGTCGACCAGCACCTGGACCTGGACCTGGGCTCGCGGGTAGAGCAACCCATCGGTGTCGATGGTGATGCGGGTGAAGTCGCCCTCATCACTGCGTTGCGGACGCTCCAGGCCCTTCAAGCTCAGCGCTGGCGCAGGCGGCACGCTGCGACCCAGCATGTAGACCAAAGTCGAGATGCCGTCGCGGCCGCCCAGCGTGATGCCGATGGTCCATTCAAGGCTGTCGCGCAATGCCTTGGGCATCCACAGCTTCAGTTCGACGGTCTTGTACAGACCGCTGTGACCTTCGAACGGGTCTTTCATGAACAGCGCTCCCAGCCCGCCATTGGCACGCGACATACCGGCCCCGGTCGTGGCCATGGTGTTCATGCCGTACTCGAACTCGACGCGGATGCCCATGAGCAGCTTGTTGAGTTCCTGCTGCTCAACTTCCAGGCTGCCCCATTTGGTATCGGCTCGGCCCCAAATGGTTTTAGCAGCCCATTCTTCAGTGGGCGTGTCTTGTAGCAGCATGGCGATGTAGCCGACACCGATGGCCAGGCCGATCAGAATCAGGCCCCAGCCGGTCCACGACAGGCCCAGCAGGCCGGCGCTGACCACCGAGCCGCTGATCTGCCCAGCAGCCATCAGCCCTGCGACCCCGGCGAGTCCGAAAAGAGCTGCGGAGACTCTGTATGCATTTGCGGCATCCTTGTCCGCCACCTCCGACCTTCGCACTGAATTAACCGCAGCCAAACCCGCATCGACAAACAATCCCATTGCCGACAACCTGCTCGCCATCAGCTTCAGCATGTTCGCCTTCGAAGCCCATGCACCGTTCGCCTTGGCAATCTGCTCGGCAACTTCAAGGCTCGCGCCCGTGATGCCCAGGCCCGAGCCGGCCAGCCCAAACCACGCAGCTGTGCGCTGGTCTTGCGTGCCGTTCTCCAGCATCTTGATGGACTTGGCAATCGAGAATCCATGCAACACCGCGCCGGCTGCCGAGAAGGACGCTGCGCCGCCGCTCATGACGGCTGCCGAGCCCTTGGCAAAACCGGAGAGCTGTGCGGCGGTCCAGCCGGCCGCACGGGTGGCCGCTTGCGTTGCCGGCGCGGTGGCGCTGCCGATCGCCCGCCCCGCCGCAGTGGCGACGTTGCCGGCAGAGCGGCCCGCCTGAGCTGCAGCGTTGGCGGCGGAGCGCCCTGCGACGGTGGCCTTTTTGGTGAGGTCGTCTGCAGATTCAGCCGTGAAGATCCACACATCGATCAGCGTGTTGAGACCGCGCGAATGCCCCGCCAGTGCCAAGCTCAGACCACCCGCCAGCGCCACGTTCTTGAGCTTGCCTGTGGCGGCGGTACCGGCCTTGTTGGCCGCGCCCGTTACGGCGCCCGCGCCCTGCGCCGCGCGGCGACCCAACTCGCCGCGCAGGCTCTCCCAGTACTTCACAGCCTCCGACAGGGTCATCTTGACCGTTTGCGCCATCGCGCCTGAAGGCCCTGCCGGGCCGGCGGTAATGCATTGCATGACGGCCGTGAGGAATTGCCGTGTCTTGACCGATGCCGGGTCCGTGCCTGTCGTGGCCATGCTGATCCCGCCCACGATGGTGATGAGCGGATGCGCCAGACCCGAGGCGGCGTTTTTCAGCAACGGCAAGCTGCTGACGACCTTGTCGTAGAACGGATACTTGGCAAGGAGGACCTGGCTGGCCAAGGGAGTTCCCTTGCCCGCGCTTGCATCTTTCAGAGCCTGTGCCGTTTCCTCGAACAACTTGAAGATGTTCTTGGTTTCCTTGTGGATCTTGGTGGGCTTGAATGCGTCGAAGAATGCCACCTGATTCCCAAGCAGCGCCCGAGTGAGCAGCGCCTGGCTGTCATGTGGGTTGTCAGAAGCAAAGGGCTTGTACCACTCGAGTCCCGTGGTGCTCATGTGCCCTCCCAACGTGATCTGTGCGACAGCATTGGCGTAGTGCAGGCCGTCGATGCGTTCGTTGAGGCCAAAGTCATGCTCGGTCACGAGCTTGCGCGCTGCCGAATTGAGCCACGCCCCGTGATCGGGCTCGATCTTCGAAAGAAGATTCTTGTCGGCCTTTGAAAGCCTGTCGAATTGCTCCAGAAAACTCCGGAAGGTGTACCTGCCACTCGATCCGAGCTTCTCAAGAACGTCATCCTTGAGGCCCGCGGTGTCGTGGTCGATCTCCCCCTCGTTGGGAAGCTCGATTTTTCCATTGATCGGGTCGGGGTAGGCGTCTACCCTCGACATCGGCCTTGCCTTGCGATTGCCTACCCAACGAGCTTCCGGCGGCAAGCTGCCGGCTGCTTTCTGCTTGCGGAAATCCTCGCTCGTGATGGCCTTGCCATTCAGGTGCCCCATGCCTGCGATGCGTCTCTTGGTCGCATCGCCTTGTGCATCGATTTCTTTCAGCAAGCCCTCGATGGTCAACGCCGTTTGAAGTCGCCACTGCCCCTGCTTTTTACCTTCCGAATCCTTGTACTCGTTCAGCCACCGGGCTGCGCTGTTGCACTTGACCAGACGCATGTAGGCCGACTCGGAGGTCACCCCAACGGCATCGGGAACGCTGACCATGTGCACATGGTCCATGGTGTATTGCCCCTGTGAAGCCCTCACCAGACGCTCGGCTGCTTGAAAAACGTCCAGTGCGATTTCCGGCCGCACGCCGGCTTTGCCCGCCGCCCCCTTCTGCATGTTCAACGGGGGGAACGGCGTACCCAGCAAATCGTTGGGCTGCAGCTTCTCGTCGTAGTCCGCGACAAGCGTCAGGATGGCGCCCGTGGTCAGTGGCATCGACCGCTTGGCCGTTCCCTTCGAAGCCTCGATGAGAGTCATGCGTCTTTTCCGCAAGTCCTCTTTGGACGCGTACAGGTCTCGCACAGGCTGGGACCAGGGATGGTCGCTGTAGCCCACCCACACGGAACCCGCGAGCTTGGCCTCTGGAATCACGAGCAGCATCGCATTGGCATACGCTTCGGAGCGCTGGCACACAAAGCCACCTTCGCTGCTGGCACTGTTCGTGTAGGGCACGGCCTGCAGCGGGAAAGGACTGAGATACCCACCATCGCTGACACGAAAAATCTGCCAGCCTTTGTCGGCCTTCAATTGCGGCGTATGGGGCTTCTCATAGAAAACGACAACGAATCCCGCACGCAGCGTACGCATTGCGTAGCGGCTGTAGCTCAACGCCGCCTCCGCGGTGTGCCTGTCGAGCAGCGGCCGCGCCGCTTCCTGTTTGGGCTGCGCGTAACTACTTTCCGCGAGGCCGGGCCGTACGAGCAACACCGGCAATCCGGCTTTGGCGCACGCCGGGCAGCCGCCGGCAGTGCATCCGGGCGTGCCGGCAGCCGCCTTTTGCGCGCCCGCCGAATAGCTGGGGGCAGGTGTATCAGCCAAGTCGTTCTCCCTGTGTGGCCGGTTGAAGCTGCGACAGTCCGGCGTGGCGCTCCAACTCGGTCCGAATGGTGTTCCATCCCTCGGGGTCAGGCACGCCTTCGAGCGCCTGCGCCAGCGTGGCGTCACCGCGCAAGGCGCGAGCGATCAACGAGTGCACGGTCGGATGGGTGGTCAATTGCGGGTGGACCTGCAGGATGTAAGCCCCCAGCAAGACCCGGTCTTGCCGGTTCGACAATCCCGCGGAGATGGTCGCGGCAGTCGCCTCGGAGGCCTTCTGCAAGTAATCGGAGGGCAAGACGCCTGCGAACCGCTGCCACCCGCGCAGCAAATCCTGAACCGCTTCGTTGCGGGTTGCATGTGCCCACTGCTCGGCACTGAAGCCCACGCCCTCCTGCTTGGCATCGGAGGGGGCCTCGTAGCGCACAAGTTCGCCGCATCGGTCCAGGCTGTACCAGCAATGCACGGGCCCCAAAAGACCCGCTTGCTGGTCCGGTGTCAGTACAGGCCACATCCACTCGATGACCCGCCGATCGGCCCAGCGTATGAACTTGGGGTTGGTCTCACCGGCGAAGCTGCCCTGCATGCACCGGGCGAAATGTCTAGCCAATGCGTCTGCCGGTGCGTCAGCCAACAACCAGCCGCCCAAGACGAACCCTTGTTCGCCCTCCGCATCCGGGTCTGCCTGCTCGCTCAACGCCAAGGCCAGGCTCGCCTTCAGCAGATGCGTGTCGTGCGGATGCAGGCGAATCAATCGAGGGCGCTGTTCGGGCTTCAACAACGGGTGACGAACAGGAACGGTCCAGGTTTCGCGCGGCTCCGCCTGCAACAGGTCCTCGGAGAAGGGCTCGCGCAACATGGGGTCGACCAGCAGGTAGGCGGACAAGGCATCGTCCGCCTGCAGCGCCTCCCCCAACTGCCGAACAAGGTTTTCGAACATCTGTCCCTGGCCGTCAGAGGGTGACGGCGCCGCTGGCTGCGGCATCGTTTTGCTTGGGGCATGGCTGTGCTTCCGCCTTGCCCACGCTGTTGCTCGCACTGTCCCCCATCGGCCCCACAAAGTTATGCATCCCCCTGAACGTCACCTTCCCCGGCGCATGGATCTTGATGCTCGATCCTTCCAGCCTGATGTACGCCCCCGCACTCGTCAGCAGCACGTGCTTGGGCGCCTCCACGGCCACGTCCTTCGCCGTGCTGGCGATCGTCACCTTCTTGTCCGCCGCGATCTTCGTGGCGCCGGTCTGACTCTGCAGGCTCACCTTGCCGCTGGCCGCGTGCAGCGCGATGCCACGCTCCTGGTTCGGCTCGCCGCCTTCACCGGCCTTCGCGCCCACCGTGTACAGGCTCACGCCGCTGGCCACGCTCAGGGCGATCTGCCCTTGCGCGGGCAGGTCAACATCCTGGCTCGCGACGATCGCGGTGTGCTGCCCGCTCACGGCGATCACTTCCTTCGGCGTGACGAAGCCGATGCCCATCGGCGCGCTGAACTGCAGATGAGGCTCGCTGTACGCGGTGACGCTGCCGTGGCCGCCTTCGGTGGCCTTGATGTCGCCGCCGCCTGAACCAGCGTTGCTGCCCGATGCCGCAGCACCTCCTTCCTGCTTCGCCTCCAGCACTTCGGCCACATGCTTCAGCGCGGCAATCGCCGGCAGTTCGCCAGGAGCGTCTTCACCCTTGATCTGCGCCTTCTGCGTCTGCGCACTCTGGGCGAGTGAGGTAGCGAGTTCTTCCGCCTGTTTCGTCTGCTGCTGCGCTTCGCGGCTCGCCATGAACGCGCCCTTGGCGTTCGGCTGGGCATAGGCGCTCACGAGCAGGCCCGCGCCAGCGCGGATGGCGCCTTGCGCGGTGGTGGCCAGCTCGGCGCCGTGGCCGCGGCCCTTGCCGCGGGCGTTGTCGTCCTGCTGCTTGTGGTGGCCCAGGTGCAGGCGGCTGCTGGCCTGGGTGGTGGCCAGGCTGGTGCTGCCCTGCCCGGGGGTGTCGTCGAAGACGAGCTGGTTGTAGCCCCCGTCGCCGCTCTGACTGGCGCTGAGTTCCTGGGTCTTGATGCCGCTGAAGACGGCGTTGTGCGCGTGCTCCTTGGCGCCCTTGCCTTCGCCGGCGAACCACGCGGGCGCATTGCCGGTGGACTGGGCAGCGCCCGCGGGTTTCTGGTTGTGCTGGGCGTCGACCTGGCCGGCGCCGTTGTACAGCGCGGCGACGACCACGGGGCGGTCGATGTCGCCGTGGTGGAACTCGACCAGCACTTCCTGGCCCACGCGCGGCAAGCTCATCTGGCCCCAGTTGTCGCCGGCGGCGCTGGCGGCCACGCGCACCCAGGCGCCCAGGCGGTCCGCGGCGGGCGCGTTGTCCTGGCCGTCGGTGCGCGACTGGCGCGCGCTGGACGCACTGCCGCGCTGCCAGTGGAACTGCACCTTGATGCGGTGGTCGCGGTCGGTGTGCACCGGGGCATCGCCGCCGCCCACGCCGATGACGATGGCGCTCTGGCTGCCGTGCACGCTGGGCTTGGGGTGGATGCGCTGGCCGTGGCCGTCCAGGCTCAGCGGCCGGTAGGGGATGGCCGCGCGCACGGTGGTGAACTCGTTGCGGTAGTGGGTGACGGCGTCTGCGGTCGTATCGCCGTTGCCGCTGTCGAACACGGTGGCGATGTCGGGCAGGCCCAGCCGCTCGCCGATGCCGGTCTTCAGGTCTTCGTCGAAGTTGTTGCGCGCGATGTGGCGCACGGCGAGCACGGCGAAGCGGCGGTCCTGTTCGCTGTCCTTGTCATGCTGCTCGTGCCCGCTCAGGGTGAAGGTGGTGGCCGGGGCCAGGGTGCGCACGGCGCTGCGGCCTTCGAAGCGCTTGTTGCGCAGCTCCAGCGCCTGCAGGGCGTTGGCGAGCAGGCGCTCGCCCTGCGCGGAGGTCTCCCAGCCGTAGGCGCCGGGGTCGTCGCTCCAGTGCAGGGTGCGCTGGCCCGCGGCGCGGCTTTGCTGTTGCACGGGGCGTGCGTTCACGCTCTTGTAGTCCCAGCTTTGCTGCGCGAGGCTGTTGGTCTGCAGCTGGCGATGGCCGCGCCACTGCTGGATGGTGTCTTCGCGCTCGCTGGCATCGGCGCGGTGGAAACGAATGGTGGGCTGGGCATTGGCGCGGAAGGCGCCGTTGTGGTCGGCGATGACGAGGGTGTGGCTGCCCAGTGCGCCGTCCTTGCCCGTGGCGTGTTCGAACCAGTAGCACAGGCCCTCTTCCGCCAGCAGCCGCGCGACGAAATCGAAGTCGCTTTCCTGGTACTGCGTGGTGATGCCGCGCACGGGGTAGATGTCGCGCTGGGCGATCTCCCAGCGCCACTGGGGCACGAGCTGGCCCTGGCTCTGGTAGCGCCCGAACACGGCGTCCACGATGTCGAACACGTTCTGGTGCTGGAACAGGCAGCTGTCCTGGCGATACCGCAGGAAGGCCATCCACGGTTCGATGACGAGCCGGTAGCGCGCCATGCCGCCGTTGCTCGACACGCACTCGGCCTCGCTCACATGGCCGTGGAAGGGGCGCAGCTCGGTGCGGCTTTGCGCGGTCTGCAGGTCCAGGCGCACACCCTGGCCGATGAGGCTCTTGAGTTCGATGTGCGCGTCATCGCTCAGCGCGGTGAGTTCGAAGCGAAAGCCGCCGCCGTCGATGCACTCCACGCCGTCCAGGCGCTCGGCCAGCAGCTTGTTCTCGCCCAGCGGCGTGTGCAGCACCAGCAGGCGATCGCGCTGCGTGGTGCCCGCGCGCATGAGCCCGCCGAGCGAGGCCGATGTGAAGGTCGTCGTCATTGTTTTTGTTCTCCCGTGGGCACGCGCGGCTGCTGCGCCTAGGTGATCCGGTAGCGGAACTCGCCACCCTTGCCGCAGCTGGCCTTGATCTTGGCCAGCGGCGTCTCGTCGGCCATGCGCGTGAGCACGGCCTCGGCGATCTCGGGCAGCAAGGTGCCGTTGAGGATGTGGTCGACGTTGCGCGCGCCCGAGTCGACCTCGGTGCAGCGTGCGAGCACGGCCTCGACCAGCGCGTCGTCCCACTCGAACACGGCCTTGTGATTCGTCGCGATGCGGTCGCGGATGCGGCCGAGCTTGAGCGCGATGATCTGCTCGAGCACCGCGTCGGTGATCGGATAGAACGGCGCCACCTTCATGCGGCCCAGGAAGGCCGGCTTGAAGGCCTTCATGAGCACCGGGCGCAGGGCGTCGGCCAGCGCGTCGGGCGCGGGGCGCTCCTCGTCGGCCTTGTTGAGGCACGCCTGCATGATCTGCGACGAACCGATGTTCGAGGTGAGGATGATCAGCGTGTTGCGGAAGTCGATCTCGCGGCCCTCGGCGTCGTCCATCATGCCCTTGTCGAACACCTGGAAGAACATCTCGAGCACGTCGGGGTGGGCCTTCTCGACCTCGTCGAGCAGCACCACGCTGTAGGGCTGGCGGCGCACGGCTTCGGTGAGCACGCCGCCTTCGCCATAACCCACGTAGCCGGGCGGCGAGCCCTTCAGGCCCGAGACGCTGTGCGCCTCCTGGTACTCGCTCATGTTGATGGTGATGAGCTTCTTCTCGCCGCCGTACAGGATGTCGGCCAGCGCCAGCGCGGTCTCGGTCTTGCCCACGCCCGAGGGGCCGACGAACATGAACACGCCGCGCGGCTTGTTGGGGTCTTCCAGGCGCGCGCTCGCGGTGCGCACGCGCTGGGCCACGGCGGCGAGCGCGTGGTCCTGGCCGATGACGCGCTCGGCCAGCAGGGTGTCGAGGGCGCGCACGGTCTTGATCTCGTCCTTGACCATGCGGCCCAGCGGCACGCCGGTCCAGGCCGAGACGATCTCGGCGACGACGTGGCCGTCGACCTGCAGCGGCACCATCGGCGTGGTGCCTTGCAGTGCGCGCAGTTCGGCGAGCAGGGCATCGAGCTGGTCGCGCGCGGGGTCTGCAGTGGCAGCAGCTTTCTTGCGGCTGGCGGCGCGGGCCGGCGCCTTCTCTGCAACGGCGGGTGCAGCCTCGGGCTGCGCAGCCGATTCGTCGCGTTGCGCACGCAGCGCGCGGATGCGTTCGACCAGCGCGTTCTCTTCGGCCAGGCGCTGCTGGCTCGCGGCCAGCTCGGCCTGCAGCGCGCTTTTCTTTTCCGCGAGTTCGGCCAGGCGCGCTTCATGGCGCCCGCCGGCCGCGGTGTCGCGCACCAGCGCGGCGCTCTCGGCCTCGATGCGTTCGAGGCCGCGGTTCGCTTCCTCGATCAACGCCGGCGTTGCACTCTGGCCGAGCGCCACTTTCGCGCACGCGGTGTCGAGCACGCTCACGGCCTTGTCGGGCAGTTGCCGCCCGCTGATGTAGCGGTGCGACAGGCGCACGGCTTCGGTGATGGCTTCGTCGAGCACGCGGATGTTGAAGTGCTTCTCCATCAGCGGCACCATGCCGCGCAGCATGGCGGCGGCCAGCGTCTCGCTGGGCTCCTCGACCTTCACGACCTGGAAGCGCCGCGCGAGCGCCGCGTCCTTCTCGAAGTACTTCTTGTACTCGCCCCAAGTGGTGGCGGCGATGGTGCGCAGCTCGCCGCGCGCCAGCGCCGGCTTGAGCAGGTTGGCCGCATCGCTCTGCCCGGCTTGGCCGCCCGCGCCGATCATGGTGTGGGCCTCGTCGATGAAGAGCACGATCGGGTGCGGGCTCTTCTTCACTTCGGCGATCACGTTCTTCAGGCGGTTCTCGAACTCGCCCTTCACGCTCGCGCCGGCCTGCAGCAAGCCCATGTCCAGCGTGTGCAGCGCCACGGCGCGCAGCGATTCGGGCACGTCCTGCGCGGCGATGCGCAGTGCCAGCCCTTCGACCACGGCCGTCTTGCCGACGCCGGCCTCGCCCGTAAGGATGGGGTTGTTCTGGCGCCGGCGCATCAGGATGTCGATGACCTGGCGGATCTCGGTGTCGCGGCCGATGACGGGGTCGAGCGCGCCGTCCTTCGCGCGCTGCGTGAGGTTGGTGGTGAACTGGTCGAGCGCGGGCGTCTTGCCCGGAACGCCCGCGGCCAGCGGGTCGGCCGCCGGTTGCTGCGCGTCGCCCTCGGCGGCCGCGCCCGAAGCGCCGGCCTCGGCCGCTTCGCTCGAGCCGTCGGTGAGCTTGTCGAAGTCGTGCTTCAGGTCTTCGAGGCGGATCTTGGCAAAGAGCGGCGAGCCGCGCTGCGCGAGCTGCGCGAGGTCGGGCTGGGTCAGCAGCGCGAGCAGCAGGTGGCCCGAGCGGATCTGCGCCGCGTGCGCGTCGAGCGAGGCCAGCAGCCACGCCTGCTGGAACAGCTGCTGCAGGTGTTGCGAGAACACCGGCGTGCGCGTATTGCCGTTCTTGAAGGTCTGGATCTCTCGCTCCAGGTCCGACTGGATCGCGGTGGCGCTGATGCGGTTGGCGCGCAGCACGCGCGCGAGGTCGTTGTCAGTCTGCTCCAGCAGCGCCAGGAACAGGTGCTCCAGGTCGACCTCGTAGTGGCCGTGGGCCAGGCACAGGTTGGCGGCGCGCTGCGTGGCCATGCGGGCGCTGGCGTTGAGCTTGGTGATCAGTGTCTTCAGCGAGGTGCTCATGAGCGGTGGTGTTGTTCTGTCGGTCGTGTTCGTTGAAAAGTCACTGCAGCGGCTGAAGCTCGTACTGCGTGTCGCTGCGGTCGCCCTCGGCCTCGCGGGTGGTGATGAAGCTGTCCCAGCCGAGGTGGCTGCCGCCGCTGTCGCTGAGCTGCACGGCGGCGACTTCTTCGCGCGCCAGGATCAGGCGCACTTCGTATTCGCAGGTCACACCGGCCAGCAGCGCCAGCATCTTTTCGAGCGCCTTCGCGTGTGCGCGGCCCGGAAAGAACTCGCGCAGCGCGCTGCGCTTGAGCGGGCCGATCCACAGGCGGATGCGCAGGTCGCGCTGCCAGATGCGCTCGCCCGCCATCGCGTTCTGGCCCAGGCTCACGTTGCCCTCGCCCAGCCTGGAGCGCTGCTGCACGGGCATGTCGTACCACTTGCCCAGGAACTGCTCGATGCGGATGTGGCTGCGGAAGTAGTCGGACAGCACGCGCTGCAGGTACGCGGCCGACATCGGCCGGTGGCGCACCGCGGCGGCGTAGCCGGCCACGGTCTCGTCGAACACGGTGCCCGTGCCGTCGGTCAGCGGATCGCGCTGGGCCGTGTGCTCCAGCCCGGCCATCGACAGCAGCACCGGCAGGTAGGCGCGGCTGCGTTCGTGCTCGTAGTGCAGCGGCAGGCGGTACTTGCGCCAGGCGGCATAGAAGAGCGCGGCAGCGCGGTTGCTGAACACGTCGAGAAAGGCACGCGCCGAGCTGTCGCGCAGATGCTGCTCGCGGCGCATCAGCATCTCGGTGTAGACGATGGGCAGGGCGCCCGACACGCCCAGCATGCCGAACGAGGCAGGCGTGAGTTCGATGCGGCCCAGGCCGTGTTCGTCCTCGGTGGGCAGCGGCGGCTCGCACAGCTGCGCGCCCGACATCAGCTCGCCCACGGCGTCGCGCACCGCCAGCGCCTCGATCTCGCTGGGCGGGAAGTTCAGGCTGGTGGAGCTGCGAAAGCGCACCCAGCGCGGCACCATGCGCTCGCCGGGCACCAGGCGCTGGTGCACGTCGCGCTCCTGCCGCTTGAGCAGCATGAGCTCGATCAACCGCACCGCCTGGAAAAACTCGAAGCGGTAGGGTTCGCGCAGCAGCCTTTCGGCTACAGGAGGATCGATTCGCCGCTGCGGGGCTTGCATCGCACCAGCTCCTCCTTGTCGCGCGCCGAAACGATCACCAGTTGGGTGAAGCTGTTCAGGTGCACATAGAGACCGAAGAAATGGTCCATCACGCGGGCAAAGGCCTGCAGGCTGCTGCCCACGAAGCCGGTCTCGTCGACCGTGAGCTTGAGCTCGATGCCGCGCACGAAGGTCGCGAAGGGCTTGCCGGGCAGCCACTGGGTGGTGGCCTGCTGCTCGATCGCGGTGATGGCCTCGATCTGCCGCGCCGACACGGCCGAGCGGCCCAGGTCGTACAGCCGCAGCATTTCCTTCAACGCCGGCAGCCCGCTGGTGGCCAGCGACAGGTGGTTGAGCGACAGGTGCGACACCAGCCGCCACTGCACGCCCTTGCCGCGCGGCATGCGCAGCGTCTGCGTCGGGCGGCGCAGCATGCGGATCGAGCGCGCCACCGAGTTGCCCTCGATGAACAGGTCGCCGCCCGGCAGGCCGAAGGCCAGCGAATGCGGCAGGTCGCGGTTGGTGCAGGTGAGGTCGATGCTCAGCGTTTCGGTCTGCGGCAGCGAGGGCTGGAAGTCGATGTCGACGATCGAGAGCTCGGTCTCGTAGCCCGGGCTGCGCTGCGCCACGAGTTCGTTGCGCCGCGCGAACCAGTAGTGCTCGGCCTCCTTCGGATGCTCGCCGTGGTGCAGCGAGTAGAAGGGCCGGAACTCGATGTACGCGTCGCCCTCGGCGGTCTGCTTCACGAGCTTGACCGAGTCGATGCTGTAGACCTCGAAGCCGAAGGCGCGGCGCGCATCGGCCACCACCGGGTAGGCGGCGGCGGCATGCGTGACGCGGATCGGGTCGCTGCGCTGCTTGAAGAGGTTGATGACGGGCGTGCAGCCCAGGCGCAGGTTGCGGCTGGACACGCCCTCGAGCAGCCGCGCCGTGGGCGAGTCGGCGCGCACGCCGGTCATCACCAGGTGCAGCGTGATCGAGCGGCACGAGCCGATGTGGCGCAGCGCGTTCGCCAGGTCGATGTCGACGAAGTTGAACTTCTCGGGGAACGCGAAGTACTCGCTCAAGAGGCGGTAGGCCGGGTGCGAGCGCGCCGGCAGTTCGATGAGCGCGTCGGCCTCCTCGAAGCCGACGGGGTGCAGCGCCTCGCCCTGCACCAGCGTCCACTTGCCGCTGCGCTCGGGCTCCACGAAGACGGCGGCCGTCTTCAGGAAGATGGCGTCGGCCAGCGCCGTGGCCAGCGAGGGCTCGGCGTCGATGAAGGTGCGCAGGCGCGCCAGCGTGAGCGCCAGGGTGCCGAGCGACTTCTGCTCGCCGGTGGCCTCGAGCGTGACCGAGAGGCAGCCCGTGGCGTTGCGCGGCAGCGAGGCCTGCGCGGGCGCATTCACCACCGAGTGGTAGACCACGTTCGACACCTGCACCGCCGCCAGCGTGACGTCGTACACGCTGCGAAAGCGGCAGGCGCCGCCGCGCACCGGCTGCGAGGTGAGCTCGGTGCCGCGCGCGATGGTGACGGGCTTGCTGAGCTTGGCGAGCGCCGCGCCGCCGGCGTCGAACTGCGCGATGGAGCACGACGGAAAGGGCCGCAGGTAGTGCGGGTACATCACCTCGAGCAGCGCTTCGGTGAGCTCGGGGTAGTCGTCGTCGAGCTTCTTGCTGATGCGGGCCGTGAGCAGCGCGAACGACTGGATCATGCGTTCGACGTGCGGGTCTTCGCTGGCGTCGGCCGAGATGGCCAGGCGTGCGGCGATCTTCGGGTAGCCCTTGGCGAACTCCTGCGAGTAGCCGCGCAGGAAGGCCAGCTCGCGTTCGTAGAAGGGCAGCAACTCGTCCATGGTGTGCGTCGTGTGCGCGGATCGTGGCGCTAGGCGTACCGGCTCTTGCCGGTGCCGCGGGTGATGGAGTACTGCAGCGTCGTGGGCTGCAGCATGGCGTCGAAGTTCACCGGCTCGGCCAGTTCGGGCAGCACGAGCAGGGCGGTGATTCCGAAATAGAGCATGTGGGTGCTGGCCTGGCCGTCGACCTCGAGCGACACCGAGACATCGCGCAGGCGCGACTCGTGGCGCGCGATGGCCTGCTCCAGCGAGCGGCAGATGAACGAACGGTCGTAGTGGCTGGCCAGGCTCAGGCCCGAGAAATCGCTCAGGCCGTAGGTCATGACGGAGCGCCGGCACTCGGGGTAGGCCTGGAGCTTGGCGTCGTCGAAGACCATGCGCGTGTTGAGCAGGGATTCGAGGTCGCGTGCGACCACGTTCTTGACCTCGTCAAGCGACAAATGCCGCAGCACCGGCGAAGCCGGCCCGCGCCAGTCGTCATCGAACAGCTTGTCGAGCAGGCCCGGTTCGAATCCTGTCATGGGTCACTCCCTGTCTCTCGCGTCGGACAACGGGCACGGCGCCGCGCGAGGGGCGCGGCGCCAAAAAGAAACCGCGGCCTGCGCCGCGGTCGTCATTGCCCGACTGGCGTCAGACCGAGTAGGTCTTGTCGTTCTTCGTGAGGCTCCAGGCGCCTTGCGAGTTGCCGCCCTGGTTGCCGCCGATCTTCTGCTGCGTGTACTTCCACTGCACGGCGGCGTACTTCAGCGAGAAGGTCTCGCTCGGCACGCTGGCCACGTCGGTGCTCACGACCTTCGGGTTCACGCTGGCGATCAGCACGTACTTGAGCTTGATCTCCATGTACTGCACGCGCTTGCCTTCGCCGTCGGCACGGTAGAACTGCACCGTGACTTCGTCGAAGGTGGTGCCGCCCGACGCGTGCTGGTACAGCAGCGGACTGACGACGTCCATGTCCTTCGTGAAGATCATCTCGCCGTGCTCGCAGCGCTCGGCGGTGTGGCCGCCGGCGGTCGACGCGGTGGCCGAGCGCGGTTGCACGATGCTGTGCTGCCACGAGCTGACTTCGATCCAGTCCTTGTGGTCCTTGTCCTGCGACTCGCCGTTGATGGCCGGGCTGCCGAACTTGACGTAGATATCTTTCATGTTTCTTCCCCTTCTTGATTGATTACTGACAGTTAACGTGTTGCAGCACGGCCCCTCGGCCGCGCACCCGATCTGCCTCCTTACTTATTCACTGACTTCGGCAGATCGGCGACCAAGCGCAGTGAAATAGACAGTTCATCCAGCTGGAAGTGCGGGCGCAGGAACGCGACCGCGCGGTACACGCCGGGCCGCCCGGGCACTTCGCCGACCTGGATGGCGGCTTCGCGCAGCGGGAACTGGGCCTTCTGTTCCTGCGTCGCGTTGTCGTCGAGCAGCACGTACTGCGCGATCCAGCGGTTCAGGAACTGTTCGACGTTGTGCGCCGAGGCAAAGCTGCCGATCTTGTCGCGCATCATGGCCTTGAGGTAGTGCGCGATGCGGGACACCGAGAAGATGTACTGCAGCTGCGCCGAGAGCACCGCGTTGGCGTTGGCGCTGTCGGTGTTGTACTTCTTGGCCTTCTGCAGCGACTGCGCGCCGAAGAACGCCGCGTAGTCGGAGTTCTTGCAGTGCACGAGCGGAATGAAGCCCAGGTCGCTGAGCTCCTTTTCGCGCCGGTCGGTGATGGCGATCTCGGTCGGGCACTTCAGGGCGATCTCGCCCTCGTCGGTCTTGAAGGTGTGCGTGGGCAGGTCTTCGACCAGGCCGCCGCCTTCGACACCGCGGATGGCCGCGCACCAGCCGAAGTCGTCGAACGCGGCCGTCAGGCGCGTGGCGAAGGCCCAGGCGGCGTTGCACCAGAGGTACTTGGCGTGGTCGGTGCCGTCGACGTCTTCGACGAAGTTGAAGCTGTCGACCACCGTGCCTTCGCGTGGGTGGTAGGGCAGGCGCCCGAGGAAGCGCGGCAGCGTGAGGCCGACGTAGCGCGAGTCTTCCGAATCGCGGAACGACTTCCACTTGGCGTACTCGACGGTGTCGAACACCTTGGCCATGTCGCGCGGCTTGCCCAGGTCGGCAAAGCTTTCCAGGCCCAGCAGCTCGGGCGAGGCCGCGCCGATGAAGGGCGCGTGGGCGGCGGCCGCCACGTGCGCCATCTGGTCCAGGAAGTACATGTCTTCGGGCTGGCGCGTGACGTCGAAGTCGCCCACCAGCGCGCCGAACGGCGCACCGCCGAAGGTGCCGAACTCTTCTTCGTAGACCTTCTTGAACATCGCGCTCTGGTCGAACTCGACGGCGGCCTTGAAGTCGCGGATCAGGTCGCGCTTGGTGGCGTTGATGACCTTGATCTTGAGCATGGTGCCGGTCGGCGTCTCCTTGACCAGGTACTCCAGGCCGCGCCAGGTGCTCTCCAGCTTCTGGAACTCGGGCGCGTGCATCACGGCGCTGAGTTGCGCGGAGATGAGCGCGTCCAGGTCGGCCACGCGCGCGTCGATCATGGCCGACACGTTGTCGGAGACGATCACCGAGCCTTCGAGGACCTGGCTGACGAGTTCGCCGATGAGGTCCTTGGTGCGCGTGTGTTCCACGTCGGACTTGGCGACCTTGCTCTTCTCGACGATCTGGTCGAGCAGGTCGACGGAGGCTTCAGACGAAACCTGGGACGAAGAGGCACCGCCCGATGCCGATAGTGCTTGCGCGGTCATGGTCAGCTTTCGTCCTTCTTGCCAACGCCCTGTCCCAGGCGCTGGAGTTGCTCGGTGTTGTTCAGCACGTCGGCCAGCAGGTCTTCGAGCTTGCTGTTGCCGGCCATCTTGTTGCGCAGGTCGGCCAGCTTGGTGCGCGCGTCGAGCAGGCGCTTGAGCGGCTCGATCTGCTCGACGACGGCTTCGGGCGAGAAGGCGTCCATCGAGTTGAAGGTGAGGTCGACACCGAAGCTGCCGCCGCGCCCGTCCAGCTTGTTCGGCACCTGGAAGGCGGCACGTGGGGCCACGCCCTTCATGACGTCGTCCATGTTGTCGCGGTCGATGTTGACGAACTTGCGGTCCTTGAGCTTGGGCTGCTCGACCTCGGACTGGCCCGCCAGGTCGGCGATCACGCCGACGACGAAAGGCAATTCCTTTTTCTCGATGGCGTCACCGAGTTCCACGTCGTACGTGAGTTGCACGCGCGGCGGGCGCACTTTTTGGAGACGCTTCTGCACGCTCTGTCTTTTGGTCGCCATAAGCTTCAATACCTTCGCAATAGGACTGAGAAACGAATTAAAAAGTTGTACGACCCATTTCCAGATCGCACGCCCATTCGTTAATACATTGGTTTAAAAACCAATTCAAAAAACCGGACAATTACTTGAGCGCGTCAAATGGATTGCCGCCACCCGCGCGCGGGGCGGGCGCGGCAGGTGCCGGGCGCGGCGCGGCGACCGGGGCGGGCCGTGCGGCGGCGACCGGGGTCGGCGCGGCGGACGATGACGACGAGGGCGCGGGGGCCGGGCTGGGGGCCGCGGCGCGGCGCGTGGGTGCCGGCCGGGCTTCGGGGCCGGCGGGCACCAGGACCGACAGGCCCAGGGTTTCGCGCAGCAGGGCGGCCAGGCGGTAGGCGTCGGCGTTGGCGTCGCCGCTCAGGCTGCTGTCCTTGCCCAGATCCTCGATGGAGCGGGCCGCCAGGCGCAGGCCGCCCACGGCGGTGATGCTCTTGGCCTGCCGGCTGGAGGGGTCGCGGCGCAGCGACTCCTCGGCGGCCGAGATGGCCAGGCTGTAGCGGCCTTCGTTGAAGTAGATCTGCGCGATGCGCGACCACGGCTCACCGCGGGTCGGGTTGTCGGTGGCGAGCTGCTGGTACTGGCGGATGACGGGCGCCTTGTCGCCGGTGGCGGCTGCCGCGGCGGCATCGACCTCGGCCAGGCTCTTGTTGTAGGCGGCGGTCGCCTGCGCAACGGCCGCGTCCGGCGTGGTGGTACAGGCCGACAAAAAGACGGTGCTCGCAATGGCACCGGCAATCATCGTGCGCGACATGATTTTTCGAATCGACACATTCCCCCCTGATCTGACTTTTTAGCAGGCCGCAATCATTCATTAAATTGCGACCGTTGACAATAACAATACACGATACTACAGCCGCGTGGATGGCAAATGACGGGGGCGGATTAATGCTAATTTCCTAATCGAAAGTCATTTTCGAAATCGGTTAATCCTATTTGGTCCATCGAAATATTGTTACGACTCGCTTTTAATGAAAATATTAATTACATCTGGCGCGCTGCTGGCCGCGTTGATGCTCGGCGGGTGCAGCTCGCCGGCCCTCACGATCGCCAACATCGCGCTCGAGGCGAGCGGACTGAAGAAGCCCGAGCTGCCCGAGTCGCAAAAGCCCCCGCGCAAGGTGACGATGTCGATCGCCGCGGGCAAGAACCTCAACGCCGACGGCCGCAACCGCCCGCTGTCCGTGGTGATGCGCATCTACAAGCTGAAGGAGACGACGGGCTTCTACCAGTCGTCCTTCGACGCCTTCGTCACGCCGGGACGCGACAAGACGCAGCTGGGCGACGACCTCGTCGAGAGCCGCGAGATCACGCTCATTCCCGACCAGCAATACACCTGGACCGAGATGGTTCCGCGCACCGCCAACGCGGTGGCCGTGGTGGTGCTGTTCCACTCGCCCGATGCCCAGCGCTGGCGCTTCGCCTTCAACGCCGCGGACGCCGAAAAAACCGGCATCGTGATGGGCGCGCATGCCTGCGCGCTCACGGTCACGACAGGCGCGGTGGTGGGCCAGCAGAACGCACAAGGCGCGGCCCCCACGGGCGCGCTCAACCTGTTGGGGCCGGTGACCTGCCGGCCCTCGCCCGCCTGATCTGTAGCGACGGCGGGGCCGTTCAAGTCGACACGACGATGCGATACATTCAAAAAAAATTGAGGGGAGTTGATCCGACGTGAGCTACGCAGCCAAGGTCCTCTGGGGAGAGGGCTTGTTTCTACGCCCCCAGCATTTCCAGCGCCAAGACGCGTACCACGAGGCGCGCCTGCGCGCCACGGCGCAGACGCTGCATCCGTACTTCTGGGGCGTGCGCTCCATCAGCTTCGACCTCGATGCGCTGGCCAGCGGCATGCTGCGCGCCTCGCAGCTGTCGCTGGTGTTCCCCGACGGCGAGCCTTACGCGGCACCGCAGGCCGATGCGCTGCCCCCGCCCATCTCGCTGGACACGCTGAGCCCGGGCCAGAACGAGATCACCTTCTACCTGGTGCTGCACCCGGTGAAGGAACTCGGCAAGAACTACACCGACCCCAACGAAGAAGGCTTTGCCGCGCGCTACACCAGCGACGCGACGCAGTCGCTCGACCTGTACACCAACGCCGTGAGCGCCGAGGTGGTGTTCCTGCGCAAGAGCGTGAAGCTGCTGGCCGACACCGAGCCGCGCGAGCAGTTCGTGTCGATCCCCGTGATCCGCATCCGCCGCACCGCCGCGGGCGGCTTCGAGATCGACCGCAGCTTCGTGCCGCCGTGCACCAGCATCGACGCCTCGCCCACCGTGTTCCAGCAGCTGCGCCGGCTGCTCGACGTGCTGCAGGCCAAGGTCAATTCGCTGTACGGCATTCACCGCGAGCCGAGCAAGAACATCATCGAGTTCCGCTCGGGCGACATCGCCTCGTTCTGGCTGCTGCACACGGCCAACTCGGCGTTCGCCTCGCTCTCGCACCTGTTCCATCACCCGTCGCTGCACCCCGAGCGGCTGTTCCAGGAACTGCTGAGCCTGGCCGGTGCGCTGATGACCTTCGCCAAGACCTACTCGCTGAACGACCTGCCGGTGTACGACCACGAGAAGCCCGGCCCGGCCTTCGCCGAGCTCGACCGCATCGTGCGCGACCTGCTCGACACCGTGATCTCCACGCGCTACTTCGCCATTGCGCTCACCGAGACGCGCAACGCCTTCTACCTGGGGCGCCTGGACTCCGGCAAGATCGACGAGAAGACCGTGTTCTACATGTCGGTCACCGCCAGCATGCCGGCCGCCGAGCTGGCCGAGGTGGTGCCGCAGCGCTTCAAGATCGGCGCGCCCGAAGACGTCGACAAGCTGGTGCTCTCGGCCATGCCGGGCGTGCGCATCGTCTACGCACCGCAGGTGCCGCCGGCCATTCCGATCCGCGCGGGCGCCTGCTACTTCTCCATCGACAGCAAGAGCCAGCTGTACGACCGCATGCTGCAGGCGCAGAGCGTCACCATCTACGCGCCGGCCGGCATCCCCGACATGCAACTCGAACTGATCGCCGTGACCGGCTGATCACCCGCCCGATCGTATGAACACCACCACCCTCAACAAGGCCCCTTCCCTGCTGGGCGCCGACGCGCCGCCGGCCTCGTTCACGCCGGCCGGCGTGGCGCCCGACGCCGACTCCAGCCTACTCGACCTGCTGTACGACGGCTTCGTGATGCTGTTCCTGCTGAAGAAGAAGCAGCAGCCGGCCACCACCGAGCAGTTCCTCACGGGCATCCGCAACTACCTGGGCGAGTTCGAGCGCAACGCGCGCAAGCTCGACGCCACGGCCGAGCAGATCCACGCGGCCAAGTACGCCTTCTGCGCCACGGTCGACGAGTTCGTGCTCTCGGCGCCCGAGTTCGCCATCCGCTCCGAATGGGAGCGCCGGCCGCTGCAGCTCACGCTGTTCGGCGACCAGCTGGCGGGCGAGAACTTCTTCAACATGCTCGAGGTCGAGCGGGCGCACGGCGCCGCGCGCATCCAGACGCTCGAGGTGTTCTACATGTGCCTGCTGCTGGGCTTCCAGGGCAAGTACGCCATCGACGGCACCGAGAAGCTGGCCTACCTCACGGCACGCGTGGGCGACGAGATCGCCAACGCGCGCGGCAAGCGCACGCCCTTCGCGCCGCACTGGCCGCTGCCCGACCTCATCTCGCACTCGCTCAAGCGCGAGGCGCCGCAGTGGGTGGTGGCCGCGCTGTTCGCGCTCATCGGGCTGCTGGGCTTCATCGGCCTGTCGGCGCACCTGGGCAGCACCACGCAGGGCGCGCTCGCGAGCTACCAGGACATCGTGAAGCTCGGCCCGCGCCAGGCCAACCTGACGATCTCGCTGCCATGACCACGGCCGCGACGAACCGCCTCGACCTCGCGGCCCTGCTGGCCCCGATCTCGGAGGCCAAGCCCTGCGGCGAGGACATGCTGTTCTCGCGCGAGTTCGACGCCATCCAGGAAGCGCGCAAGCACGACGACCCCTCGCTCGAACAGGGCGAATGGGTCATCGAGCTGAAAGAGGCCAACTGGCCCTTCGTGATTTCGGAGTGCGAGAAGCTGCTGCGCGCGTCCACCAAGGATCTGCGACTGGGCGTGTGGCTCACCGACGCGCTGGCCAGCCAGCGCGGTTTCGAGGGGCTGGCCGACGGCTACCGCCTGCTCAGCGGCCTGTGCCGCCAGTACTGGGACGAACTGCATCCGCAGCCCGAGGGCGGCGACATCGAGATGCGCATCGGCACCGTCACCTGGCTGATCTCGCGCTCGGTCGAGCTGCTGCAGCGCGCGCCCATCGTGAGCGACGGCCACACCGGCCACAGCGCGCTGGTCTGGGAAACCGCACTGGCGCTCGACCAGGCCATCCGCCGCACGCCGGCGCAGGCCGACGAGCTGCAGCGCAACAAGGTGACGCTCGAGCAGTTCGACCGCCTGCGCCGCGCCACGCCCGCGAAGTTCCTGCAGAAGACGCACCGCGACGTGCAGGCCTGCGAGCAGGCGCTGGCCGAGTTCGAGGCCGTGTTCGACGAACGCACCGCCTCCAACGGCCCGAGCTTTCGCGCCGCGAAGGACGCGGCCACGGCCATCCGCCAGGCCGTCGAGCGCTTCGCGCGCGAGGCCGGCGTGCCGATCGACAACGGCGCGGCGCCGCAAGCCACCGCCGCTGCACCGGCCGCCAGCGCACCGGCTGCCCCGACCCGCATCGAACCTGTCTTCGACGCCGCCATGCCCCATTCATCTCCCACGTATCACGCGGCGGTGCATGTGCCCGCCGCGCTGCCGCCCGGCATCCACAGCCGCGCGCAAGCCATCGCGCAGCTCAAGGAAGTGGCGGCCTATTTCGAGCAGACCGAGCCCTCGAGCCCGGCCGCCTACATGGCGAACAAGGCCGCGCGCTGGGCCGACATGCCGCTGCATGCCTGGCTGCGCAACGTGATCAAGAACGAGCAGGAGCTGGCCCAGCTGGTGGACCTGCTCGACCTGCCCAAGGGCGACGACGAGTCGCGCTGACTTTGCGCTGAAAGAAAAAGGCCCGCGTTGCGGGCCTTTTTCTTCAGCGTCCGACGCGGAACTCGATGCGCCGGTTGCGCGAACGCCCCTCGTCGGTCGCGTTGCTCGCCACCGGCTGGTCCGGGCCTACGCCCGAGGTCGTGAGCGTCATCGGATCGATGCCCTTGCCCACCAGGTAGCCCTTGACTGATTCGGCGCGCGACTGGCTCAGCGCCAGGTTCGACGTGCGGTTGCCGGCGTTGTCGGTGTGGCCCACCACCGCCACCGACTTGTTCGTGAGCTTCTGCAGGATGGGCGCCATCTCGTCGAGGATGGCGCGGCCCTTGCCCGTGAGCGTGGCGCTGCCCAGCTCGAACTCGATGGTGCGGTTGCCCAGCACCTGGTCGACCGCGATCTGCTCCGACACGGGCACGCGCAGGCTGTTCTTGATGGTGTAGGTCGGGTTGAGCGAGTTCGCCATGTCGCTCACGATCTTCTGGCGCAGCGCCTCGTTGCCGACCTCGCCGCTGAGCGCCATCTGCGTGCCCTCGATCTGGAGCTGGCCGCGGTGGATGTCCTTGAGCGAGGGCGTGATCAGCCTCTGCACGTTGGCGCTCCAGTTGGCCGGCATGCTGACGGTGTTCACCACCTCGATCTTGTCGATCACGCCGCTGGGGCCGTAGACGCGGCGCAGCGCCTCGATGACGGCGATGCGCGTGGCTTCGTCGGGCACCTGCCCGCCGGCCACGACCGGCTCGCCCTTGCCGACGGCCGCGGGCGTGGTCTCGACGCGGGCGGCCGTGGCGCCCGCCGCGGGTGATTGTTGGGGTTGCTGGGCCTGCACGGCCGGCACGAGCGCGAGCCCGCAGGCCATGGACAGCACGAGAACGCGCAAAGAACAATTCATGACCGTGTCATTCCCCGATGAAGACTTCGCGAAAGGCGGTGAGCACGATGTCCAGCGGCAGCTGCGGCTGGTCGAGGTAGCTCACCAGCTTGAACATCGCGTAGTTGCTGTGGATGGTGTCCTCGACCCACTCCGGGTTGTCGATGTCGATGTTGTGCTCGGTGTAGACCTGCGGATGCAGCACGCTCTGCAAGCTGCGCGGCGACAGGCCGTTGAAGCCGATCACCAGCCGCGAGCGGCCGTCGATCTCGGTGACCAGCAGCACCAGCTCGAAGTCGGCCTTGGCCAGGAACTGCGACACCATCTCGAGCCAGAACGTGGCGATCAGCGAGCGGTCGACCGGGTCGTGCGGCAGCGGCAGCGTGAGCCCCTTTTCCAGGTGCGACACCGCGCTGGCCATCACCGGCTGCAGCAGCAGGCCCAGCGCCAGGATGGCGCGGCGCAGCGACACCTTGTGGCCGTCGAAGTTGAGCATCTGCTCGATGCGCAGCAGGCTGGTGTCGCGCGTGAACGCCGCATAGGTGGCGCGCGAGGCCGACTTCTTGAAGCCGGTCTCGATGGCCGGGTCGATGGCCTCGAACTTCTTCAGCTCGTTGTCCAGGTCGGTGCCGGCCGCCAGCGACTGCACCTGCACCGCCATGCGGTCCCAGTAGGGGCCGATGAGCATCGGCGCGCCGCGCATGAAGTCGAGCGCCTCGTCCACGTCGACCGAGGTGGCCGCCAGGAACGGGTAGCGGCGCGACGACTCGTCGCGGCTGGGGCGCACGTGCCCCGCAATGGCCACGCGGCTGCGCGAGCCCAGGCACACGAAGTGCATCGGCGCGGCGTTGTCGTAGATCAGCTTCCAGCGCGGGTCTTCCGACAGCATCTCCATGGTCTGCGACAGCCAGTGGTCGAACACCTTGATGAGCTGCGGGTTGTACAGGCCCTTCACGAAGTCGCCGCGTCCGGGCAACTTGCCGAAGTAGCACAGCTGTTGTGGCGCGCTCATTTGCCTGCTCCCCCTGCCTGCACCGGCGCCTGGGCCGGTGCCTGAACCGCTGCGGGTGCTGCTGCGCGCGGCACGCCGATCTCCGCGACCGTCGACGGCAGCACCGTGCCGCGCAGGCCCTTGCCTTGCGGCGAATCGCCGCCCGAACCGGCCGACTGCGTGTTCTGGATCACGCGCAGCTTGACGGTCACGCTCGCGTTGTCGCGCGCCCAGGTGAGCTCGAAGCTGCCGTCGGGCAACTTGGTGCGCTGCGCCGTGCTGAGCAGGCGCTCCAGGCCGAAGTTGCCCGGCTCGTTGATCAGCTCGACCGTGCGCCCGTCGAAGGTGACGGCGGTGATCTTCGCGCCCGGCGTGCCCTGTGCGTTGGGCCAGACGAAGTTGGACCACTGCGGCGGCGTGTTGCGGTAGCGCAGCTGCTGGCCGTCGATCTCGACCATGTACTCCGTCAGGCCCGACACGGGCTGCGGCAGGATCTGGAACAGTGTCTGCGGCTGCGCGCTGCCAACCGCACCGGCCGCGGCACCGCCCGACAGCGGCGCCACCCACTGCGCGAAGCCGTTCACGAAATCGGGGCTCAGCGTGAGGCCCTGGTCGCCCCAGGCGCGCGGCGACAGCAGGTCGCCGCGGCGGATCACCAGCGAGCCCAGCGTGGTCGTCACGAACTTGCCGATGGCGCCTTCAGGCCCGAAGAACTGCGCGATTTCCGCCGGCGAGGCTTCGATCTTCGCGCTCGCCGAGAACGGGTACTTGGTGGCCAGCGACTGCTGGAAGGGCTGGTGCACCTGCGCGCTCCAGATCTTGTTGACCTCCACCGCCGTCGGCTGCACCGTCACCGCGTAGGCCTGCAGCAGCGGGCGCACCAGCAGCGGGCGCAACGCCTGGCGCTGCGCGGCGTCCATGCCGGTGAGCATCTGCTCGTCGACGTACTTGAGCGCGTCGGCCAGCTCGGAGCCGTTGCCCTCCAGCGTCTGCTGCATGAGCTGGCGCGCGCCCGGTCCGGGGTCGCCCTGGTTCTTGATCTGGTTGAAGCGACCGCGCAGCTTGGACAGCGTGCCCAGGTAGCCGCGCAGCAGCGAGGTGTTGTCGCGCTCGACCACCAGGCGCGCCACGCCCGCGAACTCGCGCCCGATCGGGCCCATCGGGATTTCCGTGGCGCCGCCGTTGAGATCGACGTTCACGTTCACGTTCACCTGCGACGGCGTGGCGCGGCTGAAGAGGCGCTTGAACCAGTTGAAGGCGCCGGTGCGCGCCTGCTGCAGGCCGGCGTTGACCAGCGAGGGGTTGTCCCACGAGGTCTGGTCGTACACGGTGTCGAAGACCTTGCGGATCGGCGAGTTCTGCGGATCGCCCAGCTGGTTCATCGCCACCACGGCCTGCTCGAAGCTGCCCATGTCCTTCACCGCGATGCCCTGCAGGAAGCGCTGCCACTCCTTGGCGTACTCCAGCTTGTACATGGTGGCCAGCGTCTTGCGGATCTGCTCCGGGCTGCCTTCGAGCGTCAGGTCGTCGTTGCCGGCGACGTTGAGCACCCAGTCCTTGCTCGAGGTTTCCTTGTTGGCGGCGTCGCGGATCGCGTCGTCCACGTACTGCTGCCAGGCCTCGCGCGTGAACGCGCCCGAGATCGCGACGCTGCCGGCAAGGGTGCCTTCGCTCTCGGCGCTGCTGGCCGTGGCCCCGAGGATGCGCGCCACGGTCATCGGCGCGAAGCGCGTGGAGGCGCGCGCCTTGATCTCGGCGTACACGCGTTCGCGCGCCGGCATGCCGCGCACCACGCGGCGCAGGTTGTCGCGCGTCTGCTCGACCAGCGCCAGGTTGGTGTCGGCCAGTGCGGGCCAGTTGTCGTCGCCCACGCGGCGCAGGTAGAAGGTGATCATGCGCTCGGCATCGCGGATGACCGCCGCGCGCGGCATGTCGCCGCGGTTGCTCTCGAGCCAGCCGCGCCAGAAGCGCGAGATCTGGTCGGTGAGGTGCGCCGTTTCCACCTGCCGCTTGTCGGACAGCATGAGGTAGGTCTTGAGCGCGTTGTAGGCGTCCTGCACATCGGCCGGCGAGGAGCCGGCATACAGGCCGCCGCCTTCCGGCGCTGCGGCAGGTGCCGTGGTGGTCGTGGCACCGGCGACCGGCAGCGGCGCGGGCGCGGCGCCACCCGTCAGCGCGGCCACGGCGTCGGCGCGCTTCAGGCGGTCGGGGTGCGCGTTGACCTCGCGCAGGAAGGCCTGCAGGTTGTCCGACACCGGCGCGAGCATGAGCTGCTTCACGCCGCCGTAGTACTCGGCCACGAGCTTGTCCTCGAGCTGGTTGCCCTGGTACAGGCCCAGCGACAGCGACAGCGGCCGGTCGTTGCGGAATTTCTCGAGCTGCTCGATGCGGTCCTGCAGGATGCCCAGCGCCTCGAAGCGCGTGCGCAGGCCGTTGTCGCTGGCCTGCAGCTTGACCACCTTGTCCAGGTCGGCCTGCACGTTCTCCACCAGCTGGCGGTTGCCGAGGTACGACCAGGTCCAGCCGCCGAGCAGCAGGCCCAGCACGGCGACGAAGGCGAAGAAGCTCACGTAGCGCACGCGCGCCTTCACGGGGCTGGAGAACTGCCGCACCGTCTTCTTGTCGGCAAAGATCACCTTGGAGAACAGGTCGCGCAGGAAGAACCCGTTCTGCGAATAGATTTCCTTCGCCTTGGTGGCCGCGTTGCTCAGCGTGAGCCCGAAGCGCTTGGCGATGCGCTCGGTCGACAGGCTGCGCATCGTGCCTTCCTGCAAGGCACTGGTGAAGTAGAAGCCGCGGAACACCGGCTTGTGCTGGAAGGGGTTGCTCTCGAACAGCGTGGCCAGGAAGGCGCGCAGCGCGGGCTTGATGGCCGCGAACTCGAGCGGAAAGATCAGCAGTTCGGGCGACGGGTCGCTGCTGCGGTGGTTCGCGAAGTGCGAAACGCTGATTTCCTTCAGGCCCATGTAGAGCTCGTCGAAGCGCTTGTCGAACAGCGCCACGGCGTCCTGCTTCTCGTCGCCGTCGTAGGGCAGCGAGGCGCCCCACACGCGATCGCGCTCCATCTTGTCGCTGTCGCCGAAAAATTCTGCAAAGCCGGTGATCAGGTCGGCCTTGGTGAACATCACGTACACCGGTGCGAACACCTCGAGCCGCTCGGTGAGTTCCTGCATGCGCTGGCGCAGGTTCTTGGCGAGCTGGATCGCGAAGTCGGGCCGGCTGCCGATCAGCTCGGGAATGCTGGCCGTGATGATGATGCCGTTGATGGGCGCCTTCGGCCGGTACTTCTTGAGCAGGTCGAGAAAGCCGAACCACTCCTTGCGGTCTTCCTGGTGAATCGAGTAACGCCCTGCCGTGTCGAGCACGATGCCTTCGGTGGTGAAGAACCAGTCGCAGTTGCGCGTGCCGCCGATGCCCTGGATCACTGCGTTGCCCTTGTCGGCGAACGGGAACTGCAGGCCCGAATTCAAAATGGCGCTGCTCTTTCCCGCCGCGGGGTTGCCGATGACCATGTACCAGGGAAGCTCGTACAGCGCCTCGCTGCCCGACATCTGCCCGATCTTCGAGGTCTTGATGGTCTTGACCGCCTCGACCATGCGCCCGCGCAGCTCGTCGATCTCGGCCTTGCGCTCGGGGTCGCTGTCGCGCACGGCCGCGTCGGCCTGGTCCTCGAGCATGTCGCCGAGCTTGCGGTTGGCCGCGCGCGTGCGCATGCGCCGCACGAACCACACCAGCAGCCACAACAGCAGCAGCACCACGAAGATGCCGACGGCCCAGATCGCGCCGACTTCGAGCGTCTGCGCCCCGAGCAGCAGGAACGCGCCGAGCGCGATGGCGCCGATCACCGACAAGGTGCGCGGATCGGCCAGGAAACTGAAGAATCGCCGCATAGAAGTTTCTGGAATCGGTCCTGTTTAAGTAGCGGGTGACGCGGGGCTCGCCGGGCCGGCCAACAAGGCCGTCCGGGCGAGCGCGTCCTGCACGGAAATGGCGAGCACGTGCCGTGCATCGCGCGCGGCCAGGTGGCACGCGAGCACGACGGCGCTCATGTCGGCCGCGGCCCCCAGGTGACCCAGGGTGGCGCAGACAGAGAGGTTGTTTTCGAAGGGCACGTGCGGCAGCCGCTCCTGCACGAGCTTGGCCACTTCGGTGACGCGGCTGGTGCGGTGGTCGGCGTCGCTCACGACCCAGTCGACCTGGGCGGTCTCGAGCGTCGAGGTGGCGAGCAGGTGCTGGGCGAAGCGATCGAGCAGGCTCGCATCGGGCGTGCGTGCGGTGTCGGCCGAAGCCTCGCGCTGGCCGCTTGCGCTGCGCGACAGCCGCACGGCCTCGGCCGGTGCCAGCAGCGCATCGCCGGCGCGCACGAGCAGCAGGCCCGCGGCGGCTTCACCGGGCACGCGGCCCTTGCGGCGCGTGGCGGTGTACAGCAGGCCGTCGGCCTCCCAGCGCGCGATGCTCGCTTCGGACACCGAGGAGTCGGCCGCCAGCGCGATCCACAGCGCGGGCCTTTGCTCGCGATGCAGCGACAGGCTGATGCGGTCGAGCAGCGCCATCGCGGACACGCCGTCTTCGCTCTTGAAGCAGTCGACGAGCCAGCGCTGCGACGCATCGCCCTCGCGCACGCGCTGCTGCACCCACTGTGTGGCGATCGCGCGTTCGCTCTCGCTCCATGCCCCCGGCAACAGCAGCGAGAGGTTCAGCTGCGGCGCCGCCGCCGGCCCCGGGATGACACCGCCACTGGACACGAAGCGCCCGGGCGCGCGCACCGCGAGCGCATCGCCCGCGTTGGCGATGGCTTCGGCCGCGGACGCCAGCAGCTCCTGCAGCACGTCGGACATCAGGTGAATGGCGCGCAGCCGGTCGTCGGGCAGCGCATCGACATCGACAGCTTCGCCAGCGGGTTGCAGGCTTTCGCGCAGGTGCTCGCGCAGCTCGTTCTCGTCGATGCCATCGACGCGTCCCGCGATGACGGGGAAGCCTTCGCCGTCACGCAGCTCCGGCACCAGCTCGGGCGCCTGCGCCTGACCGATCGCGGTGGCCACCGTATCGGCATCGCTGCCGCGCGGCGTGCGAAGGGCGAAGGCCAGCACGGCCATCTGCAGGCGCTCCTGCGAAGCCTCGGTTGCCGCGGCATTCGATGAGGCCGCGGCGCCCGCGGCCACTGTTGTCCCAGCTGCGGGCAGCGCAGCAGCGGGCGCGGCCGTGAAGATGCGGCGCAGCACCACATAGAAGAGCATCAACGCCAGCGGCAGCACGACAAGGTAGAGCACGATGTCGCTCGTGCTCGGCATGCGCGCCGTGTACTGCCAGTAGACGATCACGAGCACCCACACCGTGATGAACACGGCGCAGGCCAAAAGAACGGGCTTGATCAGTCGCGACAGCATCCGGAGTTTTCGAACGCCTGGGTCACGCGCGGACGATGGCAGCGGCCCACGCGGTCGCGTGACCGCATGCCATGCCTGCAGCCGAAGAAGGAGACACCGCCGTCATTCGGACGCGGAAGCGATCTGGCTCGACAACAGCCTGCAACCGCAGGCTGCGCGGTCGCCGTGGCGCGCCACGCGCCGGCCATCGATCGACACGCAGTCGCTGCCCGTCACGATGGGGTTGATGCCATGGCCGGGCCGTGGGCACGACACCATGTCGCCGATGCGCGCCACGCGCCGTTCATCGATGTGCGTGTTTTCGGATGCGGTGATCACGAAGCCACCGTGGTCGGTCTTGTCATGCAGAACGATCCACGGGCGGTCGTTGTCCGCCTCGGGTTGATCCTCACCCATTTGAACTCTCCCCCTTGATTGCCTCGTGGTGTGCCGGTGCGACAGATGTCGTCTCGGCATTCAGTTGCGTGACAATTTAAATCCCGGCTTGCGGTACTCCACGTGACCGTAATCCCTGAAGGACCATCGACCACCCCACACCAAGCCCACGGACTCGGCCGCTTCACCATAGAGGCGATAGCCTTCCATGGCCCATGGATCTTTTTCAGAGATCACCAGCTTGCCATTGCGATAGAACGCGTTGTCTGCCGCAAGTCCATACTGATGATAGCTTTGATTGGCCTTCGCCATGGTCACTGTATTGCCCAATGCAGCGAGTTTGGCTTGTCGTTCGGGGCTGCGATAACCCTCGAGCAATGCGAGGTCGTAGCCGTGCTTTTCTTTCATGATCTTGTAGACGAGCAGCAAACGATTACGAAAGTCCACATCGAGAACAGCCCAGTCCCGACTGCCTTCTTTCGTGAGCGGACGAATCTGCTCGACCTCTGCGGTGGCAAACACCTCGGGCGGCAACGGCTGCGGCGGCACCAGCTGCTCGCCCTTGAGCAAGGCCTCGATCTTCGGATCGCTTGTGGCGGCCCAGTCGTCGAAGAACAGAACCCGGCCACTTCCGAAAGTCACACTTAACAACACCGGCACGATAAGCAGACCCATGCCCGACAGCAGCAAGTAGCGATGTCTTACGGCAAAAGTACGCACTCCCGAGCCGCTGTCGCGCATCAACTGAAAACTTGCTTCGGACACAAAGCCGAGACGGCGTCCTATTCCAATAAAAAAGAATGCAATAGCAGTAGAAATGGAGACCGTCGCTCGCAACACACGGTCACGAAAAGAAGGGAACAAGAAGATGGCAAGTGCTGCCACCATCAAGGCAAAATAACAAAAGAGAGTGAAGAAGATCAACGGTGTTCGATGAGAGCCACTCAATTGTATGAGTCGCTTAAAAATTTGAACCCATCGCACGCAGCACCTTGTTGCATCCCAATTGCGATATCGCGTTGATCACGCCACATAAAGCCGAGGGGAGAAATCACATGCCCGCAGCCAGCCGGACCACCCATCCATGATGGGCGCGTCAGACGCCCACAAGGACCGACCGAGCCTGCTCGGTTCGAGCGCACCCACCGCAGCCACATCGACCGCCGCACCCGGAGGCGAATCCACGCGGGTGCTCGCACAGTTCGGTGGCCGCGAGAGCGGCGCGCGCTCCTTCTTCGCACGGCCCGGCGTGTGGGCTTCGCTCGCAGTGCTGCTCGGTGCGGCGGGTGCCACGACCTACCACCTGCAATCGAAGCGCGCGGATGCGGCAGCCACGACCGTGGCGGCAGCAACGCCTGCGCCGGTTGCAGCGCCTGTCGCCAAGGAACCACCGAAGCCCGAGATGCCCGTCGCCGCCGCGGCACCGGAGCCCACGCCCGCGCGCATCATCGAAGGCGACAGCACGCCGCCGCCGGGACCACAGCAACAGCAACAACAGGCCTCCACGCCGTTCGCCGCCATCGGTGCGCAGCCCATGGCCGTACCGCCGGCCGCGAAGCCTGCGCGCGTTGCGGCGGCCTCCCCCGCAAAGAAGGCAGGCGCCGACAGCAAGGCCAGCACCGTTGCTGCAAAGAAACCGGAGCGCATCGCGTCGGGCTCGAAGAAGCCCGTGCGCACGGCCGCGAACGGCAAGCCGGTCAAGACCGCCGCCAACACCAGCAAGGCAGCAAAGCCCGCCGCGCGCACCGACCTCGCGCAGACGGCGGCACGGCCGAAGGGGCCCGATCCCGACACCGACCTGCTGACCGCGCTGCTCAAGCGCAGCAAGACCTCCGACCCCGCACCGTCGGCGCAGGCCACTGCCGCAACGGCGGACTGCAAGCCGGGGGCACCTTGCAAACCTTGAGCATCCGAACCTGAGCGAATTCCCGATGCCTTCCGCTGACCGCAGCGCCCTGTGGGCCGAGCTGAGCCAGACGGCGCGGCTGTATCGCCTCGAAGCGCCGAGTGCTGCTTCATCTTCTTCGTCCGCCGCGCGCGAGAGCATCGATGCCTTGCGCGTGGAAGGCTGGGTGCAGCGCGAGGCGGTGTCGCAGCTGTTCGAGCTGCGCATCGTGTGCCTGAGCCTGCGTGCGGACCTGGCGCTGTCATCGCTGATCGACCAGCCGCTGACGCTGATCACCGTGCTGGCCGACGGTTCGCTCGCACGACGTACGGGCTTGATCCGCGCCGTCGAATCGCTGGGCGCCGACGGCGGCCTGGCCCGCTACCGCCTCACGCTCGTGCCCTGGCTCTGGCTGGCCACCCAGCAGGGGCGAAGCCAGGTCTTCCAGCAGCGCAGCGTCGCGGACATCATCGAACGCGTGCTCGCCCCGTACGCCGAAGCCGGCAGCTGGGCCTTCTCCTCCGAAGTGAACAGCTTCCTGGCCGACGCCCCCGTTCGCACCTACTGCACCCAGTACCGCGAGAGCGACTACGACTTCTTCTCACGCCTGCTGGCCGAAGAAGGCCTGGCCTGGCGCATCGAGGAAGACGCCCAGGCCCCGACCGGCCACAAGCTCGTCATCTTCTCGTCGAACGACGCCCAGCCCGCCGATGCAGGCTCGCCTGTTCGCTTTCACCGCAAGAGCTCCCAGGAATGCAGCGACGCCGTGCAGGCGCTGGTGCGCCGCATGCGCCAGTCGGTGGCCCAGGTGCACCTGAGCGCCTGGAACGTCGACGGCAAGCGCCAGCTCACAGGCAGCGCCCCGGCGCGCTTTCCCGTGGGTGGCAAGAACGCCCCACGCCTGGAGTACGACGACGTGCTGGGCGTGAACGACCGCAGCCGCGGCTGGGACACCAACCGCACCGTCGAGCGCTACGCCGCCTTGATGATGGAAGCGGCCGAATGCCGCGCCGACCTGATGCTGGGCCACAGCACCGTGCGCACCTTGCGCGCGGGCACCCGCATCGAGATCGATGACGCGCCTGCACTGGGTTTGCAGGCCAGGCCCGCACTGCTGCTGGACACCGTCGAGCATGTGGGCATCAACAACCTGCCCAAGGACACGGCCGCGTCGATTGCGGCGCAGCTGGGCGCGCTGACGGAGCACCTCGTGTTCGACCAGCCCTGCACCCCTGTGACGGCCGAGGCCGATGTGTTCGGACTGGTGTCTGCAGCCACCAGCGTAGGCAACAACGACAACACCATCTATCCGCAGCCCCAGAACCTCGCCACCGCGCAAGCCCAGGGCTACGCCAACAGCTTCTCGGGCGTGCACGCCCCGCGCCCCTGGCGCCCGGCCCTGGCCGCGGCCGATGGTGCCCGCCTGCACGCCAGGCCCACGGCCAGCGGCGTGCACAGCGCCATCGTGGTCGGGCCTTCGGGCGAGACCTCGCCCAATGGCGCCGACGAGCTGTACTGCAACGACCGCGGCGACGTGCGCGTGCGCTTCCACTGGCAGAACAACGCCAGCGACAACAGCAACGGTGACAACGCCCAGGACAACCGCAGCACCCGCTGGATCCGCGTGGCCCAGCGCCAGGCGGGCCCCGGCATGGGCTGGCAGTGGCTGCCGCGCATCGGGCAGGAAGTGCTGGTCAAGTTCGTCGACCTCGATGTGGACCAACCCGTCATCGTCGGTGCGCTGTACAACGGCCGCGGCGACGGCGGCATCGCCCCCACACCCGGCGGTGCATCGCGTACCGGTGAGAACAGCGAACAGGGCAGCAACGACAACAACGACGTCTTCGCCCAGGCGAGCAATGCCTCGCCCAGCGCCCAGGCCAACCTGGCTGCCGGCCATGCCCCGCCCTGGCACGGCGCCAGCGCCGACGACAAGGGCCACCGCAATGCCGCAGCCCTGAGCGGCTTCAAGACCAAGGAGTTCGGCGGCGAGGGCTTCAGCCAATTGGTGTTCGACGATTCGAACCAGCAGCTGCGCGTGCAGCTGCACGCCAGCACCGCCCACAGCCAGCTGAACCTGGGCCACCTCATCCACCAGGCCGACAACTTCCGCGGCAGCTTCCGAGGCCAGGGGCTGGAGCTGCGCACCGACGGCTACGCCGCCCTGCGCGGCGGCAAGGGCGTCTTGCTGAGCACCTACCACGGCGCAGGCGGCCAGAAGCTCGAGCCCGTGGGCGACTTCGCCGCCGGCATGGCGCTGCTCAAACAGGTGCAGCAGCTGGGCCAGGCCCTGAGCGATGCCGCCAGGACCCACGAGACCGTGCAGCTGGCCGGGCACATCGGGGCAGGCAAGGCCAACGAATCCCAATTGGACAAGGAGCGCTCGCCCTACGCCGCGATGGAGCGCACCGCCAGCGGCATGGTGACGGCCGATGCGCTCGACACTGCCTACGCAGATGCGGCAGACAAGGCCATCGCCACCGGCGAAGGCAAGGTGCCCCACACGAACGACGCCGTGATCGCACTGGCCGCACGCGGCGGCCTGGCGATGGTGGCGGGCCAGCAGCTGCAGGTCGTCAGCGGCGAGACCGCCACGCTGGCCAGCGGCGGCGACATCAACCTGGCGCTGGCCGACGTGCTGCGCGTGCACAGCGGCCAGGCCATCGGCGTGCTGGCCGGGGCGCAGAAGGCCGATGCAGACACGGGCCTGTCGGTCATCGCGGGCAACGACGATCTGGACTTCCAGGCGCAGCACGACGAACTGCGCGTGCAGGCCAAGGAGGCCCTGAAGATCGCCAGCACCGACCAGACGGTGGAGTTCGCGGCCAAGAAGAAGATCCGCATCGCGACGGCGCAAGGTGCGTCGATCACGCTGCAGGATGGGGACATCACCTTCGAGTGTCCGGGGAAGATCACTTATCACGCGGTGCAGCGGAAGTTGGCCGGGCCGACGAGCTCACCCTACGGCCTGCCGCTGTTCCCGCAGAGCATCTGCATCGAGTGCATGCTGAAGGCGGCACAAAGCGGAGCCCCCTTCTCCGCCTTGCAGTGAGAACGTTGCGTTGGAATTCGCGACCGATCCGATCGACCCCCTCCACCTTGCCCATGCCGTGCAAGCGATGGTCGACGCCCAACCGTCATCCGTCGGCCTCTGGTTGCTGGTCGATGCGGCCTTGCTCGACCCGGCGCGCCTCGCATCGGTGCTGTGCCGCAACGGGTGGTCGCACGTCAATGCGCTGGCCAACACACCGTTGGAGGCCTATGGCGCAAGGGGACCGCAGCTGCTGGAGCTGCCACTGGACGACGAGGTGCGCATCGAGGGCTTGCGGCGCCTCGCCACGATCGACCCGGCGGCGCCCGCATTCAGCTGGATCGCCTCCAGCCACGCCGCTGCGGATTTGCAGGCCTGCTTCGGCTACCTTGCGCAGGCGCGGCACGACGGCTTGAAGCTGCACTGCCGCATGGGCGATGTGCGCGTGCTTCCGACGCTGCTTGCCACGCTGGCCGAGCCACAGGCACGGCGCTTGGCACAAGCCATTGCGCAATGGCAGTGGTTCGATCGCAGCGGTGCCATGGTCGGCAACTGGCTTGCTGCTGATGGGAAGGACGGTGTGGCCGATGCCCGCGACCATCTCGAACTCGATGCATCGCAATTCGCGACGCTCCTGGATGCCTCGGAAGCCGACGGCATCTTTGCGCAGTTGCTCGAGACGGTGTCGCAGCTGGTCCCGCAGACCGGCCGGGCAGCGTTTCATCAGCGGCTCCAGCGCGCCCTCGCGGTTGCCACGCGTCTGCACGTGGCAGGCAACCCCGACCGGCTGCAGTTCGTGGTGCTCTCGCTGACCTGCGGCGATGACTTTTATCAGCATCCCGATCTGTCGGACACATGGAAGGCCGTCGCACAAGGCACCAGCCTGTCGGGCCTGATGAAGGGCTGGAGCGACGAACTGTGGAAGGCGTTGGAGGGCAAGGCTTCATGAAGCGCCTTGCTCTCCTGGTTCTTTGCGCGGTGGCGCTGGTGGCTTGCAGCAGCAAGAGGCCTGCGGCTGAAAGCTACAGCGCCAGTATCAGCCCGTACAACCATACGGCGGACCATATCGAGCCGTATGTCGACGGGATGTTTGGCGGCCATTCGAGCGCGTATGGCGGTGGCGGCAGCTTCGTGTGCTGCATCTCCTATCCCGCCGTATGGCGCCCTGGCTTGAGCGCCAAGGTGCGCTGGGCCACCTCCAGCGGCATTCCAGGCGATAGGCGCCCGGAAGCGTATGTCCAGCATTGGCACGAGAAGGTCGTGCCAATCGAGGAATACACCGTGCCGGGCGGCATGCTCAACATCCACTTTCTTCCCGAAGGCGAAGTTCGGTTGATCATTTCCAGCAAAGGGGCGGGTGCCAAGAACTACCCTGGCCCAGCCTATCCGGTGAAGCCGCCGGATTGGAAATGGTGAGCCCGAGGCGAACAAGAGATTCGACAAGAGTCCGGGAGGAACAACCTATGAACGTATGGAAAGGCCACACGCCATGAAACGCACCACAACCTTGACGCTTTGCGCACTGGCGCTCCTGACGCTGCCACTGGTGGCTTGCAGCAGCAAGAAGCCGGCGGCCGAAAGCTACAGCGCCAACATCAGCGCCTACAACCACACGCAGGACTACATCCACGAGTTCTATGTGGACGGGGCCGGCGGCGGCAACTCATACCCGTACGGCGGCGGCGGCAGCTTTGTGTGCTGCATCTCCTTTCCCGCCAAGTGGCGCGCCGGCCTCAATGCAACAGTGAAGTGGACGACCTCCAGCGGAATTCCGGGCGACAAACGACCGGATGCAATCAAGCCCCGGTGGCATGAAAAAGTCGTTCCCATCGAAAAATATGACGAGCCCGGTGGGCTCCTGAACGTGCATTTCCTGCCGAACAACGAGGTCCGGCTGATCATCTCCAACAAGAGGGCCGGTGCCAAGGACTATCCCGGTCCGGCCTCTCCCGTGAAGCCTGCGGACTGGAAATGGTGAGCCAAGACGAACCAGAGATGTCTTGAGAAATCCGGGAGCAACACATGGAAAAATTTGAAGAAGGCTGGTACGAAATCAGCTTCGACGCCAACACCCGTGAGAAGCGCTATCTCTACTTCAAGACCGCCAAGCTTTGCACGGCCGAGTGCATCGTCAAGGAAACGGGGCTGCAGATACTGGTGTGGTCGGACGACGCAGGCAGGGCCATCGAGTGTTTGCCCAGCTACAAGTGGACGGCCAATGCGCCCAAAGGCGACTGGTGGGACAACGACCCGGGTGGCAAGAACTACCAGCCCGCACTGCCTGGCGACCACTCGCGCGCCGACCGGACCCTGACCGCACGCGAACTGTGCCAACGCGCCGCTAGCGCCGACCCGAGCAAGGCCAATTCCCTGAGTTGCGCCAAAGAGATTCACGTGGGCCTGTTTTTTGACGGCACCAACAACAACCTGATTCGCGACTCACGCGACCAGAGTCACACGAATGTGGTCAGCCTCTTCAACGCGCACAAGGACGACGAGGTCGAGAATTTTCGCTTCTACATCCCTGGCGTCGGCACACATTTCCCCGAGATCGGAGAGATCAAGGAACTGGACAACGGCAAGCGCTTCGGCACCGGGGGTGAAGCGCGCATCCATTGGGCGTTGATACAGATCTACAACGCCCTGCACATGGCCTATCACGGTGTTCTGTTGATCCAGCCTGAAGAGGCGAAGACACTTTGTGTCGATGAGCTGAAGACTTGGTGGCGCCTGGGCGATGCCAAGATGATCAGCATCTTCGGGGGCATTCAAAAGCGCCTGCTGAAAGCCATCAAGGACCAACGGCCGCGGGTGACCAAGATGCATCTGTCGGTCTTCGGATTTTCGCGTGGTGCGGCCGAAGCGCG
The DNA here is from genome assembly GCF_041154465.1 of Variovorax sp. V35. NCBI lineage: Bacteria > Pseudomonadati > Pseudomonadota > Betaproteobacteria > Burkholderiales > Comamonadaceae > Variovorax > Variovorax sp. V35. The sequence goes on from NZ_AP028666.1 coordinate 7,001,184, forward strand.
CGCCTTTTGCCAGTGGATCCAGCTGGTCGCCGAGAACATGACGATCGGCGAAGCAACACTGGAGCTTCATTTCCTGGGTATCTTCGACACCGTGGCGTCTGTCGGCCTGGCCGATTCGTCGCCCGTCGGCGAAGGCTTTCAGGACTGGGCCGACGGCACCATGGACATCCACGGCGTCAACCAGACCGTTCACTACGTGGCGGCACACGAAATACGTCAGTCGTTTCCGCTGTCTACGGCACGCATCAGAGCCACGAACTACCCGCCGAACACCAAGGAGTTCGTCTATCCGGGGGCTCACTCTGACCTGGGCGGAGGCTATCCGTCGAAGTCCCAAGGCAAGGGTGTCGAGGGGCGAACCGCATTGCTCTCGCAGATTCCCCTGATGGACATGTATTTCGAGGCACTGACTGCAGGCGTTCGCTTGCGCAGCAAGACTGAAATGCCCGGCCAGGTCAGTGGTGATTTCGAGGTCAACCCAGCACTCGACAAAGCCTTCAGCGATTACGCAGCCTGGACCGCGACAGAGGAAAAGCAGAACGTCGCCAATGGCGGCGAGCCCGTGCAGAACCGCATGCGCTATCACATGGAGTTGTATTGGCGCTGGCGTGCGTCCAAGAGCGACGAAGCCACCTTCAAGGCCATGGCGAGTTACGAAGCCTCCAACAAGCAGGACCGACAGGATCTCTGGGAGTCAGAACTCGACTGGCGTGAAGACGTCAAGGCCGCTCAGGCGGCCAACCAGCCCCGACGGGTGTTCGTTCCCAGAGCGGGCGTCTACGTTGACCAGCCGCCCCGCGCCAACGAGGTGGAAAAGCGCCTCCTGCGCGCCGTCGCTGCCGCCAAGGATGTTCCGCAAACCGCCAACGACTTCTTCGACAAGTATGTCCACGACTCGCACGGTGGGTTCTGGATGCTTGGCCCCATCACGAAGGAGAACCGCGAGGACTTCGTGGCCGCCATCAAGCAAAAGAAGGCCACGCACGATCGGTTGCTGAAGGCGGCAGACGAAGAGTCGCTGCCTTCCGCCGCGGCGAACCTGCGTAACTACGCCCGCGGTTATGAACTCAACAATTTCGAACGCCGCGTGATCGCACAGGATACAAAAGAGCCGGGAACACTGCCTCTGATGACGGATGCAGATGTCAAGGATCTGCAAGACAACGCAGGCTTTCTCGCGACAGCCGCATTGAAGATCCTGCGCACGGGCACCCGCCGCGAGCCGCGCGGCCACGGCCGCTACCGGCGCGTGTTCGACAAGAGCTGAAGAAGCCCGCAGCAGGTTCCGTCATCACCTCGCGAACCTGCAGCATCCAGCTGCCAGACCATCGCCGCCCGGTGACGCCAGCTCCAGATGAATCCGATCGCCCTCATCCTGATCCTCGGCACCCTGCCGTCGGTGGTCTGCACGCTCTTCCTGATCGGCCATCGCGCACGCCCCCATCCGTCTTGGGCTCCTCGCTTGAAGAAGGCCTGGCTGTTCGTGCTCGTTCTGGCTGGCACCGCGTTGCTCTACCTCGGTGCGCGCTACGTACTTGTCGACGCACGCGATGCAGGCGCGCGTCTCGAGACCTACATGGCCGCCCTGACGTTCGCACCCTGCATCGTTTCAGGACTCGTCGCCCTGTTCCTCAAGCCTTGACGGCCGCCCTCATTCACCCGATGCGCGCAATCGCCGTCCCAGCCGCCACATAGCCCCCCGCCGCCGCCGCGAACACGATGCGCCCCGCGCGGTGCGCCACGACCTGCATCTCCATCTTCATCGCCTCCATCACCGCGATCACCGCACCTTCGGCGACCTCGTCGCCATCCGCGACTTTCCAGCCTTGCAGCGTGCCCGACACCGGCGCAGCCACAGCAGCGGCATCGGCCGCTGGTGCGTTCGCAACGCCAGGCGCAGCAGCAGCGCCCGCACCACCCGCCGACGCCAACCCACGCAGCAACTCCGCCGGCAGCCCCAGCGACATGCGCCGCCCGTCGATCTCGATCGCCGTGCGGTGCAGCGACGCATCCGGCAGCGGATCGGGCCGCATGCCTGCCGCTTCGTCGTTCGCAAAGTCGGTTTCGATCCAGCGCGTGTGGACCTTGAAGGCATCTTCCGACACGAAGTCGGGGTGCGCCATCACCGCGCGATGGAACGGCAGCACGGTCGCCAGGCCTTCGATGCGGAACTCCTTGAGGGCACGGCGTGCGCGTGCGATGGCCTGGGCGCGCGTGGCGCCGGTGACGATGAGCTTGGCCATCAGCGAGTCGAAGGTGCCGGGCACCTGCGAGCCGGCGTCGACGCCGGTGTCGACGCGCACGCCCGGGCCCGAGGGGGCGTCGAACACGTGGACGGGACCGGGTGTCGGCAGGAAGCCGCGGCCCACGTCTTCGGCGTTGATGCGGAATTCGAAGGAGTGACCGCGCGGTGCGGGCGTCTCTTTGATTGACAGCGGCAGGCCTTCGGCGATGCGCAGCTGCTCGATGACGAGGTCGATGCCGGTGGTTTCCTCGGTCACGGGGTGCTCGACCTGCAGGCGCGTGTTGACCTCGAGGAAGGAGATGGCGCCGCTCGCGCTCAGCATGAACTCGACGGTGCCGGCGCCGGTGTAGCCGGCGGCCGCGCAAATGTCGCGCGCCGACTGGTGGATGCGCTCGCGCTGTGCGTCGCTCAGGAAGGGCGCGGGCGCTTCCTCCACCAGCTTCTGGTTGCGCCGCTGCAGCGAGCAGTCGCGCGTGCCGAGCACGACGACGTTGCCGTGCGTGTCGGCGAGCACCTGGGCCTCGACGTGGCGCGGGCGGTCGAGGAACTGCTCGACGTAGCACTCGCCGCGGCCGAAGGCGGTGATGGCTTCGCGCACGGCCGATTCGTAGAGGCCTTCGACTTCGTCGAGCCGCCACGCGACCTTGATGCCGCGCCCGCCGCCGCCGAAGGCCGCCTTGATGGCGATCGGCAGGCCGTGCTGTTCGGCAAAGGCGAGCACCTCGCCCGCGTTGCTGACCGGGTCGGCCGTGCCCGCGACGAGCGGTGCGCCGACCTTCAGGGCGAGCTTGCGGGCCTGCACCTTGTCGCCCAGCGTGGCGATGGCCGAAGGCGAGGGGCCGATCCACGTGAGGCCGGCGTCGATCACCGCCTGCGCGAAGGCTGCGCTCTCCGAAAGGAAGCCGTAGCCGGGGTGCACGGCGTCAGCGCCGCTGCGCTTGGCGATGGCCAGCAGCTTGGGAATGTTGAGGTAGGTGTCGGCCGGGCGGTGGCCGTCCAGGCCGTAGGCCTCGTCGGCGCGGCGCACGTGCAACGCATTGAGGTCGGGATCGGCGTAGACGGCGACCGACTGCACGCCGTGGTCGGCGCAGGCGCGCGCGATGCGCACGGCGATTTCGCCGCGGTTGGCGATCAGGACTTTTTTCATCGCGGGACTCTCGATCTCAAATCAAAGTTCGATGGCGCCGTGGCCGGCCATCGGTTGGAAGCGGACGCGGGCGTTCACGGGGATCTGCCCCGCACGGTCCAGGTGGTGGGTGGCGACCGACGCGATCACGGGGTAGCCGCCGGTGAGCGGGTGGTCGGCCAGGAACAGCACGGGCTGGCCGCTGGGCGGCACCTGGATCGAACCGCGCGCCGTGCCCTCGCTGGGCAACTCCGCGGTGTTCGCACGCACGAGCGGCTCTTCGCCGTTCAGGCGGATGCCGACGCGGTTCGATTGCGGCGTCACCACCCACGGCTGGCTGCACAGGCGCTCGACGGCGTCGGTGGTGAACCAGTCGGTGCGCGGGCCGAGCACGATGTCGAGAACGACCTCTTCCTGCACGGTGGGCAGGTCGATGGGCGGCACTTCGGTGGCGCCGACGACGGCGCCGATGGCAACGCTGCGCACTGGCAGCATGTCGCCCACGGCCACGGCGGGCGGGCCGATGCGGGCCAGCGTGTCGGTCGCGCAGCTGCCGAGCACGGGCGCCACGGCAAAGCCGCCGCGCACGGCCAGGTAGCTGCGGATGCCGGCGACGGGCTCGCCGATGGTGACGGTGTCGCCGTCGGCCAGCGCGACGGGCTGGTAGCGCGGCAACGGCCATTGCGCGCCGTCGGCACGGGTCAGCGTGAGCGGGCCGTCGGCGCCAGTGACAGCGATCACTGCGTTGCCGCGGCAGACGAACTGGAAGCCGCCGTAGGCGAGTTCGAGGCAGGCCACGTCCGACGCATTGCCGACCAATCGATTGGCCGCCTGCAGCGAGCGCTGGTCCATCGCACCGGAGGCGGACACGCCCTGCCGCGCCTGGCCATGGCGACCGCCGTCCTGCCACAGCGCTTGCAGGCCGGCGGTGCGGACCTCGAAGGCACTGCCGCCTTCAACGGTTGCAGGGGCGGGCGCCGCGACAGCTTGCGCGACCACCGGCAACGCCACCTTCAACGACGAGGCATCGACAAAGCGCACCGCATCGCCGGGCTGCAGCAGCGCCGGCGTTTCGCGCGACAGGTCCCACATGGGTGTGTCGGTCACGCCGATGATCTGCCAGCCGCCGGGGCTGGCCTGCGGGTACACGCCGCTGAAGCTGCCCGCGAGGCCGACCGCGCCGGCCGGGATGCGGGTGCGCGGCACCGCGCGACGCGGCACGTTCAGGCTCGGATGGCCGCCGCTCAGGTAGGCGAAGCCGGGCGCGAAGCCGGTGAAGGCGACGGTGTAGTCGCTGCCGGTGTGGCGGCGCACCAGCTCGTCGGGCGTGATGCCGAGCAGGCCGGCCACTTCGGCGATGTCTTCGCCGTCGTAGCGCACGGGAATCTCGATGCGCTTGTCGATGCGCGTCTCGCGGGCGTCGAGCGTTCGCTGGCGCACGGCGTGTGCCAGTGCGGCGGCCGACAGCACGGCGGGGCGGAAGGTGATGAGGATGGTGCGCGCGGCGGGCACCAGCTCGTCGATGCCGACAACAGGCTCGGCGCGCAGCGAAGCCAGCAGAGCGAGCGTCTGCGCCAGGTCGTCGAGCTCGACCAGCACGGCATTCAGGTTGACGCGAAGAAAGCGCATCGATGTCGTCATGCGGTGGTGGCCTCGGCAAAGGGGCGGATCGTCGCGCCGGCCTGCACGAGCCGTTCGCGCACGCGGCGCGCCATCTCGACCGCGCCGGGGCTGTCGCCGTGCACGCAGATCGAATCGGCGCGGATGCGCACCACGCTGCCGTCGATGGCGGTGACGGTGCCTTCGTTGGCCAGGCGCAGCATGCGCTCGGCCACGTCGTGGGCGTCGTGCAGCACGGCGCCGGGTTCGCGGCGCGACACCAGCGTGCCTTGCGGCGTGTAGGCGCGGTCGGCGAAGGCCTCGGCCACCACGCGCAGGCCCTGGGCTTCGGCCCAGCCCACGAGCGGCGAGCCGGCGAGCGCGACGAGCACGAGGCTGACGTCGATCTCGCGCAGGGCGGCGATCACGTCGCGCGCCTGGCGCTCGTCGTGCGCGATGGTGTTGTACAGCGCGCCGTGCGGCTTCACGTAGCGCACGGCGGTGCCGGCCGCAGCGGCCAGGCCCTTCAGGGCGCCGATCTGGTAGATCACGTCGGCGCGCAGGTCGGCGCTGTCCACGTCCATGTTGCGGCGGCCGAAGCCGACGAGGTCGCGGTAGGCCACGTGGGCGCCCACGGCCACGCCGCGTTCCTTCGCCTGGCGCAGCGTGCGCAGGATGCCCGCGGGGTCGCCGGCATGGAAGCCGCAGGCCACGTTGGCGCTGCTGACGATGTCGAGCATGGCGGCGTCGTCGCCCATGCGCCAGACGCCGAGGCTTTCGCCGAGGTCACTGTTCAAGTCGATGTTCATCGGGGATCTCCGGCGTGCACGGCACGCCTCAGGAATCAATGCAGCCGGCCGGCGGTTTCGCGCACGTCGTGGCGCACGGTGAGCGCGGTGCGGATCGCCACGCGGAAGGCCTCCACCTGCGCGTCCAGCGCCATGCTCGCCACGCCGGGCTTCGAGGCGGCCTGCTCGGGCAGGTAGGGCACGTGGACGAAGCCGCCGCGCGTGTGCGCCAGCGCCGGGCGCGTCGCGAGCCGGTGCATGAGCGCGTAGAAGATGTGGTTGCACACGAAGGTGCCGGCGCTGTTCGACACGGCCGCGGGCAGGCCCGCCGCGCGCATGTCGCGCACCATGGCCTTGATCGGCAGCGTCGAGAAGTAGGCCGCCGGGCCGTCCTTGACCACGGGCAGGTCGATGGGCTGCTGGCCGGCGTTGTCGGGAATGCGCGCGTCGTCGATGTTCAGCGCGGCGCGCTCCATCGAGATTTCGGTGCGCCCGCCCGCCGCGCCGATGCACAGCACCAGCTGCAGTGGCGGGCCGATCAATGCAGCGTCGAGCGTGTCGATGGCGCGGCCGAACACGCAGGGCAGCTGCACCGCCTGCACCACGGCGCCTTCGCAGGTCCAGCCGTCGAGCGCGCGGGCGATCTCCCACGCGGGGTTGACCGGGTCGTTCTCGAAGGGCTCGAAGCCCGCGAGCAGCACGCGGCGTGCCTTGGCATCGGTGGCGATCGTCATGCGCGGTGCCTCAGCGGAACATCAGGAAGTACAGCAGGAAGATGTTGACCACCAGCAGCGCGGCCGCGGTCGGTATCTGCACCTTGATCACCGCGTTCTTGTCGGGCAGCTCCAGCAGCGCCGCGGGCACGATGTTGAAGTTGGCCGCCATCGGCGTCATGAGCGTGCCGCAGTAGCCCGAGAACATGCCGATGGCCGCCATCACGGCCGGGTCGCCGTGGTACACGCCCACCAGCACCGGCACGCCGACGCCGCCCGTCATCACCGGGAAGGCCGCGAAGCCGTTGCCCATGATGATGGTGAACAGCGCCATGCCCAGCACGTACACCGCCACGGCGACGAAGCGGATGTCCATGTTGATGTAGCTGGTGGTGATGTGCGCCACCGCCTTGCCCACGCCGGCGTCGGAGAACACCAGGCCCAGCATGCCGAGCATCTGCGGCAGCACCACGGCCCAGCCGAGCGCGTCGGTCAGGCGGCGCGACTCGCGCATGCCCTGCACGGGCGTCTCGCGCGTCAGCCAGCAGGCCAGCGCCAGCGCCACCACGCAGCCGATGCCCAGGCTCACCAGCGTGGTGTTCTTGGGGTCGAGCAGCAGCGTGCCGCCGAGCTTGATGTGGCTCATGCCCACGGTGCCGATCACGGTGACCAGCGGAATCGCCAGTGCCGGAATGAACAGCTTGTTGCCCAGGCGCGTGGCGCTGGCCTGGTACTGCTCGGGCGTGGGTTCGCGGTGCTTGCCCGCGCCGACGCCGCGCAGCCCGGCAATGACGGCCATGCCGATCGCGCCGGCGCCCACGAGCGCGGGCGGCAGCTTGTCGCCGACCAGGAAGACCAGCGCATAGATGCCCCAGAAGAGCGCGCTGGTGTAGCGCTTGGGATGCTGGCGGTCGGCCAGCGTCATCACGGCCGTGACGGCGAGGATGAAGCCGACCAGGAGGTACAGGTGCTGGATCGAGAGAATCATGATGCTCAGCGTCCTTCCTTGGCGGGCACGGCGGTGGCGGGCACGTCGGCTTCTGCAGCGCCGCCCAGCTCACGGGCCAGCGCCTGGTCGAGCCGGCGCAGGCGCCAGGCGTGGATGATGAAAGCGGCAATGGCCGTCGGAATGCCCCACATCGCGATGTGCAGCGGCTCCACGTCGATGCCCGCTTCGTGCAGGAAGGTGGTCATGAGCACGATGGCGCCGAAGGCCACGAAGATGTCTTCGCCGAAGAACAGGCCCACGTTGTCGGTGGCCGCGGCATAGGCGCGCAGCTTGTGGCGGATGCGGTCGGGCAGCTTGCCGTAGCGCGTCTCGGTGGCGCCTTCGGCCATCGGCGCGAGCAGCGGACGCACCATCTGCGGATGGCCGCCCAGGCTGGTCAGGCCCATGGCCGCCGTGAGTTCACGCGCCGCGAGGTAGACGATCAGCAGGCGGCCGGCGGTGGCCGACTTGATGCGGCTGATCCAGTTCTGCGCGTGCTGGCGCAAGCCGTGGCGCTCCAGCAGGCCGATCACCGCCAGCGGCAGAAGAATGATCAGCGGCAGGTTGCGCGTCTTGATGAAGCCGGTGCCGATGGCCGTGAGGATCGCCATCGGGCCGAAGCCGGCGGCGAACGCCGTCACGATGGCCGTGACGATCACGACCAGCATCGGATTGAAGCGCAGGATGAACCCCGCAATGATCACGGCCACGCCGATCAGCGGCCACAGGGGGACTTCAGGTGTCATGGTTGGTCTTTCGTTGCAATGCAAAACACCGGCGCAGGGGCACCGGTGCGGTCGATTGATGCAAACCTCATGCCAATGAATGAGCAATTCATTTCTTATGAATCACTCATTTCAAACAAGTTGTTGAACAATTTCATGTAGTGTGCCCAACAACAGTGCCTGAATACCCCCATGAAAACCCTGAAACGGGCGCGTTTCGGTGCATCGGCGCGGCATGGCACGGGAGCCGTCTGTTACAACGCAGGCTCGCTGCGCCCCTCTCTTTTCCCCTCCGACCGACCGGCATGACCCGACTGGATTCCCCCACTTCCCCTGCCTCGCCGACCGCCGGCGCGCTCACGCTCAACGACCGCGTGGCCGAGCTGATCCGCCAGAAGATCGTGAAGGGCGAGTTCTCGCCGGGGCAGCGGCTGTCGGAGGCCGCGCTGGCCGACAGCCTGGAGATTTCGCGCAACACCCTGCGCGAGGTGTTCCGCACGCTGACCAAGGAAGGCCTGCTCAAGCACGCGCCCAACCGCGGCGTGTTCGTGGCGGTGCCGAGCATCGCGTCGATCATCGACATCTACCGCGTGCGCCGGCTCATCGAATGCCAGGCGCTGGCGCAGGCCTACCCGCGCCACCCCGCCAAGAAGCACATGCGCGAGGCGGTCGAGATGGCGCTGAAGTGCCGCGACGCCGGCGACTGGCTGGGCGTGGGCACGGCCAACATGGAGTTCCACAAGGGCATCGTCGAGCTGGCCGACAGCGAGCGGCTGAACGTGCTGTTCGCCCACATCCTGGTCGAGCTGCGGCTGGCCTTCGGCCTGCTGAAAGACCCGGAGTTCCTGCACGCGCCCTACGTGGACATGAACACAAAGCTCCTCGAGCTCATCGAGGCCGGCAAGTTCGCCGAGGGCTCGGCGGCGCTGAACGACTACCTCATCCACTCCGAGCGCATCGTGCTGGCTGTCTATGCGCGGCAGATGACGGACGTGGAATAGGCCGCCTCCGGGCTTCGCATCGGCGCACCTGCGCGGGCGAGGTGCTGAAATAATGACCACCCCGCCACCCCCACCGCCGGATGCGCCATGACCCTGTCCGCCTACCTGCTGTTCCTGCCCGCCTGCTTCGCCATCAACATGGCGTTCGGCCCCAACAACCTGCTGTCGGTCACCAACGGCGCCAAGCACGGCGTGTCGCCGGCGGTGATCGCGGCGAGCGGCCGGCTCGTGGCCTTCGCGGTCATGATCGCCATCGCGGGCCTGGGCATGGGCGCGGTGCTGGTGGCGTCGGAGCTGGCCTTCGATGTCATCAAGTACATCGGCGCCGCGTACCTCGTGTGGATCGGCGTCCGGCTGCTGCGCGCGCCGGCACCGACCGCGCAAGTGCAGGCGCACGAGGCCGCACCGCCGTCGATGCGCGCGCTGGTGCGCCAGGAGTTCACGGTGGCGGCCGGCAACCCGAAGGCGATCCTGGTGTTCGAGCTGGTCGCGATCGCGCTGTATGCGCTGCTCGGTGCGCGCATGCGCCGCCTGGCCAATGGCAGCCGCGCGATGCGCTGGTTCAACCGCGTGAGCGGCAGCATGATGGTCGGCTTCGGGCTGGTCCTCGCGTTCACGCGCCGGCCTGCTTGAGTGGTCGGCCGCGCGGCGGTCAGCACTCGACGATGTTCACGGCGAGGCCGCCGCGCGAGGTTTCCTTGTACTTGGTCTTCATGTCCGCGCCGGTCTGCATCATGGTCTGGATGACCTTGTCCAGCGACACGAAGTGCGAGCCGTCGCCGCGCAGGGCCATGCGCGCCGCGTTGATGGCCTTCACCGCGCCCATCGCGTTGCGCTCGATGCACGGGATCTGAACCAGCCCGCTGACCGGGTCGCAGGTCATGCCCAGGTTGTGTTCCATGCCGATCTCGGCGGCGTTCTCGACCTGGCCCGGCGTGCCACCCATCACCGCGGCGAGCGCGCCCGCCGCCATCGAGCAGGCGACACCGACCTCGCCCTGGCAACCGACCTCGGCGCCCGAGAGCGAGCCGTTCTTCTTGTAGAGGATGCCGATGGCGGCGGCGGTGAGCAAAAACTCGACCACCGCCTCGTCGCCCGCGCCGGGAAAGAAGCGCTGGTGGTAATGCAGCACCGCCGGGATCACGCCCGCCGCGCCGTTGGTGGGCGCGGTGACCACGCGCCCGCCGGCCGCGTTCTCTTCGTTGACGGCCATGGCGTACAGGTTGACCCAGTCCATCGCCGCGAGCGGGTCGAGCGCGGCCTGCGCGGTGCCGCTGCCCTGCAGCTGCCCGAACAGGTCGGCCGCTCGCCGCCGCACCTGCATGCGCCCGGGCAAGGTGCCGGTGCTCGCGCAGCCGCGCCGCACGGCGCCGGCCATCGCGTCCCACACCTGCAGCAATTCCGATCGCACCTCGGCCTGTGGCCGCCACTGCGTTTCGTTGGCCATCATCAGCGCGGCGACCGACAGGCCCTGCGCGCGGCATTGCGCCAGCAGCTCCGCGCCGGTGTCGAAGGCAAAGGGCAGCGCGGCCGGAGCCGGGCGCTGCACGCCGGCTTCGTTGCGCACGCCCTCGCCCTGTGCATCGACGACGAAGCCGCCGCCGACCGAGAAGTAGTCCGCCTCAGCCAAGGTCTGGCCCTGCGCGTCGAGCGCGATGAAGCGCAGGCCGTTCGGGTGCCGGGGCAGGCTCTTGCGCAGGAAGAGCAGGTGCTCTTTCTCGTCGAACGCCACGGCGTGCGTGCCGAGCAGGTGCAGCCGCCGCTCGCGCCGGATGGCCGCGATGGCGGGCTCGATGGTGTCGGGGTCGATCCGGTCCGGCCGGTGGCCTGCGAGCCCGAGCAGCACGGCGCGGTCGGTGCCGTGGCCGCGCCCGGTGGCGCTCAGCGAGCCATACAGCTGCGTCACCAGCGCGGCCACCTGCGGCAGCAGGCCCCGCGATTGCAGCAGGCAGGCGAACTGCCGCGCCGCGATCATCGGCCCGACCGTGTGCGAGCTCGAGGGGCCGATGCCGATCTTGAACAGATCGAAGGCGCTGACCGGCGTCGAAGGCGCCTTCGCCGTGCTCGTCACCGCGCCTTCACCGCCAGGTTCCACAGCGCCACGAGCTGCTCGTACTCCGCCGAGGCCGCTTCCTGGTCGAGCGGGAAGACCTTGATGGCGCTCAGGTCGGGCAGCGAGGTGAGCTTGGACACCGCGATGTCGCTGCGCACCGGACGGCGGAAGTTCTTCACCAGCAGCTCCTGCTGCGTCTCCTTGCTCAGCAGGCCGTTGTAGAGCGCGACGGCGGCGTCCATGTTCTTCGCGCCCTTCACGATGAACATGCCTTCGGGCGCCAGGTAGCTGCCCTCGGTGGGATAGACCAGCTTGATCTCCTTCTGGCCGCCCGCCACGTACTCCTGCGCCGCGTACTCGATGGTCAGGCCCACCGGGTACTCGCCGGCGGCCACGCCCTTGTAGGTGCTGCCCGACGAGGCGGTGACGACCGCGTTGGCCGCCAGCTTGCCCAGGCCGTCGCGGCCGAACTGCTTGAGCAGGCCATACACCAGCATGTAGGCCGTGGCGCTCTTGCTCGGGTCGGTGATGGCGAACTTGCCCTTCCACTCGGGGCGCATCAGGTCCGACCAGGTCTTGGGCGCGGGCATGCCCTTGAGCTGGCGCTCGTTGACCATCATCACCATGACGTGCACGTTGGTGCCGACCCACAGGTCGTTCGGGCCGCGGAAGGCCGCGGGCACGGCCGCGAGGTCGGGCGACTTGTAGGGCGCCATCTGGTCCTTGTAGGCGCCCAGCGTGCCGAAGCCGCCGCTCCACAGCACGTCGCCGCGCGGGTTCTTCGCCTCGGCCTGGATGCGCTTCATCAGCGTGCCGGTGCCGCCCGTGACCTGCTGCACCGTGAGCCCGGGCGTCTTCTTCTTGACCACGGCCAGCGCGGTCTCGACGGTTTCGGTGTTGTTGGACGAATAGAGCACCACCGTCTGCGCACCCGCCACACCCGCCGTGAGGGCCAGGGTCGCGAACGCGCATTTCGCCAGGGACTTGAAGGACATGAAAACCTCGCAGGTTGAAGTGAATGGGTGGGTCATTTGCTGGAGAAGAGGTTGATGCGGAACACCTTGATCGCCACCACGATGGGCAGCAGGATCACGCTGACCAGCGCCGCGCCGTAGGCCGAGGCCAGGCCCAGGCGGCCGCCGTCGACCTGGCGGAAGATGGCGATGGGCATGGTCTCCAGGCCGCCCGTGTAGACCACGATGGAGGCCGAAAGCTCCGAGATCGTGGTCACCCACATCAGGATGGCGGCCGAGATGATCGAGGCCTTCATGGCCGGCAGCAGCACCTTGAAGAAGGTCTTCAGCGGCGACACGCCCAGGCTGATCGAGGCCTCCTCGATGGAGTCCGAGATGTTGAACAGCGTCGACGACGCATTGCGCACCGCGAAGGGCAGGCGGCGCACCGTGTAGCACAGCACCATGATCCCCGAGGTGCCCGCCAGCACCAGCCAGCCGGTGTTGAAGGTCTGCACCAGCGCAATGCCCAGCACCGTGCCCGAGATGGTCAGCGGCAGCACCACGATGTAGTCCAGCAGCTGCGTGAAGGGGTTGCGCTTCTTGATCGTCAGGTAGCTCACGAGCACCGCGAAGGCCACGCCCACCACCGTCGCCATCGAGGCGAACTTCAGCGAGTTGATGATCGGCTCGGGCGCACCGCGCAGCGCGCGTTCCAGGCTGGACAGCGACCACTGGCCCCAGCGCATCACGGGCCCGCTGGTCTCGGTGAACGCACCCACGAAGACGATGAGCAGCGGCAGCATCGACAGCACGATGATCACGCCCACGCTGAGCGTGTAGAACACCGCCGCGCCCGAGCGCACGCGCACCACGGCGGGCGCGCGGCCCTGCGTCATCGTGTAGATCTTGCGTTCGACCACGCGCTTCTGGAAGAACAGCACGATGGCCACGATGCCGATGGACACCACCGACATCGCGCTTTGCAGCGTGGGGCTGCCGCCCATCTCGCCGACGAAGGCGTTGTACGTCATGACCGACAGCAGCGGCACGCTGCTGCCCAGCACCACCGACAGCGCGAAGTTGCCCACCACCAGCGTGAACACCACCAGCGCATTGACCAGCACCGCCGGCAGGATCACCGGCACCAGCACGCGCAGCTTGGTCACCAGCGGCGAGGTGCCCAGGCTCAGGCCGGCCTCTTCGAGCTGGCCGTCGAAGCCGCGCAGCGCGGCCAGCACGCCCAGGTAGATGTAGGTGTAGTAGACCAAGGTCATGGAGAACACCATGCCGGTCCAGCCGTAGAAGGTCGGCAGCGTGATGCCCGCGCCCGCGAGCAGGTTGGTCACCAGCCCGTTGTTGCCCAGCAGCAGCAGCCACGACTGGCCGACGATGATCTCGGGGATCACGATGGTCATGATCGGCAGCACCGCCACCAGGTTCTTCAGCGGGAAGTCGTAGCGCGCCACCATGTAGGCGAAGGGCACGCCCACGGCCACGGTGCAGGCCGTGACCGACACGCCGAGCACCAGCGTGTTGCGGAACGCAAGCAGGTATTCGCTGTCCTGCAGCAAGGTGATGAAGCCGGACAGCGAGAACACGCCCGACTCGTCGCGCACGCTGTTCACGAACAGCGTGCCCAGCGGGTAGAACACGAAGAACAGCAGCAGCACGAGGCTGAGCAGGGTCAGGAAACCCCAGGGCCACCAGTTGATTTTCATGGCGTGCGTGTCCGTTCAGGCGGCGACGACGCGGCTGTCGGCCGGCACCAGCACCTGCACCGCATCGCCGGCCTGGAAGTCGGCCACCATGTTGCCGGCGTGCAGCTCGACGCGGATCTCCGACTGGTCGTGCAGCCGGATGCGGTAGGCGGTCTTGAAGCCCAGGTACTGGCGGCGCAGCACCTCGCCCGCGATGGCGTTGGGCACGTGGGGCGCGGGCGCCATCAGCGACAGCGCCTCGGGGCGCGCGATGAGGATGCCCTGCGCGCCCAGCGCGGCGCCGCCCTGCTTACCGTCGAGCTGCTGGCCGCACAGCTGGTAGCGCACGTGCGACGCGGCCCCGCCGGCGGACTCGGCCGGCACCGGGATCACGTTGGCCGAGCCGATGAAGTCCGCCACGTAGGCGTTCACCGGCGTGCCGTACAGCTCCTCGGGCGTGCCCAGCTGCGCGATGCTGCCGCGGTCCATGATGGCGATGCGGTCGGACATGGCCAGCGCCTCTTCCTGGTCGTGCGTGACGAACACGGTGGTGATGCCGGCTTCGCGCACGAGGTCCAGGATCACGTCGCGCATCTGCAGGCGCATCTTGGCGTCGAGGTTGGACAGCGGCTCGTCCATCAGCAGCACGCGCGGGCGGATCACCAGCGCACGCGCCAGCGCCACGCGCTGGCGCTGGCCGCCGCTCATCTGCGCCGGGTAGCGGTCGGCCAGTGCCAGCAGGCTCACCTTGTCCAGCGCCTCGTTGACGCGCCGGGCGATCTCGGCCTTGGGCACCTTGCGCGCGCGCAGGCCGTAGGCCACGTTGTCGAAGGCCGTCTTGTCGGGGAACAGCGCGTAGTCCTGGAACACCATGCCGATGTCGCGGTGGTGGGTGGACACGCGCGTCACGTCGTCCTTGTCGAAAAGAATGCGTCCGCCGTCGGGCTCGTTGAAGCCCGCGATGCAGCGCAGCAGGGTCGTCTTGCCGCAGCCGCTGGGGCCCAGCAGGGTGTAGAAGGCGCCATCGGGCACATGCAGCGACAGGTTCTGCAGCACCGTCTGGTTGGCGAACTGCTTCACGACGTTGTCGATGGTGATGGAAGCCATGTCTCTTGTTCAGGGTGGAAGGAAGCGCGATGCTAGGTGCGCCCCCTGCGTGCCACCAGCCGTATTTTTTAAGGCGGCCGGTTAGTTTTTCTGCAGGCTTCCCGGTCTACGATGCGCGCCGGCCTCCGACCCCGGGCGGCACGCAACCGAACACGAAAAGAACATGAGGAAGACAAGCCCGCTCGCCAAGGTACGCATGTGGTGACCCGACGCCTCCCCCCTTTGAAGGCGCTGCGCGCCTTCGAAGCGGCGGCGCGCCATGCCAACTTCACCGCGGCCGCCGACGAACTCAGCATCACGCACAGCGCCGTCAGCCAGCAGATCCGCCTGCTGGAGGACTACCTGGGCCAGCCGCTGTTCGCGCGCGAGGCCCGCGGCGCGACGCTGCTGCCGCATGCGCGCGACTACTTCGCCGAGGTGCAGGCCAGCCTGGACCGCATCGCCAGCGCCACGGCCGCGCTGAAGTCGCCCCACCAGCGCGCCAGCCTGCGCGTGTGCACCACGCCCTCGCTGGCGATGAAGTGGCTCATTCCGCGGCTGGCCGGCTTCCAGGCCCTGGCGCCGCAGACCGACGTGCAGCTGTCGACCCTGGGCCGGCAGTTCTTCGACCAGGCCGAGGCCGGCAGCGACGTGCTGATCCGCCGCATTCCCATGCAGCGCCCCGACCACACCTGCGTGCGCTGCCTGGACGACCACCTCGTGGCCGTGGCGTCGCCGCGCTTCATCGAGCGGCACCGCATCGCCAGCATGGCCGACTGCCTGGGCCACCCGCTGCTGCAGGCCGCCGGCGAAGTGGAGAACTGGCCGCGCTGGTTCGAGCTGGCCGGCGTGCGCGTGCCGCCCCAGCTGCCGGGCCCCGTGTTCGACCACCAGTTCCTGTGCATGCAGGCCGCCATGAACGACCTGGGGCTCGCGCTGGCGCCCTGGTGCCTGCTCGAGGAAGACATCCGCGCCGACCGGCTGCGCCTGGTGTTTCCCGAACCGCGCCTGCCCGCCTCGGGCGTCTACGCGCTGTACCGCACCGAAGGGCCGGTGGCCGCGCTGGCACGGCAGTTTGTCGACTGGCTCGGCACGCAGCACTGGAACGCCGCACACCCCACGCCATGAACCAGACCTCTTCTTCCCCCACCCTGCGGTTGTCGGACTTCAAGCTGATCGCCTTCGACATGGACTCGACGCTGATCGACATCGAGACCGTCGACGAGATCGCCGACATCGCGGGCTGCGGCCCCGAGGTCGCTGCCATCACCGAGGCCACGATGCGCGGCGAGATCACCGACTACAAGGACAGCCTGCGCCGGCGCGTGGCCCTGCTGCGCGGCGTGCCGCTGTCGGCGCTGCAGGCCGTGTACGACCAGCGCCTGCACCTGAACCCCGGCGCCGAGACGCTGATCGCCGCGTGCAAGCAGGCCGGCCTGCGCGTCGTGCTGCTGAGCGGCGGCTTCACCTTCTTCACCGACCGCCTGCGCGAGCGGCTGCAGCTGGACGACACGCGCTCCAACGTGCTGGAGATCGAAGACGGCCGGCTCACCGGGCGCATGCTGCCCCAGCCCTGGGGCGACATCTGCGACGGCGAGGCCAAGAAGGACAAGCTGCTCGAGTGCTGCCGCGCGATGGGCATATCGCCGGCCCGGGCCATCGCCGTGGGCGACGGCGCGAACGACCTGCCGATGATGCGCGTGGCCGGGCTGTCGGTGGCCTACCACGCCAAGCCCCTGGTGCGCGAGGCCGCCATGCTGGCGATCGACGAAGGCGGGCTCGACCGGCTGCTGGGTTTTCTCAAGCCTTGAGGTACTCGGCCTTCGTGCCGAGCCAGCGGTCGATGTGGCGCTGCGCCAGCTCGGGGTGCTTCTGCAGCATCACCGGCGCGAGCTCGCGCGCCCAATCGAGCAGCAGCGTGTCGGTCGCGAGGTCGGCAAAGCGCAGCAGCGGCGCGCCCGACTGACGCGCGCCCAAAAATTCGCCGGGCCCGCGGATCTCGAGGTCGCGCCGCGCGATCTCGAAACCGTCGCCGGTTTCCGCCATGGCCTTGAGCCGCGCGCGTGCCGCCTCGCCCACGCGACCGCTGTCGCCCGGCGCATAGAGCAGCACGCAGGCCGAGGCCGCCGCGCCGCGCCCCACACGCCCGCGCAGCTGGTGCAGCTGCGAGAGGCCGAAGCGCTCGGCATGCTCGATCACCATCAGCGAGGCGTTGGGCACGTCCACGCCCACTTCGATCACCGTGGTGCTCACCAGCACCTGGATCTCGTTGGCGGTGAAGGCGGCCATCACCGCCTGCTTCTCGGCCGTGGGCATGCGCGAATGCAGCAGGCCGACCTGGATGTGTTCGCCCAGCGTGCCCGCGAGTTCGTCGCGCGTCTCGGTGGCGTTGCGCAGGTCGACCGCCTCGCTCTCCTCGATCAGCGGGCAGACCCAGTAGACCTGCCGGCCTTGTGAAATCTGCGCCTGGATGCGGTCGATGACCTCGTCGCGCCGGTGGTCGGCCACCAGCTTGGTGACGATGGGCGTGCGGCCGGGCGGCAGCTCGTCGAGCGTGGAGACGTCGAGGTCGGCGTAGTAGCTCATCGCGAGCGTGCGGGGAATCGGCGTGGCGCTCATCATCAGCAGATGCGGTTCGAGGTCGCCGCCGGCCTTGCCGCGCAAGGCAAGACGCTGCGCGACGCCGAAGCGATGTTGCTCGTCGATGATGGCCAGCGCCAGGCTCTTGAAGCGCACCTTCTCCGAGATGACCGCATGCGTGCCGATGACCAACGCGGCCTCGCCGCTCTCGACGGCGGCCGACATCTCGTCGCGTTCCTTCTTCTTCTGGCTGCCCGTGAGCCAGGCCACGCGCAGGCCGCGCTCGGCCAGCAGCGGATCGAGCCAGCCGACCAGCTTGCCGAAGTGCTGGGCCGCGAGGATTTCGGTCGGCGCCATCAGCGCGCACTGGAAGCCCGCGTCGATGCAGCGCGCCGCGGCCAGCGCCGCGACCACGGTCTTGCCCGAGCCCACGTCGCCCTGCAGCAGGCGGTGCATCGGGATCTGGCGGTGCAGGTCGGCCGTGATCTCCTCGCCCACGCGCTGCTGCGCGCCGGTGAGGCCGAAGGGCAGCACGGCGAGCAACTGCGCATGCAGCGAACTCGCCGCCGCGTCGGTGGACGCAGGCAGCACCGGCGCACGCTGCGCCGCGCGCTCCAGCCGCGCCTGCAGCTGCGAGAGCTGCTGCGCCAGCAGCTCCTCGGCCTTGATGCGCTGCCACGCCGGGTGGCTGTGGTCTTCGAGCGCGGCGATCGACACATCGGGCGTCGGGTAGTGCAGGAAGCTCAGCGCGCTGCGCAGGTCCCACGCGCCGCGCAGGCCGATCTGCACCGGAATCGTCTCGTCGAGCAGCGCGCGCGCCAGGCCCGAGCGCACCTCGCGCCGCAGCACCGGCTGCGCGAGCCCGGCCACGGTCGAGTACACGGGCGTGAGCGCATTGGGCAGCGCCGTGCCGGCCGCCTTGACGGTCGGGTGCATGATCTGCCGCCCCACGAAACCGCCGCGCATCTCGCCGCGCACGCGCACCTTGGCGCCCACCGCCAACTGCTTTTGCTGCGAGGGATAGAAGTTGAAGAAGCGCAGCTGGCACGTGTCGCTGCCGTCGTCGATGGTGGCGATGAGCTGGCGGCGCGGGCGGTACACCACCTCGCACTCGGTGACCACGCCCTCGACCTGCGCCATGTCGCCGTCGCGCGTGTCAGCCAGGCGCACGATGCGCGTCTCGTCCTCGTAGCGCATCGGCAGGTAGAGCGCGAAGTCGATGTCGCGCACGAGGCCGAGCTTGCGCAGCGCGCGCTGCACGAGGCTCAGGCCGGTGCCGGGCGGCGACGCCGGCGCGGCAGGGGGAGTCGGTTCTTTCTTGGCGGGCACGGACAAGGCTTCTAGCGTGGACGGCAAAGGTCCGTCAAGGCGCTGCGGGCATCGGGAAACATGAACTGGAAGCCGCTGCGCAGCAGCTGCGCCGGCACCACGCGCTGGCCTTCGAGCAACAGATCGGCCTGCTCGCCGAGCAGCAGCTTCACGGGCGCGGCGGGCGTGGGCATCCAGCAGGGGCGGTGCAACACGCCGGCGGCGACGCGGGTGAAGGCCTCCTGGCTGACTGCACCCGGCGCGGCGACGTTGAAGGCCTGCGCGGTGGCCGGGCCGGTGGCAGGCTCGGTCACGGTCCACACATGCGCGATGGCGCGGATGAGGTCATGCACATGCACCCACGACAGCCACTGCTGCCCGCTGCCCAGACGACCGCCCATGCCCAGCTGCACCGGCATCAGCAGCTGCGGCAGCGAGCCCTGGTGGCCCAGCACGAAGCCGAAGCGCAGGCAGGCCACGCGAACGCCGTGCGCCACGGCCGCGTGCGCGGCCTGCTCCCAGCGCTGGCACAGCGTCGACATGAAGATGTCCTGCGGCGGCGCGTCTTCGGCGAGCTCGGTGGCGTCGCCCTGCGGCTGCACGCCGTAGTAGCCGATGGCCGAGCCCGAGAGCAGCAGCCACGGCTTGCGCGGGCGCATGGCGATCCAGGCGACGAGCTGCTGCGTCAGGCCTTCGCGGCTTTGCAGCAGCTGCCGCTGGCGCCGCGCGCTCCAGCGCTGTCCGAGGATGCGCGCGCCTGCGAGGTTGACGACCACGTCGATGGCGTCCGCGGCGGGAATCTGGTCGAGCGACTGCACACAGCGCACCGCGCCACCGAAGCCCCAGGCGGCGGCGCGCGCGTCGCGCGTCCACACCGTCACCGCATGGCCGTCGGCCAGCAGGTGGCGCACGAGGATCTGGCCGATGAAGCCGGTGCCACCCGTCACCAGCACCTGCTGCGGCTTCGTGCCGAAGCGCACCGGGGCCTCGATGGCGCGCACCTGCGCCTGCTTCTGCTGCTTGAACAAGGCGCGCGCCGCGAAACCGTCGCGCAGCCCCGAGATACCGACGCCCACGCCGCACAACGCCAGGAAGGCGCTGAGCCAGCCGTGTGGCTGCCACACCATCGCCGTCGGTTGCGCTGCCCAGCCGACCGCGCTCATCGCCAGCAGCGCGATGAACGCGCCGGCGTTGATGGCCAGCACCGTGTGCGTCACACGCTCGGTGGGCGGCAGCAGGCGGCTGCCGTCTTCGACCACGAAGTCCCACAGCGTGAGCACGATCTCGACGCCGAACACCGCGAGCAGCACCCACGCCCAGGCGCCGTGCCAGGCCCACGCCGACAGGCCGAGGAACAGCGCGCAATAAATCGACGAGCGCGTGGCATGGATCGCCAGCTCGCGCCCCGCCGTGCCGCGGCGCGGCAGCGCCTCGGTGCCTTCGTGGTGGTAGAGCGTGTCGAAGGCGCCCAGCGCGCCTTGCGCCGCCATGAGCTGCAGGGCCAGCAGGTGCGTGTCGATCATGCGGACACCGCCTGCGGCTCCGGCACTTCCTCGAACACGCCGACCTGCGTGAAGGTGGTGCCCATGAGGCAGTGACGGATCTCGATACGGATGTTGAAACGCTCGGGCGTCTCGTTGTGGTGCCAGAGAAAAGTCTTGCCCGGCGTGAACAGGCCCGGCAGCGGAATGCGCCAACCGAACACCTCCCAGAAATAGCCGTCGCTCTGGAAATGCAGGCTGCCGTTGGGCTCCACGCTCAGCACCAGCTTCATGCCCAGCCCCATGCCGACGTACTCCAGCACCTCGCCGCGCTCGCTCTCGCGCATGAAGCTGGTGAACTGGATGGGCTTGCGGTCGTGCAGGCGGTAGATGCGCTGCTTGTAGATGGCCGGGTCCTCGGGCCGGGCGTAGACCTGGATCTCGACCGGGAAGTGGCTGTCGCTGTAGGGGATCAGCGCGCCCTGGATCATCGGCTGCGTGAGGTGCCCCAGCAGCTTGCCGAAGCGCGAGCAGCGCAGCTCGCTGAGCGCGCCCAGGTAGTGCAGCGCCTTGCCCGGGAGGGGGTTCTTGTCGAAGCGCCGGCGGATGTCGGGGTGCAGCCCCATCCAGGCGCCGCCCAGGATCTTCTTGAAGAGCTCGCCTTCGGAAGGAGGGGCGGGGGACGGCGTGACACGCGCGACGGAAGAATCGACCATGCGTCGATTCTGCCTCGGCAACCCCGAGCCAACCCCAGGTGACGCCCGTGATTCCGGGCCATGGGACAATCGCCGCTCTCCGCCTTTTTCTCTTTCCCATGCCTCCTTGGCACGGGCCCGTCCGGCCCTCAAGCACCATGCGCGCCTTCACGCTTTCCGATTTCGATTTCCATCTGCCGCCCGAGCTGGTGGCACAACACCCGGCCACCGAACGCACTGCCTCCCGTCTGCTCGATGGCACAGGCCCCGCCCCGGCCGACCGCATCTTCAAGGAACTGCCCTCGCTGCTGCGCGCGGGCGACCTGCTGGTCTTCAACGACACACGCGTGGTCAAGGCGCGCCTGTTCGGCGAGAAGCCGACCGGCGGGAAGCTCGAGCTGCTGGTCGAGCGCGTGCTGCAGGGCCACGAGGTGGTCGCGCACATGAAGGTCAGCAAGAAGCCGCCCGTGGGCACCACGCTCGAGATGGTGGGCGGCTTTCGCGCCACGCTGCTGGGCCGCTGGCCCGAGGAAGACGGCGCGCTGTTCCGCTTCGGCTTCGAGAGCGACGCGGGCGAAGACCCGTACGCGCTGATGCAGCGCTGCGGCCATGTGCCGCTGCCGCCCTACATCACGCACACCGATTCGGCCGACGACGAGAGCCGCTACCAGACCGTGTTCGCGCGCGTGCCCGGCGCCGTGGCCGCGCCCACGGCCGCATTGCATTTCGACGAAGGCCTGCTGGCCGAACTCGAAGCGCGCGGCGTGCAGCGCGCCAACGTCACGCTGCACGTGGGCGCCGGCACCTTCCAGCCGGTGAAGACCGAGAACATCGCCGAACACACGATGCACGCCGAGCGCTACGAAGTGCCCGAGGCCACGCAGCGCGCCATTGCCGAATGCAAGGCCCGCGGCGGGCGCGTGGTCGCCGTGGGCACGACCACGGTGCGCACGCTCGAGTCGTGGGCAAAAAGCGGCGAGGCCACGGGCGACACGCGCATCTTCATCACGCCGGGCTTCGCCTTCGAACACGTCGACGTGCTGGTGACCAACTTCCATCTGCCCAAGAGCACGCTGATGATGCTGGTCTCGGCCTTCGCGGGCTACGAGCGCGTGATGGCGCTGTATGCCCACGCCATCGCCAACGGCTACCGCTTCTTCAGCTACGGCGACGCCATGCTGCTCGCACGCACCCAGGACTGAACGACATCATGCTGACCTTCGAACTCCTCAAGACCGACCCCGACAGCCACGCGCGCCGCGCCACGCTCACGCTCAACCACGGCAAGGTCCAGACGCCGATCTTCATGCCCGTGGGCACCTACGGCACCGTCAAGGGCGTGATGCCGCGCAGCCTCGAAGAGATGGGCGCGCAGATCATCCTGGGCAACACCTTCCACCTGTGGATGCGCCCGGGCCTGGACGTGATGGCGAGCTTCGGCGGGCTGCACCAGTTCGAGAAATGGGACAAGCCCATCCTCACCGACTCGGGCGGCTTCCAGGTGTGGTCGCTGGGCGCGATGCGCAAGATCAGCGAAGAGGGCGTGAAGTTCGCGTCGCCCGTCAACGGCGACAAGCTGTTCCTCACGCCCGAGGTCTCGATGCAGATCCAGACCATCCTGAACAGCGACATCGTGATGCAGTTCGACGAGTGCACGCCCTACGACACCAAAGGGCACATCACGACCGAGGCCGAGGCGCGCGTCTCGATGGAGCTGAGCCTGCGCTGGGCCAAGCGCTGCCAGGCGGAGTTCACGCGCCTTTCGAACCCGAACGCGCTGTTCGGCATCGTGCAGGGCGGCATGTTCGAGAACCTGCGCGAAGAGTCGCTGGCGGCGCTGGTCGACATGGACTTCCCCGGCTACGCCATCGGCGGCGTGAGCGTGGGCGAGCCCAAGGAAGAGATGCTGCACATCATGGGCCACACGCCGCACCGGCTGCCCGCGAACAAGCCGCGCTACCTGATGGGCGTGGGCACGCCCGAGGACCTGGTGCAGGGCGTGGCCGACGGCGTGGACATGTTCGACTGCGTGATGCCCACGCGCAATGCGCGCAACGGCACGATGTTCACGCGCTTCGGCGACCTGAAGATGCGCAACGCGCGCCACAAGAATGACCCGCAGCCGGTCGACCCCAGCTGCACCTGCCACGCCTGCGCGGGCACCTCGGGCGTGAGCTGGAACGACGGCGGGCGCGAGGGCTTCAGCCGCGCTTACCTGCACCACCTGGACCGCTGCGGCGAAATGCTCGGGCCGATGCTGTGCACGATCCACAACCTGCACTACTACCTGAACCTGATGACGGAGATCCGCGCGGCGCTCGACGCGGGCACCTTCACGGCGTTCCGCGCGCAGTTCAAGGCCGATCGCGCACGCGGCGTCTAGGGCTTCGCGGCGCCCGGCGGCTGGATGGCCAGCGGCGTCGCGTAGGGTTCGATGCGCAGCAGCTCGTTCCTGAAGACCACGACCTGCCTGAGCGGCGCCTGCACCAGCGCCCCGCTGGCGTCCTTTTGCGAGGCGTACTGCCAGAGCGTGAGCTGACCCTTCTCGGTCAGCATGGCGGCCAGCCGCTGCACGGGCGGCGCCGCGCTGGCGCCCAATTGGGCCGCCTCGATGCCCACCACGATGTCGTCGCGCGGCGAGATCACCTTGAAGAGCAGCGCGGGCGCCGGTGCCTGCGCCTGCGCGCGGACGTGCCGCGCCGCGAAGGCGGCCGGAAGAAGCGCGAGGCAGAGGACCAAGCGGCGGTTGAAGGAGCTCATGGGCCGAAGCGTATGCCTGCCACGGCGCCCTGCCCACAGGCCGGAAGCCATACGCCGGGTGGAGGCCCGGCCGGCAGCAGGGACGCCGTCATCCGGTACGCTTGCCCTGTCTTCACTGCGGTTGTCCTCACCCTCATGACCAACGCCTCCCCACCCACGGCCTATACCGCCCGCTACCCCTCGCTGGCCGGCCGCACCGTGTTCATCTCGGGCGGCGCCAGCGGCATCGGCGAATCGCTGGTGCGTGCCTTTCATGCCCAGGGCGCGAAGGTCGGCTTCTGCGACCTCGACACGGCCGCCGGCGATGCGCTCGCCGCGCAGCTGCAGGGCGCGCACCCCGCGCTGTTCGTGCCCTGCGACGTGACCGACACGGCCGCCCTCGCCGCCGCCATCGACGCGGTGCGCCAACGCTTCGGGCCGGTGTCGGTGCTGCTGAACAACGCCGCCAACGACCGGCGCCACGAGATGGCCGACGTGACCAGCGACGACTTCGACCGCCTCGTGGCCGTCAACCTCAAGCACCAGTTCTTTGCCGCGCAGGCCGTGGCCGACGACATGCGCGCGCTGGGTGGCGGCTCGATCGTCAACTTCGGCTCGATCAGCTGGCTCATGAAGGGCCGCGGCTACCCGGTCTACCAGGCCTGCAAGGCGGGCGTGATCGGCCTCACGCGCTCGCTGGCGCGCGACCTGGGCAAGCAGAACATCCGGGTCAACACGATCATGCCGGGCTGGGTGATGACCGAGCGGCAGATCAAGCTATGGGTGAAGCCCGAGTCGGGCGCGGAGATCGATGCGGCGCAATGCCTGCCGGGGCGTGTGATGGCGGAAGACATCGCCGCGATGGCGCTGTTCCTCGCGGCCGACGATTCGCGCATGTGCACCGCGCAGGACTACGTGGTGGACGCCGGCTGGACCTGAAGCGCATCAACCGTCGCCCCAAAGAAAAAGCCCGGCATGCCGGGCTTTTTGCTGCGTGGGTGGCGGGACGATCAGTCGCGCAGTTCGGCCGGCAGCGTGCCGCCATTGGCGGCGATGCGGCTCATCACCTGCTTGTGCAGGCCGATGTTCCATTCGGCCGAACCCGGTTCGCCGTTGCTGTAGAGGATTTCGCTGGCCAATTCCTTGCGCGCGGCAAGGCTGCTGTCCAAGCCCAGCAACTTGAGCAGGTCGACGATCGAGGTGCGCCAGTTCAGGCCGGCGGCACCGGGCATGGCGTCCAGGACGGCGGGCACGTCGCCCAGCGGGATCGCGGGCGGCGGTGCGGCAACGGCCGGCGCGCCGGGTGCAGCCGCCGGCGGTGCGGCGACGACTTCAGCGGCGTTGGCCGACGGGAAAATCTTGGAAAAAATCTTGCCGAAAATGCTCATGGGTGTGCTCCGTCAATGTGAATGGGAAAACCCGCGGCACGGCGTTGCGTGACGCAGCCCGGGGTTGTAGCACGACCGTGCGGCGCTTTCGCTACGCGGCCGGCTGAACCGGTGCGCCCGGCGTGACCGATTGCGCAGTGCCGGTCACAGGTGTATGTGCAGCGGCCGAGGTTCCGCAGGCATGGCAGAACTTGGAGAACGCGCTCTTGCGCGTGCTGCAGTGGCCGCAGTGGTCGAACAGGCCGATGCCGCAGTGCGGGCAGAAGTCGATCTCGTTGTTCTTCAGGTCGACCGGCCGCTCGCAGCCGGGACACACGCTCTTGGCCAGCCGGGCCAGCGCGACGTCGTAGCTCAGCTCTTCGCGGCGCACCTGGTCGGGCTGCTGCTCGGCGAGCTTCTGGCGCGCCAGGTAGCGGTTGAGCGCCACGATGGCATAGCGCCCCACCAGCACCGTGAGCACGATGCCCACCACGTAGCGCACGTAGCCGCCGTAGCTCGGCAGGTAGGGCACCAGCTCGACGAAGAAGGCGAACAGCGCAAAGAAGATGAAGCCCCACACGAACGGCCAGTAGGTGCTCTTGCGCTTCTTCACGAACAGCCAGCCGGCCACCAGCAGCAGCGGCAGGGTCAGCGCGAGCCGGTAGCCGAACACGCGCAGTTCGATGCGGCGGTACTCGGCGTCCAGGCGCTGCTGCGCGTCGTGCTCCAGCACGCCCAATGCCGCGCGCGCGCGCTGCTCGGCCTGGCGCGCGTCGAGCGCGATCTGGCGCTGCGCGTCGGCCTTGCGCTGCGCCGCGTCTTCCTTCTGCTTGAAGGCGTCGAGCGCCTTGGTGCGCGCGATGAGCTCGGTGTCCTGGTCGGGCTGCGCGGTGGCGCGGCGCGTGGCGATCCAGTTCCCGAAGGTCTCGCGCGCGTTGGCGCTGGCCTGCTGCGCCGTGTTGAGCTGCAACTGCGCCTGGTCGAGGTCGCGCGCGGCCTGCAGCTCGGCGGCCTCCGAGGCCTTGATGGTGGCGCGCAGCGGCTCGGCCGCGGGCTTGTCGATGAAGTCGTCGAGCACGCGCACGCGCTCGACCTGCGGCAGGTCGCCCACGATCGTGCTGCCCAGCCCGATCAGGAAGCTCGCGAACACGAACGCCACCAGCCAGAGGCCGCGACGGAACCACTTCTCGGACAGGCGCAGGGATTTGCTCATGGTCGTTCCTTCTTTCTTTTCTTCGTTTCGCTCAGAGCTTGAGTGTGACTGGCGCCGCGCCCAGGCCCGCGCGCGGCAGCCAAGTGAACACCGAGTCGACGGTCACGGTCTCGATGCGGTCCGAGAACCGCTTCTCGTTCGGATGATCGTCGAACGCGATGTTGGCCGAGCCCACGCGCCCGCCCAGGCGGGTCAGCGGGCCGAGGTTCAGCGTGGTGGGCTCGTAGCCCTTGAACTGCAGCCAGGCCTGCGCCTGCGCGCGGGTGCCGATGGTGGCGGGCTCCATCGCCGCGGCCAACGTTTCGAGCGCCCACTGGTTCGACTGCTGGTACTTCTGGCCCCAGGCGTAGCTCACGATGCTGTAGGGCGCCACGTTCAGGCGCACGAGGCGCGCATCGGGCTCGCGCACCGCGGCCAGCAGCTGCGCCTGCACCGCAGGCGTGGGCACGGACCACGCGGCCTCGTAGCGCCACAGGTCGTCGAGGAAAAACTCGCCCAGCCCCTGCCGGTAGACCGCGGCCACCGCCGTGCCGCAGTGGTTGAGCTTGTGCACCACGCGCCACGGGCCCTCGTCGGTCTTGTAGGCGATGCCCAGGTGCGAATAGCGCAGGCCGTACTTGCTCAGGTCCTGCCCGGCGCGCGCCAGGATGACCACGCGCGCACCGCTCGCATCGAGCTGCTGCGAGGTGCGCTCGGCCAGCTGCATGCCCTTGACGATCAGCGCCGGCGTCGGCCTGACCTGTTCGCACGAGCGGCCGGCGTTCGCCTGCAAGGGCAGCACCGCTGCGACGGCGAACGCCAGCAGCAGCGCGGGGCGCAGGGCGGGTTTCACGACAGTCTTTCGTTGTGGAGCAGTGCGCGGCCGACCGCGTTGGGCACGAAGGCCAGCACCTCGCCCGCGGCCGAGAGCACGACACCGGTGCCGATCACGCTCACGACCACGGCCGTGCCGGCGGCCGCCGACACGCCACGGGTGGCGCGCCCCATCACCTTGACGCTGGCGCGGGCGCCGTCCGAGGCGCGTTCGAGCAGGTAGACGGCGCCGTCGACCGAGGCCTCGACCGCGATCACGGTGAGCACCGAGCCGCCCACCGACAGCGCCGCGGGCACGGCGACCACCGCAGTGGCCGATGCACCGACGACCGACGCAGCACCGACCACCGAGGCCACGGGCAGCAGCGACAGCGCGGCCGAG
The DNA here is from genome assembly GCF_041154465.1 of Variovorax sp. V35. Taxonomy (NCBI): domain Bacteria; kingdom Pseudomonadati; phylum Pseudomonadota; class Betaproteobacteria; order Burkholderiales; family Comamonadaceae; genus Variovorax; species Variovorax sp. V35. Next base: position 7,028,739 of record NZ_AP028666.1, read on the forward strand.
GCCTCGCTCTGGGCCCGTGCGGGCAGCGGCGTCGCGACACCCGCGAACGCGGCGCAGGCGGCAAAGGCCAGGGCGGCCATCGAGCGCGCCAGGGCGGTCCTGCGCGAAGCCGGCAGGCCGCGCTGGGTGATCGAAACGGTGGAGGATGAGAGGGGTTGCATGAAGGCCTCGCGGCGCAGTGAAGGTGAGCGAATGATGGTTCGCCTTCACGCCGCGGGACTCGAATACTTCAACCAGTTGCGATCCTGGCGTCCCGCAGTATCCCGAAGAGATACTTTGGGGCGCACGCCTCAGGAGGCCAGCAGGCCGGCCACGCGCTGGCGCAGCGTCTCGGGCTGCACTTCCTGCGGCGCCACGGGGTGGCCGACGCGCAGGCCCACGCGACTGAAGAAGCCGCGACGGAAAGGCTTGGCCATGGCGACCTGCTGGCCGCCGCGCAGCTCGATGCGGCTGAAGTACGAGCCCCAGAGGTTGGTCAGCGCCATCGGGACCACGGGCGGTTCGATGCCTTCGGCGCGCGCGCCCTCAAGGATCTTCATCACGCCGCCCTTGAAGGGCTGCAGCTCGCCATCGCGCGTGATCGCGCCTTCGGGGAAGATGCCCAGCAGGTCGCCCTCGCGCAGCACGCCGATGGCCTTGGCAAAGGCCGCCTCGTACGCGGCCGGGTCTTCCTTCTGCGGTGCGATCGGAATGGCCTTGGCCAGCTTGAACAGCCAGCCGAGCACCGGCACCTTGAAGATGCGGTGGTCCATGATGAAGCGGATCGGGCGCGGGCTCGCGGCCATCAGCAGCACCGCGTCGATGAAGCTCACGTGGTTGCACACCAGCACGGCGGCGCCCTCGGTGGGAATGTGCTGGTCGTCCTTGATGTCGAAGCGGTACACGAAGCGCGACAGCACCCAGGCCACGAAGCGCAGCAGGTACTCGGGCACCAGCATGAAGATGTAGAACGCCACCACCGCATTGGCGATGCCGGTGAACAAAAAGATCTGCGGAATGGTGAAGCCCGCGCCCAGCAGCGCGCCCGCCAGCACCGAGCTGCCGATCATGAAGAGCGCGTTGAGGATGTTGTTCGCCGCGATGATCCGTGCGCGGTGCGTGGGCTGGCTGCGCAGCTGGATCAGGGCGTACATCGGCACGCTGTACAGGCCCGCGAAGAGCGACAGCAGCCCCAGGTCGGCCATCACGCGCCAGTGCGCCGGCTGCTGCATGAAGGCGCCCAGGCCCATGCCCGTCACCGGGGGCAGCGCGCGCGAGGCAAAGTACAGGTCGATGGCGAACACGCTCATGCCGATGGCGCCCAGCGGCACCAAGCCGATTTCCACCTGACGACGACTCAGCGTCTCGCACAGCAGCGAGCCCACGCCGATGCCCACCGAGAACACCACCAAGAGCAGCGACGCCACCTGCTCGTCGCCGTGCAGCACTTCCTTGGCGAAGCTGGGGAACTGGCTCAGGAACACCGCGCCGAAGAACCACATCCACGAGATGCCCAGCAGCGAGCGGAACACCACGATGTTCTCGCGCGCCAGCATCAGGTTGCGCCAGGTTTCGCTGAAGGGGTTCCAGTTGATGACCAGGCTGGGATCGGTGGCCGGCGCGGGCGGAATGGCCTGCGCCACGCCGCGCCCCACCAGCGCCAGCAGCAGGCAGGCCACGGCCACCGTGGTGTGGCCGATCTGCGGCATCGCCACCAGCAGCCCGCCCGCCACCTGGCCCAGCAGGATGGCGACGAAGGTGCCCATCTCGACCATGCCGTTGCCGCCCGTGAGCTCGCGCGAGTCGAGCACCTGCGGCAGGTAGGCGAACTTGACCGGCCCGAACAGTGTGGAGTGCAGCCCCATAAGGAACACGCAGCCCAGCAGCACCACCGCGTCGGCGCGCACGAAACCCCAGGCGGCGATCACCATGATCGCGATCTCGAGGTTCTTGACGAAGCGGATCATCTTCGTCTTGTCGAACTTGTCGGTCAGCTGCCCGGCCGTGGCCGAGAACAGCAGGAAAGGCAGGATGAACAGCGCACCGATCACCAGGCCCGCCAAGGCCGGCGGCATCCAGCTCAGTTGCAGCTGGTAGGTCACCATGACGGTGAAGGCGAACTTGAAGAGGTTGTCGTTCGCGGCCCCCGCGAACTGGGTCCAGAAGAAGGGCGCGAAGCGCCGCTGGCCGAGCAGGGCGAACTGGTTCGCGTGGGCGTTGGGCTCATGCACCACGGGCGCAGTCGCGGCGGCGGCGGGGGTTGTCATGCGATGCAATCTCCTCTTTGTCTTCTACCGCTGCGCCACCGGCGTTCCGGTGGTCAGGCCGCGTCACACCGCAATCGCGGCAGGGTCGGGATTGTGCCGCAGCAGGGTGGCGCGCCAGCCCTTTTCGAGGCGGTACAGCGCCATCAGCACAGGCAGGCCGGCCAGCGACGCCACCAGGTGCTTGAGCGTGTGGCCCGACACGAGGTGGCCGGTGGCTTCGTAGATGGCGTGGTCGCCCAGTTCGAAGGCCTTGGCCACCACATAGAACGCGATCACCCAGCCCAGCTTGAGCCCGACGGCGCCGCGCATCGGCGTGGCCAGCGCCAGCGTGAGCACCACCGCCATGCCGCCGAACTGCACCAGCGCCCAGGGCAGCACATTGCCGGTTTCCTGGCAGACCTCGGCCGCCAGCAGGCCGGCCGTGAGCACGAACCAGGCGGCCGGCCAGCCAGCGCGCTGGCTGACGCGTTCGCAGACGGCGATGCCGATCAGGCCCGCGAAAGCCACGGCCATGCCGGCGCGGTCGGCGGCCAGGCGGGGCGCGTCGGGCATCAGGTGATAGAAGGCCGAGCCCGCGGCGGTGGCGATCAGGCCGGCGAAGAACAGCCAGGCGCAGTCCAGCGTGTTGTCCGGCGGGTCGTTGGCGGGCGGCGCCAGCGGGAACCCGGCCAGCGCCTCCTGGTGCGAGCGGTCGATGCGGTTGAGCCGGTACAGCCCCAGGCAGCCGATGGCCAGGAACGGCAGGTTGCTCAGCACGTCCATCGCGTTGGGCAGGTGAAACAGCGGCCGGTTGTCGGCGAACACGGAGGCGATCGCCACGTCGGCGGCCGGCAGCGCCGGGCCGAAGAAGGCGACGAGCAGGAGCAGCGCGAAGGTGAACAACAGTCCGCGTTCGCGGCGTGTCAGGGTGGGCAGAAGCATGGCGTTCCTCGGTGGGGTGGTGGCTGGCGGGTGGAATCTAGTTGCCAGCCCTCCCCCAGGCATCGAGAATCGATACGAGGCACTATTTCACTCCCTTCGGTATCCTTTTCCTATACCTTCAACCCGTACCCTCCCTTCATGAGCACCACCGTCGACCTGGTCCAGGCCCTCAAGAACGAACTCAAAAGCGCCCGCATGACGTATGCCGACCTGGCCCGGTCGCTGGACATGGCGGAGTCCAGCGTCAAGCGCATGCTGGCCAAGAGCGACATGCCGCTGTCGCGCGTGGACGCGATCTGCCGCGCCCTGAAGATCGATTTCGCCGAGCTGGCGCGGCGCGTGGCCGACGCCCAGCCGCTGCTGAAGGAACTGACCCACGAGCAGGAAAAGGCTGTGGTCAAGGACAAGAAGCTGCTGCTGGTGGCGATCAGCGTGCTGAGCCAGTGGACGCTGGAGCAGATCGTGGCGTCGTACCGGATCACCGAGGCCGAGTGCATCGGCTGCCTGGCGCAGCTGGACCGCATCGGCATCATCGAGCTGCGCCCGCTCAACCGGTACCGCCTGAAGCTCGCGAAGACCTTCCGCTGGCGCCCGCACGGCCCGGTGATGGAGTTCTTCCGCGAGAACGTGGTGCTCGACTACTACAAAGGCGGCTTCGACGGCCCGGCCGAAGGCCTGCTGCTGGTGCACGGCTCGATCAGCCGGTCGCTCGCGCCCGCCTTCATGGAGCGGCTGCAGCGCGTGGCGCAAGACTTTGCGCAGCAGCACCAGACCGACCAGAAGCTGTCGGCCAAGGACCGCGAGGGCTACACCCTGCTGCTGGGCATGCGCAACTGGGAGTTCGAGCTCTTCACCCGCCTGCGGCGGAACTGAAAGCCCGTCAGGGCTTGGCTGCTTCCAATGCGTCGCGCGTGGTGCGCGCCGCGTTCTTCGCCGCATCGGCGAAGTCTTCGCCCGACGAGGCGTAGATGATCGCCCGCGACGAGTTCACGATGATCGGCGCGTCGGCGCGCCAGCCGGCGCGCACGGTGGCGACCGCGTCGCCGCCCTGGGCACCGACGCCCGGGATCAGGAGCGGCACCGTCGGCGCGAGTTCGCGCACGCGCTCGATCTCGGCCGGGTAGGTCGCGCCCACCACGAGGCCGAGCTGGCCGTTGAGGTTCCACGGGCCCTGCGCCAGGCGGGCGACGTGCTCGTACAGGAAGGGCTGGCCCTCGACGCTGGCCAGGCGCTGGCCCTGCAGGTCGGAACCGCCGGGGTTGCTGGTGCGGCACAGCAGAAAGGCGCCCTTGCCTTCGTACTGGAGATACGGCGCGACCGAGTCGAAGCCCATGAAGGGCGACAGGGTCACGGCGTCGGCGCCGTAGCGCTCGAAGGCTTCGAGCGCGTACTGCTCGGCGGTGGAGCCGATGTCGCCGCGCTTGGCGTCCAGGATGGTGGGCACGTGAGGCGCGTTGCGGCGCATGTGCTCCATCAGGCGTTCGAGCTGGTCTTCGGCGCGGTGGGCCGCGAAGTAGGCGATCTGGGGCTTGAAGGCGATGACCAGGTCGGCCGTCGCGTCGACGATGCGCGCGCAGAAGTCATAGATGCGGCTGGCGTCGCCCTTGTACGCCCCCGGGAATTTGGCTGGCTCCGGGTCGAGGCCCACGCAGAGCAACGAACCGTTGGTTTGCTGTGCAGCGGCCAGCTTGTCGAGGAAAGTCATGGGGCCCGATTTTACGGACCCCGCCCGCCGGCCTCAGGCCGAAGGGGTGGCCTGCTCCGCCGCCAGGCACAGGTCGGCCCAGGCGCGGGCCTTGTCGGCCGGGTTGCGCAGCAGGTAGGCGGGGTGGTACGTGGCCACCACCGGCACGCCGTTGGCCGACGCCAGCGGCACGGCACGCCCGCGCAGCTTGCCCAGCGGATCGCGGCTTTGCATCAGGCTCTGCGCGGCCAGCGGGCCCATCGCCAGCACGATGCTGGGCGCCAGCGCCGCCGCGTGGGCGTCGAAGGCGGCATCGATCGGCTGCGGGCTGCCGGGCTGGCCGGCGGCCACGCCGCGGTGCGTGCGCATCAGGTGCACGGGTGTGCGGCCGTCGTGCAGCTTCAGCGCACGCAGCATGTTGTCGAGCAGGCGGCCGGCGTCGCCCGCGAAGGGCTCGCCGTGGCGGCCGTCGGCCTCGGGCGGCATGTCGGCCACGACCAGCCAGCCGCCCTGCACCGGCGCCGCGGCGTCGGCCTTGTCGGCGTACAGGCGGCAGGGTGCTTCGACCAGCACGGCGGCGCCTTGCGCGACGGGCGGCGCTGCGACGGGACGCGGCGCCGGAGCGGCCACGGGGCGGGCGACGGGCGCCGGGCGTGGCGGAGGCGGTGCGTCGTAGGCCTGGTCGCGATCGTCGAGCTCCAGCGGCGGGCCTTCGGGCATGTCGGGCATGCCCGAATCAGCGGCCACGGGGGCCTCTGGCTCGGCTTCGACTTCGATCTCGGGTTCCGGCGGCACGGGCCACCAGACCTTCACGCCCATCTCGTCGAGCATGGCGCGCTGGCGCGCGTCCAGGCGCAGGGTGTGGACCGCGGTGTCCGTCATCGCAAAGCTCCCCAGGCGGAGCCTGTTTCGTTGAGGCGCATGCTCATGACGACCGCGTCTTCACGCTTGCCGTCGAACGCCGGGTAGTAGCCCTTGCGCACGCCGACGCTGCGAAAGCCTTGCCGCAGGTAGATGTCGAGCGCGCGCCGGTTGCTTTCGCGCACCTCGAGCCACAGCCACAGCGCGCCCTCGCCGCGCGACCAGCCGGCCAGCGCCTCGAGCATGAGCGGCGCCCAGCCCTGGCGCTGGAAGGCCGGCGCCACGGTGATGTTGAGCAGGTGCACCTCGTCCACGCCCTTCATGGCGACGAAGTAGCCGATCAGCGTTTCGCCCAGGCTCGTGCACGGCGACTCGACACCCGGCGCCACGCCGGGCGCCAGCAGGCACTGGCAGTGGTAGCCCACGGCCATCGAATCGGTGAAGTTGGCGCGCGTCCAGGGGTGCGTGTAGGCCGTCTGCTCGACCGCGCACACGGCATCGATCCGCTCGACGGTGAGCGGTTCAAGACGGGCTTCGACGGACTGGAGGACAGCGCTCATGCGGGGTTCGGCGGAACGGCGGCCGCCGCCTTGATGGCGGCGCGTTCCTCGGTGGTTTGCGCCACTTTATCGCGAACATAGAGCGGCCAGGCCTGCGCGGCGGGCACGGTGCGGCCGGCCGCGAGCAGCGCGGGCGCCAGCCGCAGCATGGCGGCGGCCGTGGGCAGCACTTCGTGGCGGGCCGTGGCGCCCGCCAGGCGCGGGCCGTAGGCGGTGAAGGCGTTGCCGGCGAGCGCCCAGCCGGCCGGCACCTCGAGCGCCTCGGGGGCGAGCAGCAGCGGCTCGGGATCGCCGCCGAACGGGCCGGCGGAGGCGAAGTCGTAGTGCGCGGCGTAGAGCTGGTCCATGCGCGCGTCGAGCACGGCCACCACGCGCTGCGCGCCGAAGGCATGGCGCGCCTCGTCGGCCACGGCCAGCAAGGTGTCGACCGGCAGCAGCGGCACCTTGGCGCCGAAGGCCAGGCCCTGTGCCACCGAGCAGGCGGTGCGCAGGCCGGTGAAGGAGCCCGGGCCGCGCCCGAAGACGATGGCGTCGAGTTCGGCCAGCGCGAGCCCCGCGTCGGCGAGCAACTCGCGAATCAATGGCAGCAGCGTGCTCGACGCCTGCGCGCCGCCCACGCCGCTGTGCGCCAGCACGCGGTCGCCGTGGCGCACCGCGACCGACAGGTGCTCGGTGCTCGTGTCGAAGGCCAGGAGCTTGTCAGACATTCGGACGCCCCATTCCCGCCGGGCACGGCGTCGGGCAGACCGGCGCCGGCGCGGCGCGCACGGCCGCTGCCTTGCGCACGCCGAACAGGATGCCGGCCGTCACCAGCGCAAGGCCTGCGACCAGGCTCCAGTGCATCGGTTCGCCCAGCCAGAGCACCGCGCCGAAGGCCGACAGGCCCGGCACCAGCGCCGTGATCATGGTGGTGCGCACGGGGCCGAAGTGCTGGATCATCTTGGTGAAGGTGATGCCGGAGATCACCACCGAGCCGACGCCCTGGAAGGCCATCTGGAATGCGACCTCGCCCCACGGCGCGCTGCCGATGTGGCTCACGACCGCGCCCGAGGCCACCAGCAAGGTGTAGACCGGCACATAGGTCATCAAGGCGAACACGGTGATGGCGATGGTCGCGCGCACGGCGTCCAGGCCGTGGCGGCGCGCCACCACGCTGTAGCAGGCCCAGCAGAAGGCGGCGCCCATGAACATCAGGTCGCCCTTCCAGACCTCGCCGCCCTCGAAGGCGTGCAGCAGGCTGCGCCCGCCGACCACGAGGTCGCCCGCGACGATCATCGCCAGCCCGATGGCGCGCGTGGGCGTGATGCGGTCGCGCAGCACCAGCGCGGCCAGCAGCGTGGTCCACAGCGGCAGGCTGCCGGGCATCAGCACGGCCGCATGGCCGGCCGGCGCGAAGAAGAAGCCGCTGTAGGCGATGAGCGCGTAGGCCACGCCGCCGAAGATGCCGGCGGTGGCGGTCACGCGCAGCGACAGCGGCGACAGGCCGAAGAACGACGACACCGCGCCGCGGTGCTTCGTCGCCAGCCATGCGCCCCAAGGCACCAGCACCAGGCTGGCGCCGCAGACGCGCGCAAAGGCCAGGTCGAAGGGCGTGAGCGAGCGCGCGGCCGAGGCGCGCGCGATGAGGATGAAGGCGGTCCAGACCACGACGGTGACCACGGCCGCGCCGATGCCGAGCATGCGGGGAGACAGGAGGGGCGGGGAGGTCTGCGGGGGCGCGGCGGGCATCCCGCCATTATCGAGGGCAGGCCCTGGCCGCGCAGGGGCGGGGCGAATCAGCCGGCCTCGTCGGCGCGCAGGATCGCCAGCCCCGCCGCGCGCAGCGGCGCCAGCGCCTGCTCGGGCGCCTGCGGCGCCACCAGCAGCTGCGTCGCGCCCGCCAGCGGACTGACCACCCAGGCCGATGCGGCCCCGAGCTTTTCGGACGAAGCCAGCACGACGGTCTCGGCCGCCGCGGCCATCAGCGCGCGCTTGATCTCGGCCTCTTCCGCATCGCCCGTGGTCAGGCCCGCCTCGGCGTGCACGCCGGTGGCGCCCATGAAGTAGGTGTCGGCATGGATGCGCGAAATGGCCGCCATGGCCGCCGCGCCGACCGCCACCATCGAATGCCGGAAGAGGCGCCCGCCGATCAGCACCACCTCGATGCCGGCGTGCGCCGCCAGCTCGACCGCCACCGACGGGCTGTGCGTGACCACCGTGGCCTGCAGCGCGAGCGGCAGGTGGCGCGCCAGCTGCACGGCCGTGGTGCCGCCGTCGATGAACACCACCTGCCCCGGCTTCACGAGGCGCGCGGCGGCGCGGCCGATGGCCACTTTTTCGTCGGGCGCGAGCTGCTGGCGACCGCTGAAGTCGGCCTCGGCCGCGGCGACCGGCAGCGCGCCGCCGTGCACGCGCTGCAGCAGCCCTTCGGCCGCGAGCTCGCGCAGGTCGCGGCGGATGGTGTCTTCGGACAGGGCCAGTTCCTCGCTGAGCGCCTTGGCGACGACCTGGCCGTCGCGCCGCAGGACCGAGAGGATGTGTTGCTTGCGCGGTCTGGTGAGCATGGGCCGATGGTAACGTGCTTGCACGTTATTGCACGAATCTTCTTGATATTGCACGAACTCGGTTCTATGCTCGCCGCCATGACCATTCACGACCGCGTCCGGGTGCACGAAGTCACCCTCCTGTCCGACAACTGGTACACGCTGCGCACCACCGCCTTCGACTGGCGGCGCAACGACGGCGAGTGGCAGCGCATGCACCGCGAGACCTACGACCGAGGCAACGGCGCCACGCTGCTGCCTTACCACCTGGGCCAGCGCACGGTGCTGCTCACGCGGCAGTTCCGCTACCCGGCTTTCGTCAACGGCCACGACGACCTGCTGATCGAGGCGGCCGCGGGCCTGCTGGACAACGCCGCGCCCGAGGAACGCATCCGCGCCGAGGTGGAAGAAGAACTGGGCTACCGGCTCGGCACCGTGCAGAAGGTGTTCGAGAGCTTCATGAGCCCGGGCTCGGTGACCGAGAAGCTGCACTTCTTCGTCGCGCCCTACGAGGCCTCGATGCGCGTCGGCGCGGGCGGCGGGCTGGCGGAAGAGGGCGAGGACATCGAGGTGCTCGAGCTGGGCATCGACGAAGCGCTGGCCATGGTGGCCGACGGCCGCATCGCCGACGCCAAGACGATCATGCTGCTGTACCACGCGAAGCTGCACGTTTTCGCGCCGGGATAATCCGCGGATGCCTCTTGCCTTCCGCCCTGCGCCCCTCGCACTGACCCTCGCCCTGCTGGCCCCGGCCGGCGCCTTCGCCCAGCAAACCCTCCCGCCTCAAGTCGATGCCGCCCTCGCGCGCGCCAAGGTGTCGCGCGAGGCCGTGACGCTGCTCGTGGCCGATGCCGACGCGGGCCGCGCGCCGCGCCTGGCCTGGCGCTCGCAGGTGCCGGTGAACCCGGCCTCGATCATGAAGCTGGTGACCACCTACGCGGCGCTCGACCTGCTCGGCCCGGCCTACAGCTGGAACACGCCGGTCTACGTCGAGGGCACGGTGGCCAACGGGGTGCTCAACGGCAACCTCTACATCAAGGGCCAGGGCGATCCCAAGCTGGTGCTGGAGCGCGTGTGGCTGCTGCTGCGCCACGTGCAGAGCCTGGGCATCACCACTGTGAGCGGCGACATCGTGATCGACCGCAGCGCCTTCGAGACCACGGTCGAGAACGACCCGGCCGCCTTCGACGGCGAGCCGCTGCGCCCCTACAACGCCTCGCCCGATGCGCTGCTGGTGAACTTCAAGTCGGTCAACATGACCTTCGCGCCCGACCGCGCCGGCCAGTTCGCGCGCGTGAGCTACGAGCCTCCCCTGGCCAGCGTGGCGATGCCGCCCACGGTGCCGCTGGCGCCCGGCGAATGCGGCGACTGGCGCGGCGCGCTCAAGCCCGACTTCAGCGACGTGAACCGCATCCGCTTCAACGGCGGCTTTCCCACCGGCTGCGGCGAGAAGAGCTGGGCCGTGGCCTACGCCGATCCGCGCACCTACAGCCTGCGCGCCATCGGCGGCATGTGGGCCGAAATGGGCGGGCGCGTGGGCGGCCAGATGCGCGAGGGCCGCGTGCCCGCGGGCCTGAAGCCGGCCTTCGACTTCGAATCGCCGCCGCTGGCCGAGGTGGTGCGCGACATCAACAAGTACAGCAACAACGTGATGGCGCAGCAGGTGTTCCTCACGCTGGGCCTCACGCAGAAGCAGCGCGGCACCTTCGAGGCTTCGCGCAGCGCGCTGGGCCAGTGGTGGCGCGAGCGCATCGGCACCGGCGAGGCGTCGCCGGTGTTCGAGAACGGCTCGGGCCTGTCGCGCGACGAGCGCATCAGCGCCGCCGCGCTCGGAAAGATGCTGCAGGTGGCGTGGCGCTCGCCCGTGATGCCCGAGTTGGTGGCCTCGCTGCCCGCGATGGGCGTGGACGGCACGCTGAAGCGGCGCACGCTGCGCTCGGGCGGCGCGGCGCACCTGAAGACCGGCACGCTGCGCGACGCCTCGGGCGTGGCCGGCTACGTGCACGGCGCGAGCGGTCGGCGCTACGTGCTGGTGGCCATCGCCAACGGCGAGAACGCCGGTGCCGCGCGCGCGGCCTTCGACGCGCTGATCGACTGGACCGCGCAGGACCAGTGACTCGGACGGGGCCCGAGCCGCCCCGCTACTGAATAGGTTCTGCTCGCAAACGCTGCTTGCGCGCGGCCATGGCGCTGCCCAGAATCGGACGCTCGTTCGTTTTCGATACAACTCCAGGAGACGCGTCTTGACCTTGCAGCACCCACGGCATTCACAGCCCTCGTCCTTCCCGGTCCGCCGGGTCACCGCCGCGGCGACGCTCGCCGGCGCCACGTTGCTGCTCGCCGCCTGCGGCGGGGGCGGCGGTGGGGGCGGCGTCGGCATCGGATTTCCGCCGCCGGGCGGCGGCAGCGACACCGGGCGCGGCTCGGTCGTCACCAGCCCGCCCGAGCAGGGCACCAAGCTCACGGCCGACCAGTTCAGGGCCAGCCTGCAAGCCTCCGACCAAGGCAAGGCGCTGCTGCAGGTCACCGGCACGCCCAAGTGCGGCGTCGACATGCGCTACCTCGAGTACCGCACCGTCGGCGGCAAGAACGAAGCCACCAACGCCACCGCCGCGATCATGGTGCCCTCGGGTTCGGACGTGGCCTGCAGCGGCGCACGCCCCGTGGTGCTGTACGCGCACGGCACCACGCCGGCGCGCAACTACAACCTCGCCAAGTGGACCGACACCACCCAGCCGGCCGCCGGCGAAGGGCTGATGGTGGCGGCCATGTTCGCGGCGCAGGGCTACATCGTGGTGGCGCCCAACTACGCGGGCTACGACAAGTCGACGCTGCCCTACCACCCGTACCTCAACGGCGAGCAGCAGGGCAAGGACATGGTCGATGCGCTCGCCGCGGCGCGCAAGACCTTCTCGGACATCGGCGCGAACGACGCCGGCTCGCTGTTCATCACCGGCTATTCGCAGGGCGGCTACGTGGCGATGGCCGCGCACCGCGAGATGCAGGCCACCGGCAAGATGGTGACGGCCTCGGCCCCGCTGGCCGCGCCCTCGGCCATCAGCCTCTTGACCGACTACACCTACCTGGGCTGGCCGGCGCTGGGCGCCACGCTGTTCGTGCCGCTGCTGTCGACCAGCTGGCAGCAGCAGTTCGGCAACGTCTACAACAGCACCAGCGACGTCTACGAAGCGCAGTACGCCACCGGCATCGACACGCTGCTGCCCACCCTCACGCCGGGCACCCTGTTCTCCAGCGGCAAGCTGCCGCAGCTGGCGCTGTTCCCGGCCGACGGCAAGCCGGGCCCGGTGAGCCCCGAGCTGGCGATCTTCTACGGCGCCAACAACCTCATCAAGCAGAGCTTCCTCACGCAGGCGGCCACCGACATCCAGTCGGCCCCCTGCCCCGGCAACGCGCTGCCGGCCACGGCCGCGTCGCTCGGTTCGGCCACGCCGCTGGACTGCAAGCCCGCCACGGGCTTCCGCAAGGCGGCCATCGCCAACGACCTGCGCAACTGGGTGCCGACCAAGCCGATGCTGTTGTGCAGCGGCGCGAACGACCCGACCGTGAACTTCCTGAGCACGCGCGCCACGGCCGGCTACTTCCGCGCCAAGGGCATGCCCGCCGCCGCGCTCGCGGTGGTCGACCTGGAAGACCGCGGCACCACCGACAGCTATTCGGCGGCACGCGCCGGCTTCGCGCAAGCGAAGGACCTGCTGACGCAGAGCACGCCGGGCAGCGCCGCCGACAAGGCGCGCGCCGTGACCGCGGCCTACCACGGCACGCTGGCGCCGCCGTTCTGCCTGGCGGCAGCGCGCGGGTTCTTCCAGGGTGTGCTGGCGGCCGGGGGCTGAGCCCCGCGGCCAAGCAGCCGATCCGGCGTTGATCAGGCCGCTGCAGCGCGCTGCAAGCGGTCCTTGACGCCTTCCCACTCGGGCGTGTCGGGCGGCGTCTCGACCCAGATCAGCTTCACGCCCTGCGCGTCGAACTCGCGCAGCACCGCGAACAGCTGCTGCGCGGTGGCCGCCGCGTCGTCGGGCATGCGCCGCAGCAGCACGCGCTGCGAGCGGCTGCGCACATTGCTGCGCGTCCACACGGCGATGTGCGCGGCGTTGGCGCCGAGCACATCGAGGCCGGTCTGGATGGCCTTGGGGTCCATCAGCCGCACCTTGGCGTCGGGCGCGTAGTGCGCCTCCAGCGTGCCCGAGGCGCGCGGGTCGGGCGTGTCGAGCACCTCGCGGTCGCGCAGCGGCTCGCCGACGGCGGCCTCGATCTGGTCGCGCGTGATGAGGCCCGGGCGCAGCAGCACGGGCGCGCCGCGGCTGCAGTCGACGATGGTCGATTCGATGCCCACTTCGCAGGCGCCGCCGTCGATCACCAGCAGCGCGTCGCCGAACTCGTCGTGCACGTGCTGCGCCGTGGTCGGGCTGACGCGGCCGAAGCGGTTGGCGCTGGGCCCCGCCAGGCCGGGCACGCCCTGCTCGGCGCAGGCTTCGAGCAGCGCCTGCGCCACCGGGTGCGCGGGGCAGCGCAGGCCGATGGTGTCCTGCCCGCCGGCCGCCGCCGTGCCCACGCCGGGCTGGCGCGTGACGATCAGCGTGAGCGGGCCGGGCCAGAAGGCCTGCACGAGTTTCTGCGCGAAAGGCGGCAGCGGCTGGGCGAAGCGCGACAGCGCCTGCGCGCCCTTGGCGCCCGCCGCCACGTGGACGATCAGCGGATGGTCGGCCGGCCGGCCCTTGGCCACGAAGATGCCGGCGACGGCGGTGTCGCTGCTGGCGTCGGCGCCCAGGCCATAGACGGTCTCGGTCGGGAAGGCGACCAGCCCGCCCGCGCGCAGCACGCGCGCGGCCTCGGCGATGGCGTCGGGAGCGTGGCCGTCGAGGATCATGCGAGCGCCGGCAGGCCCAGCAGCAGCGCGGCCTGCGAGGCATTGGCGCGCACGCTCTCGAGCGTGGCGCCGGTGAGGGTCAGGTGGCCCATCTTGCGGCCGCGGCGCGGCGCCAGCTTGCCGTACAGGTGCAGGTGGGTGCCGGGCAGGGCGAGCACCTCGCTCCAGCGCGGCGCGACCGGCTTGGCGCCGTCGCCTTCGCCGCCCGGGAACCACAGGTCGCCCAGCAGGTTGAGCATGACGGCGGGGCTGTGCTGGCGCGGCGCGGTCAGCGGCAGGCCGGCGAGGGTGCGCACCTGCAGCTCGAACTGCGACACGTCGCAGGCTTCCATCGTGTAGTGGCCGCTGTTGTGCGGGCGCGGCGCCATTTCGTTGACCACCAGCGAGCCGTCGGCCAGCGCGAAGAACTCGACGCACAGCACGCCCACGTAATCGAGGCCGCTGGCGATGCTCTTGGCGGAATTGACCGCGCCCTGCGCCACGGTCTTGGGCATGTTCTGCGGGTGCACCTCGGTCACGGCGAGGATGCCGTCGCGGTGCAGATTGCGCTGCGGCGGGAAGTGCACGATCTGGCCGTCGCGGCCACGCGCCAGGATCACCGAGCACTCGAACTCGAGCGGCAGCATCTTCTCGAGCACGCAGGGCACGCAGCCGGCGGCCTGCCAGGCCTCGACCAGCTCGGCGCGCGTCTTCACGCGCTGCTGGCCCTTGCCGTCGTAGCCCAGGCGGGCGGTCTTGAGGATGCCGGGCAGCAGCTGGTCACCAACGGCGGCCAGGTGCTCCGCGGTCTCGATGACGGCGTAGGGCGCGCAGGGCACGCCGCAGCGCGTGAAGTGCGCCTTCTCGGCGATGCGGTCCTGCGCGATGGCGATGGCCGAGGCGGCGGGCGACACCGGCCGCGCCACCGCCAGGTGCTCCAGCGAGGGCGCAGGCACGTTCTCGAACTCGGTGGTCACCGCGTCGGCTAGGCCGGCAAGGCGGGCCAGGCCGTCGACGTCGGCGTAGTCGGTGTGGATGTGGTGGTGGCTCACCCGGCCGGCGGGGCTGTCGGCGTCGGGGTCGAGCACTGCGGTGAAGTAGCCCATGCGCTGGGCCGCGTGCGCGAACATGCGTCCGAGCTGCCCGCCGCCGAGCACGCCGAGCGTGGCGCCCGGGAGGATGGGCAGGTCACCCGAATGGCCGGTGCTCACAGCGCACCCCCGCCTTGCGGCGAGAACGGGGACACCGGCGCGCCCGCTTCGGGCGGCGGCAGCACCATGGCCTCCGCTGCGGCGGTCTGGGCCGTGCGGAAGGCGTCGAGCTTGGCGCGCAGCGCCGGGTTGTTCACCGCCAGCATGGCCACGGCGAACAGCGCCGCGTTGGCCGCGCCGGCGGTGCCGATGGCAAAGGTGGCCACGGGCACGCCCTTGGGCATCTGCACGATGCTGTAGAGGGAATCGACGCCCTGCAGGTGGCGGCTGGCCACCGGCACGCCGAGCACCGGCACCGTGGTTTTGGACGCCAGCATGCCCGGCAGGTGGGCCGCGCCGCCCGCCCCGGCGACGATCGCCGTGAGCCCGCGCCCGACGGCGCTTTCGGCGTACGCAAACAGCGCATCGGGCATCCGGTGGGCCGAGACCACCTTCGCTTCGTGGCTGATTCCGAATTGCTGGAGAATCTCGACCGCGTGGCGCATCGTCTCCCAATCGGAGTTCGAGCCCATCACTACACCGACCTGAATGGTTTCGTTCATGGTTTCAATTTTACGTTTCACCCCCAGCTGTTCCCGATGATCGACATCACTCTCGAAAATTTCCAGGCCGAGCTGATCGAAGGCTCGGTCGCCACGCCGGTGCTGCTGGACATCTGGGCCGAATGGTGCGGCCCCTGCAAACAGCTCGGCCCGGTGCTCGAAAAGCTCGAAACCGAGTACGCCGGCCGCTTCACGCTGGCCAAGCTGGACGCCGACAAGGTGCCGCAGATTTCCTCGCAGCTGTCCGAAATGTTCGGCGTGCGCAGCATCCCGTTCTGCGTGATGTTCAAGGACGGCCAGCCGGTGGACGGCTTCGTGGGCGCCATTCCGGCCGAGAAGATCCGCGAATTCCTCGACAAGCACGTGCCGGGCGCGGATGAGGCCGAGGCGGCTTCGGAAGGCGCCGCCGCGCAGGAAGCGCTGGCCGAGGGCGACACCCTGGGCGCGCTCGAGAAGCTGCAGCACGCCGTGGCCACCGACCCGGCCAACGACGACGCGCGCTTCGACTACATCAAGCTGCTGCTGCAGGAAGGCCGCGTGGACGACGCCAAGGTCGCCTTTGCCCCGGTGATCGCCAAGACCACGCTGGTGCGCCGCTTCGATTCGCTGCAGCGCTGGATGGACGCCATCGATTTCGCCGCCCCCGTGACCGGCGCCGCGCCGACTTTGGGCGATTTCGACGACAAGATCGCCGTCAACAAGCGCGACTTCGACGCCCGCTTCAACCGCGCCCGCCTGCTGATGGCCGCCCAGCGCTGGACCGACGCGATGGACGAGCTGCTCGACATCCTCATGCGCGACAAGACCTGGAGCGAAGACCTCGCGCGCAAGACCTACATCGCGATCCTCGACGTGATCGAGCCGCCGAAGGTGAAGGTCGCCGACGGGCAGATTCCGCCGGACGATCCTGTGGTGGCCACCTACCGCCGCCGCCTCAGCAGCGTGGTGTTGAGCTGAACGGCTGAACGACGCATTGCGCCTTTCAGTGCGCAATTGAACAAAAAAGCGACCTGTGGGTCGCTTTTTTATTGCCGCCACCGCCCCACATAGATAGCATTGCTACTCAATTTCCGATAAAAGCGCATTGCAATGCTCCAACTCACTGAAGAACTCGAAAAAGCCCGCAAGGCCGGCGGCCTGAGCCAGGAGGCGCTGGCCACGCGCGCCGGGCTGTCGCGCATGACGGTGCAGCGCATCGAAAGCGGGCAGATCGATCCACGCCTGTCGACGCTGCTCGAAATGGCCCGCGTGCTGGGGCTCGAGCTGATGCCCGTGCCCGCCAGCCTGCGCCCGCAGCTGGAAGACTTCGTGCGCTCGGGCGGGCGCCTGCTCGGCCAGCCGGCGGGCGTGGGGGCGCCGCCGTCCATCGCGCAGAGCCTGGCCGACGAGAACCGGTGAGGCGGTGAGCACGCGCGCCGTCTTCAACACCGGCATCCGCTACCTGCGGATGCACCTGCACCTGCCTGGTGGCGGGCGGCGCGCCATCGGTTACCTCTCGCAGTACGGCGACATCCTGCGCGTGTCCTTCGACGAGGCCTACATCGCCGACCCGGGCCGGCCCACGCTGTCGCTCGCGTACCGCGGTGCCGACGAGGCCGCCACGCGCGCCATCCTGGCCTCGGCGCGCGACACCCGCGTCTCGCGCAGCGACGGCCGCTGGCCCAGCTATTTCCAGAACCTGCTGCCTGAGGGCCACAACCGCGAGCGCCTGGCGCAGCAGCGCGGCTGCGCGGCCGACGACGAGTTCGAGCTGCTGGCCGCCGCCGGCCACGACCTGATGGGCGCGCTCGAGGTCGAGCCGGTGCCCACGTCCGAGGGCATTCCCGACACCGTGCGCCACTGGCACACGGCGCTGGGGCTCGACGTGCTCGAACCCGGCTTTGTCGAGATGCCCGTGGAAGACGCCGCCGCCATCCCCGGCGTGGTGACCAAGTTCTCGGCGGTGCAGGACGGGCGGCGCTACGTGGTCAAGCGCCACGGCGCGGCGGGCTCGTTCATCCTCAAGCTGCCGAGCACACGCCACCCCGACCTGGTCGCCAACGAATACACCGGCTACCGCCTGTGCGGCGCGCTCGGCCTCGACTGCGCGCAGGCCCACGTGATCGACCGCGCCGACGCCGACCTGCCCGAGCAGGTGCCCTTCGCGCAGATCCTGGCGGTGCGCCGCTTCGACCGCACGCCCGAGGGCGGGCGCATCCACATGGAAGAGTTCGCGCAGGTGCTGCAGTACGAGCCGCGCCAGAAGTACGGCCGCGGCCTGGCCACCGACTGGCCCGCCATGCTGCGCGTGCTCGACCGCCTGTCGCCGAACCCGGTGGCCGACGTGCGCGAGTGCGTGCGCCGCCTCGTGGCCTTCATCCTGCTGGGCAACAGCGACGCGCACCTGAAGAACTGGGCGCTGCGCTACCCCGACGGCGTGGCGCCGGTGCTCGCGCCGCTGTACGACCCGGTCTGCGTGGCCGCCTTCTTCGAGGACGTGCCGGCGCGCGATTACGGCGTCAACCGCGCCATCGACGCCACGCTGCGCGCCTTCGACGGGCCGGCGCTGGAGGCGCTGCTGCGCGCGGCCGGGCTGCTACGGCCGGCGCGCTTGATGGCCATCGCGCGCGACACGGTGCGCCAGGCCCAGGCCGAGTGGCCCGCGCTGCTGGCGCAGGACGGCACGCCGGCCAGCGTGCGCCGCTGCGTCGAGGCGCGCCTCGCGGGTGGCGTGGCCCTGGCGGCCCTCGGGGCCTGAAGAAGCCCGGATGCGCCATCGGGCCTGTCTTCGCACCGGCCACGGCGTCGCATACGATGGCGCCGGTTTTAACTTGTTGCAGATTGAAAAGGAAAATTGGCCATGCGTTCCTTCGCCCGCCGTACCGCGCTCCCCGCCATTGCCTCGGCCGCGCTGCTGCTGACCGCCCTGACCGGTTGCGGCAGCGGCATCAGCCTTGACGAGCCGATCGAAGGGCCGGTGTGGCGCCTGGTGCAGCTGGGCGACGAGCCCATCGCGCCGGGCGGCGATGCGCAGCTGCAGTTCGATCGCAACAGCGGACGGGTGAGTGGGTCGGGCGGCTGCAACCGCGTCACGGGATCGTTCACGCGCGCGGGCGTGTCGCTCAAGCTCGGCCAGATGGCCGCGACGCGCATGGCCTGCGCCGACCCGGTGCGCGGCGCCAACGAGGCGCAGTTCCTGTCGGCGCTGCAGAACACGGCCAGCTACCGGCTGGCGCCGGGGCGGCTCGCGCTGCTCGATGGCAGCGGCCGCACGGTCGCGCTGCTCAGCAGCGGCAACCGCTAGGAAAAAACAGATCAGCCGTGGGTGAGGCGGTCCAGCGCCTCGCGGTACTTGGCGGCCGTCTTCTCGATGACTTCGGCCGGCAGGCGCGGCGCCGGGGGCGTCTTGTCCCAGGGCTTGCCGTTGATCTTGGTGGCTTCGAGCCAGTCGCGCACGAACTGCTTGTCGTAGCTCGGCGGGTTGGTGCCGGCGGCCAGCGCGGCCTCGTAGCCCTCGACCGGCCAGTAGCGCGAGCTGTCGGGCGTGAGCACTTCGTCCATCAGCACCAGCGTGTCGTTCTCGTCCAGGCCGAACTCGAACTTGGTGTCGGCAATGATCATCCCCTTGGCGAGCGCGATCTGGGCCGCCGCCTCGTAGATGGCGATGCTGACCTCGCGGATCTGCTGGGCCAGCTTGGGGCCGACGACCTCGACCACGC
The DNA here is from genome assembly GCF_041154465.1 of Variovorax sp. V35. Taxonomy (NCBI): domain Bacteria; kingdom Pseudomonadati; phylum Pseudomonadota; class Betaproteobacteria; order Burkholderiales; family Comamonadaceae; genus Variovorax; species Variovorax sp. V35. The sequence continues at coordinate 7,047,848 of NZ_AP028666.1, forward strand.
GCTCGTAGCTGATGTTCTCGTCGTGCTCGCCGGCCGCGGCCTTGGCGGCGGGCGTGAAGATCGGGCGCGGCAGCTTGCTGGCGTTGGTCAGGCCCTCGGGCAGCGGCACGCCGCAGACGGCGCGGTTGTCCTGGTACTCCTTCCAGCCGCTGCCGGCCAGGTAGCCGCGCACCACGGCCTCGACGGGGATCGGACGCAGGCGCTTGACCAGCATCGATCGGCCCGTGACCTGCGCCACCTCGTCGGGCTGCACCACGCTCTCGGGCGCTTCGCCCGTCAGGTGGTTGGGGCACAGCGCGCCCAGGCGGTCGAACCACCACAGCGCCATCTTCGTGAGGATCTCGCCCTTGCCCGGGATGGGCTCGCCCATGATCACGTCGAAGGCGCTGAGCCGGTCGCTCGCGACCATCAGGATGCGGTCTTCGCCGACGGCGTAGTTGTCGCGCACCTTGCCGCGCGCAAGCAGGGGCAGGCTCTGGATGGAAGAGGTGTGAACGGTGGTCATGGACGGATGCTCGGCTGGGAAACGGTGACGGGAAAAGCGGATTGTGCGCGCAGAAAAAAGCCACCGCGAGCGGTGGCCTGCGGCGCGCAGTCTGTCTTCGTTAGATGACTTGCTGCGCCAGGTCGCCCTTGGCGTACTTGGCGGCAACGACCTGCAGCGTGTCGCCCTTGATCTTGGCGCCCTGGCCTTCGCAGCCGAACTCGATGTAGCGCTGCTTGCAGATCTGCTTGGCGGCTTCGCGCGCGGGCTTGAGCCACTCGCGGGCGTCGAACTTCTCGGGGTTCTCGGCCAGGAACTTGCGCACCGCGCCGGTCATCGCCAGGCGGATGTCGGTGTCGATGTTGATCTTGCGCACGCCGTACTTGATGGCTTCCTGGATTTCCTCGACGGGCACACCGTAGGTTTCCTTCATGTTGCCGCCGTATTTGCGGATGATTTCCAGCAGGTCTTGCGGCACCGACGACGAGCCGTGCATCACCAGGTGGGTGTTGGGCAGGCGGGCGTGGATTTCCTTCACGCGCTGGATCGACAGGATGTCGCCCGTGGGCTTGCGCGTGAACTTGTAGGCGCCGTGGCTGGTGCCGATGGCGATGGCCAGTGCGTCCAGCTGCGTGGCCTTCACGAACTGGGCGGCTTCTTCGGGGTCGGTGAGCAGCGACGCGTGGTCGAGCACGCCTTCGGCGCCGATGCCGTCTTCTTCACCGGCCATGCCGGTTTCGAGCGAGCCCAGGCAGCCCAGCTCGCCTTCGACCGTGACGCCGACCTTGTGGGCCAGCTCGACCACCTTGCGGGTCACGTCGACGTTGTAGTCGAACGAGGCGGGCGTCTTGCCGTCTTCGTGCAGCGAGCCGTCCATCATCACGGACGAGAAGCCCAGGTCGATCGCGCCCTGGCAGATGGCCGGGCTCTGGCCGTGGTCCTGGTGCATCACCAGCGGGATGTTCGGGTACTGCTCGATGGCGGCCTGGATCAGGTGCTTGATGAAGGCTTCACCCGCGTATTTGCGGGCGCCGGCGCTGGCCTGCAGGATGACGGGCGCGCCGGTTTCCTTGGCGGCCTCCATGACGGCCTGGACCTGTTCGAGGTTGTTGACGTTGAAGGCCGGAATGCCGTAGCCGTTGGCGGCGGCGTGGTCCAGCAGTTCGCGCATCGAGACGAGTGCCATGGGAAATACCTCGTGGGAATAGAAAAAGACGGGAAAAAGAGAAGGCGGAAAGTCGGGAGAAAACTACCCCGATTCTACCGAGCCCCCTTGTGGGACAGGGCCGACGCCACCCCGGGCGCCACGGGTACTGGCGCGCAGCTCTTTTTCAACTTTTTCAGATCGGCAACTGCGTGGTCGACAGCACCTGCTTGAGCACCACGAAGGTCCGGATCTGCCGCACGCCCGGCAGGTACAGCAGCTGCTCGGCATGCAGGCGGTTGAAGCTGTCGTTGTCGCGGGTGCGCACGAGCATGAAGTAGTCGAATTCGCCCGTGACGACGTGGCATTCGAGGCAGCCCGACACCTTCTGCGCCGCCTTCTCGAAATCGGCAAAAGAGTCGGGCGTGGAGCGGTCGAGCACCACGCCGATCATCACGAGCATGCCGACCTCGAGCGCGTCGGGGTCCAGCAGGGCGACCACGCCCTTGATGAAGCCCGCGGCCCGAAGCCGCTCGACCCGCCGCAGGCAGGCCGGCGCGCTGAGGTTCACCTTGGCGGCCAGCGCCACGTTCGACACCGAGGCGTCGCGCTGCAGGGCGCGCAGGATGGCGCGGTCGGTGCGGTCGAGCTCCGTCGGGGCACGCAACTTTGTTGTGCTCATGGCTTCCTTTCCGGATGAAAAGCCTTCTGTATGGCGATCCTGCCTTCTTTTTAGCGACGAAGCCAGCCAACTTCGCAAGCACATTGCAAAGCCTTCTTCCTACGATCGACAGCTTCAACCCTCACCGCTTTTGGAGCTGCGTCGATGAACCTGAAGAAATTCCCCCGCCACGCCCTGACCTTCGGCCCCACGCCGATCCAGCCGCTGAAGCGCCTGAGCGCCCACCTGGGCGGCAAGGTCGATCTCTACGCCAAGCGCGAGGACTGCAACAGCGGCCTGGCCTTCGGCGGCAACAAGACGCGCAAGCTGGAGTACCTGATTCCCGAGGCGCTCGAAGGCGGCTACGACACGCTGGTGTCGATCGGCGGCATCCAGTCGAACCAGACGCGCCAGGTGGCGGCCGTGGCCGCGCACCTGGGCCTGAAGTGCGTGCTGGTGCAGGAGAACTGGGTCAACTACTCCGACGCGGTGTACGACCGGGTCGGCAACATCGAGATGTCGCGCATCCTCGGCGCCGACGTGCGGCTGGACGCGGCGGGCTTCGACATCGGCATCCGCCAGAGCTGGGAACAGGCCATGGCCGACGTGCGCGCGGCCGGCGGCAAGCCCTTCCCGATCCCGGCGGGCTGCTCGGAGCACCCGCGCGGCGGCCTGGGCTTCGTGGGCTTTGCCGAGGAAGTGCGCCAGCAGGAGGCCGAGCTCGGATTCAAGTTCGACTACATCGTGGTCTGCTCGGTCACGGGCAGCACGCAGGCCGGCATGGTGGTGGGCTTCGCGGCCGACGGGCGCGCGGACCGCGTGATCGGCATCGACGCCTCGGCCAAGCCGCAGCAGACCTACGAGCAGATCCTGCGCATCGCCAAAAACACGGCCGAGCTGGTCGAGCTGGGCCGCGACATCACCGAGAAGGACGTGGTGCTCGACCGCCGCTTCGGCGGGCCCGAGTACGGGCTGCCGAACGAGGGCACGCTGGAGGCGATCCGTTTGAGCGCGCGCTTCGAGGGCATGCTGACCGACCCGGTGTACGAGGGCAAGTCGATGCACGGGATGATCGAGAAGGTGCGGCTGGGTGAATTCCCGGCCGGCTCGAAGGTGCTCTACGCCCACCTGGGCGGCGTGCCGGCCCTCAACGCCTACAGCTTCCTGTTCCGCAACGGCTGAACCAGACGGCGCAATGAAAAAGGCCGGCATGTGCCGGCCTTTGTCTTGTGGCGAACGAACTCAGCTCGCCCTGCAGATCTTCAGCATGTTGGTGCCGCCCGGCGCGCCCATCGGCTCACCGCAGGTGATGGCGTACACGTCGCCGCTTTGCACGATGCCGCGCTTCTTCAGGTGGCTCTCGGCTTGGCGCAGCGCGGTGTCGCGGTCGCTTTCCGAATCCATGAGCAACGGGCGCACGTTGCGGTACAGCGCCAGCTTGCGCTGCGTGGCCAGGCGTGAGGTCAGCGCGTACATGGGAATGTGCGCGCGGTGGCGGCTCATCCACAGGATGGTGGAGCCCGACTCGGTCAGCGCCACGATGGCCTTGGCGCCCAGGTGGTGCGCCGTGAACAGCGCGCCCATGGCGATCGACTGGTCGATGCGGCTGTAGGTCTTGCCGCTGAAGTCGGCGTCGAGCGTCTTGTCTTCGGCGGCCTCGGCGGCTTCGCAGATGCGGCTCATCTCCTGCACGGTCTCGAGCGGGTAGCGGCCCGAGGCGGTTTCGGCCGAGAGCATCACGGCGTCGGTGCCGTCGAGCACGGCGTTGGCCACGTCGCTCACCTCGGCGCGGGTGGGCACGGGGTTGGTGATCATCGACTCCATCATCTGGGTCGCGGTGATGACCACCTTGTCCATGTCGCGCGCCATGCGGATCATCTTTTTCTGCAGCGCCGGCACGGCGGCGTTGCCCACTTCAACAGCCAGGTCGCCGCGGGCGACCATGATGCCGTCGCTGGCGCGCAGGATTTCTTCCAGCTTCGGAATGGCTTCGGCGCGTTCGATCTTGGCGATCATGCCGGGCTTGTGGCCGTACTCGGCGGCCGCCACGTTGCACAGCTGGCGCGCCATTTCCATGTCGGTGGCGTTCTTGGGGAAGCTCACGGCCACATAGTCGGCCTGGAAGCTCATCGCGGTCTTGATGTCTTCCATGTCCTTGGCCGTCAACGCGGGCGCCGTGAGGCCGCCGCCCTGCTTGTTGATGCCCTTGTTGTTCGACAGCTCGCCGCCCAGTTTGACGGTGGTGTGCACCGCCTCGCCCTTGACGCCGTCGACCGTGAGCACGATCAGGCCGTCGTTCAGCAGCAGCTTGTCGCCGGGCTTCACGTCGCGCGGCAGGTCCTTGTAGTCGAGGCCGACGGCGTCGACATCGCCCAGCTCGGTGCGCGAGGCGTCGAGCACGAACTTGGCGCCGGGTTCGAGCCAGATCTTGCCCTGCGCGAACTTGCCGACGCGGATCTTCGGACCCTGCAGGTCGGCCATGATGGCCACTTCCCGGCCGGCCTTGCGGGCCGCCTCACGCACCATGGTGGCGCGGTCGATGTGGTCCTGCGCCGTGCCGTGGCTGAAGTTCAGCCGCACCACGCTGACCTTGGCCAGGATCATCTGTTCCAGCAATTCCGGCGTGCTGGAGGCGGGGCCGAGGGTGGCGACGATCTTGGTGGCGTGGCGGGGGATGCGGTCCGAGCTCATGAAGGGGGTCTCCGTTTTGTATTCGCTACTGTATACACTTTGTGTGTCGAACGGAAGTCAGTCGCCACGGGGGATTTCCCTCCCGTGGCCGGACCGCCGCCGGAATCAGCCGGCCGCGCGCTTGGCCAGGATCTCGAAGGCCGGCAGGGTCTTGCCCTCCAGCACCTCGAGGAAGGCACCGCCGCCGGTCGAGATGTAACCGACCTGCTTTTCGATGCCGTACTTGGCGATGGCCGCCAGGGTGTCGCCGCCGCCGGCGATCGAGAAGGCGCTGCTCTCGGCAATGGCTTGCGCGATGGCCTTGGTGCCGCCCGCGAAGGCGTCGAACTCGAACACGCCCACGGGGCCGTTCCAGACGATGGTGCCGGCTTCGCGCAGCTGCGCGGCCAGGATGGCGGCCGTCTTCGGGCCGATGTCCAGGATCAGGTCGTCCTCGGCCACGTCGGTGGCGGCCTTGACGGTGGCGGGCGCGTCGGCCGCGAAGGTCTTGGCCGTGACCACGTCCACCGGGATCGGCACGTCGGCGCCGCGCGCGCGCATGGCGTCGATCACGGCCTTGGCCTGGTCGAGCAGGTCGGGCTCGGCCAGCGACTTGCCGATCGACAGGCCCGCGGCCAGCATGAAGGTGTTGGCGATGCCGCCGCCGACGATCAGCTGGTCGACGTTGGCCGACAGGCTCTTGAGGATGGTGAGCTTGGTGCTGACCTTCGAGCCCGCCACGATGGCGACCAGCGGGCGCTTGGGCTGGGCCAGCGCCTTGGTGATGGCGTCGATCTCGGCCGCCAGCAGCGGGCCGGCCGCGGCCACCTTGGCGAACTGGGCGATGCCGTAGGTGGTGGCTTCGGCGCGGTGGGCGGTGCCGAAGGCGTCGTTCACGTAGATGTCGGTGAGCGCGGCCAGCTTGCGGGCCAGCGCTTCGTCGTTCTTCTTCTCGCCCTTGTTGACGCGGCAGTTCTCCAGCAGCACGACCTGGCCGGGTTTGACGTCGACGCCGTCGACCCAATTGGCCACCAGCGGCACTTCACGGCCGAGCAGCTCGCCCAGGCGCTGGGCGACGGGGGCCAGCGAGTCTTCGGGCTTGAACTCGCCTTCGGTCGGGCGGCCCAGGTGCGAGGTGACCATCACGGCCGCGCCGGCGTCGAGCGCCAGCTGGATGCAGGGCACCGAGGCGCGGATGCGCGTGTCTTCGGTGATGCGGCCGGCATCGTCTTGCGGCACGTTGAGGTCGGCACGGATGAAGACGCGCTGGCCGGCGGCCTTGCCTTGCGCACAGAGGTCGGTGAATCGAATGACGTTCATGGGTCTGAGGATGGTGAAAGACGGGACTGCCCGCATTGTAGTTTTCGCCCTCTGGCGCCCCTGCGCGTCTCTTGCGGGGCGGTGATGCTTTTTCAGGCCTTCGGCTGCGCGGTCGCGAACTGCTCCAGGATGCCGACGAAGCTCGCCGCCGCGGGCGACAGCGAGCGCCGCGCCGCGCTGTACACGCACACCTCGCGGTGGAAGTCGGGCGACTCGAGCCGCACCATCTGCAGCCCGTGCGCGCGCACCAGCGACGCCGAGTAGGTCGGGCACACGGTCAGCCCCAGCCCCGAGGCCACCATGCCCAGCGCGGTGGTCATGTACGACACCTCCTGCGTGCCCGGCCGCATCAGGAAGGCGCGCTCCTCGGCCCCCAGCTCGGGCAGCACGCGCTGGCGGAAGTCGCGCGTGGGCGCGATGAAGGTGTAGGGCCCCAGCTCGTGCCAGCGCACCTTGCGGCGCTTGGCAAAGGCGTGGCCGGGCGGGCAGATCAGCCAGTGGCGGTCGCGGAACAGCGTGCGGCGCTCGATGGCGGCGGCGTCCACCGCCACGTCCTGGCCCACGGCCAGCTCGACGTCGCCGGCCGCCACGCCCAGCAGCAGGTGCTCGGGCAGCGTGTCGGCCAGGCGCACGTCCACGTCGGGGTACGCCTCGCGGTAGGCGGCGATCACGCGCGGCATCAGCGTGCAGGCCATGAGCTGCGGCGCTGCGAGCCGCAACAGCCCTTTCTTCTTGTCACGCAAATCGGTCACGCCCGCGACCGCGCTCGTGAGGTCGCCGAGCAGCCGGTGCACCGACGGCAGGAACTCGCGCCCCGCCTCCGACAGCTGCACGCGCCGCGTGTTGCGGTCGAGCAGCTGCACGCCCATCTCGCGCTCGAGCTCGCGCACCAGCACGCTGAGCGCCGACTGCGTGAGGTGCAGCTGCCCGGCGGCGGTGGTGAAGCTGCCGGTTTCGGCCACGGCGGCGAAGGCGCGCAGCTGGCGCAGGGTGAGGTTCATATATACGGTTATTTCATCAATCGATGAATTAATTTCGATTGCATCATAAGACGCGGCATTGCCCAATCGCGGCCTCAACGGAGACACGACATGCCGACGACCGCCACCCCCACGGCGCCCCCACCCATTCGCGGGCTGCACCACTTCGCCTGGCGCTGCCGCAACAGCGAGGAAACCCGCCACTTCTACGAAGACCTGCTGGGCCTGCCGCTGGCCCACGTCATCAAGAACGACCACGTGCCGAGCACGGGCGAGTACTGCCCCTACGTGCACATCTTTTTCCAGATGCGCGACGGCGCGTACATCGCCTTCTTCGACCTGGGCGACGACACCGCCGCGCTGCCCTCGCCCAACACGCCTTCGTGGGTGAACCACATCGCGCTGCGCGTCGACTCGGGGGCCGACCTGCTGGCCGCCAAGGCGCGGCTCGAAGGCGCGGGCATCGAGGTGCTGGGCGTGACCGATCACCACATCATCGAGTCGATCTACTTCTTCGACCCCAACGGCATCCGCGTGGAACTCACCACGCCGACCGTGCCGCAGGCAGAGATGGACGCGCACGCGCGCCATGCCCATGCGGACCTCGACGCATGGACCGCGCGCAAGGCGGCGCTTCGCGCAGCGAAAGGCGCGTCGCATGTCTGAGCTGCAACTTGCCGTCATCGACGTGAAGCCCGGCGCGGCCATGGACAGCCAGTCGGGCCTGCAGCTGCTGCGCCCGCGCATCTACGGCGCCTTCCGCGCGCCGCCGGGGCCGAAAAAGATCGCGGCCATCGTGATGCACCCGACCAGCAACTTCATGGGCCACTACCTCATCGGCCCGCTGGCCGAGCGCGGCATCTGCTGCCTGGGCCTGAACTCGCGCTTCGTCGGCAACGACACGGTGCTGCTGATGGAGCGCGCGATTCAAGACCTGGGCGCCGGCGTGCAGTACCTGCGCGCGGCCGGCTACGAGAAGGTGTTCCTGGTCGGCAACTCGGGCGGCGCGGCGCTCTCGGCCTTCTACCAGGCGCAGGCCGAACGACTCACGGCCACGCACCTGCCCGACGGCGACCCGACGCACCTGCACCCCAGCGACCTGCCGCCCGTGGACGGCCTCGCGCTGTGCGCCGCGCACCTGGGCCGCACGCGGCTCATGCGCGACTGGATCGACCCGTCGGTGACCGACGAGCACGACCCGCTCTCGGTCGACCCCGATCTCGACATGTACGACCCGCGCCACCGCGTGCCCTACGAGGCCGACTTTCTCGCGCGCTTCAGCGCGGCGCAGAAGGCGCGGATGGACCGCATCGAGCAGTGGTGCCTCGAGCGCCTCGCGCTGCTGCGCAACACACCGGGCGCACCGCGCGACCAAACCTTCGTCGTCTACCGCACGCACGCCGACCCGCGCTGCGTCGACCTGTCGCTCGATGCGAACGCGCGCCTGCCCGGCAGCGTCTGGGGCGACGCGCGGCAAGTGAACTACTCGGCCAACGCGATGGGCCGCACCACCTCGCTCACCGCGTTCCTCTCGCAGTGGTCGTCGCGCTCGCAGGCCGACGGGCCCACCAACCTCGCGCGCACCACGGTGCCGAAACTGCTGCTGACCTACACCGGCGACCAGTCGACCTTCCCCAGCACGCGCGACGCCTGGATGGCCGCGGGCGGCGCGCGCATCCGCAACGTCGACATCGTCGGCGGCAACCACTACATGGCGGGCCAACCCGAGCTGATCCCGCTGGCGGCCGACGCCATCGCCGAGTTCGCGCACGCGCTGTAGAAGAGCCATGGAAAACTTTGCATTCACGCCGGCCTACGAACTGCCGGTCTGGCCCTTCACGCCGCCGCCCGAGCTGAACGGCACGACCGTCGTGCGCCACCCGGTCGTGATCGTCGGCGCCGGCCCCTCGGGCCTCACGCTGGCTTGCGACCTCGCGCAACGCGGCGTGCGCGCCGTGCTGCTCGACGAGGACGACACCGTGGGCGTGCGCGGCGCCTCGTCGCGCGGCATCTGCTATGCGCAGAAGAGCCTGGAGATCTTCGAGCGCCTGGGCATCTGCGAGCGCATCGCGGCCAAGGGCGTCATCTGGTCGTTCGGGCGCACCTTCTCGGGCAACGAGGAGGTCTACAACTTCAACCTGCAGGCCGCGAGCGTCTCGACGCAGCCGCCCTTCATCAACCTGCAGCAGTTCTACATCGAGTGGTTCCTGGTCGATCGCATCCTGGAACTCGGCGTGACCGACCTGCGCTGGAAGAGCCGCGTGACGCGCGTCGAGCCGCTGGCCGACGGTGTGCGCATCGACATCGAGACGCCCGCCGGCAGCTACACGATCGAGGCCGACCACCTGATCGACGCGACCGGCGCGAACAGCCCGATCCGCACGCAGCTCGGCGTGGCATCGCATGCCTCGCGCAGCACCGACCGCTGGTGCATCAGCGACGTGCGCTTCGAAAAACCGCTGCCCACCGAGCGCTGGACCTGGGTCGACGCGCCCTTCAACGAAGGCCGCGGCGTGTGGCAGCACCTGATGGCCGACGGCGTGTGGCGCATCGACTACCAGATGCCCGAGGACTGCGACCCGGCCGAGATCAGCCGCCCCGAGGTGGCCGGCGCGCGGCTGCGCGAACAGCTCGGGCCCGACGTGGCGTTCGAGTTCGTGTGGATCGGCCCCTACGGCTACCGCGACCACCTGCTCGAGCGCTTCCGCCACGGCCGGGTGTGCTTCATCGGCGACGCCGCGCACGTGGTGAGCCCTTTCGGCGCGCGCGGCGGCAACACCGGCATCCAGGACGCCGCCAACCTCGGCTGGAAGCTCGCGCTGGTCGCGCAAGGGAAGGCCGGCGATGCGCTGCTCGACAGCTACGACGCCGAGCGCCGCCCGGCCGCGCAGGAGAACCTGACGGTCACGAGCCGCTCCGCGCGCTTTCTTGCGCCGCGCTCGCCGGCCGAGCACACGCTGCGCCGCGCCGTGGTGGCGCTGGCCAAGCGCCACACCTTCGCGCGCGCGCTGGTCAACACGGGCCGCATGTCGGTCGCCAACGACTACCCCGCCGCGCCGCTGCTGCCCGAGGGCGGGCGCACGGTGCAGAACCTGCCGCTGCATTGGGCCGACGGGCGCCAGACCACGCTGATGCAGCTGCTGGCCGAGGGCACGCAGTGCCTGGGCCTGTGGTTCGCGCCGACGCGCGCGCAGGCCCAGGCCGCGAGCGATGCCACGGCCGCACTGCCGCTGCGCCTGCTGGCCGTGGGCGGCGACAGTGGCCTGCCGACCTTGCAGGCCGACGAAACGCTGGCGCGCCACCTCGGCATCGACCCCAGTGCAGCGAGCGGCTTCGTGCTCGTGCGCCCCGATGCCTACCGCGCCGCCGTGCTCGCGCAGGCCACACCCGACACGATCAACGCCGTCGTCCACACGGCGCTCGCACTCACCGCTTCGTCCTCATGATCACCGAGCCCCGCATCCCCGACCCCGACGGCTTCTACGCCGCCCTGCTGGCCGCGCACGAAGGCCGCACCGAGGCGCAGAGCGCCGACCTCAACGCGCGCCTCGTGCTGCTGCTGGCCAACCAGTGCGCCGACCAGGCCGTGCTGCTCGCGTGCATCCGCGCGGCGACCGAGGCCGGCGACGACATCCCCCCGACCACGACACCCATCCCATGACCGCCACCGTCTCTTTCGCTTCCGCCTCCGACACCCGCGAGCAGAAGCCCCGGCTGCAGGAACTCGCGCCGGGCGCCTACGGCTACATCAGCGACTTCGATCCCAACTGCGGCTTCGTCGTCGGCGACGAGCAGGTGGTGCTGATCGACACCCGCCCCACACCGCGCATGGCGCGCGACTTCCTCGCGGCGATCCGCAGCGTGACCGACAAGCCGATCCGCACCATCGTGCTCACGCACTACCACGCGGTGCGCGTGATGGGCGCGAGTGCCTTCGACGAGGTGCAGGAGATCGTCGCCAGCAACGGCACGCTCGACTGGATCCGCACGCGCGGCCAGGCCGACTTCGAATCGGAAGTCGGCCGCTTCCCGCGCCTGTTCGCGGGCGTGGAAGAGATTCCGGGCCTGACCTTCCCGACCACGGTCTTCGAACGCGAGATGACGCTGCCGCTCGGCGGCGGCCGCGAGTTGCGGCTCATGGCGCTGGGCCGCGGCCATTCGAGCGGCGACACCGTGGCCTGGCTGCCCGACAGCGGCGTGCTGTTTGCGGGCGACGTGGTCGAGAACCACTGCGGCGTGTACGCGGGCGACGCCTACATCGGCGACTGGGCCGGCACGCTCGACGCGGTGCGCGCGCTGCAGCCGCGCGTGCTGGTGCCGGGGCGCGGCGCGGTGCTGCAGGGCGAAGGGGCCTGCGCCGAGGCGATCGGACTCACGAAGGACTTTCTCTCCACGCTGCTCGACAGCGTGCGCGCGGGCATCGCCGCGGGCGAGACGCTCAAGGGCTGCTTCGCGCGCGCCGAGGCGGCCATGACGCCGCGCTTCGGCGGCTGGCCGGTGTTCCAGCACGTGCTGCCCTTCGACGTCTCGCGCGCCTACGACGAGCTGCGCGGCATCGAGCACCCCGTCGTGTGGACCGCCGAGCGCGACCGCGAGCTCTGGCAGATCCTGCGCGGCACCTGAGCCGCCCCCTTTTCAACAAAGCAACGGAGACAACAAACGATGAAGCGCTTCCTTCCCCTGCTGGCCGCGACCCTCGCGCTCGCCGCCGCCCCCTTCGCGTCGGCGCAACCGGCGGCCTACCCCAGCCAGCCCGTGAAATGGATCGTGCCCTACGTGGCCGGCGGCGGCACCGACAACCTCGCACGTTCGCTGGCCGAGGCCATGCAGCCGTCGCTGGGCCAGCCGCTGATCATCGACAACCGCCCCGGCGCGTCGACCAACATCGGCGTGTCGGTGATGATGCAGGCCAAGCCCGACGGCTACACGATCATGCAGGCCGAGAACGCGGCGCTGCTGTTCAACGAGCACATGTTCGCCAAGCTGCCCTACAAGCCGGCGACCGACTTCACCTACATCGGCACCATCGGGCGCTTCCCGGTGGCGCTGGTCGTGCACCCCGACTTTCCCGCGAAGAGCGTGGCCGAGTTCGTGCGCTACGTGAAGGCCAACCCCGACAAGGTGAGCTACGCCTCGCCCGGCAACGGCTCGCCGCACCACATGGCGATGGAGCTGTTCAAGCAGAAGGCGGGCCTGACGATCACGCACGTGCCGTACAAGGGCGCCGCGCCCGCCATGACCGACGTGATGGGCGGCCAGGTGCCGACGATGATGCTCGACCTGGCCTCGGGCCTGCCGATCATCAAGTCGGGCAAGGTGCGCGTGCTGGCCATCGCGCTGCCGCAGCGCGCCAGTGCGTTGCCCGAGGTGCCGACCTTCGTCGAAGCCGGCTTCAGCGACGTCAACGCCTACGCCTTCCACGGCCTGATCGGCCCGGCCGGCATGCCGCCCGAGGCCGTGGCGCGCATCAACACCGAGCTGCACAAGGCGATGAAGGCACCGAAGGTGGTGAAGCTGTTTGCGGAGTTCGGCTTCGAGGCGCTGCCCGGCACGCCGCAAGACTTCTACAAGCTCTCGCGTGCGGAGAGCGAGCGCTGGGGCAACATCATCAAGACCGCCGGCGTGAAGCTCGACTAGTCTGAGCCGATCACCAGCCCAGGCCGAGGTGCAGGGGCAGGTAGACGGCCATGCCGGCCAGCATCGTGCCGAGCACGCCGCGCCGCCAGAAGTAGTAGGCGCCGCCGACGACCGCTGCGTAGAGGCGGGCGTCGTGCAGCGTGGTGATCAGGTGGCCCTGCGTCATCACGATCTCGGGTGCGATCACGCCGGCCAGCGCGGCGGCCGGCGCGTAGTGCAACGCGCGGTGCGCCCACTCGGGCAGGCCCCAAGGGCGGTCGAGGATGAAGAAGAAGCAGCGCGTGAGCACGGTGACGCCGGCGAGGCCGGCGATCACGGCCAGGGTCCACCAGTCGGTGCCGCCGCCGCTCACTTGTCGTCCTCCGCGTCGGGGTCGAGCCCGAACTGCTTTTCGAGCCAGAAGCACAGCAGCACCGCCACGCCGATCGCGACCACGATGTTGAGCTTGAGCGGCAGCGCATAGGCCGCGACCGCCGTGGCGCCCGCGATGAGCGCGGCCAGCACGCGCAGCCGCGTCGTCGCCATCGAGCAGACGATGGCGACCAGGCTCAGCACACCGGCAAAGCCCAGGCCCCAGGTCTGTGGAATGAGGTTGGCCAGCGCGATGCCCAGCAGGCTCATGCCCATCCACGCGCACCAGGTCACGAAGTAGTTGCCGGTGAGGTAGGCCTCTTGCGCCAGCCGCTCGGCGGGCGTGGTCGGCGGGGCCGTGTACTGCTTCGTGAAGAGCGCGTAGCTCAGGTCGGCCGTCAGGTAGCCGTGCAGCAGGCGGCGCCAGCGCGGCATGTGCATGAGGTAAGGCCGCAGGTGCAGGCTGAACACCACGAAGCGCAGGTTGACGCAGAAGCCCGTCGCCAGGATCACCCAGGCCGGCGCGCCCGCGGCCAGCAGTGGAATGGCGGCCAGCTGCGAGCTGCCGGCGTAGACGAACAGCGTCATCGCCACGGCCTCGAGCACGCTCATGTCCGACTTGACCATGGCCACGCCGGTCATCAGGCCCCAGGCGCCGATGCCGAGCGCGGCCGAGGCCATGTCGCGCATGCCGGCGCGGAATTCGGGCTGGCGGCGCAGCGTGGGCGAGAGGAACATCAGCCGAAGACCTGGCCGGCCTTCAGGTCGAAGCCGCGCAGGAAATCGGCCGCGGGCAGGCGCTTGCCGCCCGGGCGTTGCAGTTCGGTGAGCACCACGGTGGCGTCCGACGCCGCCACGGCGACGCCCGTTGCATCGGCCGAGATGATGGTGCCGGGCGCGGCGCCTGCAGGGCCGGGCGCCACGTGCGCGGCCCAGAGCTTGACGGTCTCGCCACCGAGCGGGCTGTTGGCGCCGGGGAACGGATCGAAGGCCAGCACGCGGCGCACGATGGCCGCGGCCGGCTGCGTCCAGTCGATCAGCGCTTCGTGCTTTTCGACCTTGTGGGCGTAGGTGATGCCTTCGGTGGGCTGCGGCGTGCGAACCAGCTGGCCGATCTGCGCCAGTGCCTCGACCACCATGCGCCCGCCGAGCGCGGCCAGCCGGTCGTGCAGGCGGGCGGTGTTCTCGCCGGGCGCGATGTCGAGCGCCTCGCGCAGCAGCATGTCGCCGGTGTCCAGGCCGGCGTCCATCTGCATGATCGTGATGCCGGTCTGTGCGTCGCCGGCCTCGATGGCGCGGTGGATCGGCGCCGCGCCGCGCCAGCGCGGCAGCAGGCTGGCGTGGATGTTGAGGCAGCCGTGCGCCGGCAGGTCGAGCACCCACTGAGGCAGGATCAGCCCGTAGGCGGCGACCACCATCACGTCGGGCTGCCACGCCAGCAGCGTGTCGCGCGCGGCGGTGGCCTCGTCGGGGTGCTTGCCGTCGAGCCGCAGGCTGCGCGGCTGGGCCACGGGCCAGCTGTGGGCCACGGCGCACTGCTTGACGGGCGAGGCCTGCAGCTTCATGCCGCGGCCGGCGGGCCGGTCGGGCTGGCTCATCACGCCGACGATGTCATGGCCGGCGGCGGCGATGGCCTCCAGGGCGACGCGCGCGAACTCGGGCGTGCCCGCAAAAACGACTTTCAACGCGCTCAATCCCGGATCCGTTCGAATTCGAGGTCATCCCCCGTGTGGTACCGGCGCACCACGCCGGTGGGGTCGATGTAGATATAGAGCATGCGGCGCTCGTTGATGGCCTTGTAGCGCCAGGTCCAGACGGTGCCGTCGAAGGAGCTGACGCGGCTGATTTCGTAGGGCTTGCCGTAGAAGGCCAGCACCTCGTTCTGGCGCCAGCGGTCGACCTGGATGTCGTGGCCGAAGCGTGCCTCGGTCAGCACCTGGGTCACCGAGACGACCTTGCCGGACGCGTCGAGGTCGATGTCGACCACCTCGAAGCCGGCCGGCATGCGCGAGTACTGCAGGCGCTCGCCGCCGCCGTTGAGCGGGTAGCGGCCGGTGGGCGCGCCCAGGCGCTGCAGGGTTTCGGCGGCGGAGGTGCCGGGCTGGATGCGCGTGGGTTCGCTGACGCAACCTGCCAGGAACAGCAGTCCGGCGGCGGCCAGCGAGGACCACGCAGCCCGGTGGCTCATGCCCGTGCTTCTTTCATGTCCTCGCGCTGCTGCTTGAGGAGCTTGCTCTTGATACGGTTGCGCTTGAGCGGCGACAGGTATTCGACGAACACCTTGCCCATGAGGTGGTCGAGCTCGTGCTGAATGCACACGGCCAGCAGGCCGTCGGCCTCGATGGTGTGGGTGTTGCCGTCGGCGTCGAGCGCCTGGACCTTCACCGAGGTGGAACGCATCACGCCGTCGTAGATGCCGGGCACCGAGAGACAGCCCTCTTCATTCAGCACTTTTTCGTCGCTGGCCCAGGTGATTTCGGGGTTGATGAGCACGATCGGCTCGTTTCGCTCTTCGGAGACGTCGATCACGACCACGCGCTCGTGCACGTCGATCTGGGTCGCGGCCAGGCCGATGCCGCTCGCGTCGTACATGGTTTCCAGCATGTCGGCGACCAGGGTCTTGATGCGCGCGTCCACGCCCTGCACCGGCTTGGCCACCGTGTGCAGGCGCTTGTCGGGGTAACTCAGAATGATTCGTTTGGCCATGAAATCGGGGGGAAGTTGTGGCTATTTTCGCCAATTCCGCGACGCGTCGCGGCGCATTGACGCGAAAACGTTGCCCTTGCAAGGGCTTCGGGCGCAGAATTCGTAGCAAATTGTGAGATTCGTATGCGCCACGATACTTCGTGCGCTCACCCATCCAGACATGACACAGCCCAGCTCCACCGAACACCAGCGCCCGACCTTCTTTGCCTTCTGGACGGCCGCCCTGGCAGTGGCCGGCAGTTGCGGCGCCACGGCGGCCTGGGCGCAGACGACCTACCCGGTCACGCCCCAGCAGCGCGCCACCGCCCAGCAGACCGCCCAGGCCGGCGTGCCGTTGAGCGAGCTGTCGCCGAAGGCGCCCGACGAGTACACCGTCAAGCCCGGTGACACGCTCTGGGCCATCTCGCGCCTGTACCTGCTGCGCCCCTGGCGCTGGCCGGAGCTGTGGGGCATGAACATCAACGAGATCCAGGACCCGCACCGCATCTACCCGGGGCAGGTGCTGTACCTGGACAAGAGCGGCGGCCGCGCGCGCCTGACCACGCGCCGCGGCGTCTCTGGCGGCGACGGCGGCACCATCAAGCTGTCGCCGCGCACGCGCTTCGACTCGCTCGCCGGCATGGCCCTGCCCACGCTCAACCCGAGCCTGATCGAGCCCTTCCTCAGCGAACCCATCGTGGTCGATGCCAACACGCTCGACGCCGCGCCGCGCATCGTGGCCGGCAATGACAGCCGCGTGCTGCTGTCGCGCGGCGACCGCGCCTATGCGCGCGGCAATGCCGAATCGCCGCTGGTCGAGAAGCCGGGCCCGGTGCAGCACTACCGCATCTTCCGCAGCGCCACGCCGCTGAAAGACCCCGGCACCGGCGAAATCCTCGGCTACGAGGCGCAGTACCTGGGCAAGGCGCAGCTGCAACGCGGCGAATCGACCACCATCGAGACGACCGGCGACAAGGACGTCATCACCGTCGTGCCGGCCAGCATCGACATCATTGCGTCGCGCGAGGAAATGCGCGCCGGCGACCGCCTGCTGCCCGAGCCGCCGCGCCAGCTGCTGAGCTACGCACCGCGCGCGCCCTCCACCCAGGTGGACGGGCGCATCGTGTCGGTCTACGGCAATGCCGTGCAGTACGCGGCGCAGAACCAGGTCGTGGCCATCAACAAGGGCACGCGCGACGGCGTCGACAACGGCCACGTGCTGGCCATCCTGAAGAACGGCGAGACCATCCTCGACCGCACCGGCGCCCGCAAGGAAACGATCAAGCTGCCGAACGAACGCATCGGCCTGCTGATGGTGTTCCGCACCTTCGAGAAAGTCTCGTACGCACTCGTGCTCGAAATCAACGACACTCCCCGCGCCGGCGACTTCCTCGTCAATCCCTGACACGCGCCTGAGGCTTCTTTCTCGCACACTCGTTTGGAACGCGCAGAACTCGCAGGCTGGCTGCGACTTTCACTGACACCAGGCGTCGGCGACGGCGCCGCACGCCGCCTGCTGGCGGCCTTCGGGCTGCCTGACGCGATCTTCGCGCAGCCCGAGGCAACGCTGTGCGAAGTCGTCAGCACCGCCCAGGCCGCCGCGCTGAAGCAGCCGCCCTCCGGCCTGCAGGCGCAGGTCGACCAGACCTGGCAATGGCTGCACCCCGCGGACGACCCCACCGGCGGCGCCATCACGCGCCGCGTCGTGACGCTCGGCGATACCGGCTACCCGGGTTCGCTGCTCGAAATGGTCGACCCACCGCTGATGCTCTATGTGCTCGGTGCCGCCGCCTTCGACCTCACGCAACTCGGCCGCAGCCTGGCCGTGGTCGGCAGCCGCAACCCGACGCCGCAGGGCGCCAGCCACGCGCGCGCCTTCGCACGGGCGCTGGGCGAAGCGGGCCTGCCCGTGGTCTCGGGCCTGGCACTCGGCATCGATGGCGCGGCGCACCTGGGCGCGCTCGACGCGGCCGGCGACGCCCCGGTGCTCGCCACGGTGGCGGTGGTCGGCACCGGCCTGGACCGCGTGTACCCCGCGCGCCACCGCGACCTCGCGCACCGCATCACGCTGCAGGGGCTGATCGTGAGCGAGCTGCCGCTGGGCACGCCGCCGCTCACGCAGAACTTTCCCAAGCGCAACCGCCTCATCGCGGGCCTGGCGCGCGGCACGCTGGTGGTCGAGGCCGCACTGGCGTCGGGCTCGCTCATCACCGCGCGCCTCACGTCGGAACAGGGCAAGGAAGTGTTCGCGATCCCCGGCTCGATCCACTCGCCGCAATCGCGCGGCTGCCACGCGCTGATCCGTCAGGGCGCGAAGCTGGTCGAGTCGGTGAACGACATCCTCGAAGAACTGCCGCCGCTGGCGGCGCCCGCTCGCACGCCTTCCACCGACACGCCTTCGCCGGCCCCGGAGCATCCGCTGCTCGATGCCCTCGGCTTCGACCCGGTGAGCCTCGATGCGCTGAGCGCACGCACCGGCTGGAGTGCGGCCCAGCTGCAGGCGAAGATGCTCGAGCTTGAACTCGACGGGCATGTCTCGCGGCTGCCCGGCGGCCTGTTTCAAAGAGCCGCCGTCGGCTGACGCCCGGTCCGCGCCCGCTTTTTCGTGGAACACCGCGGAACCGGCTTTGCCGGGCCGCTGGTGTTGCCCCCGGTAGGGGGTTGGCGCAGCGACACGAAGTGCGCGAAGACTGGGGGCGAGCAACGGTTTCCTCGGCTATATTGGGCCCATGTTCGAAGTGCTCGTGTTTGTGTATGAAAACTACTGGCGCGGCGATGCCTGCCCCGAACCCGAACAGCTGGGCCGCAAGCTCAGTGCGCACGGCTTCGAGGCGGACGAGATTCGCGACGCCCTGCAGTGGCTCGACGGCTTGAGCCTGGCCACGCAAGGCCTGCAGTTTGAACACCAGGCCAGTGAAGGCGATGACGACAACGCCATCACCGCCGCCCGCGTCACGCTGCGCGGCGCGCCCGAAGCAGCGCTGCCCCAGTCGAGCCAGTCGATGCGCGTGTACTCGCCGTCGGAACAGGAACACCTCGGCGCCGAGTGCCTCGGCTTCATCCGCTTTCTCGAACTGTCGAATGTGCTGCCCTGCGGCCTGCGCGAGATCGTCGTCGAGCGCGCGATGGCCGCACCGGGTGACCCGGTGGCATTGGACGAACTCAAGATCATCGTGCTGATGGTGCACTGGAGCACGGGCATCGAGCCCGATGCACTCGTGCTCGACGAGCTCTGCGAGAGCCGCGAAGGCCGCACGGCGCACTGAACTCGCCCCCAGGCAGTGCAAGCCCTCCCCGGAACAGACGAGAACCGCCGCGCGGCTGACTAGTTCAGCAGCCGCTCGGGATTCGCATCGAGCTTCGCCAGCGCCTCGCGCGTCGCGCGCGCGGTGAGCGTTTCTTCCTCGGCCGGCACCAGCAGGCCGGCCTGCAGGTACATCGCCAGCCGTCCGGCCTGGATGAGGAAGCTGCGGCCGTCGGCCGAGGCGAACAGGTGCAGCTGCTTGCGGTCGCTGCGCCAGACGAACTGGACCTGGGTCACGCGGTCGTTGTGGTCCAGCATGAACCAGTTGCCGACCTGCAGTTCGTGGGTCCACGCGAGCATGTCCTCGGCCACCTTGACGCCGGCGGTGTCGGAAATGACCTCGATCGCGGTCGCGTCCACGCCGAGCAGCAGTTCGATGCTCTGGGCGTCCAGCGGCAGGCTGGAGGCGCTGCCGTCGTCGGTCACGAAATCTTCCAGGTGCGCCAGCCGCTCGGCCATGGCCTCGATCTTGGCCTGGGGAATGGCTTCGGTCTTCGACATGAAGGCGTCGGTGAGCGTGGCGCCGATGGTCTTGATGTGTCCTTCCTGCGGCTCGCCGACGATGCCCAGCAGGTCCATGCCCTGACGCAGGCGCTGCAGCAGCTGCGGCAGGTCTTGAATGACGCGGGCGCGGTCGGCGCGGTTGGGCTTGGCGCTCGCGGCCCAGACCAGCTCGGAGGCCACGCGCTTGAGCATCACGGTGTGCTCGCCCTGCGCGCCGTAGCGCAGCGCGGCGATGGCCAGCACCTCGGCCCAGACCTTGAACAGGAACTCGCGGATCTCGTCGCGCACTGGCATGTCGTTGAGCATCTTGCGCAACTCGATGGTGTACTGGATCGCCATCGTCTCCTTCTGCTCGACCTGCTGCGCCACGCTCATGACGCGCTGCGTGGCGTCGCTCTGCGTGAGGTAGCGGCTGAGAAAAGCGACGAACTCGTCGAACACCAGCTTGAACACGCGCTGGCCGGTCTCGGGGTACTGCTCGATCACCTGCACCACGCGCTTGATCTCGTTCTCGAGCGCGCTGCCGGTGATGGCGGCGGCGTCGAAGCCCATCACGCACGAGCCCATGCGGTCGATCAGCATGCGCGCGGGGTGCTGCAGGGTGCCGAAGAATTCGGGCTCGGCGATGGCCACGCGCAGCACGGGCATCTGCAGCCGCGCGAACCAGACGCGCGCGGAGAACGGAATGCGCTCTTCCGCGAGGATGGCCTGGAACATCAGCGCCACGATCTCGACCGTGGCCTTGTCGGCCGTGGTGGGCGCGCGCTTCTTGAGCTCGGCGGTGCGCCGGCGCAGGTCGACGGCGGTCTGCTGGATCAGCGTGGCCTGCTCGCCGCCGCCGTCGATGTACTGCGTGGCCGCCATGCGGTAGGCGACCTCGGCATCGGCGATGGCGCCGGCAAAGGTGCGTGAAAACACGCGGGGCGCGGCCACGCCGCCGCCGGTGCCGGTCGTGCCTCCGCCCGGTTGCGAGGCGCCGGCCTCGCCGCCGATGCGCGCGGCGACAAAGCGCTTGAGGCTCAGCAGCGCGGTCTGCGCGCGCTGCCGCGCGAAGGCGAGCGGCGAGCTGCCCATCATCGAGCTGGAGGCCGGCCCCGACGACGGCACGGACGCCGCATGCGAGGCCTGGAAAGCGAAGCCCGGACGTTGCTGTTGCGATGGCTGCTGGCCGTGCGGCATCGCCGCACCTGCCGACGAGCCTTGCCCGATCGGCATGCTCGACGACACCGGCATGCCCATGGACGACGGGCCGCCGCCCGAATCGCCCGTGCGGCGCACGAAGCTCTTGAGGTCGATTTCGGGCATCACGCCCTGCGCGATCAGGAAGGCGTTGGCGCTTTCGTAGGCCTTCACGACCACGTCCGCCAGCGCCTGCTGCACCGTGCCCTGCACGCGGCCCCAGGCCTCGCGGCTCAGGCCGGCGGCCAGCCACTGTTCCACCAGCAGCTTGGCCAGCGTTTCGGGCTTGAGCACGTCCCGGGCATCGAGCTCGTGCGTGCCTTCGAGGTGCTGGATGCGCAGGCGCAGGTCGCTGAGTTCGAAGCTGGCCTTGTCGTGGATGGTCTGCGCGAGGCGCGAGGCAAGGATGTTGCTCTCGACCACCTCGTCGCCGATGAGTTCCAGCCGCAGCGCCGCGGGGGCCGACGAAGTGCCGCCCGCTGGGCCCGTGCCCAGCGCCTTGCGCCAGCCGGTCTGCGCCAGCGACACCCACTGCGATGCATGCCCCTGGAACGCCACGAGGTCGTCGCGGCTTTCCTGCATGGTGCGCGCGCTGCCGACATCGGAGGCCACCGCGGTCAGCCGGTCGCGAATGGCCTGGGCCAGCGGAGCGATCGCACCTTCCGTGGCCGCCACGAAACGCTCACGCGCCTCGCGTGCGAGCTGCAGGGAAGAAACGGACCGCGCAGTGCTCATTGATGGATCGGAAAGGCCGGAGAGAACGGTTCATCGGCGACAGCCCCGAGCTTGCATCGGGATGCGCCACCGCACAAGTGCGGGTGACGCGAAGCTGGCGCCGAAGTATCCCTCAGACGACGGCGCCGGCGTTCGGGTCGTCGCCGCCGGAGTCGCCGTCGCGCTTGACCGGCGGGCCCTTGATCAGGTCCTCGCGCTTCACGCCCAGCCACATCGCGATCGCGGCGGCCACGAAGCACGACGAGTAGATGCCGAAGCAGATGCCGATGGTCAGCGCCAGCGCGAAGTAATGCAGCGTGGGGCCGCCGAAGAAGAACATCGACAGCACCACGAGCTGCGTGGAGCCGTGGGTGATGATCGTGCGGCTGATGGTCGAGGTGATCGCGTTGTCGATGACTTCGGTGGTCGTCATCTTGCGGTAACGACGGAAGTTCTCGCGCACGCGGTCGAAGATCACGACCGACTCGTTCACCGAGTAGCCCAGCACCGCCAGCACCGCCGCCAGCACCGCCAGCGAGAACTCCCACTGGAAGAAGGCGAAGAAGCCCAGGATGATCACCACGTCGTGCAGGTTGGCCAGCACGGTGGACAGCGCGAACTTCCATTCAAAGCGGAACGCCAGGTAGATCATGATGCCGATCACCACCATGGCCAGCGCCTTGATGCCGTTGGAGGTCAGCTCGTCGCCGACCTGCGGCCCGACGACCTCGATGCCGCGCTGCGTGGCCGACGGGTCGACCGACTTCAGCGCCTGCATGACCTGCGCGCTCTGCTGGTCGGAGCTCATGCCCTTCTGGGTGGGCAAGCGGATCTGCACGTCGCGCGAGGTGCCGTAGTTCTGCACCTGCACTTCGGGATAGCCGAGCTTGGTGACGGCCTCGCGCACCTTGCCGATGTCGGCCGATTGCTCGTAGGCCACTTCCATCACCGTGCCGCCGGTGAACTCCACCGACAGGTGCAGCCCGCGGTGGAACAGGAAGAACAGCGCCAGCGCAAAGGTTGCGAAGGAAATGATGTTCAGCACCAGGGCATGGCGCATGAACGGGATGGTCTTGTGGATGCGGAAGAATTCCATGGCGATGGTCCTCGGCCGTTACTTGGTGTCGACCACGGCCGTGCCGTCGGTCTTGGGCCGCCAGACGGTGCCGATCGACACAGACTTGAGCTTCTTCTTCTGGCCGTACCAGAAGTTCACGAGGCCACGCGAGAAGAACACGGCGGAGAACATCGAGGTGACGATGCCGATGCAGTGCACCACCGCGAAGCCGCGCACCGGGCCCGAGCCGAAGGCCAGCAGCGCAATGCCCGCGATCAGCGTGGTCACGTTGGAGTCGAGAATCGTGCCCCAGGCGCGGTCGTAGCCCGCGTGGATGGCGGCCTGCGGCGAGGCGCCGTTGCGCAGCTCTTCGCGCACGCGCTCGTTGATCAGCACGTTGGAGTCGATGGCCACGCCGATGGCCAGCGCCATGGCCGCGATGCCGGGCAGCGTGAGCGTGGCCTGCAACATCGACAGGATGGCGACCAGCAGCATCAGGTTCACGGCCAGCGCGATCGACGAGAACAGGCCGAACAGCGCGTAGTAGGCACACATGAAGACCATGATGGCCAGGAAGCCGTACATCACGCTCTTGAAGCCTTTTTCGATGTTGTCGGCGCCGAGCGTCGGGCCGATCGTGCGCTCCTGGATGATCTCCATGGGCGCGGCCAGCGAGCCGGCGCGCAGCAGCAGGGCCAGGTCGCTCGCTTCGGCCACCGTCATCGAACCCGAGACCTGGAAGCGGTTGCCCAGTTCGCCGTTGATCGACGGGGCCGTGAGCACTTCGCCCTTGCCCTTCTCGAAGATCAGCATGGCCATGCGCTTCTTGTAGTTCTCGCGGCTGACGTCGCGCATGATGCGACCGCCCTTGGCGTCCATGGTCAGGTCGACCTTGGGCTGGTTGCTCTGCTGGTCGAAGCCGGGCTGGGCGTCGGTGAGGTTCTCGCCGGTGACGAGCACCTGCTTCTTCACGATCACCGGGCGGCCACCGCGGTCGAGGAATTTCTCGGAGCCGAAGGGCACGGGCGCGCCGCTCAACTCGGCCGCGCGGCCTTCGGCGCTTTCGTCGACCATGCGCATTTCGAGCGTGGCGGTGCGGCCCAGGATTTCCTTGGCCTTGGCCGTGTCCTGCACGCCGGGCAGCTGCACGACGATGCGGTCCAGGCCCTGCTGCTGGATCACGGGCTCGGCCACGCCGAGTTCGTTGATCCGGTTGTGCAGGGTCGTGATGTTCTGCTTGAGCGCGGCGTCCTGCAGGCGGCGGGCCGCCTCGGGCTTGATGGTGGCGGTCAGGCGCCAGTTGGTGCCATCTTGCGTGTCGGTGGTGCTGAGGTCGGGGAACTGGTCCACGATCAGGCGCTTGGCGGTCTCCAGCGAGGCCGCGTCGCGGAACGTCACCTCGACGGTCTGGCCGTTGCGGCTGACCTGGGTGCCGCGGATGCTCTTGTCGCGGAAGGTGGTGCGCAGGTCGCTCGCGAACGATTCGGCCTTCTTGTCGATGGCGCCCTTCATGTCGACCTGCAGCAGGAAGTCGACGCCGCCGCGCAGGTCCAGGCCCAGGTACATCGGGAACGCATGCAGCGACGTGAGCCACTTGGGCGAACGCGACAGCAGGTTCAGCGCCACCGTGTAGGGCGGGTCGCTGGCGTCGGGCACCAGGGCGCGCTGCACGACGTCGCGCGCCTTGAGCTGGTCGTCGGTGGTGGTGAAGCGGGCGCGCAGCGAGCCGGCGTCCAGCGTCACCAGGTCGGGCGTCAGGCCGGCCGCCTTCAGCGCCTCCTCGACCCGGGTCTGGGTGGCGGCATCGACCTTGACGGTCGTCTTGGCCGCGGACACCTGCACCGCGGGTGCCTCGCCGAAGAAATTGGGCAGGGCGTAGATGAGCCCCACGAGCAGCACGATCACGATGATCGTGTACTTCCAGACCGGGTAACGGTTCATGAGAAGGCGCTTTTCACAAGCGTTTCAGAAATGGAACACGGCGTGACTTGGGGCCCTGCGCCCTGAAGCGCAAGGTTCAGCTCACGCTTTTATTGCTTGACGGCGCCCTTGGGCAGCACCTGGACCACCGCGCTGCGCTGGATCTTGATCTCCACGCCGTTGGCGATTTCCAGGCCGAGGTACTGGTCGTTCAGCGAGGTGATCTTGCCGAGCACGCCGCCGGCCGTGGCGACTTCGTCACCCTTGGCCAGGGCTTCGATCATGGCGCGGGCCTCTTTCTGGCGCTTCATTTGCGGGCGGATCATGACGAAATACAGCACCACGAACATCAGCACCAGCGGCAGCATGCTGCCCAGCGAAGACAACATGTCGCCACCACCGGCGGCTGCGGGCGCGGTTTGAGCGAAAGCAGAGGAAATGAACAAGAGAGTCTCCAGCAGAGGGAAGAGAGAAGAAAAAGACTTCAGATGCGCGGGCCGGGCCCGCGGTTCCGCGCCCACGAGGGATGCGGGCCGCAAGTCAAAGGCTCGGCGGGGGAGGCCGCGCGCAGTCGGGCATTGTATTCGGCGCGGATGGCCGTTTCGCGCCCTTATCCGG
Organism: Variovorax sp. V35; assembly: GCF_041154465.1. NCBI lineage: Bacteria > Pseudomonadati > Pseudomonadota > Betaproteobacteria > Burkholderiales > Comamonadaceae > Variovorax > Variovorax sp. V35. The sequence goes on from NZ_AP028666.1 coordinate 7,073,076, forward strand.
CGCACCCCCGAGGGCTTTCAGCTATCGTTTAAATAGCAAAGAGCGCCGCAGGGGCGCTCTTTGTCAGGGGAAACGGGCCTGGCGGATCAGGCCGCTGCGCGCTGCGCCTGGGGGTTGCGCCACTTGCCCATCAGTTCGGTCCAGCGGGTGCGGGCCGCCGCGAGGTTGCGCTCCTTGACGTGGCCGTAGCCGCGGATCTGCTCGGGCAGGCTCGCGATCTCCAGCGCCAGCGCGTGGTTGTCGGCGCGCAGGCCCTTGAGCACTTCCTCGATGCTGGCGCGGTACTCGCCGATGAGGGCTCGCTCGGTCTTGCGCTCTTCGGTGCGGCCGAAGACATCGAGCGCCGTGCCGCGCAGGCCCTTGAGCTTCGCCAGGAAGCGGAAGCCCGTGAGCATCCAGGGGCCGAACTTCTGCTTCTGCAGCTGGCCCTTGGTGTTCTTCTTGGCCAGCAGCGGCGGCGCCAGGTGGTAGTTGAGCTTGTAGTCGCCTTCGAACATGCCCTCGACGCGATCGAGGAAGGTGCGGTCGGTGTGCAGGCGGGCGACTTCGTACTCGTCCTTGTAGGCCATGAGCTTGAACAGGTAGCGCGCCACCGTTTCGGCCAGTCCTGTGCTCTTGCCGACGGCCGACTCGACCTGCTGCACGCGGCCGACGAAGGCCTTGTATTCCTCTGCGTAGGCGGCGTTCTGGTAGCCGGTCAGGAACTCGGCGCGACGAGCGACGAGGGCCTCGACCGTCTCGCGCTTCTTGAACTCGATGACCTGGCCCGGGCGCACGCGCTTTTGCAGCTCGTCGGGACGCACGGCGGCCTGGCGGCCCCACTCGAAGGCGGTCTTGTTGTTCTCGATGGCCACGGCATTCAGCTCGATGGCGCGCATCAGCGACTCGTGCGCCAGCGGCACCCAGCCCCTTTGCCAGGCGTAGCCCAGGATCATCGGGTTGACGTAGATGGTGTCGCCCATCAGCGCGGTGGCGGCGGCATCGGCGTCGAAGGCGCCCAGGCCGTCGATGCCCACGGCGCGCGCAATTTCAGCGGCGCAGGCGTCTTCGGGGTTCTGCCAGTTGGCGTTGCGCACGAAGGCGGCCGTGGGCGCGCTGTGGCTGTTGAGCGCCACGTGCGTGCGCCCTTCGCGCATGCGCGCCATGGTCTCGGCGTTGATCGTGACCAGCGGGTCGCAGGCCAGGATCAGGTCGGCCGCCGCGGTGCCCACGCGGGTGGTGCGGATGTCGTCCTGCGTGTCGCCGATGAGCACGTGGCTCCAGGTGGCGCCGCCCTTTTGCGCCAGGCCCGCCGCGTCCTGCGTGACGATGCCCTTGGCCTCGATGTGCGCGGCCATGCCCAGCAGCTGGCCGATGGTGATCACGCCGGTGCCGCCGACGCCCGCCACCACCACGCCCCAGACCTTGCCGCCCGCGAGCGACGGAATGGCGGGCTCGGCCAGCAGGCCGAACTCGGCCGGCGTGGCCGCCTTGTTCTTGCCCTTCTTCTTGAGCTGGCCGCCCTCGACGGTCACGAAGCTCGGGCAGAAGCCCTTCAGGCAGCTCATGTCCTTGTTGCAGCTGCTCTGGTTGATGGTGCGCTTGCGGCCGAACTCGGTCTCCAGCGGCTCCACCGAGAGGCAGTTGCTCTGCACGCTGCAGTCGCCGCAGCCTTCGCAGACCAGCTCGTTGATGACCACGCGCTTGGCCGGATCGACGGCCGTGCCGCGCTTGCGGCGGCGGCGCTTCTCGGTCGCGCAGGTCTGGTCGTAGATGATGGCCGTGGTGCCGGCCATGGCGCGGAACTCGCGCTGGATGTCGTCGAGCAGGTCGCGGTGCTTCACCTGCACGTGGTCGCCCGGAATGCTCACGCCCTCGTACTTCTCGGGCTCGTCGGTGACGATGACGACCTTCTTCGTGCCCTCGGCATGCAGGCTTTCTGCAATCTGCAGCACCGAGTGGCCCTCGGGGCGCTCGCCCACGGTCTGGCCGCCGGTCATGGCGACCGCGTCGTTGTAGAGGATCTTGTAGGTGATGTTCACGCCCGCCGCGATGCTCTGGCGAATCGCCAGCAGGCCGCTATGGAAGTACGTACCGTCGCCCAGGTTCGCGAAGATGTGCTGGTCGGTCGTGAAGGGCTGCTGGCCGACCCATGGCACGCCCTCGCCGCCCATCTGCGTGAAGCCGATGGTGGAGCGGTCCATCCAGGTCGCCATGAAGTGGCAGCCGATGCCGCCCATCGCGCGCGAACCTTCGGGCACGACGGTGCTGGTGTTGTGCGGGCAGCCCGAGCAGAACCAGGGCTGGCGCGTGGCGTCGGCCACGCTGGTGGAGGCCTGCTGCACCACCATCGCGCGTTCCTTGGCCTCCAGGATGGCCAGCTGCGCGTCGATGCGGGCGGCCATGTCGGCGCCGGCGGCAGCCAGCAGGCCCGTCTTCTTCAGGCGCCCGGCGATGGCCTTGGCGATGAGCGCCGGGTTCAGGTCGGCGTTGGCGCGCAGCAGCGTGTGCGAGGTCGGGTTGGGCATCGACCATTCGCCGCCGGAGTAGCCGTCGTCCGTGGAGCTGGCGCCTTCGTCGAACTTGCCGACCACGTTGGGGCGCACGTCGGAGCGCCAGTTGTAGAGCTCTTCCTTGAGCTGGTATTCGATGACCTGACGCTTCTCCTCGACCACCAGGATTTCCTGCAGGCCGGTGGCGAATTCGCGCGTGAGCTGCGCTTCGAGCGGCCACACCACGCCCACCTTGTGCAGGCGGATGCCCAGCTGGCGGCAGGCCGCGTCGTCCAGGCCCAGGTCGATGAGCGCCTGGCGCGTGTCGTTGTAGGCCTTGCCGCTGGCCATGATGCCGAAGCGGTCGTTCGGGCCTTCGATCACGTTGTGGTTCAGGCGGTTGGCGCGGATGTAGGCCAGCGCGGCGTACCACTTGTAGTGCATGAGCCGGGCTTCCTGCTCCAGCGCATGGTCGGGCCAGCGGATGTGCAGGCCGCCGGGCGGCATCTCGAAGTCGGTGGGAATGACGATGTCGACGCGCTCGGGGTCGATCATGGCCGTGGCGCTGGACTCGACGATCTCCTGGATCGTCTTCATGCCCGACCACACGCCCGAGAAGCGGCTCAGCGCGAAGGCGTGGATGCCCAGGTCCAGGATTTCCTGCACGTTGGCCGGGAAGAACACCGGCGTGCCGCAGGCCTTGAAGATGTGGTCGCTCTGGTGCGCGGCCGTGCTGCTCTTGGAGATGTGGTCGTCGCCCGCCACCGCGATCACGCCGCCCCAGGCGGTGGTGCCGGCCATGTTGGCGTGCTTGAAGACGTCGGAACAGCGGTCCACGCCCGGGCCCTTGCCGTACCAGATGCCGAAGACGCCGTCGAACTTGTTGGTGCCCTGGGGCGAAAAGCCCAGCTGCTGCGTGCCCCACAGCGCCGTGGCCGCGAGCTCTTCGTTCACGCCGGGCTGGAAGACGATGTTCTGTTCCTTGAGGAACTTGCTGGCCTTCCACAGCGCCTGGTCGTAGCCACCGAGCGGGGAGCCGCGGTAGCCGCTGATGAAGCCGGCGGTGTTCTTGCCGACCTGCTTGTCGCGCAGGCGCTGCAGCATCGGCAGCTTGACCAGGGCCTGCACGCCGCTCATGAAGGCGCGGCCGTAATCGAGGCTGTATTTGTCGTCGAGCGTGACGGTTTCTAGCGCGCGGCGAATGTGCTCGGGCAGCGGGGCGTTCATGTGGTCTGTCTCCGTGTGGCAGGGCTTTGTGGGCCTGGCTGAATTGGCGGTGGGTCTGTGCCCGGTAGGGCGCAAGCCCATGGTGACGCAAAGTGTATGCCGGGGTCCGCGACAGGTGTTTGCGTTTTTTGCTTCGAAAAAACGACTTTCAGAAAGAATCTTGCTTAACATCCACCCCTATGGAAAGCATTGACAAGTTCGACCTCGCTATCCTGCAAGAACTGCAGACCGATGGCCGCCTCACGAACGCCGAATTGGCGCAGCGCGTGGGCCTGTCGGCGGCGCCCTGCTGGCGCCGCGTGCGCGCGCTGGAAGACGCCGGCTTCATCAAGGGCTACCGCGCCGAGATCGACCGCCACAAGATCGGACTGGGCGTGCTCGCTTTCGTGCGCGTGGACACCGAGCGCGTGACCCACGAAGCCACGCGCAAGCTCGAGGACGCGATCCGCAAGATGCCCGAGGTGGTGGCCTGCCACTACATCAGCGGCACCGGCACCTTCGAGCTGCAGGTGGTGGCGCAGGACCTGAACGGCTTCTCGGCCTTCGCGCGGCAGAACCTCATGAACCTGCCGAACGTGAAGGACCTGCACACCAGCTTCTCGCTGGGCGAGGTGAAGGCCAACAGCGCGCTGCCGCTGGGGCACCTGGCGAAGTAGCCGCCCCACAAAAGAAAAAGGCCGCCTCCCGCGAGGGAGCCGGCCCGTCCATCCGCCCGAGGGCGGTGCACCTTCTATCTGGTTAGAAGGTGATGTCCTTCTCGACGTCCTGCAGCTTGCGGCGCGCCAGCGCCAGGTTCGACTTCGCCTTGTCGAGCACGAAGTAGATGAACACGCCTTCCTTCTGCGCCATCGGGCGCAGCAGGTGGTACTGCTTGCCCAGCGTGATGAGGATGTCTTCGATGGTGTCGCTCAGGCCCAGCGCGCGCATCGTCTTGAGCTTGGCGCGCATCACTTCGGTGTTGCCGGCGGCGGCCACTTCGAGGTCCACGCCGGTGCCGGCGGCGCCCAGCATCATGCCGCTGGCGGAGTCGACCACGGCAGCGCACAGGGCGCCGTCGGCGGTCAGGAGGGTGTCGAGGCTGGTCTGGATCGAGGCCATGTCAGTAAGTCCTGTGAGTGAAATTCATGCGAATGAAAAAAGAGGGTGGAGACGTCGCATGCCAATCCGTCCCCGCCCGTGAATTCGTGGATAGGGTCTAGAACTGCGGCGCCTCGAGCGCCCGCACGCAGGCCGCCGTGCGGTACATCGCCTGCGCGAGCACCGCGTCGGCGTCGGCGATGACGTTCACCACCAGCGAGGTCTCGCCGCTGTGCACCGGGCTGACGAGCGCAAAGCCGTTGTCGGTCGCGACCGTGATGCAGGTGCAGCGGCCCAGGCGCGCCTCCTGCGACACCACCGCGCCGATGGCGGCGATCGAGCTGGCCATGGCGGCGATGCGCGCGGGCTCGACGTCGCGTCGCGCAACGCTCGCGATCTCGAAGCCGTCGGGCGTGGCGATCACCACCGAAGCGATGCCGCTCACCTCGTCGAGCACGCGACGGGCCTCGACCGCAGCGCGCAGCTTCAGGGCGTGGGGAATCTTCATGGCGCGGCCTCCTCGTCGAGCACTTCGATCTGCATCAGCAGCGTCTCGATCAGCGCGACCACGTCGTCCTTGCGGCGCGGGTCGACCGCCAGCAGCGGCAGCACCAGCCCGCGCGCCGCCAGCGCCTGCGCGTAGTCGTCCAGCGTGGGGGTGGGGTGCGACGGCAGGCGGCTCACGCCCACGGCGCAGGGCATGCGCTCGAGCGCGCCGGCGAAGCCGTCCAGGTACTGGGCCAGGTCGGCCATGGGGTCGGGGCGGCTGTTGTCCAGCAGGATCGCCAGGCCCAGCGCGTCGCGCACCAGGATCTTCCACATGAAGTCGAAGCGGCTCTGGCCCGGCGTGCCGTACAGGCGCAGCCGGTCGCCGTTGTCCAGCGTCACCTGGCCGAAGTCGAGCCCCACCGTGGTGGTGGCCTTGGCGACCGAGGTGTCGGCGTTGGCGACCTCGGTGGCGATCGGCGCGGTCTCGCTGATGGCCGCGATGGCCGTGGTCTTGCCCACGCCCATCGGGCCCGTGAAGACGAGCTTGAAGTCCCTCATGCCGGCGCCCTGCTCAGGCCAGCCCGAGGCGTCGGCGGATGCGCGAGAGCAACCCCCGCTTGTGCTGCGCGGCCTCGCCGCCGGCACTGGCCCCCGAGGGGCGCGGCGCGCGGGCTTCCTCCGACCAGGTCAGCGCGCCTTCTTCCTCCAGCAGGCCGAGGAAGGTGCTGCACTCCTGCACGTCGATGCGGCCCAGCACGCTGAGGCTTTCGGCCGACTGCGCGCTCTTGGACAGGGCCGCCGCCAGCCGCACGTAGATCGGATGGCGCTGCAGGGTCACCTGCGAGGGCCAGCGGATCAGCGAGGCCCGCGCGCGGATCGAGCGCACCATGGCGCGCGCCGCGTCGCCCGAGGCCCCGCTGGGCGCAACCTGGTTGAGCAGCGCGACCAGCTCTTCCGCGTAGATGGGGCGCGCCAGCGTGCGGCGCGCGGGCGCGGCCGCCACGGCCTCGCCGCGCGCCACCATCGGCACCACGAAGCGCGCGGCCGGCGTCTGCCGCTCGGCGGCGGGCGCATCGCCGTCCACCAGCAACAGGTCGCAGGGCTGCGACTCGCTGACTGTCCACAACGACCGGAGATTGGAGCTGAGGCGAACGATGATCCGCAGGAGCTCGACCTCGACCTGAGGGAGCCCCATGACGCCCAAAACCAATGGCATACCTTCTTCCCTGAGCAATTGTTCTTAATAGTTCCTTATTGTTATATGTGTTAACTAATTGATGCGTTGTGTATCGAGTCGATGCCCAAATTTGGACACGCACCGAGAAGTAACGCACACGCTGGGAGCGCCGAGCCGGCGGCGCGGCCCTTCGCGAGACCTCTGGGACACTGGGGCCCATGAATTCCGAAGAAGCTGGCCCACGGGCCCTGTCGCACCTGCACACCCTGGGCCTGCTGACCGACGCCGAACACGCGCAGGCGCTCGCGCACCCCGACCTGCCGGACACGCCGCTGCGCACCCCGAGCGAAGCGCTGGGCTGGGTGGCCGCCAAGGGCATCGTCGCGGCGGAGGCCCTGCCCGGCCTGCGCGCCCGCGCCACCCCCGACGCGCAAGACGAGGCGCACCGCACCGTGGCGAACGCCGTGGCCATGGTCAGCGGCCAGGCGCCGGCCTGGGTGCTGCTCGAGATCAGCCTCATGGCGAACCGCCTGGAAGATGGCGTGACCGATGACGCGCTCGACCGGCTCCAAGCGCTGCAGCTGATCGACCCCGCGCAGCACGCACAGGCCCTCGGCCTGCTGCCCGCACAGGAACCCGAATGGGCAGCGCCCGCCTCGCCGGCCGCCACGCTCGCCTGGGCCGTGCGCACCGGCGTGCTGACGCCCGCGCAACTGCAGGCCCTCGCATCGCCGATGTCCGCGGTCTCGCCGGAAGGCCGGCAGGTCGTGGCCGACGCGCTCGTCCGCACGGAGCGCAGCAGTGGCGGGCGCACGAAGACCGTGCGCACCCACAGCGTGACGTGGAGCTCCACGGGCGCCTCCGGCTCGCCCCGCGCGGGCAAGGTGATCGCTGTCGTGGCCGTGGTGGCCGTCGCGCTCTACCTCCTGTTCGCCCGGTAGGCGGCAAGGGGTCCCGATAGCGACCGCCTAAAATGCTCGCCCACCGCTTCCCGCCGGGCGGCAAAGACACAAGGACCCCGAATGAACTCTCTACGCCGTGCCCTGGCCCTCGGCCTCGCTGCCGCCACGCTCGCCTTCGGTGCCCAGGCCCAGAACCGCGAACTCACCGTGGCCTCCAGCGCCACCTACGCGCCGTTTGCCTTCGAGAACAAGGACAAGCAGATCGTCGGCTTCGACATCGACATCATCAACGCCATCGCCAAGCAGCAGGGCCTGAAGATCAAGATCGTCAACACGCCCTTCACCGGCATCTTCGGCGCGCTGAACAACGGCGACGTCGACCTCGTGATCTCGGGCGTCACCATCAACGAGAAGCGCAAGCAGAGCTACGACTTCACGCCGCCGTACTTTGCGGCCCGCCAGCTGATCGCGCTGCCGAAGAACAGCACCGTGGCCTCGCTGAAGGACCTCACGGGCAAGAAGATCGCCGTGGTCAGCGCCTCCACCGCCGACGACATCGCCTCGCGCGAGTTCGGCAAGACCAGCCCCAACATCCGCCGCTTCGAGAGCACGCCGCTCATCATTTCCGAGCTGGCCGGCGGCGGCGTCGATGCCGCCATGGGTGACAACGGCGTGATCGCCTACCGCGTGGCGCAGCACCCCGAGCTGAAGACGCTGGACGACAAGTCCTTCCCCGAAGAGGGCTTCGGCATCGTCGTGAAGAAGGGCGACAAGGCGCTGCTGGACAAGCTCAGCGCCGGCCTGGCGGCCATCCGCGCCGACGGCAGCTACGTGACGATCTACAAGAAGTGGTTCAACAAGGACCCCAACGTGCGCTGAGCCGCACGGCAATTTCCTGAACACGGCCGCCCTCACGCGGCCGTTTCGTTTTTCCGCTGACCGACAGATAGACAGAGAGTTGAGGACGCAAGCATGGAACAACCAGTGCTGCTTTTCGGATGGTTCCGCTGGGACATCCTCGTGGAATACAAGGACCTGTTCTGGCAGGGCGCCTGGATGACGCTGCGCATGACCGTGGTCTGCGTGCTGCTGGGCGCGAGCTGGGGCCTATGCCTGGCGCTGGCGCGGCTGGCGCAGGCGCGCCACGCACCGTGGACCTGGGTCACGCGCCTGCTGCTGCGCTGGCCCGCCACGGTGTACGTGAGCTTCTTCCGGGGCACGCCGCTGTTCGTGCAGATCCTGCTCATTCACTTCGCGGTGATGCCGGTGTTCATCCACCCGAGCACGGGCATCCTGATCGACGGCGAGCTGGCGCGCACGCTCAAGCAGGAGCACGGCGCCCTCATCTCCGGCGTGGTCGCGCTCACGCTGAACTCGGCGGCCTACATCTCCGAAGTGTTCCGCGCCGGCATCCAGTCGATCTCGCGCGGGCAGTTCGACGCCGGCCGCTCGCTGGGCCTGAGCCCCGCGCAGGTGATGCGCTACGTGGTGCTGCCGCAGGCCTTTCGCCGCATGCTGCCGCCGCTGGGCAACAACGCGATCGCGCTGCTCAAGGACACCTCGCTGGTGTCGGCCATCGGCCTGGCCGAGCTGGCCTACGCCGCGCGCACCGTGGCCGGCGCCTATGCGCGCTACTGGGAGCCGTACCTGGCGATCTCGGTGGTGTACTGGGTGATGACGCTCGTTCTCACGACCTTGCTGCGCCGCCTGGAACACCGTCTCGCACGCAGCGACCGGGGCTAGGCGCGCCGCCTCGCGCCACAATAGCGCGACATGCCGCCCATATCCCCCGAAGAGACACCCCTCCCGCCGGCCCGGCCGCAGCCCTCGAACCTCGCGGCGCTCGAGCCCCTGAAGCTCCCCGTGTTCCGCATGCTGTGGAGCACCTGGCTCATCGCCAACATCTGCATGTGGATGAACGACGTGGCGGCGGCGTGGATGATGACCTCGCTGACCACCTCGCCGATCTGGGTCGCGCTGGTGCAGTCGGCCTCCACCCTGCCGGTGTTCCTGCTCGGTCTTCCGAGCGGCGCGCTGGCCGACATCCTCGATCGCCGGCGCTGGCTGGTGGCCACGCAGTTCTGGCTGGCCGGCACCGCCGTGGTGCTGTGCGCCGCCATCGCGCTCGACGTGATGACCGCGCCGCTGCTGCTGGCGCTCACCTTCGCCAACGGCATCGGGCTGGCGCTGCGCTGGCCGGTGTTCTCGGCCATCGTGCCCGAGCTGGTGCCGCGCCAACAGCTGCCGGCGGCGCTGGGCCTGAACGGCATCGCCATGAACGCCTCGCGCATCGTCGGCCCGCTCACGGCCGGCATGCTGATCGCCAGCGCGGGCAGCGTGTGGGTGTTCGCGCTCAACGCGGTGCTGTCGGTGGCCTCGGGCTTCGTGGTGCTGCGCTGGCGCCGCGAGCACACGCCCAACCCGCTGGGGCGCGAGAAGCTCATCAGCGCGATGCGCGTGGGCGTGCAGTTCGTGCGCCAGTCGCAGCGCATGCGGGCGGTGCTCACGCGCGTGTCGCTCTTCTTCTTCCATTCGACGGCGCTGCTGGCGCTGCTGCCGCTGCTGGCACGCAACCTCCAGGGCGGCGGCGCCGGCACCTTCACGCTGCTGCTGGCCGCCATGGGCACGGGCGCGATCATCGCGGTGCTCTTCTTGCCGCGGCTGCGCCAGGCGCTCGGGCGCGACCAGCTGGTGCTGCGCGGCGCCATGCTGCAGTCGGCCGCCACGGCCGTGATGGCCGTGGCGGCCAACGCCTGGGTCGCGGTGCCGGCGATGTTCTTCGGCGGCATGGCATGGATCACGGTGGCCAACTCGCTGTCGGTGTCGGCCCAGCTGGCGCTGCCCGACTGGGTGCGCGCGCGCGGCATGTCGACCTACCAGATGGCGATCATGGGCGCGAGCGCGATCGGCGCGGCGCTGTGGGGCCAGGTGGCCACCGTCACGTCGCTGAAGCTGAGCCTGGCCATCGCCGCCGTGAGCGGCACGCTGCTGATGCTCGCGGCCATGCGCTGGGTGACCGACGTGAGCGGCGAGGACGACGTGCGCCCCGCCCAGGCCGGCTGGGCCACCGGCCCGCCGGCCGAGGCGCCGCAGGAAGACGGCCGCGTGGTGATCACGGTCGAATACCTCATCGACCCGTCGCGCGCCGCGGCCTTCCACCTCGTGATGCAGCAGACCCGGCGCGCGCGCCTGGGCCAGGGCGCGATCGGCTGGGAGCTGCTGCACGACATCGCGCAGCCCGAGCGCTACGTGGAGCAGATCGTCGACGAGTCGTGGACCGACCACCTGCGCCGCTTCAACCGCGCCACCGCCGCCGACATGGCGCTGCGCGAGCGCCGGCTGGCCTTCCACCTCGGCGAGTCGCCGCCGGTGATCACGCGCTTCGTGGTGCGGCGCTGAGCCGGGCCGTCAGCGGAAGAACGCCAGCCGCGCGAGGAAGGTGTGGTCGGCCTCCGCCGCCATCAGTCCGACCAGCACCAGAAGGCACAGCGGCGGCAGCAGGATCGCGTAGACCAGCGCCATCCGCTCCCAGGCCATGTGCATGAAGACCGCGACGATGAGCCCGGCCTTCAGCAGCATGAAGACGATGATCAGGCCCCAGCGCAGGTAGCCCTGCACATGGAAGTAGTCGACCATGTACGACATTGCGCTGAGCACGAACAGGAGCCCCCAGATCTTCAGGTACAGGCCGATCGGGTGCTGCTGGCCGGTGGTGGCGTGGGTGTTGGTGGTGTTCATGGCGGTCCTCACCAGAGATAGAACAGCGCGAAGATGAAGACCCACACCAAGTCGACGAAGTGCCAGTACAGGCCCACGATCTCGACCACCTGGTAGTTGCCGGCCTTGTCGTAGTCGCCGCGCATCAGCTTGAAGGCCACCGCGAACAGCAGCACCACGCCGGCCGACACGTGCAGCCCGTGGAAGCCCGTGATCATGAAGAAGGCCGCGCCGAACTGCGCCGCGCCCATCGGGTTGCCCCAGGGCCGCACGCCCTCCTCGAGGATCAGCTTGGACCACTCGAAGGCCTGCATGCCCACGAAGAGCTCGCCGAAGGTGGCGGTCACGAGCATCAGCGTGGCGGCGTTCACGCGGTCGCCGCGGTAGGCGAAGTTGACCGCCATCGCCATCGTTCCGCTGCTGCTGATGAGCACGAAGGTCATGATCGCGATCAGCAAAAGCGGCACGTCGGCCCCGCCCACGTGCAGCGCGAACACCTCGCTCGGATTCGGCCAGGCCACGGTGGTCGAGACACGCACCGTCATGTAGCCCGTGAGGAAGCAGCTGAAGATGAAGATGTCGCTCAGCAGGAAGATCCACATCATGGCCTTGCCCCATGAGACGTGGAAGGCCTGACGGTCGGACGACCAGTCGGCCACCAGGCCGCGCCAGCCGCTCGCGGCGACGGCGGAGCCGGTGAGGGTTGCGGTGCTGGAGTTCATGCGAAGCCTCCTCACGCCGTGCCGCAGAGGACGCGCGCCACCTCCGGCGTCACCCACCCCAGCAGCGCGAACAGCGCCAGCCACACGGCCAGCATGAAGTGCCAGTAGCGCGCGCACAGCGCGATGCGCCATCCGGCGCGGGCGGGATCGGCCCACGCGACGCGCGCCGCCATCGCCCACCCGACCAGCCCGCCCGCCAGGTGCAGCCCGTGCATGGCGGTCAGCAGGTAGAAGAAGCTGCCCGACGGGTTGCCCGCCGGCAGCACCTGCGCGTGCGCCATCGCGGCCCAGGCCCACAGCTGCACGCCGAGGAAACCCACGGCGCACAGGCCGCCGGCCAGCAGCAGGCGGCGCATGCGCGCCGGGTCCATGCGGCGCGAGGCGGCTTCCAACGCCACGCTGCCCGCCGCCAGCAGCGCCGAGCTGAGCCACACCTGCCACGGCAGCGCGAGCGCGACCGCGTCGCCGCTGCTCATGCGCATCACGTAGGCCACGGTGAACAGGGAGAAGAGCGCGGTGACCACGCCCATGAAGACCCACAGGCCGATGCCGGCGGCGCTCGCGTGCGCGTCGCGCAGCCGCACGTCGCGGGGCAGGCCGCGCAGGCGCAGGGCGGCGTCCGCGTTCATGCCGGTGCTCCGCGCGCGCCGCTCACGGGCACGTCGTCCTTGTCGTCGCTCGCCAGCGGCGGTGCGTTCTGCGCGATGAAGTCTTCCGCCGCGCCCGGCACGCCGTAGGCATAGGCCCAGCGGTACGCCACGGGCAGCCGCGGCCCCCAGTTGCCGTGGCCGGGCGGCGTCTCGGGCGTCTGCCATTCGAGCGAGGCAGCGCGCCACGGGTTGGCGCCGGCCGGCCGGCCGCGCCAGGCGCTCCAGGCCAGGTTGACGATGAAGAGCAGCTGCGCCGCGCCGACCACCAACGCGACCACAGTGATGAATTCATTCAGGCTGAAGGCCGACGGCGGGATGAACTTGTAGCCGTCGAAGTTGTAGTAGCGCCGCGGCATGCCCAGCACACCGAGGTAGTGCATCGGGAAATAGATCGCGTAGGTGCCCAGGAAGGTGATCCAGAAATGCAGCCGCCCGATCCGGTCGTCCAGCATGCGCCCGGTGATCTTGGGGAACCAGTGGTAGATGCCGCCGAACACCACCAACAGCGGCGCCACGCCCATCACCATGTGGAAGTGCGCCACCACGAAGTAGGTGCCCGACAGCGGGATGTCCACGCTCACGTTGCCCAGGAAGAGGCCCGTGAGCCCGCCGATGACGAAGGTGCACACGAAGGCCAGCGCGAACAGCATCGGCACCGACAGGTGGATGTCGCCGCGCCACAGCGTGAGCAGCCAGTTGTAGACCTTGATCGCGGTGGGCACCGCGATGACCAGCGTGGTGGTGGCGAAGAAGAAGCCGAAGTACGGATTCATGCCGCTCACGAACATGTGGTGCGCCCACACCACCACGCTGAGCCCGCCGATGGCCACGATGGCCCACACCATCGTGCGGTAGCCGAAGATGCGCTTGCGCGCGTGCACGCTGATGAGGTCCGACACGATGCCGAAGGCCGGCAGCGCCACGATGTAGACCTCGGGGTGGCCGAAGAACCAGAACAGGTGCTGGAACAGCAGCGGGCTGCCGCCCTTGTGGCCCGACAGCTGCCCCATCGACACCAGCGCCGGCATGAAGAAGCTGGTACCCACCGTGCGGTCCAGCAGCAGCATCACGCCGCTGACGAACAGCGCCGGAAAACCCAGCAGCGCCAGCACCGTGGCCACGAAGATGCCCCACACCGTGAGCGGCATGCGCAGCAGCGTCATGCCCCGGCAGCGCGCCTGCAGCACGGTGGTCGCGTAGTTCAGCCCGCCCATGGTGGTGGCCACGATGAAGATCAGCAGCGACACCAGCATCAGCACGATGCCGCCGCCGTGGCCCGGCGTGCCGGGCAGGATCGACTGCGGTGGGTACAGCGTCCAGCCCGCGCCGGTGGGGCCGCCCGCGACGAAGAAGCTCGCCATCAGCACCACCACCGACAGCAGGTAGACCCAGAAGCTCAGCATGTTGAGGTAAGGGAACACCATGTCGCGCGCCCCCACCATGAGCGGGATCAGGTAGTTGCCGAAGCCGCCGAGGAACAGCGCCGTGAGCAGGTAGATCACCATGATCATTCCGTGCATGGTCACGAACTGGTAGTAGCGCTCGGCGTTGATGAACTCGAACTGACCCGGGAACCCGAGCTGCAGCCGCATCAGGTTGGACAGCACCAGCCCGACCACGCCCACCGCGATGGCGGTGCAGGCGTACTGCACGGCGATCACCTTGTGGTCCTGGCTCCAGACGTAGCGGCGCAGGAAGCCCTGCGGCGCCGCGTGACCGGCGTCGTCGTGCTCGTCGTCTTGAGTGAGCGCAGAAGAAGTCATCGCGCGGCCTTCTGTTCGGTGGCAGCCTGCGCCGGCGGGCTGCCCAGACTCTGGATGTAGGCCACCAGCGCGGCCAGTTCCTCGTCGCTCAGGTCGATCTTCGGCATCACCGGCGGGAAGCCCTTCACGTGGCGCGCCTGCGGGTCGCGGATGAAGCTGCGCAGGTAGGCCTCGTCGACCAGCGCCGTGCTGCCGTCGGCCATCGACTCGTTCTTGCCGTACAGGCCCTTCCAGGTCGGTCCGACGCGTGTGCTGCCGTCGATGGTGTGGCAGGCCACGCAGCCCTTGGTGTCGGCCAGCGCGCGGCCCTGGTCGACGCGGCCGCCACCGCCGGCCGGTGCCTGGGCAGCCTGCGCCGCCTGGGCCGCTTGCGCCAACTGCATCGCGCCGAAGGTCGGCAGCGCCGTGCGCCAGGCGTCGTAGGCCGCCGCGTCCTCCACCACCACGAAGCCGCGCATGTTCGGATGCCCAACGCCGCACAGCTGCGCGCACAGCGCCTCGTAGCGGCCCGCGACGGTGGGCGTGAACCAGAAGCGGCTGACCTGCCCCGGCACGATGTTCATGCGCGCGCGGATGGGCGGCACGAAGAAGTCGTGCAGCACGTCGTGGGAGCGCATCAGCACCAGCACCGGCTGGCCGATCGGCAGGTGCACCTCGTCGCCGGGAACCAGCAGGTCGTCCAGCCCCGCCGCGTCGGCCGGGTCGAGCCCGAAGGGGTTGGCGGCGCTGACGAAGCGCGCGTCGGTCGCGCCCAGCTTGCCGTCTGCGCCGGGCAGGCGAAAGCGCCACTGCCACTGCTGGCCCAGCACCTCGAGCACGCGCGCGTCATGCGGCGTGCGCACGTAGTTCGCGTACACCACGAGCCCGGGCGCCAGCAGCGCCATGATGCCGACGGTGGTGCCGCCGATGAGCCAGCGCTCCAGCGTGCGGCTCTCGGGCGCATGCGGCGCCACGCGGCGCCCCTCGCGGTGGCGAAAGCGCACCACGGTGTAGGCGAGGAACAGGTTGATGACGACGAAGAACAGGCCCGTGATGAGCAGCGTGATGGTCAGCGTGTCGTCCATGCGCTGCCAGTTGGAGGCCAGCGGCGTCGTCCACCACGGATTGACGGCGTGGAACGCCACCGAGGCCACCACGATGAGCAACAGGACGACGGCGATGGTCATGTGCTGCGCTCCCTGGGGTGGCCATCGTGGGTTCCGGGAGTCGCATGCGCGGCGGCTTCAGCGGATCGCCGGGATCCGCGGCTCTTCGCCCTCGAAGCGGGCCTCGGGGTGCGTGGCCTCCAGCATCGCCTCGACCTCGCGCACGCGCGACGGCGGCAGGTCGACCATCAACAGGACCTGGCCCTGCGCGATGGCGCTCTCGAAGCGCGCCAGCCGCGGGCTCGGGATCGACACGCCGACCATGGTGGCCGACCATGCGCCCACCACGCCGCCCAGCAGCGCCAGGCCCACGGCCACGGCCCATTCGGGCTCGTCGCCGAACACAGGGAACAGCAGCGCGGCCAGCAGCCCGACGACCACGCCGCAGGCGGTGCCGAGCACCCAGCCGGTCTTGGCGGCGTGAACGAGGTCGGAGGTCTGCCAGACGTTGGCCGCATGGAGCCCGGCCATGTCCTGGCCTTCGCGTGCGGCGAAATGCAGGTGCGCGATGTCGACACGCGCCTGCAGCAGATCGTGCATGGCCTGCCTGGCACTCGCCAGGTCCGGCAACAGCCAATAGATGCGTCTTTTCACGGCGCCTCCTTTCCGTCTTGCGACGAGCAAGAGACCATGCTTGAGTTATAGGCTCAACAAGGGCCGCATTCAAGTCGACGCGCCATCGGGACCGACCCGGTGAGTACGGAAGTTCGTCGGTTTCCAGAAGGGCAATTGCACTGAATAATCCGCCGCTCCAGGCCCCCACGGCCTCATGAAAAACAAGAAGGAGCAGACGACATGCGCATGGAGCGAGGCCCCCGGTTTTCCCACTTTTCTCGGTTTTCTTTTCCCCGCCGTCATCCGGCATCCCCCCTTCCCTGGCTCGCGGCCGCCCTTGCAGGGCTCGCAGGCGGCGCCGCGCACGCGGCCTGCGGCCCCACCGCCACGCCGGTCACCGGCGACACGGTGGTCTGCGACGGCACCACGACCGTATCGCCCAGCGTGATCGCCACGCCGGGCAGCACCGGCGTCACCATCACCGTGAACAGCGGCGCCACGCTGACCACCAACGCCACGCAGGCGCTGCTGGTGCGCGATGCGAGCACCATCACCAACAACGGCACGATCACGGTGTCGGGCGGCTCGGGCTCGGCGCGCGCGGCGATGGTCGCCACGGGCAACGACAACACGCTGACCAACAACGGCACCCTGAGCACCACGAGCAGCGGCACCGCGGGCATCCTGGTGACGTCGAACAGCAGCACGCGCACCCTCATCACCAACAACGGCAGCATCGGCACCACGGGCCTCAGCTCGCACGGTATCTCGTTGCTGGGCCCGGGCAACACGGTGGTCAACAACGGCAGCATCTCGACCATCGGCACCTCGGCCAAGGGCGTGTACCTGCAGGGCGGCAACCTCGTGGCCAACCTGCTGGTGAACACCGGCAGCATCGCCACCACGGGCGCCAACTCGCCGGCGGGCGGCGCCGACGCGGTGCATGCGAACACGCTCGGCGGCAGCTTCTTCTCGCGCGTGGAGAACCGGGCCGGCGCCACGCTCTCGAGCGCCAACGGCTACGGCTACCGCGGCCAGAACGGCAACGACGTGATGGTCAACGCCGGCACCATCGAAGGCCACGGCGGCACCGCCAGCACCGACGCGATCTACATGGGCGCGCTCGGCAACGGCACGTTGATATTGCAGACCGGCTCGGTCATCAAGGGTGGCGCCGACGGCGGCGTCGGCAAGACGGCCAGCACCTTTCTCGAAGGCAGCGGCACGGTCGACAACGCCTTCCGCAACTTCCAGCACCTGACGATGCGCGGCACCGCGTGGTCGTGGCAGACCGACGCGAGCTTCTCGGATTCGATCCGCGTCGAGTCCGGCCGCTTCACCCTGCCCGCCACGCTGACCAGCCCGGTCATCGCGGTGTTGCCCGGCACCACCGTCGCCGGCACCGGCACCTTCGCGGGCAACGTCACCAACCAGGGCACGCTGCTGCCCGGCCCGAACGACGGCGTCGGTTTCGGCGCCTTCACGGTGCGCGGCAACTACGTGGGCGGCAGCGGCGCACTGCTGCAGGTCAACACCGTGCTGGCGGGCGACAACGCACCCTCGGACAAGCTGGTGATCGACGGCGGCGCGGCCACGGGGTCCACCGGCCTGCGCGTGGTGAACCGCGGCGGCCTGGGCGCGCCCACGCTGGCCGACGGCATCCTGGTGGTGCAGGCCGTCAACGGCGGCACCACGGCCGACCACGCGTTCTCGCTGACCCATGCGGTGGAGGCCGGGGCCTACAACTACCGGCTGTTCCGCGGCGGCGCGACAGGCAGCAACCGCGACAACTGGTACCTGCGCAACAACGGCTACCTCGTGGGCGGCACCGTGGTGGGCTCGCTGGAAGAAGCCGCCGAGGTGATCGCCGAGTCGGGCTCACCCGCGACGGTGGAGCAGGTCAAGCTCTACCGGCCCGAGGTGCCGCTGTACAGCGCCCTGCCGATCGCCGTGCGCCGCCTCGGGCTGGCGCAGCTGGGCACCTTCCACGACCGGCAGGGCGATGCGCAACTGCTCGCGGACGGTGAAGGCCGGCAGGCCTCGTGGGGCCGCGTGTTCGGCGAAAGCACGCGGCAGCGCCTGCGCGGCGATGCGAATCCGCAGTTCGACGGCAGCGTCAGCGGCCTGCAGCTGGGCCACGACTTTCTGGCGACCACCGACGGCGCGGGCGGACGCCACCGCGTCGGCGTGCTGGGCGGCTACACGCGGGCCAGCGGCCACGCGAGCGGCGTGGCCGGCGGCGCCACCAACGAGGCGGCCGGCCGGCTCACCGTCGAGGGCTACAGCCTGGGCGCCTACTGGACGCGCATCGCGCGCAGCGGCTGGTACAGCGACGCCGTGCTGCTGGCCACGCGCTACAAGGCCGATGCGCGCTCCACCTTGGGGCGCGGCGGCCGCCCGCACGGCACCAGCGTGACCGCATCGCTGGAGGCCGGCTACCCGCTGGCGCTGAGCGACACCGTCACGCTGCAGCCGCAGGTGCAGCTCATCTGGCAACGCAGTTCGCTCGACGACTTCGACGACGGCCTCGCGCGCGTGCGCTTCGAGCGCGACAACGCCGTCACCGGCCGGCTCGGCGCGCGGCTCGAAGGCCGCTTCGAGGCGGGCGGCGGCGTCTGGAAGCCCTACCTGAAGCTCAACCTGTGGCACACCTTCAGCGGCAGCAACTCCCTCTACTTCGGGCCGAGCGATCGGGTCGCCAACCGCCGCAACGCGAGCGCCCTCGAAGTGGGCGGCGGCATCGTCGGGCAGGTGAACAAGACGCTGTCGGTCTACGGCGGCCTGGCCTACACCAGCGCCATCGGCATCACCGAGCAGACCGGCGTGCAGGGGCAACTGGGGCTGCGCATGCGCTGGTGACCCCGGGGCGCCGGGCGCCCGGACGGCTCGACTTTTGACCGTCCGTGTAAATTTGATGGCATGCGGTTTGCTTGATAAATATCAACGGGTATCCACGGATAGCCAGTCTTTTTTGACCGTATGGATAATTTAGCCCATCATCCCGTCCGCCCGCCACGAGGTACACCCCGATGAATCACCCCCCCTTGCGCAGCCGCTTCTGGTCCGACCTGACCAGTGAAGAGTTCTCCCGCCTCGACCGCGAACGGCTGATCGCCGTGCTGCCGGTGGGGGCGACCGAACAGCACGGCCCCCATTTGCCGATGTCGACCGACACCGCCACCATCGACGGCATGGTGCGCGCCAGCCTGCCCTACCTGCCCGACGACCTGCCGGTGCTGTTCCTGCCCACCGTGCCCTACGGCAAGAGCAACGAGCACTCGCGCTACCCGGGCACGCTCACGGTGTCGGCCAACACGCTGATCTCGCTGTGGAAGGACGTCGGCGCCTGCGTCGCCAAGGCCGGCGTGCGCAAGCTGGTGCTCTACAACAGCCACGGCGGCCAGATGAGCGTCATGGACATCGTGGCGCGCGACCTGCGCGAAGAGCACGACATGATGGTCGTGGCCGCCAACTGGTACACGCTGGGCCTGCCCGAGGGCCTGTTCACCGCGCACGAAGGCAAGCACGGCATCCACGCCGGCGACCTCGAGAGCTCGGTGATGCTGCACCTCACGCCCGACTACGTGCGCCGCGACCAGTTCCAGAATTTCGGCTCCCTGACCGAACAGATGGCGGCCGAGAACAAGTTCCTGTCGATCACGCCCAGCGGCAAGCTCGGCTGGCAGATGCACGACATCAACCCGGCCGGCGCCGCCGGCGACGCCACCCGCGCCAGCGCCGAGAAGGGCGCCGCGGTGCTCGACCACGTGGGCCAACGCTTCGTCGAGCTGCTGCACGAGATCGACCGCTTCCCGCTCTCGCGCCTGGCCAACGTTCCGGCCTGGCGCTGACGCCAAGGAGTCCCATGGAAAGCACCACGCCATCCACGCCGCCCCTGGTCCGCCTGCGCAACGTCGGCAAGCGCTTTGCCAACGGCACGCTCGCCCTGCAGGGCATGACGCTCGACATCGGCGAGCACGACTTCGTCAGCTTCCTGGGCCCCTCGGGCTGCGGCAAGAGCACCGCGCTGCGGCTGATCGCCGGGCTCACGCGCATCAGCTCGGGCGACATGCAATGGTCGGGCGCCAACACCGGCAGCGCCAAGGACAGCAAGAGCGACCGCGACCTGGGCTTCGTGTTCCAGGAGCCCACGCTCATGCCCTGGACCAAGGTGTTCGACAACGTCTGGCTGCCGCTCAAGCTCGCGGGCATGAGCCGCGACGAAGCCGCGCCGGTGGTGCAGCACGTGCTGGAGCTGGTCGGCCTCTCTCGCTTTGCCGACGTGTACCCGCGCGAGCTCTCGGGCGGCATGAAGATGCGCGTGTCGATCGCGCGCGCGCTGGTCACGCACCCGCGCCTGCTGCTGATGGACGAGCCCTTTGCCGCGCTCGACGAGATGACGCGCATCAAGCTCAACAACGACCTGCTGGCCATCTGGCGCGAGCACCGCTTCTCGATCGTGTTCGTCACGCACAGCGTGTACGAGTCGGTCTACCTGTCGAACCGCATCGTCGTGATGGCGGCGCGCCCGGGCCGCGTGATCGACGAGATCGCCATTGACGAGCCCTACCCGCGCGGAGAAGCCTTCCGCACCTCCAGCCGCTACAACGCGCACTGCACGGCTGTTTCGCAATCTCTGCACGGAGCGCTCCATGGCCTCGACATCGACCATTGAAACCGTGATGCCCCTCGACACCAACGAAGCCACGCCGTCCGCCGAGACGCTGCGCGCGCACGAAGACAAGCTGCGCCGGCGCGAGGCCACGCTGCGCATCGTCGTGCCGGTCGTTATCGTCGCGGCGCTGCTGCTGGTGTGGGAGTGGATGGTGCGTGCCAACGACATCCCGCACTACATCCTGCCCGCGCCCTCGCTCATCCTGCGCACGCTGTTCGACAACTGGGGTTCGCTCTCGGGCGCGCTGTGGTTCACGGTGAAGCTCACGCTGCTGGCGCTGGGCGCCGCCATCGTCGGCGGCGTGCTGCTGGCGATTGCCTTCGCGCTGTTCAAGTGGGTGGAGATCGGCCTGTTCCCGATCGCCGTGATCCTGCAGGTGACGCCGATCATCGCGATCGCGCCGCTGATCCTGATCTACGTGTCGAGCACCACCGCGGCGCTGTTGCTGTGCGCGTGGATCGTGGCCTTCTTCCCGATTCTGTCGAACACCGTCATCGGCCTGAAGAGCGCCGACAGCAACCTGCGCGACCTGTTCCAGCTCTACAAGGCCTCGCCCTGGCAGACCTTCCGCTATCTGCTGGCGCCCAGCGCGCTGCCGTACTTCATGGCGGGCCTGAAGATCGCCGGCGGCCTGAGCCTGATCGGCGCGGTGGTGGCCGAGTTCACGGCCGGCACGGCGGGCAAGGAAACGGGGCTGGCCTCGCGCATCCTCGAGTCGAGCTTCCGCACCGAGATCCCGATGATGTTCGCGGCGCTGCTGCTGGTGTCGTTGCTGGGCATCGTGATCTTCATCGTGTTCGCCGCCCTGTCGCGCCTCGTGCTCGGCCACTGGCATGAAAGCGAAATGCGCCGTGAACGCTAGAACCCCGCTGTCCACCGTCGACTGGGATGCCGTGCGCGACGACCTGCGCGGCCTGAACGTGATCGCCACGCCCAGCCAGCGCAAGCAGCTGTCGAAGGACTTCTACTGGTACAGCCCGATCCTCACGGCGCAGCTCGCGGGCTGCGTGGCCGACC
Organism: Variovorax sp. V35; assembly: GCF_041154465.1. Taxonomy (NCBI): domain Bacteria; kingdom Pseudomonadati; phylum Pseudomonadota; class Betaproteobacteria; order Burkholderiales; family Comamonadaceae; genus Variovorax; species Variovorax sp. V35. Next base: position 7,094,663 of record NZ_AP028666.1, read on the forward strand.
TCGTGGTCAAGGTCAGCACCGAGGACGACGTGCGCCAGGCCGCGGCCGTGGCCGCCAAATGGAAGCTGCCGCTCACCGTGCGCGCCGGCGGCACCGGCAACTACGGCCAGTGCGTGCCGCTCGAAGGCGGGCTCGTGCTCGACGTGACGCAGATGTGCCGCGTGCTCGACCTGGCCGAGGGCCGCATCCGCGTCGAGGCCGGCGCGCGCATGCACGACATCGACCTGGCCGCGCGCGAAACCGGGCAGGCGCTGCGCATGTGGCCCTCGACCTGGCACGTGGCCAGCATCGGCGGCTTCATCGCGGGCGGCTTCGGCGGCATCGGCTCGTTTCGCCACGGCATCCTGCGCGACCCCGGCAACCTGCTGCGCGCGCGCGTGATGACGGTGGAGCGCGAGCCGCGCGTCATCGAGCTGGTGGGCGACGAGATCCAGCAGGTGCACCATGCCTACGGCACCAACGGCGTGATCCTCGACGTGGAAGTAGCGCTGAGCCCGGCGGTCGACTGGGTGCACTGCACGGCGCTGTTCGACACCTACCGCGGCGCGCTCGACTTCGGCATCGCCGCGCAGGCGCCCTCGCTGGACATCTTCCTGCTGTCGACCGTGGAGGCGCGCTTCTCGCCCTACTACACGGCCATGGGCGATCGCTTTCCGCCCGATCGGCACGCGGTGTTCACCATGGTCTCGCCCGACTCCATGGCCGAGTTCCGCGCGCTCGCGGCGGCGCACGGCGGCACCCTGTCGGTGGCCGGCACCGAGGCCGAACTGCAGGTCGAGGGCCTGCCGCCGGCCTACGAGTGCGCCTTCAACCACACGACGCTGCAGGCGCTGAAGGCCGACCGCAGCTGGACCTACCTGCAGGTGGCCTACGCCCAGCCCTTCGACCCGGCCGTGGTCGAGCGCCACATGCAGATCTTCGGCGACGACGTGCTGCAGCACCAGGACTTCGCGCGCGCCAACGGCGAATGCGGCACCTTCGGCATCCTGCTCGTGCGCTGGAAGGGCGAGGCCCACCAGTACGAGGTGATGCGCGAGATCGAGTCGCAGGGCGGCGCGCAGATCTTCAACCCGCACGTCTTCACCATCGAGGACGGCGGCATGAAGACCATCGACACGCAGCAGATCGAGTTCAAGAAGCGCAGCGACCCGATGGGCCTGATGAACCCCGGCAAGACGCGCGGCTGGACGCCCGACATGGCCGTCGAGCGCTGAAAAACAATTAGTCTTCGCATCCCGTCCCCACCCCAACCTCCACAGGAGTCCGTCCCCATGCGCATCCCCGCTTTCTCTCTTCGGCCGCTGGCCTTCGGCCTGGCCCTCGCAGGCGCCGCCTTCGCCGCACAGGCCCAGGACAAAGTGGTGTTCGCCACCAACTGGAAGGCGCAGGCCGGCCACGGCGGCTTCTACCAGGCGCTGGTGGACGGCACCTACAAGAAGTACGGGCTCGACGTGGAAATCATGCAGGGCGGCCCGATGGTCAACAACCGGCCGATGCTGCCGGCCGGCAAGGTCGACTTCCTCATGACCGGCAACCTGCTGCAGTCCTTCGACAACGTGAAGAACGGCGTGCCCACCGTGGTGGTCGCGGCCATCTTCCAGAAAGACCCGCAGGCCATGTTCGCCCACCCGGGCCAGGGCTACGACACCTTCAAGGACATGACCAAGGCGCCCGTGGCCTTCATCGGCAAGGACGGCCAGTTCAGCTTCTGGCAGTGGATGAAGTCGGAACACGGCTTCAAGGACGCGCAGCTCAAGCCCTACACCTTCAACGTCGGCCCGTTCCTGGCCGACAAGAAATCCATTCAACAGGGCTACGCCATCTCGGAGCCGCTGTCGATCAAGGCGCAGGCCGGCTTCGACCCGGTGGTGCACCTCCTGGCCGACCACGGCTTCTCGACCTACGCCACCACCATCGAAACCCGCGCCGACCTGATCAAGACCAAGCCCGAGACGGTGCGCAAGTTCATCGAGGCCTCGATCGTCGGCTGGAACAACTACCTCTACGGCGACAACAAGGCCGCCAACGAGCTCATCGCCAAGACCAACCCCGACGCCACGCCGGCCGCGCTGCAGGGCTCCATCGATCTCATCAAGAAGATGGGCATCATCGACAGCGGCGACTCGCTCACCAAGGGCATCGGCGCCATGGACGAAGCCCGCGTGAAGGACTTCTACGACAAGATGGTCAAGGCCGGCCTGTACAAGCCGGGCGAGATCGACCTGTCGAAGGTCGCGACCACGCAGTTCGTCAACAAGGGCGTCGGTGTCGACGTCCGCAAGAAGCTCACCGGCAAGTAATTCGCTTCATTTTTTCCCGTGGGTCGCGCGGGGCTTGCGCCGGGGTCAGATGCCGGCGCCTGGGTTGCCATAAGGCACGCGCGGCCTTTTATCCCTGGGCTCTGACCCCGTCTCGCCGAAAGGATCTGTTTTCACTCAAGCGCCCTCGCGAAGCCCTGTTGCGCGGTGCAGTGCAAGGCGCCCTGAGCGCCGTGTAGCACCGCTACACAAGCGAAGGGCAACGCCGCAATGCGCCGCGCAACAGGGCTTCCCTCCGGGCTGGCCCCGCCATACGGCGTCTGCTTTGTCGGCCGACTTGACCATGGATGACCATGGCCTGCGCCGCCCTTCGCGCATCCACCGCATGGCGGGGCCAGCGCGAGGGCGCTTGAGTGAAAACAGATCCTGTGCGAACCGGCCCGAACCATGAAAACGCTCGTCGTCCACTGCCATCCGAACCCTGACAGCTTCAACCACGCGCTGTACCGCACCGCCCTCGAGGCCCTCACGCCGCGACATCCCGTCAAGGCCATCGACCTGTACGCCGAGGGCTTCGACCCGACGCTGACACGCGAAGAGCGCATCGCCTACCTCGACAACCCCGAACTGATCCGCGAACGCGTGAAACCCCACGTCGAAGCGCTGCTGTGGGCCGAGCACCTGGTGTTCGTCTACCCCACCTGGTTCCATGGACCGCCGTCCATGCTCAAGGGCTGGCTCGAGCGCGTGTGGCTGCCGGGCGTGGCCTTCCTGCCCGCCGAGCGCAAGGGACAGCTCGCGAAGTCGGGCATGCGGCACATCCGCCGGCTGACGGTGGTGACCACCGGCGGCTCGCCGCGCTGGTTCGTGATGGCCATCGGCGATCCGGGGCGGCGGCTGTTCACGCGCGCGCTGCGGGCGCTGTTCGCGTGGCGCTGCAAGGTGACGTGGCTGCAGCTGCACGACATGAACGCCGTCACCGACCGCGACCGCACCCGTTTCATCGCGCGCGTGGCGCGCACGCTGCATAACATCCAGTAGACACGCAGGGAGACACACACCATGAGCCTCGAACGCACGCTGACCGTCCGTGTCGAACGCATCTCGCGGCAGACGCCGGAAATCCTGGCCTTCGAGCTGACGCACCCGTGGGGCCGGCCGTTGCCCGGCTACGAGGCCGGCGCGCACATCGACGTGCACATGCCCGGCGGCTTCTCGCGCCAGTACTCGCTGGCGCGCGCGCCCTCGGGCACCGGCAGCTACGTGATCGGCGTGAAGCGCGAGCACGCGAGCCGCGGCGGCTCGGCCTCGATGCACGAGCGCGTGCGCGAGGGCGACCTGATCGCGATCAGCGCACCGCGCAACACCTTCCCGCTGCGCGCCGAAGCCCGGCGCCACCTGCTGCTGGCCGGCGGCATCGGCATGACGCCGCTGCTGGCCATGGCGCAGGCGCTGGCCGCGCGCGGCGCCGACTTCACGCTGTGCGTGTTCGCGCGCAGCGAGGAGCACCTGGCCTTCGCCGAGGCGCTGCACGCGCCCGCGCTGGCACCGCACCTGAAGCTGCACCTGGACCAGGGTGATGCGACGCAACGCATCGACCTGCGCGCGCTGCTGGCCGAGCGCGCACCCGACACGCACCTGTACGTGTGCGGCCCCGGCGGCTTCATGCAGGCGGTGCGCGAGGCCGCCGCGCACTGGCCCGAAGACGCGCTGCACGCCGAGTACTTCGCCGCGCCCACCGGCACGGCCGCCGCCACCACGGGCCTGCCCTTCACGCTGAAGCTGGCGCGGCGCGGCATCGAAGTGCCGGTGGCGGCCGACCAGACCGCGGTCGACGCGCTGCACGAAGTGGGCATCGACATCCCCGTGTCGTGCCAGCAGGGCCTGTGCGGCACCTGCGTGGTCGAGGGCGATGGCGAAGGCGCCGAGCACCGCGACTTCTGCCTCACGGGCACCGAGCGGCGCACCAAGGTGGCGCTGTGCTGCTCGCGCGCCAAGGGCCCCGACCTGGTGCTGCAGCTGTGAGCGTGACGGACACCGACAGCGAAGCCCCCGCCACGCGCGGACGATCGCGCAAGTACACGCAGGTGCTGGGCCTCATCAACCAGGCCGCCATCGAGGTGTTCGCCAGCGAAGGGCTGGCCGGCGCCTCGACGCAGGCCATCGCCGACAAGGCAGGCCTGTCGAAGGCGCAGCTGCACTACTACATCGAGAGCAAGGAGGCGCTGTACCGCCAGGTGCTGCAGGACATCCTGACCGACTGGATCGTGGTGTTCGGCTTCAGCGACGAGGCCTTCGGCCCGCGCAAGGTGCTGGGCGACCTGATCCAGCGCAAGATGATGTTCTCGTTCGAGCACCCGCTGCGCTCGCGCATCTTCACGGCCGAGATGATGCGCGGCGCGCCCGTCATCAACAGCATGATGGACACGAGCAAGCAGCGCACCGACCAGGCCGCCGCCGTGATCCAGAACTGGATGAACCAGGGCCTGATGGACAAAGCCGACCCGATGCTGGTGCTGTTCCACATCTGGGCCGTGACGCAGTTCTACGCCGACCACGCCACCCAGGCCGCCTACTACCGCAACACGGCGCAGCAGGGCGACGACAAGGACCGCCGCTACCTGATCGAGCAGGTGACGGAGTTCCTGCTCAAGGGCGCGGGCGTCAAGTAGCCGCGCGTTGCGGCAGGTACATGGTGGCTTCCACCTCGACGAGCACCTCGTCGCCCGGCAGGAAGCGCGACACCTCGACCACCGTGCTCACCGGCGGCTCGCCCGGATAGAACAGGCCGCGCACGCGGTTGTAGAAGGCGTAGTGCGGCAGGTGGCGGAAGTACTGCACCAGCTTCACCACGTCTTCCATGGTGCCGCCGTGCTCGGCGGCGATCTGGCGGATGCGCTCCAGCACGAACCAGCTCTGCGCCACGATGGGCGCCTCGAAGACGTCGACCGACATCTGGCCCGTGGCGTAGCCCACGCCCTGCAGCGCGGTGCGGGCTTCTTCCGGGATGGCGTCGTAGCCCGCCACTGCGCGGCGCGTGGCCGGGTCGACGGCGACCACGCCGCTCATGAAGACGAAATCGCCGACGCGCTTGGCGGCGGCATAGTTGGCCATCGGCTTGCCCATGCTCATGGTGTGTTCTCCAGTGCCCGGCCTGCGCGGTAGACGGTGCGTTGCCGTCCGCGCGGGCCGATGAGTTCGTGTTCGTCGGTGGCGGCCAGCACCACCAGGTCGGCCGGGCAGCCCGGCGCGATGCGGCCGTCCCACGCGAGCCCCAGCGCCTTGGCGGGGTTCACGGTGATGGTGTCGAGCCAGTCGGCGGCGGGCGCCAGGTGCGCCATCTGCACGCCCAGGCCGAAGGTCTCGAGCAGGTCGTAGCTGCCGTAGGGATAGAAGGCGTCCTGCACGTTGTCGGTGGCCAGGCTGGCGCGCAGGCCGTGCGCCGCGGCCTCGCGGATGCGCGTGATGCCGCGCGCCACGGGCGTGCGGTCCCACGCGCCCTGCAGGTAGAGGTTGGTGGTCGGCAGCGCGACCAGGTGCAGTCCGGCGCCGGCGCACAAGGTGAGCGTTTCGGCGGCCACCGCGTCGTCCTGCACCGAGAGCGAGCAGGCGTGGCCGCAGACCACGCGGCCCTGGAAGTCGCGCGCGCGCACCAGCTGCGCGATGCTGCGCAGGCCGCTGGCGTCGGTGTCCAGGCCTTCGTCGACGTGGAAGTCGAGCCCCAGCCCGTGCTGCTGCGCGAGGTCGAACACGCGGCCCAGCTTGGCGAAGAGGCCGTCGTTGCGATAGATGAAAGCGCCCAGCGCGCCGCCCGCGCGCTTCACGTCCCGCGCGATGCGCTCGCCGGCGGCAAGGTCGGCGAACACGTCGAGCGGCACGAGCGCGACGAACTGCAGCTCGATGCGGCCGGCCCATTCCTCGCGCAGCGCCTCGAACACGGCCAGCGCGGCCGGTGGCTCGGGCTCGACCCAATCGAGGTGCGTGCGCAGCGCGCGCGTGCCGGCGCGCCAGGCCTCGTGCAGCGCGCGCTCCATGCGCAGGCGCAGCGAGGCGCCGGTCCAGCTCGCGCGGTGGCGGCCCATTCGCTCGATGGCGGTGAACAGGTCGCCCTGCGCGGCGCCGACGTCCTGCACGGTGAAGTTCTTGTCGATGTGCGCGTGCGCCTCGACGAGCGCGCTCAGCAGCGTGCCGCGCGCCTGCGTCTGCGTCTGCGAGGCGCTGGGTTCGATGGCCGCGACCTTGTCGCCGTCGATCGTGACGTCGAAGACCTGCGCATCGCCCGCCGCTGCGAAGCCCCGCAGCGGCGCCGGAATGCGCAGCGCTTCGAGCCGCGTCGTCGTCATGCGCGCTGGCGCCAGTCGCGCAGCCAGCCCAGGCCGGCCGAGGTGCCGCCGGGCTCCATGCCGCGGCACGGGCGGTATTCGCACCCGACCCAGCCCTGCCAGCCGCACTGCGCCGACACCTCGTCGATCACGCCGAAGAGGTAGTCGTAGTTCTGCTCGCCCACATCGGGCTCGTGGCGCTCGGGCACGCCCGCGATCTGCAGGTGGCCGACGCGGCCGGTGGGCAGGTACTGGCGCAGCTTCATCGCCACGTCGCCTTCGACGATCTGGCAGTGGTACAGGTCCATCTGCACCTTGAGGTTGGCGGCGCCCACGGTCTCGACGATCTGGTGCGCGTGGTCCTGCCGGTTCAAAAAGAAGCGCGGAATGTCGCGCGTGTTGATCGGCTCGATCAGCACGTCACGCCCGGCCTTCGCGGCCTCGGCCGCGGCCCAGCGCAGGTTCCCGACATAGACGGCCTCTGCCGCCTCGCGCGTGAGGCCTTCGGGCACGAGGCCGGCCATGACGTGGATGCGCGGGCAGTCGAGCGCCACGGCGTAGTCGATGGCTTTCGCAATGCCTTCGCGGAACTCGCCCTCGCGCCCCGGCAGGCAGGCCAAGCCGCGCTCGCCGCCGGCCCAGTCGCCGGGCGGTCCGTTGAACAGCACCTGCTGCAGGCCGTTGTGCTTCAGGCGGGCGACGATTTCCTCTTTCGAGAAGTCGTAGGGAAAGAGGTACTCGACGGCCTGGAAGCCGTCTTTCGCGGCGGCGTCGAAGCGGTCGAGAAATGCGAGCTCCGGGTAGAGCATCGAGAGGTTGGCGGCGAATTGGGGCATGGGGTGTTTGTACTACCAGCGCGCACCGAAAGTGCGGCGCAGTTCATCGATCTGGTCGGGGGTGAGCGGTGCGGGCCGGGTGGCTTGCGTGAGCAGCTGCAGGCGGGCGGTTTCTTCCAGCTCTTCGAGCACGGCCATGGCGGCGGCCGGCGTCTCGTGCCAGACGTTGGGGCCCAGGCGCGCGAGCATCGCCGCGCGGATCGGCGTGCCGGCCGCGCCGTAGCGCGCGATGGTCTGCGCCACCTGCTCGGCCGCCTCGGGCGCGCCGGGGCGGTGGTACGGGATGACCGGCACATGGCCGACCTTCATCACGAAGTAGGGCGTGAGCGCGGGCAGCAGTTCGGCTTGCGGGTTGCCCAAGGTCAGCGCGACGCAGTGCGTGCTGTGCGTGTGGATCACGCAGGCCGTGCCCGCATCGAAGCCGCGCGCGGCGGCATAGATGCGCGTGTGCAGCGCGATGGTCTTGCTGGCGCGGTCGCCGCCGGTCTGCTGGCCCTGCGCATCGAGCCGTGCGAGCCGCGCGGGGTCGAGAAAGCCCAGGCAGGCGTCGGTCGGCGTGATGAGGAAACCGTCGTCCAGCCGCACGCTGATGTTGCCGGCCGTGGCGTGCACGTAGCCGCGCTCGAACAGGCTGCGGCCGACGCGGCAGATTTCGTCGCGGGCTTCGTTCTCGGTCATGCGAGCACTGTAAAAGCTTTGGTGAAGAAATCGTCGCTGCCGAAGTTGCCCGACTTCAGCGTGATGTGCAGCCCCGCTTCGGGCGCCGCATCGCAGCGCGCATGGCACCACGGCACGCCGGGGTCGATCTGCGGACCGATCTGCATCTGCGCGATGCCCAGCGCCTGCACGCACGCGCCCGAGGTCTCGCCGCCGGCCACCACGAGCTGGTGCACGCCGCGCTCGACCAGGCCGCGCGCAATGGCGGCGACGGTGCGTTCGACCATCGCACCGGCTTCTTCCACGCCGAGCCGCCCCTGCACCGACTTCACGGCGCCGGCTTCGGCGGTCGAGTAGACGAGCACGGGGCCTTTGTCGATCAGCGGTGCGGCCCAGGCCAGCACTTCGGCCGCCACGTCCACGCCCGCCGCGATGCGCAGCGGGTCGATGGCCATGGCCGCGCCGCCGCGCTGGATGAAGTCGAGCACCTGCCGGTTGGTGGCGAGCGAGCAGCTGCCCGAGACCACCGCCGTCTTGCCGCCGGCCTTCGGCAGCGCGCTGGCCTGCGACGACGGCGCGAGGCCGAAGTTGGCCGGCAGGCCGATGGCCACGCCCGAGCCCGCGGTGAGCAACGGCAGCTTCGCGAGGGCCGGGCCCATGCGCAGCAGGTCGTCGTTCGACACGGCATCGACGATGGCGATCGACACGCCCTCGGCCTTCAGCTGCGCGATGCGTTCTTCGATGGCCGCTGCGCCGCGTGCGACCACCGCGTGGTCGATGAGCCCCACCTTGCGCGTGCACTGCGCCTGCAGCACGCGCACGAGGTTCGGGTCGGTCATCGGCGTGAGCGGATGGTTCTGCATGCCGCTCTCGTTGAGCAGCACGTCGCCCGCGAACAGGTAGCCCTTGAACACGGTGCGCTTGTTGTCGGGGAAGGCGGGCGTGGCGATGGTGAAGTCACAGCCCAGCGCGTCCATCAGCGCCTCGGTCACGGGGCCGATGTTGCCCTGCGCCGTGCTGTCGAAGGTCGAGCAGTACTTGAAGTAGATCTGCTGCGCGCCCTGCGCCTGCAGCCAGCGCAGCGCATCGAGCGACTGCGCGATGGCCTCGGCCGGCGCGATGGTGCGCGACTTGAGCGCGACCACGACCGCATCCACGTCGGCATCGAGCGGGCCGGCCGGCACGCCGATGGTCTGCACCACGCGCATGCCGGCGCGCACGAGGTTGTTGGCCAGGTCGGTGGCGCCGGTGAAGTCGTCGGCGATGCAACCGAGCACGAGCTTCGCCATCGCTCAGCCCTTCAGCGCCAGCGTGACCGCCTGCGCGTTCTCGCGCACGTAGTCGCGCAGGATGGCGTCGAAGCTGGCGTCGGCCTTCAGGCCCAGCGCCTCGGCGCGTGCCGCGTGGATGCGGCTGGGCCAGCTGGTGACGATCTTCGCGATGGCGGCGTCGGGTTCCCAGTCGATGAGGGCGGTGGCCTCGGTGCCGGCGATGCGCTCGAGCGCCTGCGCCATCTCGCGCACGGTGGTGGTCAGCGCGGGCAGGTTGACCGCGGTGCGCGCGCCCCATTCGGCGGCGCCGGCGGTGGCCGCGCGCACGATGCCGGCGACCGTGTTGCCGGGCGAGGCCAGCGCGACCGGCGTCTCGGGGGCCACGGGGCAGCGTGCGCGCACGCCGGCCAGCGGCTCGCGCAGCATGCCGCTCAGGAAGCTGGAGGCCGCGCCGTTCGGACGGCCCGGGCGCACCGACACCGTCATGAGCCGCACGTTGCGGCCCTGCACGAAGCCCTTGCGCGTGTAGTCGGCCACCAGCTGCTCGCCGATGAACTTCTGGATGCCGTAGCTGTTCTGCGGCGTGGGCAGCGTGGTGTCCTCGATCACCGCGGGCAGGCGCTGCTCGGGCGAATCGCCGAACACGGCGACGGAGCTGGAGAACACGAACACGGGCGCATGGCCCGCGCTGCGGCAGGCGTCGAGCAGGGCGCGCGTGGTGTCCAGGTTGCTGCGCATGCCGAGGTCGAAGTCGGCCTCGCACTCGCCGCTCACGGCGGCGGCGAGGTGGAACACGGCGTCGGTGTCGGCCAGCGGCAGCGCGCCGTTGGCGGCCTGCTCGTACAGGTCGCCCTGCACGAACTGGATGCGCGCGTCGGCGGCGAGGTCGGCGGGCGGCGGCACGCGGTCGGCCAGTGTGATGCGTGCGATGTCTTGAGGCTGGCCGCCGGCCAGTGCGAGCGGGCCGCCGGCGAGCAGGGTGCGGGCGAGGCGGGCGCCGAGGAAGCCGCAGCCGCCGGTGATGAGAACGTTCATGGTGTGTGTCTTTCCTGGGTCGGTGGAGCGCAGACGCTCGATGCTATTTTTTCGATTCTTTCGCAGCAGGCAACTCGATGCCCGGGAAGATCTTGATGACCGCGCTGTCGTCCTCGCGCGCGAAGCCGGCCGTGGAGGCCTGCATGAACATCTGGTGCGCGGTGGACGACAGCGGCAGCGGAAACTTGCTGGCGCGCGCCACGTCGAGCACCAGGCCCAGGTCCTTCACGAAGATGTCGACGGCCGACAGCGGCGTGTAGTCGCCCGCCAGCACGTGGGCCATGCGGTTCTCGAACATCCAGCTGTTGCCGGCGCTGTGGGTGATGACCTCGTACAGCGCGTCCGGGTTCACGCCCTCGCGCAGGCCCAGCGCCATGGCCTCGGCCGCGGCGGCGATGTGCACGCCGGCCAGCAGCTGGTTGATGACCTTCACCTTGCTGCCCGCGCCGGCCGAATCGCCCAGGCGGTAGACCTTGGCGGCCATCGCGTCGAGCATGGCGCCGGCCTTCTCGTAGGCCGCGGGCGTGCCGGCGGTCATCATCGTCATCTGGCCGCTCGCGGCCTTGGCGGCGCCGCCGGAGATCGGCGCATCGAGGTACAGGATGCCCTGCTGCGCCAGGCGCGCTTCGAGCGCCACCGACCAGTTCGGGTCGACGGTGGAGCACATCACGAACAGGCTGCCGGGCTTCATCGATGCCGCGCAGCCGGGCGTGGTGCCGTCGCCGAACAGCACCGACTCGGTCTGCGCCGCGTTGACGACCACGCTGACCACGATGTCGCACTGCGCGCCGAGCGCGGCCAGCGTGTCGCAGGCGGTGCCGCCTTCGCGCGCGAAGGCCTCGGCCACGCCGGGGCGCACGTCGAACACATGCGGCGCATGGCCCGCACGGCGCAGCGATTGCGCCATGCCGCTGCCCATGGCGCCCAGGCCCACGAGGCCGACGACGGGTGTGGTGTTGGAAGAAGAAGTCATGTCGTGCATCCTTCGATCAACGGTTGACCAGTTGCTTGGGCGTGAGCCATACGCCGATGGCGCCGAGCACCAGCGCGCCGGCCAGCACGTACATGCCGATCTGCGTGCTGCCCGTGAGGTCCTTCAGGAAACCGATGAGGTAGGGGCTCACGAAGCCCGCGAGGTTGCCCACCGAGTTGATGACCGCGATGCCGGCGGCCGCCGCCGTGCCCGAGAGGAAGGCGGTGGGCAGCGACCAGAACAGCGGCGCGCAGGTGAGCACGCCGGCGGCCGCGAGCGACAGGAAGGTCAGCGACACGACGGTGTTCTGCGTGTACGAGGCCGCGACCGTGAAGCCCACGGCGCCCATCATCGCGGGGATGATCAGGTGCCAGCGGCGCTCGCGGCGCGCGTCGGCGCTGCGGCCGAACAGGTTCATCGCGACGATCGCGCACAGGAACGGAATGGCGCTGAGCAGGCCGATGTTGAAGTTGCCCTGCACGCCCGTGGCCTTCACCAGCGTGGGCAGCCAGAAGGTCAGCGCGTACTGGCCCATGACGAAGGCGAAGTAGATGAGCGCCATCCACCACACGCGCGCGTCGCGGAACATCGCGCCCACCGAGTGCGGGCCCTTGGCGCCGTGCGCCTGGTCGCGGTCGACCTCGCGCTGCAGCAGGTTCTTCTCTTCAGGCGAGAGCCAGCGTGCGTGCTTGATGCCGTTGTCCAGGTAGAACAGCACCATCACGCCCACCAGCACGGCGGGAATGGCTTCGATGATGAACATCCATTGCCAGCCGTGCATGGCCGACACGCCGTGGAAGGCATCCATGATCCATCCCGACAGCGGGTTGCCGAAGATGCCCGCCACGGGAATCGCCGACATGAACACCGCGATGATCCGCGCGCGCCGGTGCGACGGGTACCAGTGCGTCAGGTACAGGATCACGCCGGGGTAGAAGCCCGCCTCGGCCACGCCGAGCAGGAAGCGCAGGATGTAGAAGCTGGTCGGCGTTTCCACGAACACGAAGCAGGCCGACAGCAGACCCCAGGTGATCATGATCCGCGCGATCCACACGCGCGCGCCCACGCGGTTGAGCAGCAGGTTGCTGGGCACCTCGAACAGGAAGTAGCCCAGGAAGAAGATGCCGGCGCCCAGGCCGAACACGGTTTCGCTGAAGCCGAGGTCCGCGCCCATCTGCAGCTTGGCGAAGCCGACGTTCACGCGGTCGAGGTACGCGACCACGTAGCAGAGCATCAGGAAGGGCACGAGGCGCCAGAACACCTTGGCGTAGGCGCGTTTTTCGAGCGCGGCGTCGGGCGCGTCAGCCGCGAGGGGCGCGCCGGCCTGGAGGGTGGAAGTCATTGGGAGGGAGTCCGCTGGATGAAAAAACGGGGCCGTCCCGTCACCCTGCGGCGCGGTCGCCCCTTACTTGTCAGGTCATCATACAAATTTAAGACAAGTCCTCGGATACGGGATAACCCGCACATTCTGCCCCTGCCGAAAAATTGTGAGCGTGGGCTTACTTGCCCGCCGGCCAGCCTTCGACCAAGGGTCGGGCGAGCTGGGCGCCTTCCTGCTGCCAGAAGGCCGGGTCGGCCTGCTCGATGCGGCGGATGGCGTTGTCCATGTGCGCCTTGGCGGCTTCGCGCGCGGCCAGCGGGTCGCCGGCGTCGATGGCCTCGACGATGCGCGCGTGTTCCTGCGCCACTTCGCGCACGAAGTCGGCGCGGCGCGCCTCGTTGGCGCGCGTGACGCGGGTGGCGCCATGCAGGAACTGCCGCAGGTACTGCAGCGTGCCGATGAGGAAGGGGTTGCGCGCGGCCTCGGCGATGGCGCGGTGAAAGCGCACGTCCTCGTCGGCGCCGTTGCCGCCCATCGACACCGCCGCGTGCAGCGCATCGATGGCGTCGCGGATGCGCAGCATGTCCTCGGGCGTGCGGCGCTCGGCCGCGAGCGCGGCCACCTCGGCCTCGAGCGCACGGCGCAGCTCGACCATCTGCACCACCGCTTCGCGCGAGGCCACATGCGGCATCTCGAAGCGAAGCGGCTCCACCCCGGCGGCGCGCACGTACACGCCGCTGCCCTGGCGCGAATCGACCAGCCCGAGCGACTTGAGTCGCGACACCGCCTCGCGCACCACCGTGCGGCTCACGCCGAACTGGGTGGCCAACGCGGTCTCGGTGGGCAGCCGGTCGCCTTCCGACAGGCGCCCGCTGCGCACCTCGGCCACGAGCGCTTCCGCCACCTGGTCGGCCAGGCGGACGGCGGGAGCAAGGGACTGGAAGCGGGGGGTCATGGGCGCGGGAAGGCGGTGGGGTCTGCGACTCTAACTTAGGGACGAATGCTTCACCGGTTGTTGCGAAGAGGCCGCGAGGATGTACTTCGGCGCATTTCAAGCCGCAGTTTCAGCGCGCAACAAGCAACAGGTTGTATATGACCGCTATCCTCCTCCTGTGATTCCCGACTTCAACCACTCGCACGTCTTGCCGCCTTTTGTGGGCGAACGAATGACAAGCCCGCACAGCTCGCCCTATGCGGTCGCGGCGGTTGAATTGGTGCAACGGTTCGCAATCAATCCGCAGCGGTGTCGCGTACTCGATGGACTGCTACGCTATCGGGCCGAGTTAAGTGCGCTGGGTTTCGTACAGGGCTTTCAGTGGCTCGATGGCAGCTTTGTCGAAGATATCGAAGCGCGCGAAGATCGAGCGCCAAGGGATATCGATGTCGTGACCTTTGCTCACCCTCCTCATGGAATGAGCAAGACGGATATCAATCAAATGATGGATGCTCGGCCCGATCTGTTCGATCTGGACCGATGCAAACATGAATTCCATTGCGACACCAACATTGTTAATCTCACAACGGCGCCTGAATGGCTGGTACAGCAAACACGTTATTGGTATGGCTTGTACTCCCATCGTCGAGGCGATGCACTGTGGAAAGGCATGCTGCAACTGCCGCTGAGTTCTGACGATGTCATCGCGCGCCCGATGCTCGATTCCCTGATGCCCCAAGGAGAACCCCATGTTGGCTCAGCTTGAGAAGCAATTCCTGCAGGCAGACTTGGCACAAGCACGGCAGTTGCTGGCCGATGGCCGGACCCATGAGGATCCGATCGCAGAACGCCAATACGGGCAACGCGTCTTGCGCCTCGAAAAAGAGCTGGCAGAACTGTCGAACGTCAGCGTGCAGGCGCCCGTTGGCGTCGCCCTGTTTTTTGGTGGCCGACCCGTCGTCGGCTCTCATGGGATCAAGGCCGCATTCGGCACGCAGGCGGTCGGAAAATTCCAGAAGCTGATCAGCCAGCGTTACGCCGCAGTGGAGACAGGCCCTCTTTCATCCCGCGGCCGGGTCCCCATGAGCCACGACACCCAATTGGTGGTCACCGACGTCGTGCGCGGATCATTTGGCTTCGTTCTGGAAGGCAACGAACCCGCTTCTGGCGATGTGGTGCTCAAGGAGGTGGTCGATCAGGTTGCCAACACCTTGTCGCGCATGGCCGCCGCAGACGATGCGCTGTTCGATGAAGCCTCGGCCGATGTCGACAACCGACAACTCGGGGCATTGAGAGAATTCTTCAAGTTGCTCGACGATGAAGGCGCCAGCCTTCGCGTGGTCGAGGGCGAGCGCGATTTCGAACTGACGACGCAGGCCATACAACGAGCGCGACAACGCGCCGAGGCCATGACGATCGAAGATCGAGTCGAAACATTTCAGGGTGAAATCATCGGCTGGGCCGAGCATTCATCGCGTTTCGAGTTGCGCCTGCACACGGATCGAAGTGTGATCGTCGGCACCGTGGCACACACTGCGATGGAGCGCTCGCTCCAGGACGGACTTGTTCCTCTGCATCGGCACGTGCGTGCCCAAGTCAAGGTGCGTGAGGCGCGGCTGCGAAACCGCGCGCCGCGCCGAACGTTTGCGTTGCAGTCGCTCGAGACCATCGACGCACCGGCGGACTGGCCCCCTCGGCCAGTCCAGCAGTCCATCTAAGCCCTTTACCCGAGCGCGTGGCGCGCGGCCCGCGCGATGCTCGCTGCGTCCACGCCGAAGAAACCGCGCAGCGCGGCGCGCGTGTCGCTGCGACCGAAGCCGTCGGTGCCCAGCGTGAGGTAGCGGCGGCCTTCGGGCAGGAAGGCGCGCACGCTCTCGGGCAGGGCGCGCACGTAGTCGGTGGCGGCGACGATCGGGGCCTTGCTGCTGCCCTTGCCGAGCTGCTGCGCGACGAAGGGCGTGCCGGCGTCCTTTTCGCCGGCCAGGGCGCGCTGCTCGCAGGCCTGGCCGTCGCGTGCCAGTTCGCTCCAGCTCGTGACGCTGAACACCTCGGCCGCGATGCCGTCGTCGGCCAGCAGCTGCGCGGCCTTGATGACCTCGGTGAGGATCGCGCCCGAGCCCAGCAGCGTGACGCTCTGCTTCGCCTTGCCCGATGCCGGCGCATACGTGCCGAAGCGGTAGCAGCCGCGCAGGATGTCGGCCTCGGCACCCGCCGGCAGGTCGGGCTGCGCGTAGTTCTCGTTCATGAGCGTGACGTAATAGAACACGTCCTGCTGCTCGACCATCATCTCGCGGATGCCCGCGTCGACGATGACGGCCATCTCGCCCGCGAAGGCCGGGTCGTAGGCCTTGCAGTTGGGAATCGTCGCGGCCACGAGGTGGCTGCTGCCGTCCTGGTGCTGCAGGCCTTCGCCGCCGAGCGTGGTGCGCCCCGACGTGGCGCCCAGCAGGAAGCCGCGTGCGCGCTGGTCGGCCGCAGCCCAGATGGCGTCGCCCACGCGCTGGAAGCCGAACATCGAGTAGTAGATGTAGAACGGCAGCATCGCCAGGCCATGCACGCTGTAGCTGGTGGCCGCGGCCGTCCAGCTGGCGATGGCGCCGGCTTCGCTGATGCCCTCTTCGAGGATCTGGCCGTCGGTGGCTTCGCGGTAGCTCAGCACCGAGCCGATGTCTTCCGGCGCATAGCGCTGGCCCACGCTCGAATAGATGCCGACCTGCTTGAACAGGTTGGCCATGCCGAAAGTGCGCGCCTCGTCGGCCACGATGGGCACGATGCGCGGGCCGAGCGCCTTGTCCTTCATGAGGTTGCCCAGCATGCGCACGAAGGCCATGGTGGTGCTCATCTCCTTGCCCGCGGCGGCCGTGGCGAACTGCGCGTAGGCCGCGATGTCGGGCTTGGGCACGACGTCGCACGCGGTCTCGCGGCGCGGCATGGCGCCGCCGAGCGCTTCGCGGTGCTGGCGCAGGTAGCGCATTTCGGCGCTGTCTTCGGCCGGGCGGTAGAAGTCCATCGCGGTGGCCTGCGCGTCGGTGAGCGGCAGGTTGAAGCGGTCGCGGAACTCGATGAGGTCGACGTCGCCCATCTTCTTGTGCGAGTGCGTGGTCATCTTGCCCTGCGCGGCGCTGCCCATGCCGTAGCCCTTCTTGGTGTGGGCCAGGATGACGGTGGGCTGGCCCTTGTGCGCAGCAGCGGCGGCGTACGCGGCATGGATCTTCACGAGGTCGTGGCCGCCGCGCTTCAAGCGGTCGATCTGCTCGTCGGTCATGCCTTCGGCCAGGCGCGCGAGTTCGGGGTTCTGGCCGAAGAAGTTGTCGCGGTTGAAGCGCCCGTCCTTCGCGGCGAAGGTCTGCATCTGGCCGTCGACGGTTTCGGCGAACACGCGCGCGAGCGCGCCGCTCACGTCCTGCGCGAACAGGCCGTCCCAGTCGCTGCCCCACACGAGCTTGACGACATTCCATCCTGCCCCGGCGAAGAGCTTTTCGAGCTCGTCGATGATGCGGCCGTTGCCGCGCACCGGGCCATCGAGGCGCTGCAGGTTGCAGTTGACGACCCACACGAGGTTGTCGAGCTTTTCGCGCGCGGCGAGCGTCAGCGCGCTCATCGATTCGGGCTCGTCCATCTCGCCGTCGCCGAACACGCCCCAGACCTTGCGGCCTTCGCAGTTCAGCAGGTTGCGGTGCGTGAGGTAGCGCATGAAGCGGGCGTGGTAGATCGAGCTGATCGGGCCGATGCCCATCGAGCCGGTGGGGAACTGCCAGAAGTCCGGCATCAGGTACGGGTGCGGGTAGCTGCACAGGCCGCGCGCGCCGCTGCCGTCGGTGAAGGCCGGCGCAGTGAGTTCCTGGCGGTAGTGGTTCAGGTCTTCTTCGCTCAGGCGGCCTTCGAGGTAGGCCCGCGCATACACGCCGGGCGCGCTGTGCGGCTGGAAGAACACGAGGTCGCCGCGGTGCGCCGGGCTGCGTGCGTGGAAGAAATGGTTGAAGCCGGTTTCGAACAGGTCGGCCGCGCTCGCGTAGCTGGCGATGTGGCCGCCGAGTTCGCCGTACGCCTGGTTGGCCTTGGCCACCATGGCGAGCGCGTTCCAGCGCATGAGCGAGGCGAGCTTCTCTTCCACCGCGAGGTCACCCGGGAACGGCGGCTGGTCGGCCGCGGCGATGGTGTTGACGTACGGCGTGGCCAGCTCGGGCTGCCAGCCGATGCGCTGCTGCCGCGCCAGGCGCGCCAGCTCGGCCAGCATCTGGCGCGCGCGCTGCGGACCTTGCGTCTGCGCCAGCGCCAGGAAGGCGTCGCGCCATTCGGCGGTCTCTTCGGGGTCGGGGTCGTGCGACGGCGGCGTGTCGAGCAACAGGGCGCGCATCTGGTCGGCGGAGATCGGGGCGTTCATGCCAGCACTTTAAGCCGCCTTGCGGAAAATTAGCTACCGGCACCTGCGACTTCATGGCTATTCGCAAGCATAAAATGCCGCGACTCAAGCGCTTCACGGAATTTCATGGAACTCGACGCCATCGACCTGCGCATTCTCGACGAGCTGCAACGCGACGGCGCCCTGTCGAACGTCGAACTGGCGCGCCGCGTGCACCTGTCGCCCTCGCCCTGCCTGGCGCGCGTGAAGGTGCTGGAGACCAGCGGCGTGATCGACCGCTACGTGGCGCTCGCGAACGCCAAGGCGCTGGGCCTGGGGCTCAACGTGTTCATCTCGATCAGCCTGACCACGCAGAGCAAGCAGTCGCTGGCCGACTTCGAGCAGCGCATCGCCGAGCACGACGAGGTGATGGAGTGCTATCTGATGACCGGCGACAGCGACTACCTGATCCGCATCGCCGTGGCCGACATGGCGGCGCTGGAGCGTTTCATCATGGAGCAGCTCACGCCGATTCCGGGGATCGAAAAGATCCGCTCGAGCTTTGCGCTCAAGCAGGTGAGATACAAAACGGCGCTGCCGTTGCCAGCAGCGCCGCTTCTTCTGTCGAAAGGGTGAGAAAGAAGGCCGACCATCGGCGGTCGGCCCTTCTCAACAATGTCGTCAGCTGCCGATGCGGCCGCCGTCATCCTTGGTGATGACGATGGTTGCCGAGCGCGGGCGCTTTCCTGCACCGTAACCCGCATTGGAAGGCCACTGGCTGGTGTACTTCGAAGGGTCCGCCAGGTCGGCTTGCTTGGTGTTTTCGCCCGGGTGCTGGATGTTGACGAAGATCGCCTTGCCGTCCGGCGTTTCGCAGAGGCCGGTGAGTTCGCAGCCCGAAGGACCGACCAGGAAGCGCTTGAGCGTGTCCGCCGTCGGCTGCTTACCGATCATGGTGTCGACCGTGTACTGCGTGCTGTCCGCGCGCTGGTAGGTCAGGGTCTTCTTGGCGCCGTCGCCAACCTTGCCCGGCAGCGCGGCCAGCATCATGCAGTTGGTCACGTCGGTGTAGGCGCCGTCGTCGGTCTGGATCCAGCAGATGCCGGTCGAGCGGCTGAACACCAGGCCGTCGGGGCTGGAGAAGTCCTGGTCGGCGGTCAGCTTCGAGAGATTGACCGTGTCGGCATTGGCTCCCGACTCAGCGCCGAAGGCGTAGACGTCCCAACGGAAGCTGGTGCTCGCCGGATTGCCGCCGTTATCGGCCATGCGCAGGATGTGGCCGTTCGGATTCCCGGACTGCGCCTCGGCGCCCTTCATGTCGGTGTAGACGCGCGGATTGGCCGGATCGGGAGTCAGTTGCGACGACGAGGCCGGTTCGATGCGCCGATTGCTGTTATTGGTCAACGTGAGGTAGACCTCGCCGTTGGCCGGGTTGGTGGCGCACCATTCGGGGCGGTCCATCTTGGTGGCGCCCGCAGCATCGGCAGCGAGGCGCGCATTGACCACCACGTCGGCCAGGTTCGCAAACGAATAGCCGGCAAAGCCCGCCACCGCCGGATTCGACAGCGACAGCTCCAGCCAGGCGCCTGCGCCGTCGGCATCGAAGCGCGCCACGTAGAGCGTGCCCTTGTCCAGGTACTTGGCGCCGGTGGCAAGGGGATCCACCGGATTGGCATCGGCATCGGACCAGACCGCATCTGAAACGAACTTGTAGAAGTACTCGTTGCGCGCGTCGTCACCCATGTAGCACGCGACCTTCTGGCCCGCGACCGGCTTGCTGAAGGCGATGCTCTCGTGCGCGTAGCGGCCCAGCGCCGTGCGTTTGACGCCCAGCTTCGACTTGTTGTACGGGTCGAACTCAACGACGAAGCCCATGCCGTTCATCTCGTTGCGGTAGTCGTCCGTGCCGTCGACTGAAGCACCGGTCTTGCTGATGTTCCAGCGCTGGTACTTGTCGTCCACGCCACCGGTTTCCCAGCCATGGCGGCTGGTCGCGCCCGCAGCACGGCCGTAGCGCTTGAGCGAGGTCACGCTCTTGTCATTGCTGCGCGCTGCATCGTCGCCCGCGGCGCGCGTGAAGTAGCCGAACCAGTTCTCCTCGCCGGTGAGGAAGGTGCCCCACGGCGTCTTGCCGGTGCCGCAGTTGTTGAGCGTGCCGCGCGTCTTCACGCCGGTGGGCGAGTACTTGGTCTTCATCAGCGCGTCGCCCATTGCAGGACCGGCGATGTCGATCTCCGTCAGGGGCGTGACGCGGCGGTTGAAGGCCGAGTCCTGGACGTAGCTCCACTTACCGCCGCCGTTCTTACGCACTTCGAGGACCGCAATGCCGTGAATGGCAGTTTCCTTGTCCACTTCCGCCGCCGGGCGGGGCAGCGTGGTGGTGCCGCCATTGGCGTGCAGGAAGAATGAGGAAAGCTTTTGGTCGGTAGTCGCCTCATGATTCACCGCCAGGAGGCCGCGGTCGATGCTCGAGTCGGAGCGCTTGCCGTCGGCGCCCAGACCGAACCATTCCATGCCATCGTGATGGTCGCCGCCGCGGTTCTCGAAGTCGGTGTCGGTGCCGTCGTTGGCATAGGCCGGCGTGGCGCCGGTCAATGGATCGCCCAGCGCATACAGGACGCTGGCGCTGTAGCCGGCGGGAATGAGCACGCTGTCAGCCAAGCTCTTGGGCACGGCGCCGAAGCTCAGTAGCTTCTCGGTCGGTCCCGGCGCAGGTGCGGGGGCCGGTGCGGGCGCGGGCGCCGGAGGAATGATGGGGAACGCCACGCCGCCGCCATTGCCACCGCCGCAGGCTGTCAGCACGGCAGAGCCGACGCCACCCAGCAGCAGACCACGCCGGTTGAGGCGGCTGGTCAGCACGCTGTCGAATGTGGGATTGGCGGATCGGTTGGAGTCTTCGTCGTTGAAATCGATGCGGTCTGACATGGAGGATCTCGTGGGGTGTTGGAGAAAAAACGCCCCATGCTAGAAATCGCCCGTGACATCACCGTGAATACGCAGTGACGATTCGATTGCTTCGTAAGTCTTACTGTTTGGGCCACAGCGCCCACAGCCGCAGCGGCTGGTTCACGCTCGCGGCCAGCCGGCCGGCTTCGGCGCCGGTGCCCGCGAAGTAGTCGGCGCGCACGGCCCCCACGATGGCGCTGCCCGTATCCTGCGCCACCACGAGCTTCTGCAGCTGCGCGGCGGGACCGTTCGATGCGAGCCACACCGGCGTGCCGTAGGGAATGCTCTCGCGATCGACCGCGATGGAGCGCCCCGCCGTCAGCGGCACGCCTTGCGCGCCGCGCGGGCCGAAGGCGGCGTCGAGTTCGCTCATGGTCTCTTCGCGGAAGAACACGTAGCGCGGGTTGCTCCACAGCAGCTGCGACACGCGCTGCGGGTTCTGCGCCACCCAGGCCTTGGTGTCGTCAGGCCACTTGCCGACCTTGGCGACGCCCTGGCTCATCAACCACTGTTGCACGCTGCGGTACGGCTGCTCGTTGGTGGCCGCGTAGGCCACGCGCACGGTGTGCTGGTAGCCGTTGGCCTCGGTGATGCGCAAGCGGCCCGAGCCCTGGATGTGCAGCATCAGCGCGTCGATGGGGTCGGCCATCCAGGCGATCTCGCGACCGCGCAGCGCGGCCTGGGCCTCGGGCAGGGTCTCGATCTCCTGGCGCGTGAACCAGGGGCGCTTGGGCACGAGGCCGTCGGGCGCCTGGTACAGCGGCACGCTGAAGCCGGCCGAGGGCACGCGCGACGCTTCGTACACGGGCTCGTAGTAGCTGGTGAGCTTGCCTTCGCTCTGGCCCGCGAGCGATTCGACGCGGTAGGGCTGCAGCCGGTCGGTCATCCAGCGGCGCTGCTCCTCGGGCGTGGCGATGGCGAGCTGTCGCACCTCGCGGCACAGCGGCGCGAAGGCGGCGTTGGGGCGCGCGCAGTTGGCCAGCAGCGCGATCCACGCCTCATGCAGCGGGTCTTCGCTGAAGCCCGGCAGTTCGGACCAGCCCACGGGCACCCAGCGGCTTTTCGGATGCGCGAGCGATCCGGTCAGCGGACCGAGGTCGCGCGGCGGGGTGACGGTGGGTCGGGTGGGGGTGTCGGGGGCGCGGGGGCCGAGGGAACAGCCGGCGAGCGTTGCTACGATCGCAAGCCCGACCAGCCACTGGAGTCCATTTCTCATGGGTTTGATTCTGCTTGAAGCCCTCGCCGCGGGACTCGTCCTGATCTTGATCATCTGGTGGACCATGTTTTCCGGGCGCAACAAGGGTGAATTGCATGACGACCCCGACGCCGAGCGTGAGGACAAGGATTCGCCGCCCAAAGTGTGAATTGCTCGTGTAGCCACACGGCGCGGCCCACTGTCGGACAAGCACCCTATTGCTACAACTTTAGTAGCAATCATCGCAGCATTCACGGGCGATGGCGAAAGTTTTCTTATTTTCCGTAGGGCTTTGAGCACGTACCATCGCATACCCGCCGGGGGCTAAGCTGTGGCCCGCTTGATTCAACCTTGAAAGGGATCGCCATGAAAAAGTTCGTTCTTGCAACCACCGCAGCTGCCCTCGTCCTGTCCGGCTGTGCCGGCGGAATGACCGACACCCAGCGCAACACCGGCATCGGTGCCGGCATCGGCGCGCTCGGCGGCGCCGCCATCGGCTCGGCCACCGGCGGCAACCGTGGTGCCATCGGCACGGGCGCGGTGGTCGGTGCGGCAGCCGGCGCACTCGGCGGCTACCTGTGGTCGCAGCGCATGGAAAACCAGAAGCGCCAGATGGAAGCCGCCACGCAAGGCACCGGCGTGGCCGTGACGCAGACGGCCAACAACGAGCTCAAGCTCGCCATTCCGAGCGACGTGTCGTTCGACGTGGGCCGCTCCAACATCAAGTCGAACTTCGCGCCCGTGCTCGACCAGTTCGCCAACGGCCTGCGCAACAACCCGAACGCCGAGGTGCGCATCATCGGCCACACCGACAGCACCGGCTCCGACGCCATCAACAACCCGCTGTCGGTGGACCGCGCTGCCAGCACGCGCGACTACCTGGTGGCACGCGGCGTGAGCGCCGCGGCATTCCGCATCGAAGGCCGTGGCTCGCATGAGCCGGTGGCCGACAACAACAGCGACGCCGGCCGGGCACAGAACCGCCGCGTCGAGATCTACGTGGGCGAGCGCGCACAGCGCGGCTGATCGCCGCCCCACCGGGAAACCGGCCGCCCTATCGAACGGCCGGTTCCCGCTTCAGTTTTCATTGGTCCAAGCAGAGGGAAAATTCATGAGGAAGTTTGTTGTGTCTAGCGCGGCCCTGGCCGCTGTGTTGTTCATCGCGGGGTGCGCATCGTCGACCCCGCCGGCCGAAGCACCGGCCGCACAGCAGGCCGCACCGGCCAACAGCTGGACCGCCCGACTGGACGCGCTGAAGGCCGAGCTCGAAAGCTCCACCAAGGGCACCGGCGTGGTGATCTCGCAGACCGCCGACAACCAGCTTCACGTCGTGATCCCGAATGAACTCTCGTTCGACACCGGCCGCGCCAACGTCAAGCGCAACCTCGCGCAGGTGCTGGACAAGGTCGCCGAAGGCCTGAAGAGCGCCACCACCGCCAGCCTGCGCGTGGTCGGCCACACCGACAGCACGGGCAGCGAGGAAGGCAACGAACGCCTCTCGGTGAGCCGCGCCGACAGCGTGCGCAACCACCTGGTGGGCCGCGGCGTGTCGACCACCGTGATCACCACCGACGGCCGCGGCTCGCGCGAGCCGCTGGCGGACAACGGCACGGCCGCCGGCCGCGCGCAGAACCGCCGCGTCGAAATCTTCGTCGCCGAGAAGATCTGAGCCCAGGTGCTGCGCGCACGTCGCGCGGCACCGTGAGGAAATCCCGCATGAGGGCACGGCGCCGCCGGCCCTAACATCGCGCGGCCTGCACGCGGCGCGCGCACCGCGCGCCGGGCGGACACGAGAGGAAACTCCGATGAACGCCATCGCGCCGGCCCCATCGAGCGTCGCATCCCGCTTTGCCCCGGACATCATCGCCGCGGGCACCGGTGCGCAACCCCAGTACCTCGTGACCGGCGGCGACCAGCTGTTCGCCGCCCGCTGGCAGCAGGACGCGTGCTGGCTGCCCTTCCACGGCGCGGCGCACCACGTGCTGGTGCTGCACGAGAACGGCAGCACGGCGGTGCGCAAGTACGAACGCGGCAAGCTCGTCGCCTCGCGTTCGCGGCTGGGCAGCGTGAGCTTCATTCCCTGCGACGGCACCGAATGGGAGATCGGCGGGCGCTGCGGCGTGGTGCACCTGTACATCGGGCAGGCGCTGATCGCGCGC
The DNA here is from genome assembly GCF_041154465.1 of Variovorax sp. V35. NCBI lineage: Bacteria > Pseudomonadati > Pseudomonadota > Betaproteobacteria > Burkholderiales > Comamonadaceae > Variovorax > Variovorax sp. V35. Next base: position 7,118,912 of record NZ_AP028666.1, read on the forward strand.
GTCGCCGCCGAGGAAGGCCTCGGGCCGGCGGCGGAGATCGACCCCTTCTTCGCGATCCGCGACCCGTGGCTGCAAGGCTTCTTCCAGATGCTGGTGAGCGAGGTGGAGCTGTACGGCAGCGGGCCCGCGGGCCCCGATTCGCTGCTGCTCTCGCAGAGCCAGCACCTGCTGGCCCATCACCTCGTGCGGCGCCACTGCGCACCGGGGCGCGGTGCGTTGCCGCGCACGGAGGGCGCGCGCCGGCAGCCGGTCCTGACGCCGCGGCAGCTGCGCCGGGTGACCGAGCACATCGACGCGCACCTCGCCACGCCGCTGGGGCTGGCCGACCTGGCAGGGCTGGTGCACCTGTCGCAGGACCACTTCATCCGCAGCTTCAAGGCGGCCAGCGGCATGGCGCCCTACCAGTACCTGCTGCGCCGCCGCCTGGAAGGCGCCGCCGAACTGCTGCGCACCAGCGACCTGCCCGTGGAAGCCGTGGCCGCGCGCATGGGCTTCGGCAGCGCCGCGTACTTCTCGACGCGCTTCCGTGCCTTCCTCGGCGTGGCGCCAGGCGCCTACCGCCGCATGCGCTGAACGGCGCTGCGACTTGCGCAAAAGCGCGCCACTTTCGACATCTCGTGCTTCGTTCGGGCCAACAGGCCATGGCGTGAGAAGCCGCTCCTAGACTGGCTTGGCAGGCCGATCCCGGCCGCATCACCCACGGAGACACCATGACCCTGACCGCCCTGAAAGCCACGCCGCCCGCCAGCGCCGCCCACGCGCGCATCACGCTGCCGTACCCGCATTTCCAGAAGCTCGACAACTATCCATGGAAGCCGTGGGTCATGCCCGGCGTGGCCTACAAGCTGCTGAGCATCAACCGGCGCAGCGGCGGCTTCACCTGCCTGCTGAAGGTCGATCCCGGCACCGAGGCGCCGGTCCACCACCACCTGGGCGCCATCGAGGTGATCGTGCTCGAGGGCGATATCTACTACGAGCGCAGCGACATCGGCCGCCCGGGCGACTACATGCACGAGCCCGCCGGCGACATCCACCAGCCGCGCTCCGACGGCGGCTGCGTGCTGTTCTGCGTGTTCGAGGGCGCCATTGCCGGGCTGGGCGAGGACGGCAACGTCGTCGGCATCGTCGACGGCCGCAGCATGCTGGAGATGGCCACGCGCGACGGCGCGGCGCAGCACGTGCACAGCTGAGGCCCGGCCTGCGGGCTAGAGGTCGCGCAGGCGGTTGGCGAGTTCCACCGCCGACTTCACTTCCATCTTCTCGAACACGCGCGCCCGGTGGACCTCCACCGTGCGCACGCTGATCGCGAGCTGGTCGGCGATGAGCTTGTTCGGCAGGCCCTCGACCACGAGGCGCATCACGTCGCGCTCGCGGTCGGTCAGCTCGGCGATGCGGTCGGCCAGGCCGCGGCGCACGCGCTGCACCTCGAGCGCGCGCTGCGACATGCCCAGCGCCTGCTCGATGCGGTCGACCAGCGCGTTGTCCGAGAACGGCTTCTCGCAGAAGTCGAAGGCTCCGCGCTTGACCGCCTCGACGGCGGTGGGCACGTCGGCATGGCCGGTCAGGAAAATCACCGGCATCTCGGCCAGCAGGCCGCGTTCGGCCAGCCGGTCGAACAGCACCAGCCCGCTCATGCCGGGCATGCGCACGTCCAGCAGCAGGCAGCGCGGCTGATCGGGCAGCGGCGCCTCGTCCAGGTACTGCTCGAAGGCCTCGGCGCTGCCGAAGTGCTCGCTGGCCAGGCGGCGCGAACGCAGCAGCCAGGCCAGCGCCTCGCGCACGCTGGCGTCGTCGTCCACGATAAAGATCAAGCCATCGATCAGCGGTTGCATGCCATGAGGTCCAGCGAAACGGAAAGAAAGAAAAGAGGGGTCCTCACCCCGCAGCGGGGAGCGTAAACCTGAAGACGGTGCCCCGGGGGCGGTTGGGCTCGAACATCAGCGCGCCGCCGTGCTGCTCCACCACGGTGCGGCACAGGCTCAGGCCCAGGCCCATGCCGTCGGGGCGCGTGGTGAAGAAGGGCGTGAACAGGCGCGCCGCCACCTCCTCGCTGATGCCGCAGCCCAGGTCGGCCACGGAGAACTCGAGCCAGCGCCGGCCGTCGGCCGGCACGGTGGCGCCCACCGGCAGGGCGCGCGCCACGCGCAGGCGCAGCACGCGGCTGCCGGGCGCGTGGTCGGCACCGTCCATGGCCTGCATGGCGTTGCGCGCCAGGTTCAGCAGCACCTGCTCGACCAGCGTGCGGTCGCACACCACGGCGGGCAGGCGCTCTTCGCACACGATCTCGATCGTCACGTCGAGCTTGCGCGCCTGCAGCCGCACCAGCGGCAGCACGGCGTCGATCAGCGCCTGCGGCGCCACGGCCTCGCGCATGCGGTCGCGCCGGCGCACGAAATCGTGCACGCTGCGGATCACCTGGCCCGCGCGGTCGGCCTGCTCGGCGATGCGCTTCACGGCCATGGCCACCTCGGCCTGCTCGCCGCGCGCCTCGGGCCCGATCAGGTTGAGCGAGCCGGTGGCGTAGCTGGCGATGGCGGCCAGCGGCTGGGTGAGCTCGTGGCTCAGCAGCGAGGCCATCTCGCCCACGGTGGCCAGGCGCGCGCTGGCCTGCAGGCGCTCCTGGCTGGCGCGCGAGAGTTCCTCGACGCGGCGCTGCTCGCTCACGTCGATGAAGGCGCTCATCCAGCCGGTCTGTACCTTGTGCGCGTTGATCAGCGGCGCCTCGAAGATGAGCACCGGAAAGCGCGTGCCGTCCTTGCGCATGAAGACCGACTCGAAGCCCTCGCGCGGCGGCAGGCCGCCCGCGAAGCGGCGCGTCTGGCGCAGGTGGTATTCGTGCGCCAGCTCGGTCGGCCAGTAGGGCGCCTCGACGCTGTCGGCCATGAGCTCTTCGGGCGTGAAGCCGACCATCTCGCAGAAGGCCGGGTTGACGTAGGTGATGCGCCCCTGCAGGTCGCGCGCGCGCAGGCCGGTGATGACCGAGTCTTCCATCGCCTTGCGAAAGGCCAGCGCGTCGGCCAGGTCGCGTTCGGCGCGCAGGCGGCGGCGGGTGTCGCGCGCCAGCAGCACGAGCACCGACACGAGCGCGATCGAGATCGCCGTGACCAGCGCCGTGAGCATGTTCGGGAACAGGTCGGGCGCGGCGCGCCAGCCGTCCACGCGCAGCATGAGCGAAGCGCCCGGCAGGTCGATGCGCTGCTGCGAGGTGAACACGCGCGTGCCGATGCGCCGCGAGGTGCCCAGCGCCACCAGCCGCGTGCCGTCGGCCTCGGTGAAGGCGACTTCCTGGCCGCGCGTGAGCGTGGGGCCGACCAGCTCGACCAGCGTGTCGCGCAGCGAATAGCTGGCCACCAGGTAGTCGCCGGCGTCCATGGGCAGGCACAGCTCCATCACCTCGACGCCGCCGCCGCCGGCCACGGGCACGTAGTGGCTGGGCGAGTAGGCGGGCGCACCGGCCTTGCGCGCGGTGGCGCAGGCCTGCGCCACGTCGGCCTGCGCGGGACCGCGGTTGCTCTCCTCGAGGATGCGCGTGCGGTAGGGCGTGTTCACGGCCTCGATGGGTTGCAGCTGCGCGTCGCGCCATTCGAGCCGCAGCCATTCGCGGTGCTCGCGCAGCTGCGCCGCCGCGCGGTCGGCCCAGTGCGTGCGCTCCATGCCCGGCGCGAGCGTGGCGCGCAGGCTCTGGGCATTGCGCTGCAGGCCGCTGCGCAGGTCGACGACGGCGTCGGCGGTGTCGCGCTCGAGCGCGGCCTGCACCTGCTCGACCTCGTGCCGACCGGCCAGCCACACGACGGTGACCAGCAGCGCCGACACCAGCACCGCCAGCAGCAGCCACAGAAACCAGCGCTGCCACAGCGAGCGCAGGCGCGCGAAGGCGACGCCCCATCCCCGGCGCTGCGGCTGCTGTTGCGGCGGCGGCGGTGCAGGAACGTCGAGCGCCTCGTCGGCCATCGTCAGGCGAGCACGCGGTGCGACAGCGCGGGCAGCTGGGCGCGCGTGCGCTCGACCTGCCGGGCGTCGAGGTCGAACAGCACCACGCCCTCTTCGGCGGCCTGCTGCGCCACCACCGTGCCCCAGGGGTCGATGACCAGCGACTGGCCCCAGGTCTGGCGGCCGTTCTCGTGCGTGCCGCCCTGCGCGGGCGCGACCACCCAGGCCAGGTTCTCGATGGCGCGCGCGCGCAGCAGCACCTCCCAGTGCGCGGCGCCGGTCGTGCGCGTGAAGGCGCTGGGCACCAGCAGCAGGTCGGCGCCCTGCCCTGCCAGCGCGCGGTACAGCTCGGGAAAGCGCAGGTCGTAGCAGACGCTCATGCCGATGCGCCAGGCGTGGCCGTCGCGCGAGGGCAGCTCGAACACCACGGGCTCGGCACCCGGTGCGATCACGCGGCGTTCGTCGTAGCGCTCGGTGCCGTTGTCGAAGAAGAACAGGTGGATCTTGTCGTAGCGCGCCACGCACTTTCCTTCGGGCGAGAAGGCCAGCGAGCTGTTGAAGACATGGTCGGCGTCGTCGCTCTCGATGGGCAGCGTGCCGCCCACGATCCACAGGCCGAACTCGCGCGCCGCGTCGGCCAGGAAGCCCTGCACCGTGCCGGCGCCGGCGGTTTCGCGCAGGCCGAGCTTGTCAGTGTCGCGCGCGCCCATCATGCAGAAATACTCGGGCAGCACCGCGAGCTCGGCGCCGTCGCGCGCCGCCTGCCCGAGCAGCGCGTGGGCGCGCACGAGGTTGGCTTCGCGGGCGATGGCGGACACCATCTGGATGGCTGCGACTTTCATTGCGTGGTCTCCGTTTTCTTGCCTTCGCTGGCGCCCGTGGATGTCGATGCGCCCGGCAGGCCGGGCAGCAGCTGCAGCGAGCGCGGCACCTTGGCGATCTTGGGGTCGGCCCAGGTGCCTTCGACGTGGAACTCCTGCGTGGCGGCCGCGGCCAGCGGCTTGCTCAGCACCCACTGCGCGAGGAAGGTGCCCAGGCCGATGGCCGGGTTGATGGCCGTGGCCACCAGCGCGGCCGTGCCAGCGTTGATCTCGGGCACCACCACCACGCGCAGGTTCTGCGTCTCGCGCACGATGTCGGCCGAGCCGTCCATGAGCGCGGCGGCGTTCACGCCCTTCATCTGCAGGTTGTTGGTGCTGGCGATGCCCTTGTTGATCTTGGCGTCGCCGCGGATGAAGTCGAAGGCGAAGCCCTGGCTGAACACGTCGCGGAAGTCGAGCGTGAGCCGGCGCGGCAGCGCCTGCAGGCTCAGCACGCCCAGCAGCTTGGCCAGGCCCGGGTCGGCCTTGAGGAACTGGCCCTGCTCCACGTCGACCTGCAGCTGGCCGCCCAGGCTGGGGTAGTCGAGCGAGAACGGCGAGCCGCGCCAGTTCACCTCGCCCTCGAGTCGCCCCTTGCCGCGGCGCAGCACGCCCGGCATGCCGAAGCGCGTGAGCAGGTCGCCGGCGTCGGCGATGTCGAGCTTGAAGTTCATGGCCGTGGTGCGGCGCTGGCCGGCGCTTGCGCCGCCGCCCGCCGGCGCGGCCCAGGTGCCCTTGGCGGTGAAGGTGGCTTCGGGCACGCTGAACGCGAGCTTGTTGAGCAGCCATTCGCGCCCGCCGCGGTTGACGGCGTCGATCTCGGCGCGGCCCAGGCGCTTGCCGAGCAGCTCGAAGTCGTCGACCACGATGTCCAGCGCCGGCAGGGTGCCGGGTTGCTCGTCGAGCAGGGTCTCGACCTGCGTGGCCTCGGCCGGCGCGATCTTCAGGCGCGCGAGCCGCGCATAGAGCCGGCCGGCCTGGCTGTGGCTGTACTCGGCGTAGCCGCTCAGCTCGGAGGCGTCGACGTTGGCGCGCCACAGCGCGCCTTCGCGCGTGCCGCCGAGCACCACGTTGTGCAGGGTGCGCCCCGCGATGCCCAGCTGCTGCGCGCGCACCGCGATGCGCGTGGGCAGGTAGGCCAGGTCGGGATCGTCGGCGCGCTCGCCGCCGCCGACCACCGCGGCGGTGCCCACCAGCGTCTGCCAGGCGCCCATGTCGAGCTTGGCGACGTTGACGTTGGCGAACACGCCGCGGTCGGGCGGCAGCGCCGTCTCGCCGGGCGCCAGCCCGATGCCGATGCCGCCGCGCAGCACGTGCGCCTGGCCGTTGGCCGACAGCTCGCGCACGTACTGCACCGAGCCGACGCGGCCGAGCTCGAGCGTCAGCTGGTCCTGCGTGGCGCGGCGGGCGTCGCGCGCCAGCACCTTCTTCTCGATGCGCAGCGGCATCAGCTCTTCGGCCGTCTTGACCAGCGGCGTGGGCAGCTGCAGCGCCAGCCCCTGCAGGCTGCTGGTGAGCGAGAACTCGGGCGTGTCGTCGCGCATCGAAAAGGTGGCGGCGTAGGGCGTACTGCCGGTGGCGTGCTTGGCCAGGCGCGCGAGCCAGTCGACCTCGCGCGCGCCGCGCAGGCCTTCGGCGCTGGCCGTGCCCTGGGCCTTCAGCGCAAGTTCGCGCTGCGGCCCGCTGAAGCGGCCCTTGCCTTCGACGCGCACCTCGCCGCCCAGCAGGCGGGCCTGCACGCCGGCCAGCGAGAAGCCGGTGTCGGTGAAGTTGAGCGTGCCGCGCGCCTGCGTGAACGGCGGCGCCTCGGGCACCACCTGCAGCTCGTTGTCGGCCAGCGTCACGGTGGCCTGCACCTTGGTGTTGTCGACGTTTTCCAGCGGCAGGTCGAGGCGCAGCTTGTAGTCGGCCGAGCCGGTGGCGCGCGCGCGCTGCAGGAAGGGCCCGGCCTCGCCGGCCAGCGGCGCGCCGGCGCGCAGCACCTCGCCCAGCGGCCCCTTGGCCTGCGCATCGACGCGCAGCAGCGCGGCGTGGTGCGACATGTCGGCGATCTGCGCTTCGGCCTTCGTGACCTCGACACCGGGCGCGCCCGCGATGCGCCCGCGCGCATTGCGCACCAGCATGCCCGCGCGCTCGAACACCAGCTCGCCCGACACGCCCGTGAGCGCCGGCCACACGGGCGGCGGCGCGGCGGGCGGGCCGGTGCGCGACGCCGGGGTCGCGGGCGCGGCGGTGGCGGCCGCGAGCGAGGGCGGCACGTAGGCGTAGTGCACGTCCGACACCTTGGCCGCGATGCGGAACTCGCCCTGCTTCGGGTCCATGAAGGGCATGTCGTGCAGGTCGCCGCGCACGCGGAAATCGACCGTGCTGGCGGTGCCCTTGACGACCGACTCGCGCACGTAGTCGCGCGTGTGCTGCGGGATGTCGAGCGGCAGGTAGCGGAACACGCGGGTGCCGTCGGCGCGCGTGAGCTTGCCCTGCAGGTCGAGCACGCCGGGGTGCTGCGCGCGGCTGCTCGAGGTGGCGGGGTCGCTGGTGCGCCAGTGGGCCTCGGCCTCGCCTTCGGCGTCGGCGTTGGCGAAGCGCAGTTTCGACACCTGCACCTGCATGGCGCCGTTGTCGAGCTTCCACTGCAACTGGGTCGAGAGCCGGTCGATGGGGATCACCGGATCTTCGAACACGCCGGGGAACTCGAGCGTGCCCTTGGCCATGGCCAGCGTGGCGGTGCCGCCGGTGTGGCTGGCGTCGAAGTCGAGCGTGGCGCCGCTGAGGCCGGGGGTGCCGGGGTGCACGCGCGGCGGCGCGGCGGGCGCGCCGGCCGGTGCCGGGGTGGTCGGGGCGGTGACTGCAGGCGCCGGCTGCGAGGCCACGCGCAGGCCGCTGACCCGGCCCTTGGCCTGGTAGCGCGCGATCGCGTCGGGCGCGCCCTGCCAGTTCATGTCGATGCGCTCGACCAGCCCGCGCGGCGCGTAGGCGCCCAGCACGCGGTGCGTGGCCTCGCCCAGCGGCAGGCGGTCGGCGATGAGCGCCAGCGCCGCGAGGTCGAGCCGGTCGGCCTTCAGCGCGCCGTGCTCGGGCGTGCGGCCCTTGGCCGGCGTGTGCTGCAACCACAGGTTGCCGCCCGGCCAGCGCAGGCCGTCGACGGTGTCGAACTGCAAGGCGGTGGTCGAGAACTCGAAGGTGTCCGCGTTCATCTGTCCCGCCAGCCGGCCGGTGACGGCGCGCAGCACCAGCGGCTGCAGCCCCTTGCCGAGCGAGGCGTCGATGCGGTTCAGCCCCAGGTCGGCGGCGCCGCCGACGATGCGCCCGTCGTCCACGTCGGCCCACAGGCGCAGCGCGCCGTTGCCTTCGCGGATGCGCGCGTCGAGCGAGACGTACTGGCCCAGGCGCGTGACGTCGATGTAGGGCAGGTCGGCATAGAGCTGGCCGTCCCAGGTCTGCCAGTGGCCGCTGCGGATCGACAGCAGCGGCTGGCGGAACTGGCCGCGCAGCGTGAAGCGCTCGCCCCAGCCGGCCGGCGGCGTGGCGTCCAGCCGCAGGCCGTGGCGGCGCGCGCCGTTGCGGGACACGAAGCGCACGTCGGTCAGCAGCAATGGTTCGGCGCGGCGCTGCTCGTCGGTCCAGCGCACGGTGCCGCCTTCGATGACGAACTCGCGCTGCGCGAAAAACCAGTCGGCGGCGCGGGTTTCTCCGGTCGTGTCGGTCTCCATGTGCAATCCAGCCACATGGAGTTTTCCCTGAGTGTCGCGGCGCACGTCGAGTTGCGGACCCTCGATATAGAGCTGCTCGAAGTTCAGGCGCCACAGCGACCGCGGCGACACGCTCGCCACCACCCGCACGAGGCGAAGGGCCTCGCGCTGGTCTGCGTCCTGCAGCACCACGTCGCGCAATTCGAAGGCCGGAAATAGCCCTTCGGAACGGGCGGTGATGGCGCCGATGCGCACCGGGACACCGATGGCCTTGCTAGCCTGCGCCTCGAGTGCACCGCGAAAATCGCCGATTCGCGGCACAATCCACGCGTGCAGGACCACGACTGACAGTGCCAGCAGAAGCCACGCAGCGAAGAGCAGACCCAATAGCCAGCGCGCTGTCACAGCGGTGATTTGGAGCAGACGTGAAGGGGAAGACGCCGTGTCGTTCATTGAGGATCGCGCTGTGTCGGGAATTATGACCGCCAGCCTTGAGCCGGGTTCCGCGCCAACCCACACCAGTGTGAATCAGTTGCCATCCAATCCGACGCCTCCCGCGTTTTCTTCCAGTTCCCGATTCGTCCAGCGGCTGCGCCGCCGCTATGCGGCCGAGCTCGAATTGCTGCCGCCCGGCGAGCCCCGGCGCGAATCGATGACCGTCGCCTACGACGCCCTGCGCGCACGCGGCGTGGCCGTGGGCGATGCGCTGCGCATCGTGCGCCAGCTCACGATGGAACGTCTGGTCACACTCGACTGCGACCAGCAGGCCCCGCTCGCGGTGGTGACCACCGCCGTGACCGAGCTGGCCGAACTGGCCCTGGACATCGCCTGCCAGGACGCCTGCCATGAACTCGACGCCCAGCACGGCGCGCCGCTCGGCCCCGAAGGCCAGCGCTCGCAGCTGTGGGTGATCGGCATGGGCAAGCTCGGCGCGCGCGAGCTCAATGTGTCCAGCGACATCGACCTCATCTACCTGTACGACGTGGACGGCGACACGGCCGGCGATGCCGACGGGCGCGGCAAGCTGTCCAACCAGGAGTACTTCGCGCGGGCCGTGAAGCGCATCTATGCGCTGGTGGGCGACGTGACCGAGCACGGCTTCGTGTTCCGCGTCGACCTGGCGCTGCGGCCCAACGGCAACTCGGGGCCGAGCGTGGTCTCGCTCGACGCACTGGAAGAGTATTTCCAGGTGCAGGGCCGCGAATGGGAGCGCTTTGCCTGGATGAAGAGCCGCGTGGTCGCGCCGCGCGCCGTGGTGCTCGACGGCCAGGCCCAGGCGCTGCGCAACGTGGTGCTGCCCTTCGTGTTCCGCCGTTATCTCGACTACAGCGTGTTCGACTCGCTGCGCATCCTGCACCGCCAGATCCGCGAACAGTCGGCGCGCCGCAGCGCCGGACGCCCCGAGCGCGCCAACGACGTGAAGCTCTCGCGCGGCGGCATCCGCGAAATCGAATTCACCGTGCAGCTCCTGCAGGTGGTGCGCGGCGGCCAGTTCCCCGAGCTGCGCACGCGCCCCACGCTCGACGCGCTGCAGCGGCTGGCACGCGCCAACCTCATGCCGCAGGACACGGCCGACACGCTGGCCGCGGCCTACGAGTTCCTGCGCCGCGTGGAGCACCGCATCCAGTACCTGGACGACCAGCAGACGCACGTGCTGCCGGTCAACGACGACGACCTGCGCTGGATCGCGCAGTCGATGGGCTATGCCGACTGCTGCCCCTTCCTCGAACAGCTCGACACCCACCGCGAGTTCGTGGCCCAGGAGTTCGACAAGCTGCTGGGCGGCGAGAAGCCCTGCAACGGCAAGTGCAACGGCAAGAAGGCCGCCGCGCCCGCCGACCTGGCCGACCTGCTCGACGACCTGCCGCCCGTGTTCGCCGAGCGCATCCGCGACTGGTGCGAAACGCCGCGCGTGCTCGCCCTGCGCGAGGAAACCCGGGGCCGCCTGCGCCAGCTGGTGCAACGCACCGGCCAGTGGCTGAAGGAGCCCGACGGCGACGGCGCGGGACAGACGCCGCGCCACGTCGATGCCGCCATGCGCTGGGCCGACTGGATCGAGCCGCTGATGCGCCGCGAGAGCTACCTGGCGCTGCTGGTCGAACGCCCCGCCGTGCAGGAGCGCCTGCTGCGCCTGCTGGGCGCCGCGAAATGGCCCGCGCGCTACCTCATGCAGCACCCCGGCGTGATCGACGAGCTCGCGAGCGACGAGATGCTCTCGGGCCGCTTCATCGCCGACGAATTCGAGCGCGAACTCGAAGCGCGCCACACCTCGCTCACCCGCACCGGCGAGGCCGACGAAGAGCGTTTGCTGAACCTGCTGCGCCACGCCCACCACGCCGAGGTGTTCCGCACGCTGGCGCGCGACGTGGACGGCCGCATCACCGTCGAACAGGTGGCCGACGACCTCAGTGCGCTGGCCGACACCACGCTGCGCGTGACCGCACGCTGGTGCTGGCCGCATGTGCGCAACCGACACCGCGAGGTGCCGCAGTTCGCGATCATCGGCTACGGCAAGCTGGGCGGCAAAGAACTCGGCTACGGCAGCGACCTGGACATCGTGTTCGTCTACGACGATGACGACGAGCGCGCCGGCGAGGTCTATGCGGCCTACGTGCGCAAGCTCATCAACTGGCTCACGGTGAAGACGCGCGAGGGCGACCTGTTCGAGATCGACACCGCGCTGCGCCCCAACGGCAACTCGGGCCTGCTCACCACCAGCTTCGAGGCCTACGAAAAGTACCAGCTCGGTCGCGGCAGCAACACCGCCTGGACCTGGGAGCACCAGGCCATGACGCGCGCGCGCTTCGTGCTGGGCAGCGCCGACCACGGCGCCGAACTGGGCGCGCGTTTCGACCAGGTGCGCGAGGCCGTGCTGGTGGCCCCGCGCGACCGCGAGGCGCTGAAGGCCGAGATCATCGGCATGCGCAACAAGCTGCGCGGTGCCCGTCCCGTGAAGGCCGACCGCTTCGACGTGAAGCACAGCCCCGGCGGCATGGTCGATGCCGAGTTCGCGGTGCAGTTCCTGGTGCTGTCGGCCTCGGGCGCGCACCCCGAGCTGATTCCCAACCTGGGCAACATCGCGCTGCTGCTGCGCGCCGAACAGGCCGGGCTGCTGCCCGAAGGCGTGGGCCGCAACGCCGCCACCGCCTACCGCGAGCTGCGCCGCGTGCAGCACACCGCACGCCTGAACGAAGAGCCCACGCAGGTCACGCCGCCCGCCCTGAGCGCCGAACGCGACGCCATGCTGGCCTTGTGGAAGGCGGTCTTTGGCTGACCGCGCCCTCGCCTCCCGCGCGCTGACGGCCTGCGCCCTGGCCGCCGCGCTCGTGCTGGCGGGCTGCGCCAGCGGACCGCGCAGCAGTGGCGGCGGCGTCGCCAGTGGCCGCGACGGCCCGGGCAGCAACATTCCGTCGGACCTCGACCGCGTGCCCGACGCCGAGCCCCGCATCGAGGCGATCCGCAGCAGCGGCGGCACCAGCAAGCCGTACACGGTGCTGGGCCGGGGCTACGTGCCGATCACCGACGACCGGCCGTTCCGCGAATCGGGCATCGCCTCGTGGTACGGGCGCAAGTTCCATGCGGCCTCGACCGCGAGCGGCGAGCCCTACGACATGTACGCCATGACGGCCGCGCACAAGACGCTGCCGCTGCCGAGCTATGTGCGGGTGCGCAACCCGGCCAACGGGCGCGAAGTGATCGTGCGCGTGAACGACCGCGGCCCCTTCGTGGACGGCCGCGTGATCGACCTGAGCTACACGGCGGCGCTGAAGCTCGACCTGCTGCGCGGCGTGGCGCCGGTGGAGATCGAGCGCATCACCAACGACGACATCCGCACCGGCGCCTGGCGCCGCGACGCGGGCACGGCCTATGCCGCGGCACCTGCGCCAGCGCCAGCCCCCGTCCGGGTGGCGGCTGCGCCAGTGGCCGTGCCGTCGGCCTGGGTCGCGCCGGTCGCGATGACCGCCGCTGCAGCCCCCGCCGCGACGATGCCCGTGGCACCGCAAACGCCGGTGATGGCCGCCGCGGCACCGTCGGAACCCGAGGCACCGGCCGGGCCGCGCGAGGCGATGGTGGTGACCGACCTTGCGCCGCTGGCCCCGCTCGCCGCGCCGGCCACGTCATCGGCGCCCTCTTCCGCTGCCGCCGGTTTCTGGGTGCAGCTCGGCGCGTTCCGCGAACGCGACGGCGCCGAGACGCTGAGAAGCCAGGCCGCGCGCGGCCTGCCCACGCTGGCACCGCAGCTGCGCGTGTTCAGCGAAGCCGGCACGCACCGCCTGCAGGCCGGGCCGTTCCCGTCGCGCAATGCGGCGGGCGAGGCCGTCACGCAGCTGCGCGACAACCTGCGCATCGCGCCGATGGTGGTCGAGCGGCGCTAGAACGCGCCGCCCGGCTCAGGGCATCGCCTTGGCCACGACCTGCGAACGCAGGCCCACGCCCAGGCGGTTCCACGCGTTGATCTGCGCCACGGCGAGCGACAGCTCGACGATTTCCTGGTCGCTGAACACGGCCTTCAGGGCCTCGAACTCGGCATCGCGATCGGCGTGGTGGTCGGCCAGGCGCGTGAGCGTTTCGGCCCAGTCCAGCGCGGCGCGCTCGCGTTCGTTGAACAGGCTCACCTCGCGCCAGGTGGCCAGGCTGTTGATGCGCTGCCAGTCTTCGCCCTGCACGCGCAGGTCGCGCACGTGCATGTCCAGGCAGTAGGCGCAGCCGTTGATCTGCGAGACGCGGGCAAACACGAGGTCGATCAGCACCTTGCCGAGCGTGCTCGACTCGAAGCTGCCGTTGACGGCGATCATGGCCTGGAAGGACTTGGGGGCGAACTTGGTCCAGGCGAGACGGAGGGCGGGGGCTTGGCTCATGAGATGTACTCCAGGGTGGTTGAAGGAAAACAGCGAAATCTGCTTGCTACCCCCTGAAGACGCGCCAGCCACCGGCCCTGTGACAGGCCGCGCGAATTTTCTCTTCAACCGCCCCGTTTGGCCGCGAACAGCTGGGCGATGCGCGCCAGCTTGTCGGGGTTGCGCTGGGCGCGGATGCGCACGATGCGCTCGCCCTCGATCTCGAAGGTCTGGGCCGATTCGAGTTCGCCGTCCAGAAAGCGCAGCATCCCGGGCTCGCCGTTGAGCTCGACCAGCTCCATGCGCACGCCCGCGCCCATGCGGCGCCAGAGCGAGAAGTACAGCTGCGCCAGCCGCTGGCTGCCGCGCAGGATCTTGCTGAAGGTCTGCACCTTGCCCCCGCCGTCGCCGATGAGTTCGACGTCTTCCGCCATCAGCGCCTTCAGGTCCTGCATGCTGCCGCGCGCGGCAGCGTCGGCAAAGGCACGCAGCAGGCGCTGGTGGGTGTCGCGCGAGACCTGGAAGCGCGGGCGCGCCTCCTGCACCTGGGCCTTGGCGCGGTGCACCAGCTGGCGGCAGGCGGCCTCGCTCTTGCCGAGGGTCTGGGCGATCTCGTCGTAGTCGGCGTCGAACACCTCGCGCATGAGGAAGGCGGCGCGCGCCTCGGGCGCCAGGCGCTCGAGCACGGCCAGGAAGGCGACGGAGATGTTGTCGACGCGCTCGAGCGTTTCCTCGGGCGTGTCGGGCGACCCGGTGAGCGTGGGCTCGGGCATCCACGGGCCGATGTAGTGCTCGCGCTGGACCTTGGCGCTGCGCAGCCGGTCGATCGACAGGCGCGTGACGACGGTCACGAGCCAGGCTTCGGCGCTGTCGAAACTGGCCTTGTCGGCCTCGTGCCAGCGCAGCCAGGCGTCCTGCACCACCTCTTCGGCCTCGGCCACGGAGCCGAGCATGCGGTAAGCGATGCCCTGGAGGCGGCGGCGGTGGCTGTCGAAAGTGAGGGTCGGGTCGTCCATGCCCGATTAGACGTTCGAGGCCCGTGCGCTGTGACAGGCCGCGGCCAAAAAAATCGCCCCGGCATGCGGGGCGATTTCATCGATGTCCTGGGACGGCTCAGGCGCCCTGGTATTCGGGCTTGGGGCCCAGCGTGGCCGAGACTTCCTTGCGGTAGCGGTTCAACTCCTGCACGGTCTTGAAGCTGCGGTTCATCAACAGGCTCAGGTTGTGCAGGATGCGCTCGCCGACCTTGGTTTCCCAGCCGGCGTCGAACTTGATCTGCTTGTCCAGCCAATGCTCGAGCCAGTCGGGATCGGGCATGCGGCTCTGGATGGTGTCGTTCGGGAACAGCGCCTTGTTCACGTGCAGGTTGGTCGGGTGCAGCGCCTGGGCCGTGCGGCGCGCGCTGGCCATGAGCACGCCCACCTTGGTGAAGGCGGCGCGGGCTTCGTCGCCGAACTTTTCCATGGCGCGCTTCATGTAGCGCAGGTAGGCGCCGCCGTGGCGGGCTTCGTCCTGGCTCAGCGTGGTGTAGATGTGCTTGATGACCGGCTCGGTGTGCCACTGGGCGGCGCGGCGGTACCAGTGGTTCAGGCGGATCTCGCCGCAGAAGTGCAGCATGAGGGTTTCGAGCGGGGGCGCCGGGTCGAAGTCGAAGCGCACCTCGTGCAGTTCCTGCTCGGTGGGCGCGTGCTGCGGGCTGAAGCGCTTCAGGTACTCCATGAGCACCAGCGAGTGCTTCTGCTCTTCGAAGAACCAGATCGACATGAACGCCGAAAAGTCGCTATCGTGCCGGTTGTCGCGCAGGAACATCTCGGTGGCCGGCAACGCCGACCACTCGGTGATGGCATTCATCTTGATGGTCTGCGCCTGCTCTTCAGTCAGCAAGGAAGCGTCGAACGACTGCCAGGGGATGTCCTTGTCCATGTCCCAGCGGACGGATTCGAGTTGTCTGAAGAGTTCCGGGTAGAGCATCAAAGTCTTTCAATGGCCGCCGATTTTAGTCGGGCCGTTTGGCGCGCCCGTGACAGACGCGCGATGATGTGCTTGTGCGCGCGCCCGCGCCATAGATGCACACCCCCCTTTTCGATCCAGGAGCCCGTCATGCGAACCCCCGCCCGATTGTCGATGCTGCGACGTTGCGCCACGGCCTTTTCCCTCGTGGCGGGCCTGTCCGCCGCCCTGTCGGCGGGTGCCCAGACGGCCCCCGCAGCCCCTGCCGCGCCCGCGGTGGGCGGCGCCACCGGGTGCCCGGCGATCCTGCAGCACAGCTTCCCGCGGCTGCAGGATGAAAAGCCCCAGAACCTGTGCCAGTACTCCGGAAAAGTGGTCCTGGTGGTCAACACGGCCAGTTTTTGCGGCTTCACCCCGCAGTACAAGGGGCTGGAGGCGCTGGACATGAAGTACCGCGCCCGCGGCCTGGTGGTGCTGGGCTTCCCGTCGAACGATTTCTCCCAGGAATCGGGCTCCAACAAGGAAATCGCCGATTTCTGCGAAAGCACCTTCGGCGTGAAATTCCCGATGTTCGCCAAGTCGTCGGTGCGCGGCACCGACGCCAACCCGCTGTTCAAGCAGCTCGCGCAGGCCTCGGGCACGACGCCGAAATGGAACTTCTACAAGTACCTGATCGGACGCGACGGCAAGGTGGTGCAGGCGTGGTCGAGCATGACGGCGCCCGACGAGAACGGCTTCATCCAGGTGATCGAGAAACAGCTCGGCCCCAGCGGCGACTGACCGGCCCTGCAATGTGAACTTTGAGTCACAAACGTTTACCACTCGAACGGGAACCGTGCGGCGGCACCGCGCTCATACTTGAGCGTGGGCGGCCAAGGCCCACAGGTTTTCATGTTGCGAGGTCTTCCGGGCGCCTGCCGTCCGGTTGAAATCCCGAGGCGATTCTTCTCCTCCTCCCTCCCTCCCTCCTTCGTGTCGGGGCGCCTCGCAGCATTTTTGTCTTCCCGCCGACAGCGGGGCCCGCGATGACGCAGCGCCCCCCTCGGCCTTCTTGTACGCGGTGGCCCGAACGGCCCCAAGAAAAAAGCGCCCCGCGGGGCGCTTTGTCGTTTCAGGGCTGGGTGTCGATGAAGCTCGGCCGCAGCATGAGCTTGTCGTACAACTTGGCCAGGTTGGCGTGGTCGCCGCGCCAGTCGATTTCGGGAAAACGCAGCCCCAGCCAGCCCAGCGCGCAGCCGACCGCGATGTCGGACAGGCTCAGGTGGATGCCGCTGCAGAAGGGCTTGTCGCCCAGGCCCTTGGCCATGGCGGCCACGCCGGCCTGGACCTTGGCGCGCTGGCGCTCGATCCAGGCGGCGCTGCGCTCGCCGTCGGTGCGGCCGGTCCAGGTGGCCTCGAGGCGCCAGAGCACGCCGGCGTCCATGACGCCGTCGGCCAGCGCTTCCCAGGTCTTGACCTCGGCGCGCTCGCGGCTTTGCTGCGGAATGAGCTTGCCCACGGGCGACAGGGTGTCGATGTACTCGACGATGACGCGCGAGTCGAACATCGCCTCGCCGCCTTCCATGATCAGGCACGGCACCTTGCCCAGCGGATTCGAATGGGCGATCGTGGTGTCTGCGGACCAGACGTCTTCGATCACGAACTGGTAGTCGAGCCGCTTTTCGGCCAGCACCACGCGCACCTTGCGCACATACGGGCTGGCGGCGGATCCGATCAGTTTCATGAAGGCTCTCTCCCCATCGCTTGTTAACGTTTGTTCGCAGGCATTTTAGGTGAAGGGAAAAAGACGGCGCCCGAATTCCCCCGCGGCGCGGCCACCCGGCGGCCGCCTAAAATTCGGGCATGAGCTTTTCCACCGTCTCCGCCCTCTCCCCCCTTGACGGCCGCTATGCGGCCAAACTCGCGGCCTTGCGCCCGCTGATGAGCGAACAGGGCTATATGCACCGTCGCGTGCAGGTGGAGGTGGCCTGGTTCATTGCGCTGTCCGACTGCGGCTTCGCCGAGTTCAAGCCCCTCACGGGCGGCGCCCGCAAGTACCTGATGGGGCTGGTGTCGCACTTTTCCGAGGCCGACGCGCTGGCCATCAAGGACATCGAGAAGACCACCAACCACGACGTGAAGGCCGTCGAATACTGGATCAAGTCGAAGTTCGAAGCCCGCCCCGAGCTGCTGGCCGCCGCCGAATTCGTGCACTTCGCCTGCACCAGCGAAGACATCAACAACACCAGCCACGCCCTGCAGATCCAGGCCGCGCGCGACACCGTGGTGCTGCCGGCCATCGACGGCCTGATCGCCAAGCTGCGCGAAATGGCGCACCAGTTCGCCGACGTGTCGATGCTTTCGCGCACGCACGGCCAGACCGCCAGCCCGACCACCGTGGGCAAGGAAATCGCCAATGTGGCGGTGCGCCTGACCAAGGCCCGCGCGCAGATCGCCACCGTGCAGCTGCTGGGCAAGATGAACGGTGCCGTGGGCAACTACAACGCCCACTTGGCCGCCTGGCCCGAGTTCGACTGGGAAGCCTTCAGCCGCAAGGTCGTCGAGACGCCCGCGCCGCTGGGCCTGGGCCTGAGCTTCCAGCCGTACAGCATCCAGATCGAGCCGCACGACTACATGGCCGAGCTGTTCGACGCCGTGGCGCGCGTCAACACGATCCTGGTCGACTTCTCGCGCGACATCTGGGGCTACGTGAGCCTGGGCTACTTCAAGCAGCGCCTGAAGAAGGGCGAGATCGGCTCGTCGACCATGCCGCACAAGGTCAACCCGATCGACTTCGAGAACGCCGAGGGCAACCTGGGCCTGGCCAACGCGGTGCTGCGCCACCTGAGCGAGAAGCTGCCCATCAGCCGCTGGCAGCGCGACCTGACCGACAGCACGGTGCTGCGCAACATCGGCGTGGCCTTCGGCTACGCCACGCTGGCCTACGCGAGCCTGGCCACCGGCCTGGGCAAGCTCGAGATCAACCAGGAAGCGCTGGCCGACGACCTCGAGGCCTCGTGGGAAGTGCTGGCCGAACCGATCCAGACCGTGATGCGCCGCTTCGGCGTGCAGGGCGCCTACGAGCAGCTCAAGGAAGTCACGCGCGGCAAGACCGTGACGGCCGAGGCGCTGCACGGGCTGATCCGCTCGCTGGCCATTCCCGAGGAAGAGAAGACCCGCCTCCTGGCCATGACGCCCGCCAGCTACACCGGCAAGGCGGCCGAGCTGGCCCGTAGAATTTAGGCCTCCCCCGCGACGATCCGCCGGCCCGTGCCGCCCACGGCCGGCGCGCCTCGTTCGCCCACCGATACCTCCCAGCCAACGTGCCCCGTTTGGGGCACGCCAGCCGACAACCCAGACGGGACGCCTCGACGTCCCCGTTGTTCATGCGGCGCGCCCCACTGAGACGCCTCTGGCTCACGCTCCACCGATGGATCGGCCTCACGCTCGGGCCGCTGCTCGCCCTCACGGCGCTGCTGGGCGCTGTGCTGGTCGTGGCGCTGCCGCTCGACCGCGCAGCGCATCCTGAGTTCTTCGTCGCGCGCAGCAACAGCAGCACGGCCCCGGCGCCGCTGGAGCCGCTGCGCCAACGCCTGCTCGCCGAGTTCGGCCCCGACACCAACCTCATGCTGCGCCCGCCGCGCCAGCCCGGCGACACGCTCTGGGTGCTGGTGCGCGGCCCGTGGGACGGCACGCTCTACCTCGACCCCGCCACCGGCGCCGAACAGGGCCGCCGCGGCACGCACGAAGGCGCCTACAACCTGCTGTTCGAGCTGCACAGCAGCCTGCTGCTGGAAGACACCGGCAAGGGCATCCTCGCCATCGCCGCGCTGGCCTACCTGTTCCTGCTGGTCACCGGCGTGGTGCTGTGGTGGCCGGCGCGCTGGCCGCCCTCGCTGCGCATCGTGCTGGACCGCGGCCTGCTGCGCGGGCTGTTCGACCTGCACCGCACGGGCGGCGCCGTGCTCGGACTGCTGATCGCGGTGTCGGTCTTCACCGGCGCCTACATGGCCTGGCGACCGCTGGGCGGCTTCATCTCGACCGCGCTCGGGCAAACACCTGCCAAGGCACCCGGGGTGCCCAAGGGCACCGCCACCGGCCCTCGCCTGCCGCTCGACGACCTCGTCGCCCGCGCGCAGGCCGTGTTCCCCGGCCAGCCCATCGGCTACGTGCAGGTGCCCGGCCGCGCGGACCGGCCGCTGCGCGTACGCTTCCGGCTCGCCGACGACCCGCACCCGAACGGCATCGGCTCGGTGTGGGTGCACCCGGTCACGGGCGAGCTGCTCGGCGTGCGCCGCTGGCAGGACATGGACACCGGCAACGGCGCGGTGGTCGTGATCTATCCGCTGCACACCGGCGTGCTCGGCGGCGTGGTGCACCAGGCGGTCACCGCGCTGCTGGGCCTGGCGCTGACCGGCCTCGGCCTGAGCGGCGTGTGGCTCTGGTGGCGCCGGCGCGCCGTGGCTGCGGCCGCGCGCAGCCAGGCGCTGTCCCGCGGCGCGGCGCCCTGAACGACACACACATCCCATCCCTTCATCCATCACAAATACATCGAGGAGGACTCCCCTTGTTCCCGCACAAAAAGACCGCCATCGCCCTGGCCCTGCTGCCCCTGAGCCTGCACAGCTTCGCGGCCGACGCCGAGCCGTCGAAGTCGCTCGAGGCCATCACCGTCACCGGCGACTGGCTCGGCACGCCCACCGAGACCAAGGTGCTCGAGCACGCCGGCGCGCGCAGCATCGTCGAGCGCCAGCAGATCCAGGAAAGCGGCTCGACCAGCGTGCGCGACGTGCTGCGCCAGGTGCCCGGCGTGCAGGTGCAGGAGAGCAACGGCACCGGCGGCAGCGACATCTCGCTCAACGTGGGCGTGCGCGGCCTGACCTCGCGGCTGTCGCCGCGCTCGACCGTGTTGCTGGACGGCATGCCGCTGGCCTACGCGACCTACGGCCAGCCGCAGCTGTCGCTGGCACCGGTGTCGCTCGGCAGCCTCGAGGCGGTCGACGTGGTGCGCGGCGCAGGCTCGGTGCGCTACGGCCCCCAGAACGTGGGCGGCATCATCAACTTCGTGACGCGCTCGATCCCCAAGCAGTTCGCGGGCGAAGTCGGCGTGGGCGTCGAGAGCGCCAGCCACGGCGGCGGCACCAAGACCACGCCGAGCCTGTTCATCGGCGGCACCAACGAGAACGGCCTGGGCCTGGCGCTGCTGTACTCGGGCACGCATGGCGACGGCTGGCGCCAGGGCAACGACCACACCAGCATCGACGACCTGATGCTCAAGGGCGCCTACCGAATCTCGAAGACCGACGACATCGCGATCTCGCTGCACCACTTCGAAGGCAAGGGGCGCATGCCCGGCGGCCTGACGACGGCGCAATTCGCGGCCAACCCGTTCCAGTCGGACCGCCCCTACGACGAGTTCACGGGCCGCCGCACCGACGGCTCGCTCAAGTACACGCACAACGACGGCGTGAACAAGTTCGAGATGCTGACCTACTACACGGACTCGTACCGCAGCAGCTACCTCGAGCAGGAAGGCACGGGCGCCAACGCCAACCGCCGCCGCCTGACCACCGCGCCGCGCAACTACAAGACCTACGCCTTCGAGCCGCGCTACTCGCGCCTGATCGACTCGGGCAGCGTGGTGCAGGAAATCAGCATCGGCGCGCGCTACCTGAAGGAAGATGCCTCCGAAACGGCCACGCGCAGCAGCTACTACCGGCCGGCGCCGGGCTTCGACGCCTACGCGCTCGCGCAGCCGGCGTACCAGACCAGCAAGGGCGGCACGACCGCGCACGCGTTCTACATCGACGACCGCATCGACTTCGGCAACTGGACGGTCACACCCGGCGTGCGCTACGAATCCTTCCGCTCGCACAACGACGTGTTCACCGTGGCCAACAACCGCATCACCAACGCGATCTACCCGAAGATCGATTCCAACGAGGTGCTGCCCACGCTGTCGGTGCTCTACCGCATGAGCGAGCGCTGGACGCTGTTCGCCAATGCCGGCGTGTCGTTCGGCCCGCAGCAGTACGCCCAGCTCGCGCAGTCGACCACCAGCCTGCACCCCGAAAAGGCCAAGACCTACGAGATCGGCACCAAGTACAAGGGCGAATCGTGGAGCGGCGAGCTGACGCTGTTCAACATCAACTTCGACAAGGAGCTGCAGCTGGCGCGCTCCATCACCGGCGACGTCGGCCAGTGGACCGACCTGGGCGCCACGCGCCACCGCGGGCTGGAGTCGGCGCTGCGCTACGACCTGGGCAGCCTGAGCGACGCGCTCAAGGGGCTGTCGGTGTCGGGCACCTACACGTACACGCAGGCCACCTCGAAGGCCGGCGTGTTCGCGGGGCGCGACCTGCCCTTCTACTCGCGCCATGTCGCGACGCTCGGCGCGCGCTACGAGCGCGGGCCGTGGACGCTCAACGCCGACCTCTACGCGCAATCCAAGCAGCGTTCGCCGGGCTCGCCGGACGACGGCGCGAAGTACATCACCGTGGAAGACCCGAGCGGGCGGCTGGGCGACATCCCGGGCTACGGCACGGTGAACCTGCGCGCCGCCTACGACTTCGGCCCCTCGCTGAGCCACCTGAAGCTGGCCGTGGGCGTGAAGAACCTGTTCGACCGCCGCTACTACAACCGCTCGGTCGACAACAACGGCGGCAAGTACGTGGGCCAGCCGCGCACGGTGTACCTGCAGGCGTCGCTGGCGTTCTGAGGCCGAAGGGGCGCGCGCATACACTCGCGCACCCATGGCTCTCAAATCCACCATCTTCAAGGCCACCCTCGCGGTGGCCGACATCGACCACGGCTACTACGCCGACCATGCGCTGACCCTGGCGCGCCACCCCAGCGAGACCGACGAGCGGATGATGATCCGGCTGGTCGCGCTCGCGCTCAACGCGCACCAGCTGCAGGACATCTGCAACGGCGACGGCACGCTGGCCTTCGGCGCGGGCCTGTCGAACGTCGAGGAGCCCGACGTGTGGCTGCGCGACTTCACGGGCCAGACCAAGATATGGATCGAGGTCGGCCAACCGGAAGACAAGCCCATCATCAAGGCCTGCGGCAAGGCCGACGAGGTGATCGTCTACTGCTTCAACCACGCGGCCGAGATCTGGTGGCGCGGCATCGAGAGCAAGCTCACGCGGCCGCAGAACCTGAAGGTCTATCGCGTGCCGACCGAGGCCTCGCAGGCGCTCGCGAGGCTGGCGCAGCGCAGCATGCAGCTGCAGGCGACGATCCAGGAAAGCACGCTGACGCTGGGCGACGGCGTGAACAGCATCGACGTCGAGCTGCTCAAGTGGAAGTGAAGGGTCCGGGCGGCTAGGCCGCCGGCATCATCTCGCCGCACTGCCAGCACTGCTCGAAACCGCCTTCGACCTGCTCGCCGCACACGCAGCGCCAACTGCGCTGCGGCCGGTGCTGCAGTTCGTGCAGCAGGCGCCGCGCGAGTTCGTACTGGGATTCGTCGTCGATCCAGATCTCGGGCAGGCACTGGTCGGGCGGCAGCTGGCCCATGACCGCGCCGAGGAATTCGCGCTGCACCGTCGCGGCCACGCCCTCCTCGCGCAAGGCGTGCGCCCACACGGTCGCGATCGCGAGGTTGGGGGCTTGCGCGAGGCGGCGCATGGTCAGGGGGCCCAGTTTTTCTCGTCGTCCGGGTCGAACTCGGTCTCTGCAGCGGTCGGCTCGGCTTCGCGTGCGCGCTCGGCATAGCGGTTGAAGCGCCAGGCCGAGTCTTCCATGGTGATGCGGCGCCAGGTGACGCGCTTCTCGACCGGCGTCATGGCCGGCCAGTACTGCACCTCGTCGAAGCTGCGTCCGCAGCCCTTGCACTCGTCGTCGCCCTGGCTGGTCGAGCAGATCGCGATGCAGGGCGTGTCGGGCGTGCTGTGGTACCAGTCGAGCCAGGCGGCCCAGGCCTTGGCGGGAAAGCCGACCTCGTCGACCTCGTCTTCGTGGTGGAAGACCATGAGCGCGTAGACCTCGGCCAGCGCGCGCAACTCGGGCGCCAGCGTGATGCCGTCGGGCGAGGGAGACTTCTCGCGCCAGTGGTTGATGGCGGCCTCGATGTCGGTGATGTGGATGGCGGCCATGGAGAGTGAAAAAACAGCGAGCGGCGATCATAGTCCCGCAATGTCCCGCTCCTTTTTAGGGCCATAGTCGCTCCCAAAAATGGAGCATCAAATGCCCGCTGCATGCGCCCCTCCGGACCTTTGCCCTTAAATGTAAAGAAAACTTTTGGTTGCCTCGGCGCGGTCTTCAATGCTCTAATCCCGCCCACGAAGGGGAGTAGCTCCCGATCGCTGTCCCCGGGCAGCGTGAATCGTCAGGTCGTCAATACGAAGCACAACACTTCCGGCCTGTCGGGCGACACACGCGCGGACGCAGGTCGGCGCGCTTGCTGTTGTCGAGCGAGACCTTCGATTTGAACCTGCGCAGGTTTGGTCGAAGCGTTCGCAAGTCCCCGGTGTCACCCGGCCTTCGCTCCCCCGCTTTCGACCGCACCCGCGCAGGGTGAATCGAAACGCATCGGCATGCCGCTGCCCGTCGTGGTCCCCATCAGGGAGCTGCGGGCGTGGCGCCAAGACAAAGAGGAATCTATGGAACAGTTCATGGCCCCGGAATTCTGGGTCGCAGTCGGTCAGATCATCATGATCGACATTCTTTTGGGCGGCGACAACGCCGTCGTCATCGCGCTGGCCTGCCGCAAGCTGCCGCCCGCGCAACGCACCCAGGGCATCCTGTGGGGTACCGCCGGCGCCATCGTGCTGCGCGTGATCCTGATCTTCTTCGCGCTCACGCTGCTCGCGATTCCGTTCCTGAAGCTGGTGGGCGCAATCCTGCTGCTGTGGATCGGCGTGAAACTGCTGGCCCCCGACCATGACGACGCGCACGGCAACATCGCCGGCAGCGACCGCCTCTGGGGCGCCGTGAAGACCGTGATCGTGGCCGACCTGGTCATGAGCGTGGACAACGTGATCGCCATCGCCGGTGCCGCACAAGGCGCGGGCGACGGCCACCAGATGCCGCTGGTGATCTTCGGCCTGCTCGTGAGCATCCCGATCATCGTCTGGGGCAGCCAGCTGGTCATCAAGCTGATGGACCGCTTCCCGATGATCATCACGCTGGGCGGCATGCTGCTGGGCTGGATCGCCGGCACGATGGCCGTGTCCGACCCGGCCCTGGCGAACCCCGCCAACTGGACCTGGGTGCCGAAGGTGCCGCAGACCGACACCATCAAGTACGCCGCCGGCATCATCGGTGCGCTGCTGGTGCTGGCGATCGGCAAGTGGGTGGCTTCGCGCAAGCCGGCCCCCGCCACCCCGGCCCACTGAGCGTTCGTTGAACGATAAACGCCCCGCACTGAAACTTCTTGCATCAATCCGGTCTCTGTCACTCTAACTATCAAAGGAGAGCACTCATGGAAAAGATCATTCTTTACGTCGACGACGCCGTCTATGCCAGCGAGCAGTTCGCCGAACTGGCGCCGGATGCGAACAACGTCGTGGCGCGCCATTGGGTGCTCGTGGCCTGCGCGCCGCGCATGACACACCGGATCAGCAAGTGGGTGAGCCACAGCGCGCGCGAGAACTGGCGCGCCAAGTGGTTCAGCAAGGTGCAGGCGCAGATGCTGCCGCTGCTCGAACGCAACGGCGGCCAGGTGACGGCGGTGCTGGCCAAGGGCCCGCTGACCGACCTGACGCAGCAACTCAAGCGCGAGCACGCGGCCACCCACGTGGTCGATGCGCGCCGCCCGAAGATCGGCGTCGACCTGGAACCGGTCACGCCCGACCAGACCCCGGCCAAGCAATCGGGCTGGGCCTTTCCCGGCGCCGTGATGGGCATGGGCGCGCTGCTGGTGCTGGCCAACGAGCTGGCCGAGTAAGCCTGATCAGGGCCGCACGCCCTCCCGAACCGACACAAGCCCCGCTGCGGCAACGCAGCGGGGCTTGTTCTTTTGTGCGGGCCCGTGGGGTATCCTGCGGCGCATGCGCATCCTCCTCAAATGGCTGCTCAGCGCCGTCGCGCTGCTCGCGGTCGCCTACCTCTACAGCGGCGTCCAGGTCCAGAGTTTCGGTTCGGCGCTGCTCGCGGCGGCCGTGATCGGCCTGCTCAACATGGTCGTGCGGCCCGTGCTGGTGATCCTGACGCTGCCGGTCACCATCGTCACGCTCGGGCTGTTCCTGTTCGTGATCAACGCCCTGCTGTTCTGGGCCGCCTCGGGCCTGCTCGGCGGCTTCCATGTGAACGGCTTCCTCGCCGCGCTGCTGGGCTCGCTGATCTACTCGCTGCTCGGGCTGCTCATCGAGAGCGCGCTGGGCGGGCTGCTGTCCTCCCGGCGCTGAACGCCGCCCCTCGACACTTCACTACTTCAGCGGCGGCTCCTCGGCCTGCTGCTTGACCAGCACGTCGACGGCGCGTGCGCGCGTGTCGATGATCGATGCCTCGTAGTGGTCGATGGGCGCGCCCGACTTGCGGACCAGCTCCTGCGCCGCCTTGAAGCGGTCGCGCGCCGCCGGGTAGTCGAGGATCGCCACGTTGGCCTCGGCGTCGGCACGAATGGCGCGCAGCGTGTCGTTCTGCGCCCCGTACAGGTTGGCCAGCGTGCGCCAGACCGTGGCGTCGCGCGGGTGGACGGCCACCCAGTCGCGCAGCACGGGCACCATCGGCGCAGGCTGGCGCTGGGCGATCGCGGCTTCGGCCGCGAGGATCATCTCGGGCCGCTCCTTCGACTTGGCGTCGAGCAGCGCCGCCGCACGAGCGGCGCCGCCGGCCGCGAGTTCGATCTCGGCCTGCAGCCAGCGCGCCTGCTTGCTCGCGGCCGCGTCGTCGGCCGTGCGGGCCACGAGCCGCTCGGCCAGCGCGCGCGCCGCCTTGAAATCGCGCAGCTCCTTGGCCGCCATCGCCGCCGCGTAGAGCGTGCCCGCCTGCTGGGCCGGTGAACTGCCCGCGAACTCGCCGCTCGACGCCGCATTGACCCACAGCCGCAGCACGTCGACGCCCGGGCGCGTCAGCACGCGGGCGCGCGAGGCGACCATGGCGTGGTCCATGACCAGCGGCACCACCGGCGGCGCGGCGTCGGCGCGGAACTGGAACCGCCCTTGCATGTCCGAGATGCGCTCGGTCGTCAGCGGGTGGCTGCGCAAGTACGGGTACGAGCCGTTGTCGTTCAGGCGCGAGGCGTACTGCAGCTTCTCGAACATCGCCGCGGCGCCCTGCGGCGCAAAGCCCGCCTGCGTCATCACGCCGAATCCGATGCGGTCGGCCTCGCGCTCCATGTCGCGCGAGAAGCTCAGCTGGTTCTGCATGAACAGCGCCTGGCTGCCCATGATCACGGCCTGGCCGGCGTCGGAATTGCGGCTCTTGCTGGCGGCGATCATCCCGAGGATCAGGCCGGCGATCATCAGGGGCATCTGCTTGCCCTGCTTGTTCATGATGCGCGAGATGTGGCGCTGCGTGACGTGCGACAGCTCGTGCCCGAGCACCGTCGCCAGCTCGTCGCGGCTGCCGACCGCGGCCAGCAGCCCCAGGTTCAGCCCGAGGTAGCCGCCCGGCAGCGCGAAGGCGTTGATGTTGCGGTCGCGCCCCAGCAGGATGGTCCAGGCAAAGCGCTCGTCGAGCTCCGGCGTGAGCTCGCCGCGCGAGCGCGCGGCGGCCAGCAGGCGCTGCCAGATGTCCTGCACATAGGCGGCGATCACCGGGTCGTCGATGTAGTCCGTGTCGCGGTACAGCTCGCGCACGATCTGGTCGCCCAGCCGGCGCTCGGCGCTGGCCGTCATCTCGCCGCCGTCACCGAGGCCCGGCAGGATCTGCTGCACCTGCGCCAGCGCGGGGGCCGGCAGCAGCACCTGGGAAGCTATCAAAAAGGTAGCGCACACCGCATGCCGGAGGGGCGTCGGGCGCGTTTTCTTGTGGGAAGAGGGAGTCAAGCGCGGCATTCCTCGTCTGTGGCTCGGGCTCGTATGATGCATCTTCAAAACGAACGTTCACCGATGAGCACCCTCACCCATTTTGACGCCCAGGGCCAGGCCCACATGGTCGACGTGGCGGCCAAGCCCGCCACCCACCGCGTGGCCGTGGCCACCGGCCGCATCGAGATGCAGCCTGCGACGCTGGCGCTGATCGAATCGGGCACCGCCAAGAAGGGCGACGTGCTGGGCATCGCACGCATCGCCGGCATCCAGGCCGCCAAGAAGACCAGCGACCTGATCCCGCTGTGCCACCCGCTGGCGCTGACCCGCGTGGCCGTGGCCTTCGCGCTCGCCGAGGGCGGCCAGGCGCCGCAGGTGGCCTGCACCGCGACCGTCGAGACCGTCGGCCCGACCGGCGTGGAAATGGAAGCCCTGACCGCCGTGCAGGTCGCGCTGCTCACCATCTACGACATGTGCAAGGCCGTGGACCGCGGGATGCGGATCACCGACGTGCATGTGCTGGAGAAGCACGGCGGGAAGTCGGGGAGCTACGTCGCGACGGCGGGCTGAAATCCAGCGGCTATAGCTCGGGTGCGTCGTCCGGGCGGTTGTCCAGCCAGCGGGCGAACGCGGCTGGAAACGCTACACGGAAGCGCTCGGCCAGCGCGTGCGCTTCTGCATCGCGCCCCAGCAGCTCGGCGCTTTCGATCAGCTTCACGATGACACGCGGCTCGGGCGAAAAGTGCAGCACGCGCCCGGCCAGTTCGTGCATGTGCGCGGCATTCGCCGGCGTGACGGTCGTCAGCGTCACCTCGGCGAAATCCACCTGGCGTGAAAACAGCCACGAGCCCTGGAGCTTGGCGAGCGTGTCGTCGCGGTAGGCCGGCATGCGGGCCTCGCGCGGCAGGTAGATCTGGCTGATGCGGGTGTAGTCCCAGGCGGCGTAGCCGATGACGGCGACCCAAGCTGCGGCTGCAGCGAATGCGGCGAGTTTTCTGCCGTTCGCTTCCGGGCGCTTGGGTGATTCTGGCCACAAGATGCCGAGGCACAGACCGAACACCAGCTGGAACGGGCCGTACCAGAGCGGGTATTCGAGCAGGCTGTGCACGAGGATGACGCCGAGCAGGCCCCACGCCATCAGCCGCAAGGGATCGCGCTCGCGCCAAGGCTTCGCCGCACCCACCATCCACAGAAAGCCGCCGCAGATGAGCAGCGCCGCCGGAATGCCCAGCTCGACCGCGAGGTGCAGCGGCAGGTTGTGGGCGTTGTCGAGGATCACGGGGAAACGCGGGCCGTTGTACAGCGTGGCGAAGTGCGCGAAGCTGAGCTCGCCCCAGCCCCAGCCGGTGAGGGGGCGCTGGGCGATCAGGGTCAGGACGTTCTGCCAGAGGACGACACGGCTGTCGGTGGTGACGACGGCGGGTTGCAGGCGTGATGCCAAAACCGCAGTGACGGCCGGGCCATCACCACCCGCGGCGAGATAAGGCAACACCGCATCGAAGGCGAAGTAAAGCGCAATCCCTGCCAGCAGAACGAGTGGCGGCGGAAGGCGAAAGGATCCCGGAATCACCCGCCCGCGGCGCTCTCGCCAAGCCGCAAGGCTCGCAACCGCCATGACCCCTCCGAACTGAAGCAATCCGGTGCGCGACAAGGAGGCCGCTGCGGCGGCAATCAATACGACGGCCGCCGCCATCAGCCCCCATCGCGCTTGGCGCGAATCCCGTGTGCCATAGAGCCACAACATGGCAACGAGGGCCAGACTGAGAAGCGTGGCGAACTGGTTGCGCTGGCGCAGCGTGCCCCACGCCCGCCCTGTGGGAGGTGAAGCGACCCAGGACGCGAGGCCGCCCGCCAGGTCGTAGTACTGAAACAAGCCCAGCACGGCGTTGAGCAATCCCGCGCCGAAGAGCCCCCAAGCCGTTGCCGTCGATACAGAGATATCGCTGCTTGATGAACGGGCACCCAAGCCTGCTGCCAGCGCTATGGCGACGAGCACAGCCAGTGGGAATGCGAGGGGCCACCCAGCGGCACCCCAGATTCCGGTGAGCGCCAGCACCGCTGCGCTTGCACCCAGCCAACGAGTCAGCCCAGAAGCAGGCCAAGCCAACGCCGAGGCACAGAGAAGCCAACCCGCGAGACAGCTCCAAGACACCAACTGCTGCCACACAGTGACCGACGGCCCCGCCACCAGGGGGGAAAGAAACGCGGATGCCAGCAGCGCTGCGCGCACGCCGCAGAGGGTCCGACCCGATGAAGGACGCGGGTCAAGACGGGCTGAAAAAAGCTGCACGAGCCCATTGTGCCCCCCTCTCGATCCGACG
This sequence comes from Variovorax sp. V35, assembly GCF_041154465.1. NCBI lineage: Bacteria > Pseudomonadati > Pseudomonadota > Betaproteobacteria > Burkholderiales > Comamonadaceae > Variovorax > Variovorax sp. V35. Next base: position 7,148,397 of record NZ_AP028666.1, read on the forward strand.
AGTGGTCACGGCTGCCGGGCGAGTGGCTTTGGAAAGATTGGCAAATCGACACATTATTTAACAATATTTCGCAATTGTTTCCAAGTCCGATCCGCGGGCTTGAATCCGGCTTGAAAGGCAGTCTTGATGAACCAGCGAGTTGCATTGCCCACCCGATCAAGGATGGGTGCACCAGAACCACGACGGGCGCTGAAAGGGTTCACCTTGATCGAGGTCATGGTCACGATCGCCATCGTGGCCATCCTTGCGAGCATTGCCTACCCGAACTACTCGGACTACGTGCGACGGGGCAATGTTCAAGAAGCGCCCGGGAACCTGTCGAGCTATCGCACCCAACTTGAGCAGTACTACCAAGATCACCGCACCTATGTCAAAGCCGATGGCACCTGCGGCATCGATCCTCCAGCCACCACAGCCAACTTCCAGTACGGCTGCACGCCCTCGTCCACCGGCCAAGGCTACTCGCTCGCTGCCACCGGCAACACCGGCACCTCGGTTACGGGCCTCAAGTACATGCTGGACCAAAAAAACCAGCCGTCCACGACGTGCAGCAGTTGCGCCTGGAACTTCACCGGCACGCAGACCAAATGGATTGTGCGCAAGCCATGAAGCCAAGGGTTCACCGCACGGCGGCGGGCTTCACCCTGATCGAATTGATGGTCGGGATCGCACTCTTCGCGGTCCTGTTCATGCTCGCATATCCCAGCTATGCGAGCTTCATTCGCAACGCACAGGTTCGCACCGCCGCTGAATCCGTGCTCAACGGCTTGCAACTGGCTCGAGCCGAAGCGATCCGACGCAACGGCAACGTCCAGTTCACGCTGACGAACAAATCGAACGGCGTGGCCCTTGCGGGAGGCACCGACTGGGCCCTCTACGGCGCGCTCCCGGATACACCCACGAATCTCAACGACTTGGTGCAAGAACATCGGGAAGGCAATGCCTCGTCCAATGCCCGCGTCCAGGTTTCCGATGCCGTGGGCACCACGACACCCGACCCTGGAGCCGGCATGCCAGCCACCATCACATTCACCGGCCTGGGACGACTCACCACGGCAACAACCGCGCGCCAGATCGATATCACCGGCGCGACCACCGACGTACGCCGGCTGGCGATCATCCTGGCGCCCGGCGGCGACATCCGCATGTGCGATCCGGGCCACTCCTTGGCCACCACCCCGCAAGGTTGCTCATGAGTGCACAGAGAAAAAAATTTCGCGCCATTCGTCGGCGGCCCAGTGCTCAACGCGGCGTGATGCTGATCGAAGCACTCGTTGCGATCGCCATTTTTTCCCTCGCGATTCTCGGGATCCTCGGCTTGCAGGCGACGGCCATTCGCGCCGTGAGCGACGCCGACTACCGTGCCAAGGCCAGCTTCTTCGCGAACCAGATCGTCGGGCGCATGTGGGTGGACCGCTTCAATGTCCCGACCTACGCCTTGAATGCCAGTGCGACAGCCTGTGACCCAGGCGACAACACAGCCGCCAACCCACTGGTGACCAGTTGGCTTTCCGAGTTGAGCAATACAACCAACCAGGGCGCCCTGCCTGGTGCCTCCGGGTTGCAGCAGCAGATCGTCGTTGGACCCAACAACGTCGTGACGGTAACGCTCTGCTGGCAAAGCCCGCAGGATGAGTTGACGCACAACTTCACCCTCACGACACAGATCCAAGGCTGAGATTTCATGCCCTCATTTCAGCAAGGAAACCTCCAGCGAGGCTTCGGCCTCGTCGAAACGCTCGTTGGCATGGTCATCGGACTCGTGGCGACGGTCATCATCTTCCAGGTCATTTCTACCTACGAGGGCATCAAGCGCTCGACCACCTCGGGCGCCGACACGCAGCAGAACGGCAGCTTCAGCCTGGCGACGATCGAGCGCGACCTCCGCGCCGCCGGCTGGGGCATGCCGACTGCGGCCATCATGCCGTGCACCGCGTACTTTGCGTACTACAGCACCGGCGCGACCAGCGGCCCCGTTCCCAATTTCTCGGGCGCGCCCGTGCGCATCGCCGACGGGGGCACTGCGGCCGGAGCTTCCGACAGCATCACGATGCTCTGGGGGACGTCGATTCGCAGCAATGTCCGAAACATGCTGCTGCAAAACGCAACGATCAACCCACCCGGCACGCCAGCCTCCAACCTCCAGCCGACCAGCAAGGTCGGGCTTTCGGGTGTGGGGGGCTTCGTGTGGATGACCGACGACGATGGCAGATGTACGCTCACACGCATCACCGCAAGCGACGCCAACCCCGCCAGCCCGGACAGCGTCGTCCTGACGCATGCGACGGCCACAGGCACCGCAACACAGCCGATCTACAACCCGCCGGCCGAGGTGATGACCACATTGGGCTGGCCCACCAGCTTCACCAAGAACCCGCGGATCTACGACATCGGTACCTTCACGCAGCGAACCTATTCGGTGGCAGGCGGCTCGCTCGTGTCGCAAGACTTCTTCAGCTCGATGACGCAGGTGCAACTCGCCAACAACGTGGTGAGCCTCAAGGCGATGTACGGCATCAGCGATGCCGCCAGCCAGGTCGTCAACAACTGGGTTGCCGCCACCGGGGCCTGGGCCGCTCCCTCCGTGGACGATGCCAGGCGCATCAAGGCCGTACGCATCGCCGTGGTGGTGCGCAGCCCGCTCAAGGAACGGATGGAGGATGGTGCCCAAGCCTGCACCACCACCACCACCGCGCCGAAAAGCTGGACCGGTGGTCCCACGATCGATCTAAGCAACGATTCCGATTGGCGCTGCTACCGCTACCGCGCCTTTGAAACCATCGTGCCGCTTCGCAACGTTCTCTGGGCCAACCTGCAATGAGCCTCACATCCGCTCCCTCCCCCATGAAGCCTGCTTTCACCCGTCGACCACATCGCAGCAGCACGCAGCAAAAAGGGGTGGTCGTTTTCATCGCCTTGATTGCGGTGCTGGTGCTGTCGCTGGCCGCGGCCGCTCTGCTGCGCTCTACGGACACGGCCGGCGTGATCTCGGGCAACGCGGCCTTCAAGCAGGCAGCCACCAGCATCGCCGATACGGGTGCGGAACGCGCATTCAATGCACTGCCCGCGCTCGCCGAAGCCGATGCCGATGTGGCGAACAAGTACTACCGTCTGATGCAGGCCGTGGATGCTACCGGCGTTCCCAGCACGATCACTTGGAGCTCGGTCCCCTGCTACGACCATGAAGGCAGCGTCGCAACCATCTCCTGTACGGACGAATCCCTGTACCGGGTGCAGTACGTGATCGACCGGCTGTGTACCACCGCCCCCGCCAAGACCGACCCCCTGACCCTGCTGACCAGCAAATGCGTGGCCGGGCAGCCGTTTTCAGCAGGAGGAAATGCGGGTGACGACAACAACAGCCATGCGCAGACCACCAACATCTTCGGAAGCCTGACACCGCCGCCGGCAACCCGGCCCACGATTCACTACCGGGTGACCGTGCGCGTTCTCGGCCCGCGCAATACCAGCAGCATTGTTCAGACAACGATCGAATTGCCATTTGGCTGATCGACGGCAACACAAATCAAATTCATCATGCAAAAGAACTATTTCTCGCGCGCCCTTGTTCATGCGCTGATCGCGTCCGTCGCGTTGCAGCCGACGTTTTTGCTGGCAGCAACAGATTTAACGGATGCCCCGCTGATTGTGCAAAGCAGAGTCAAGCCCAACATTCTTTTTACGCTTGATAACTCGGGGAGTATGGCGTGGGAAACAATAACCGGCAATGATGCGACAAGCGAGTACGATAGCGGCAAAACGAATCGTGCTTTTTACTCCCCCGCCTACAACAAGCTTTATTACAACCCGGAAATCACCTATTTGCCGGCGGTAAAATACGACAGCACGGCAACGGTAACGGCATTCACATCCAGCATGGGTGCCAGCCCTCCGGATGCCGCTCGAATCGATCCATATGCCACTAGTGGAAGCAAGAATCTGAAAGAAACCTGCTGGGGAAAATCGAGCATCGCACTGCCGCTCTACAACTCCACATCTTTTGCCAAGAACACCAACTGCCCTGACAACTCCACAGGCACATATAGCCAACAATATACGCGCTATGCCTTCTATTATTCTTGGAAAGGCACCGGGAATCCAAACGGCAATGACAATCAAAACAACGACACCAATTACACGCGCGTAGAGATCACTCCCGGGACGACCACTTATTCACGTGCCGCATCACGTACAGATTGTGGGGCAGGAGCCACATGCACCTACGACCAAGAAATACAGAATTTCGCCAATTGGTTTACGTACTATCGAACGCGTATCGCAACCGCAAAAACCTCTCTTGGAATTGCCTTTTCCGCGCTTGACGGAAAATCGAGGGTTGGCTTTTCCACCATCAACAACAACTCCAGCAGCGAAAATAAAACCGCCGCAAATTTTGTCGCCCTTTCCAATTTCGATTCCACGCAAAAATCCACTTGGTACAGCCGCGTATATGGAATTAATCCCGGCGGAGGCACGCCTCTCGTCCCAGCGTTAGATCGCGCCGGCCAGTACTTCACATCTGGCACCATGCCGGGGGCAACGTCAACGACGGCGCGGAGCGTCACCGTTCCTCTTGCCTGCACTCCCAACTACACAATTTTGTCTACCGATGGATATTGGAACGAAGGGAGTGTGAAGGACGTCGGGAATCTGGACAAAAAGGTTCCCACACTGCCGGCCAATGTCTATTACGACGATGTAGCCAAAGTGGCCATCAACGACCCTATTGCAGGCGTTCCATTGGAGGCTGGGAAAAATTTCCCTGCCCCCTTCTACGATGGAAACAGCGCATCCGACACCTTGGCGGACGTCGCAATGAAGTACTGGATTTCCGATCTCACAGCACCCACCTCATCCGCCGGCAAGGTCGCGGCCAATTCATCCGACCCTGCGACTTGGCAACACATGGTGACGTTCACCATCGGCCTAGGTGCCAGCGGCACCCGTTCCACACCGCCGAGCGGTTCGAGTTCTTGGCCCGCGCCGGTGGCCAATTCAGCAACCGCCATTGACGACCTTTGGCATGCTGCGCTGAACGGCCATGGCCAGTATTTCAACGCCAACGATCCGGCGAAGCTGCAGACCGCGCTCTCGTCGATTCTTAACAACATCGTCAATCGCACAGGCGCGGCCGCCTCTGTGGCCGTGAGCAATCCGAACGTCCGCTCGGGCGACAACACGGCCTTTGCCTCCAACTTCAACTCCGGATCCTGGTACGGCAATCTGGAAGCGTTCGCGATCGATGTCAATACCGGGCTGGTGGGCACGACCCCGCTCTGGTCCGCACAGTCGCTGCTGGACGACAAGGTCTTCAGCACCCGCAAGATCGCCAGCTTCAATGGCACTTCGGGCGTCGCATTCACCACGGACGGGCTCAGCGCCGCACAGATCTCGCGACTGAACTCGCCCGCAACGCCGCCCGGCCCGGCTGACAACGCTGCCGTGCTCTCCTACCTGCGGGGTGATCGCACCAAGGAAGGCACCGACAGTACCAGTGCACGCCCCTATCGGACGCGCACCCACGTGCTCGGGGACATCGTGAACGCCGAGCCCACCTATGTTTCGGCGCCTCGCTCGAGCTACACCGATGCGGGCTACGCCACGTTCAAGGCCGGCGCCGCAGCCAACCGGACCAAAGTCGTCTATCAGGGCGCCAACGACGGCATGCTGCACGCATTCGATGCGACCACCGGCAACGAACTGTGGGCCTACGTGCCCGGCAGCCTGCTGGCCAGCAATCTCTCCGCCACGGCCACGACGACCAGCTCCCTGGTCGGCCTCTCCCAGCAAGCCCCCACATTCCAGCATCGCTTCTATGTCGACGGCACGGCCGTGGCGACGGATGTGGACCTCAGCAATACAAGCGCCAACCTGCCCACACCCCCCTCTCCCAGTTGGGCGACCGTGCTCGTGGGAGGTCTCGGCAAGGGGGGGCGCGGCTATTACGCCTTGAATGTGACCGCGCCTTCGGCTGCGTCGGAAGCCGACGTCGCGAGCAAGGTGATGTGGGAGTTTCCCAATGCGAACACCACCGACACAGTCAGGAACAGCATCGGCTATTCCTACGGCACGCCCCTCAATGTGAAAACCAAGGCCGCGGGATGGGTCACGCTGGTGACCTCCGGCTACAACAACGGCTCCGACACGGGCGGCGACGGGACGGGTCACCTCTATGTTCTGAATACCGCGACAGGCGAACTGATCAAGGACATCAGCACCGGGGTAGGCACGAGCGCCATCCCTAGCGGGCTGGCCAAGATCAGCGCGTTTTTGGTCAGCCCCGGCACCGACGACACGGCCGACTACGTGTATGGCGGGGATTTGTACGGCAACGTTTGGCGGTTCGATCTTTCGTCCAATTCGACGACCGACTGGAATGTCAGGCGGCTAGCGACACTGGTCGACAGCGGTGGCACAGCACAACCCATCACCAACGCGATTGAGTTGGGGGTGGTCAAGAACAAGCGCATGGTGTTTGTGGGCACCGGCCAGTACCTTGGCTCCTCCGATATCCCCGGTGGAACGGGCGCCAATGCCAACGCCAGCCAGGCGCAATCGTTCTACGGCCTGATGGACAACAAGTCCGACTCGCCAACCATCACACCGCTGCGCGCCAGCCTCGTCAGGCAAACGGCGACCCGCTCGGGCGACAACATCAACGTGACCAGCAACCCCCTGGACCTGGCAACCAAGAAAGGCTGGGTACTCGATTTCGCGACCACACCGGTGGGCGAGCGTTCGTACACGAGCCCGGTGCTGTTCCAAGGCGTTCTGGCCTTCACGACAAACATTCCCTCTAGCGACGAGTGCTCACCAGGCGGAAGCTCCAATCTGTACTTCCTCAACTACGCGAACGGCGGGGCGATTCCCAACCTGAGCAGCCGCTTCATCGGCAATGTGCTGGCAAGTCGCGTGCAGCCCGAGGGGCTGCCGAACGGGTCGATCAAGATCCTCGTGCGCACGTCCGATGGGAAGAACAAGGTCTATGACGTGACGGTGCCGTCGGCGACGACGCCTACCCGAATCATGTGGCGGGAAGTCATCGCGAACTGAAGGAGCGCAACGCCGGTTAGCGCGCTCAAAAGAAAGGATCAAACCCGTACGCGGGTTCGCGCAGCAGCTGCCGCTGCTGCTTGAGCCAGCGCTTGGTCGCCGTTGCGTCAGCCAGCGTGCGCAGTTCGCGCTGCTGCTGGCTCAGTTCCAGGCGCAGCTGCCGGCGGTGCTGCTCGAGCAGTGGGCCCAGCTTGCGCGGGTCGATGGCGGTGCGCCCGGGCGCGAGCCCGTGGTCGTAGCAGAACCGCAGCTCGACGCCCTCGATCTCCGCCTTCATTTCCGCCAGTGGTTCGCCCAGCACCTTGTTGTAGTGCTTCAGGCGCTCGGCGCTGGCGCTCGCGATATGGCTGGCGTCGATCTGCTCGATCTGCAGTTGCAACTCGAGCAACGCGAGCAGGTTGTTGGCCGCGTAGGCCTGGTTCGCCTTCTGCTCTGCATCAGCGCCGTCTTGATGTCGCGCTGCTGCGCATCGGTTTCGCGGTCGGGGTTCAGGGCGCTGGCGAGCTTGCGGAAGATTTCGCGCATGGACTGCGTGGCCTGTTGCGCCTCGGCTTCGCGGCGCAGTTGCGCGGCGCTGGCCTTGCAGCGCGGCGCGGCCTGGGTGTTGTGCTCGGCCTCCTTGGCCTCTTGGGCCGCCGCCTTCGCCTGCATCCCCTGCTGCATGCGCGCGAACAGATCGTCGTGCGTGTCGACGCTCTCGCCGTCGCCCAGGTCGGAGCCGGTCATGGCTTCAGCCACGTCCTTCATAGCCCGCACATCTGCTGCCGGTCGGTGTCGAAATCGATCTCGGCGTGCCAGGCGAACAACGCCTTGAGTTCTTCATCATTGTTTTCATCGTCGCCGTCGAGCGCATGCAGCAACTCGCCCGCGGCGTCACACACCAGTTCGCGCAGCGGCTCGCGATCGGTCTGGGTCCATCCGCGCGGCTGGCCCAGCAGTTCGTCCAGCGCGAACACCCATTGCCTGCGCGCGGCCAGCAGTTCGTCTTCCAGCGGCTGCAGCACCTGCGCATGGGCCTGGCGGTAGGTGCCGATGCCGTCGTGCCACGCCGCCAGCGTCTGGCGGGCCTTCTCGATCTGGCGGATCAGGTGTTGAAGCGCTTCTGCGGCGGCGTCAGTGCGGGGCCGGCTTCGCTAGGGGAGATTTGCAGGGCTTGGGGCGCATCTGGCGGATTCGGAATCGACGGCGGAAGACCGAATTGTCGATGAGCGCCTGCGCGTCAGCGCGCCGAAACGAGCCGAGCCTTTGCACCAAAATGACGCGGCTGGAAATTGAATTCCGACCCTATTTTCTACGCGAAGCCTTCATGGCTGCGGAGTTTTCTCCCGGTGAGATCGATGGCCGGGCAGTCAAGTCACGACTGCGAGTGGAGGTTGTGTTCAACGACCCGTCGCCTTCAATGCGTTGAAACGCTCTCCTCAGGTTAAATCTTGCCAGCGTGCGACGAAGTGCGTAGCCGCCGTTCAATCCAGGGAGCTCATCCAGCCGTCCAAGATGGTGTCGATAGAAGCAGGCATCAGGGCCGCGCAGCGCTCTTCGTGAAGAACATCTCGACCATGCAGGACGATAGGACCACCTAACTGTTGGAGCCAGTGAGGTTCGAGTAGACGCAAAAAAGCCGCCCGAAGGCGGCTTCTCTGGAAACAGCAGAGCTGTTACGGGCGGCACGAAGCGGGCAGGAACTTAACAGCCATGCCGCCGGTCGTGCCAGGACGGCACAGCCATTCAATGGAGCCACCAGTGGGAACCGTCGAGCTGCCGCCTGCGCCGGCGACCGTGGCAGTGGGCGCGGTAGTCAGCGCCGTACCAGCCAGAGCAGTACCGCCCGACGTCGGCGTGAGAGTGACGGTGCCGTTGCCAGCTGCCGCCGTGTAGGTAATCGTGATCACGCCAGTCAGATCGGCGATGGCGATGCTCGAAACATTTGGCGTTGCGGCCGGAAGCACATAACCATTCGCGAAGCCGGCGCCTTGGGCGGCGTTTTCAGAGATTGCCGTCTTGGCGCCGCTGGCAAGTGCCAGACCTTCGGTAACGCGCGAGCGGACAACGTAGTCCTGGTACGCAGGCAGCGCAACTGCGGCCAAGATACCAATGATCGCCACAACGATCATCAATTCGATCAGGGTAAAACCCTTTTGCACATTGCGTGCGATAGAACGACGGTTCATTCGATTAACTCCAGGTTGGTTTGTAAAGCCCGGGAACCAGCCCGGAGCGGGGTAACTTCCGCAGCATCCGTGCCACCCGGTTTCCCCACCCTGCAGCCCTCGATCGGGCCGCCTTTGGTCACAAGATAGTTACATGATGTGACACAACTCGCACTCAGATGCCAATTGTGTCGACAAATTTGTCATGCCCGACCGCTTCCAGTCAGAAGGTCAGCACCCCATCCGCCTTGAGCCAGCGGATGTCCCGCTGCGCCAACCCTGCCACCTCCCGCCCGGCCAGCATCTCGATCTGGCTCATGATTTCTTCGGTCTCCGCCGGCTTGGTGTGGGTGATGTAGATCGGGTATTGCTTGCCCGGATCGATGTGCGCCAGTTCGTGCGCCAGCGCCACCGGCGACAGATGCAGGCTGCGTTCGGCCAATGCCTCTTCGCGGGAGCTGAAGGCCGTTTCGATGACCAGCATCGCCACGTCGATCGCGTTGACGCGCTCCCAGAAGGGTGGATTGCGCTCGGTGTCGCCGCTGAAAACCCAGTGGGCGCCGCCTTCGGCCCGGCGGATGGCGAAGCCGCAGGCCGGCACGGTGTGGACGGCCGGCAGCACCTCGATCAGCTTGGGAGCGTCGCTGCCCAGTTCTAGGCGCTGCCCGACCGCGATCTCATGAAAACTCACGAACGGCGATTCGGGGCTGGGAATGCGTTCGAAATTCGGCCAGATGACGTTGTTGAACACATGCGCCCGCAGCGCATCGATGGTGGCCGCCAGGGCGTGCACGCGCAGGGGCCGGACGCGGCGGCTGCCGACGGCGTCGAGCATCAGGGGCAGGGCGGCGATGTGGTCGAGGTGCGAATGGGTGAGCACCACGTCGTCGATGGCGGCCATCTCGTCGAGGGTGAGGTCACCGACGCCCGTGCCGGCGTCCACGAGCAGGTCCGCATCGACCAGGAACGAGGTGGTGCGGCAGTCCTTGGCGATGGCGCCCGAGCAACCCAGCACGCGAACCTGCATTGTGGAAGACCCCTTGTATGCGTCTGTCGTCATTTGGTGTCGAACCGGGTGGCGCCGTCCCAGTCCGGGTCTTGCGGGCGAAGCGCCATCGAGGCTAAACGCTGGGCGTAGAGCTGGTAAAGGACTTTTTTCGCATCCGCGGCGAGCAGGGGGGCCAGCAAGTTCCGGCCCAGCGCCCAATCCTGGCGGCGGTAGGCGGCGAGCACCTGGCTCCAGCGGTCGAGTTGCTGCCGTGTGTCCTGCGCCTCGCCCGCGGCTTCCGGCGCGAGCGGGGTGTAGATGGCGACAGCCTGGGCCTTGCCCTTGACGCGCACGCTGTCGAGCTCCTGCCAGACGAACCCGGGCGCCGCCTCGCGGGTGGCGCCGCTGGCCACGATCTCGACCCCGTAGTGTCCGCTCAGGCCCTCCAGCCGGGACGCGAGATTGACCGCGTCGCCGACCACGGTATAGCTGCGGCGCGCGGTCGAGCCCATGTCGCCGACGCTCATGAGGCCGCTGTTCAAGCCGATGCCCGCGCTGATTTCGGGACGGCCGTTGGCGCGGTGCTGGCGGTTGATGTCGTGCACGGCGGCCGCCATGTCGATCGCCGCCTGCACGGCGAGCGCGGCATGGCCGGGCGTGTCGATGGGCGCGCCCCAGAAGGCCATGACGCAGTCGCCCATGTATTTGTCGACGGTGCCGCGGTGCGCGCTGATCACCTCGGTGAGCCGGCTGAAGACGGTGTTCAGGAAGGCCTGCAGCTCGGCCGGCGCCATCTGCTCGGACAGCCGGGTGAAGTCCCGCATGTCGCAGAACATCACGGTCATTTCCTTGCTCTCGGCGCGCATGCTGTAGCGGCCGGGGCGCACGAGCATTTCGTCGACCAGCTGCGGCGGCACGTAGGTGCCGAAGAGCCGCACCAGCCCGCGCCGCGCGCGCGATTCGACGAAGTAGCCCCAGCTCATGTTGAGCGCGAAGGCCAGCGCCACCATGACGAGCGCCGACGCCAGCGGGAGCACGAGGCTGTGGCCGACGTAGAGCCAGGTGTTGAGGCCGACCAGCGCGGCGACCACGCCCGCGCCGAGCAGCACGGCGCGCGATGCGGACAGCAGCGACAGCCCGAACGCGAGCAGCAGCCCCGCCGCCAGCACGGTCAGCACTTCATAACCCGGCGCGTAGTCGGGCACGGCCAGCAGGCGCCGGTCGAGCAAGCCCGAGACGATGTTGGCGTGCACTTCGACGCCCGGGAACGCTGCGCCGACCGGGGTGGCGCGCAGGTCCTGCAGGCCGGGCGCGGTGGCGCCGAGCAGCACGATCTTGTCCTTCAACTCACCCGGCGCCAGTCGGCCCTCAAGGACGTCGGCAGCGGCCACGTAGCGGAACGATCCTGCGCGCGGCCCGCCGGGGCCGCGAAACGGCACCTGCAAGCTGGCACTCTGGTCGACCGGGATGCGCAGCGACCCCAGCACCAGCGCCTGCAGGCGCGGAAAGTTGCCGTCGCCGGCCACGAGCGCCGGCCGCACGGGCGGCGAGCCGTTCGCCAGCCGGTACACCGCCAGCGCCAGCGACTCGTAGTGCCCGGGCGACGCATGCTCGCCTTCGTAGCGGGCGATGAGCGGCACGCTGCGAATCACGCCGTCGTCGCTGCCGTCACCGACAAGCGTGTTCAGGAACCCCGCGACCGGCGCCGCGCGGCCCAGCACCGGCAGGCTGGCGCCGAAGCCGTTCCAGAGCGTGACGAAGGAAGCATGGGGCGGAAAGGCGTCGGGCGGCAGCACGGGCGTCGCCGGCAGCAGCCCCTTGGCGCTGGGCTGTTCGGTGCGCGTGAAGTAGTAGCCTAGCGCCACGGGCTGGCCGCGCAGGGCCTGGGCCAGTGTGGCGTCGTGGTCGAGGGTGGGGGCGAGCTGGTCGATTTCGGCAGCGAGGCCCGGCACGCCGCTCAATGGCCCGGCCGCGATCTCCTTCAGGCGCCCGAGGCCGGAGCTGCGATCGGGCTCGAGAAACATCACGTCGAAGCCGAGCACGGCCACGTGCTGGCGGGCCAGCAGTTCCGTCGTGAGGCTGGCGATCTTGTCGCGCGGCCAGGGCCACTGGCCCTCGCGCGCCAGGCTGGCGTCGTCGACATCGACGATCACGACCCGCGTGTCGGGCGTGCCCGGCATGGTGGCGCGCAGGCGGGCGTCGTAGATCAGGTGGTCCAGATGCTCGATCACACCCAGCCGCCAGGCGCCGGTGGCATGGAGCAGCGCCAGCAGCACCGGCAGCAGCGTGATGGCGATGCGCGGCCAGTGCCGCCGCAATGCGCTCATGGCTGGTCAGCCTTGGACAACAAATGCCTGTCGGCGAAAAAACGGGGGGCGGAGCGGGGCGCCGGAAGCGGCTCAGATCCGGACGAACTGCATGCGCGAGGCGCCGCCGAGTTCAAGCACGTCGCCTTCCTGCAGCGCGACGGCTTCGGCGCCCAGCGGGGCGCCGTTGAGCGTGACGCTGCCGACAACGGTGGCCGCCACGTAGCCCTGGCGGCGGCGGGTGACGACGGCCACGGCGACGCCGGGCTTGCCGATGGTGGTGACCACCTTCTGCAGCGGGACGTCCTGGCCTTCGTTGGCGCCCGAGAGCACGCGCAGCACGGGCACGCCCAGCTCGACCAGCGCGCCCGATTCGGTGGGTGCCGACGAGAGCGGCATCGGCGCCGAATACTCGGAGAGCGAGGCCCGCACGGAGCCGGGGCCGGCCATGAGGTTGCTGTGCGAGCGGAAATGGATGCGGCAGCCGCCGACCTCGATGACGTCGTTGTCCTGGAGCGCCTGCTTCTGGACGGCCAGCGCATTGACGTAGGTGCCGTTGGTGCTGTTGAGATCTTCAATTTCGACTTCGCCGCCGCTCATGTGCAGCACGGCATGCTCGCCGCTGACGGCGAGATTGTCGATCACGATGTCGTTGTAGGCGCGCCTGCCCAACGTCGTGCGGTTCTTGGCGAGCGCCACTTGGCCGATGACGACGCCATCGACCGAAATGATCATCTTCGGCATGGCCGATTACTCCCCGTTTGCAAAGATCCAGCACCGTCAGGCGGCGCAAACGGTCCGCCGCCTGGGTTGGCTGCTACATGGCCCCGCGGGTCGCTTCGCTGACGCCCGCCTTGGCCAGAACAACTGAAATGTTATCCCGTCCGCCATTGTCGTTTGAAATTGCAACCAAAAGTGAAGCCATCTCCTTCAGCCCCAGATCACGGCTCAAAAGCGTGAAAAGCTGCGCATCCGGCACCATCTCGCTGAGCCCGTCGGAGCACAGCATGTACAGGTCGCCCGGCCTGGCGCTGTGCTCGTGCATCTCCAGCAACACCTGGGCTTCCACGCCCACGGCCCGCGTCACGAGGTTGCGGGTGGGGGAGTTCAGGGCCTCTTCGGGCGTGATGGCGCCCGCGTCGAGCTGCTGCTGGCGCAGCGAATGGTCGCGCGTGAGCTGCTCCAGCTTGTTGTTGCGCAGGCGGTAGCAGCGCGAATCGCCGATGTGGCCGACCACCACGCGCTGGGGGCGGAACGCCGCCAGCACCAGGGTCGTGCCCATGCCTCGCAGTTCTTCGTGGGTGATGCCTGCCTGGAGGATGGCGCCGTTGGCCTCGTCGGTGGCCGCCTGCAGCGCACGCCGGACCACGCGGGCCGGCGCCTGCATGCCGGCCTGGGCGAACCAGCGCCCGAAGCTCGCGTGCATCAGCGAAATGGCCATGGCACTGGCCACCTCGCCGCCCTTGTAACCGCCCATGCCGTCGGCCAGCAGCGCCAGGCCGAGGGCCGGGTCGACATGCACCGCGTCTTCGTTGTGGGCGCGCAGGCGCCCGACATCGGTCAGCGCCGCAAACTCCCAGCTCAGCGCCGGTCGACTGGAGAAAAGGGAAACGCCAACACCTGCCATCGTTTGTCAGCGCTCGCTTTTTAAGGGATCAGTGCGCAGCAGCGCGTGCGCGCCGTTGCAGGAAGCGGCCCAGGGCCACGACGAGCACCGCGCCGGCGATCGCGCCCACGTAGTGCATCCAGGGGTTGGCCGCCAGCGCCTCATGCAGCGACACGTCGCTCACGATGGTCTCGCCGCCGACCCAGCCGATCAGCGCGGCACCCAGCATGACGATGATCGGGAAGCGTTCCATGAGCTTGATCATGAGCGTGCTGCCGAAAATCACCAAGGGGATGCTGATGGCCAGACCCAACACCAGCAGCACCATGCTGCCTTGCGCGGCGGCCGCCACGGCGATCACGTTGTCCAGGCTCATCACCAGGTCGGCCAGCAGGATGGTCCGCACGGCCGCGAACATGCTGCCGTATTCCTTGGACTCGCCGTCGCCTTCGTCTTCCTCGCTGAGCAGCTGCAGGCCGATCCACAGCAGCAGGGCGCCGCCGATGATCTGCAGGTAGGGCAGCGCCAACAGCTTGGCCGCCACCACCGTCAGCACGATGCGCAGCACCACGGCCGCGCCCGAGCCGAACAGCACGGCCTTTTTCTGTTGCGCGGGCGGCAGCGATCGCGCCGCCATGGCGATCACGACGGCGTTGTCGCCCGAGAGGATGATGTTGATCCAGACGATCTTGATCAGACCGATCCAGAAGTCCGTGCTTTGAAGAAGTTCCATGTCTCTGATTCCACTGTGTTGTAGTTAAAAAAGCGCCCGCAACTCAATGCGGGCGCTTTTTCATTTCTGCGTGGTAATGCGAGCGGCGGGAATGCCGCCAGCGGTGGGTGTGCTTTTTACAGCTTGCCCTTGAGCAGCTTGGCCAGCTCCGAGAAGTTGCGCGTCACGGTGAAACCGCACTCTTCCATGATGGCGAGCTTGGCTTCGGCCGTGTCGGCGCCGCCCGAGATCAGCGCGCCGGCGTGGCCCATGCGCTTGCCGGGAGGGGCGGTGACACCGGCGATGAAGCCGACGACCGGCTTCTTCATGTTGTCCTTGCACCAGCGGGCTGCGTCAGCCTCGTCGGGGCCGCCGATTTCGCCGATCATGATGACGGCGTCGGTGTCCGGATCGTCATTGAAGGCCTTCATCACGTCGATGTGCTTCAGGCCGTTGATCGGGTCGCCGCCGATGCCGACTGCCGACGATTGGCCCAGGCCGATTTCCGTCAGTTGAGCCACGGCTTCGTACGTCAGCGTGCCCGAGCGCGAGACCACGCCGATGCGGCCCTTGCGGTGGATGTGGCCGGGCATGATGCCGATCTTGATTTCGTCGGGCGTGATCAGGCCGGGGCAGTTCGGGCCCAGCAGCAGGGTCTTCTTGCCGCCGGCCGCTTCCTTGGCCTTCATCTTGTTGCGCACTTCGAGCATGTCGCGAACCGGAATGCCTTCGGTGATGCAGATCGCCATGTCCAGGTCGGCTTCGACAGCTTCCCAGATGGCGGCCGCGGCGCCTGCCGGCGGCACGTAGATCACCGACACGGTGGCGCCGGTCTGCGTGGCGGCTTCCTTCACCGAACCGAAGATCGGGATGTTGAAGATCGACTCGCCGGCCTTCTTCGGGTTCACGCCGGCCACGAAGGCGTTCTTGCCGTTCGCGTATTCCTGGCACTTCTCGGTGTGGAACTGACCGGTCTTGCCGGTGATGCCTTGCGTGATGACTTTGGTGTCTTTGTTGATGTAGATCGACATGACTTGTTCCTTAGGCCTTCTTGACTGCTGCCACGACCTTCTGGGCCGCGTCCGCCATGGTGTCGGCGCTGATGATCGGCAGGCCCGACTCGGCCAGCAGCTTCTTGCCTTCGACTTCGTTGGTGCCCTTCATGCGCACGACCAGCGGCACTTGCAGGTTCACGGCCTTGCAGGCTGCGATCACGCCGGTGGCGATGGTGTCGCACTTCATGATGCCGCCGAAGATGTTCACGAGGATGGCTTCCACGTTCTTGTTCTTCAGCATGATCTTGAAGGCTTCCGTGACCTTCTCGGGGGTGGCACCGCCGCCCACGTCCAGGAAGTTGGCCGGCTCGCCGCCGAACAGCTTGATGGTGTCCATGGTGGCCATGGCCAGGCCGGCGCCGTTCACCAGGCAGCCGATGTTGCCGTCCAGCGAGATGTAGGCGAGGTCGAACTTCGAGGCCTCGACTTCGGCCGCGTCTTCTTCGTCCAGGTCGCGCAGGGCCACGATTTCGGGGTGGCGGAACAGCGCGTTGCTGTCGAAGTTGAACTTGGCGTCCAGGGCGACGACGTTGCCCTTGCTGTCACGGTTGAGCGGGTTGATCTCGACCAGCGAGGCGTCCGTCTCCATGTAGCAGGTGTAGAGCTTCTTCAGGATGTCGACCGTCTGGGCGGTCGAATCGGCCGGCATGCCGATGCCGTCGGCGATTTCCTTGGCTTGCGCGTCGGTCAGGCCGTCCTTGGGGTCGGCGTAGACCGTGATGATCTTCTCGGGGGTGGAATGGGCCACTTCCTCGATGTCCATGCCGCCTTCGCTCGAAGCGATGAACGCCACCTTCTGGGTGGCGCGGTCGGTCACGGCCGAAATGTAGTATTCCTTGTTGATGTCGGCGCCGTCTTCGATGTAGAGGCGACGCACCTTCTGGCCTTCAGGGCCGGTCTGGTGGGTCTTGAGCTGCATGCCGAGGATCTCGCCAGCCAGCTTCTTGACGTCTTCGATCGACTTGGCGACCTTGACGCCGCCGCCCTTGCCGCGGCCACCCGCGTGGATCTGGGCCTTGACGACCCAGACCGGGCCTCCAAGCTTCTGGGCGGCCTCGACCGCCTCCTGAACCGTATAGGCCGGGATGCCGCGCGGCACCGGCACGCCGAACTTGGCAAGGATTTCCTTGCCTTGGTACTCGTGAATCTTCATGAGGGATGTCTCTCGGAAGGAGGAGGTTGAGAACGGGAGATCGGGAGTGAGACTGTTGTTTCTGCTCTGTTGTTCGCGGGCGACGGCAGCCTGACGGCTGGGGGCGGCGAACAACCGCGGACTGTATCATGGTGCGCCGCACCAATACTTGATGCGCGGTTGCGGTCAATACGTACTTTCTTCTAGCCACCCTACGCATACTCCGATATGGCCAAGGTTTTCATCGACGGCGAAGCCGGCACCACCGGCCTGCAAATTCGCGAGCGGCTGCAGACGATGCCGCAGATCGAGCTCGTGAGCATCGCGCCCGAGCTGCGCAAGGACGTGGCCGCCAAGCGCGAGCTCATGGCCGGCGTCGACCTCGTGGTGCTGTGCCTGCACGACGACGCGGCACGCGAGTCGGTCGCGCTGATCGACCAGCTCCCGGGCAAAAAGCCCAAGATCATCGACGCCTCGACCGCCCACCGCATCGCGCCGGGCTGGGTCTTCGGCTTCCCCGAACTCGTCGAAGGCCACTGGCAGGCCGTGGCCCAGGCTGACCGCGTCGGCAACCCCGGCTGCTACGCCACCGGCGCGATCGCCATGGTGCGCCCGCTGGTCGATGCGGGCCTGCTGCCGGCCGATTTCCCGGTGTCGCTGCCTTCGGTGAGCGGCTATTCGGGCGGCGGCCGGACCATGATCGAGGACTACGAGGGCGGCAAGGCGCCGCTGTTCGAGACCTACGCGCTGGGCCTGAAGCACAAGCACATCCCCGAAATCATGACCTACACCGGCCTCACGCGCCGCCCGGTCTTCATTCCGTCGGTGGGCAACTTCAAGCAGGGCATGCTGGTGCAGCTGCCGCTGCACCTCGACCTGCTGCCCGGCAAGCCGAAGGCCGGCGACCTGCAGGACGCCCTGGCCGCGCACTACGCCAAGAGCAACACGCCCGAGCAGTTCGTGAAGGTGCTGCCGCCGACCGACGACGGCAAGCTCGACGCGCTGGCGCTCAACGACACCAACCAGCTGGAGATCCGCGTGTTCCCGAACGAGGACCACCGCCACGCCGTGGTGATCGCGCGCCTGGACAACCTGGGCAAGGGCGCCAGCGGCGCCGCGGTGCAGAACCTCAAGCTGATGCTGGCGCTCTGAGCCCCCGCTTCAAGCGCTGACAAGAAGGAAAGGCCGGCCCGCAAGGACCGGCCTTTCTGCTTTCAGTCGACCCGCATCGTGCCCGTGTCGCGGTAGCGCACGTGCCACGAAAAGGCCTCTTCGAGCCGGTGCGGCGTGTGGCCGCCGCAGGTCGCCACAGCACGCGTGTAGTAATCCTGCAGCATCGCGCGGTACGGCTCGGCCGCGCAGTTGGCGATGATCGCCGCCGCCCGCTCGCGCGGCGCCAGCCCGCGCAGGTCGGCCAGGCCCACCTCGGTGACCAGGATGTCGACGTCCTGCGGCGCATGGTCCACGTGCGACACCATCGGCACGATGCTCGACACCGCGCCCTGCTTGGCGACCGACTTGGTCGCGAAGATCGACAGGTAGGCGTTGCGCGCGAAGTCGCCCGAGCCGCCGATGCCGTTCATCATGTGCGTGCCCAGCACGTGGGTCGAATTGACGTTGCCGTAGATGTCGGCCTCCAGCGCCGTGTTCAGCGCGATGATGCCCAGGCGCCGGATGATCTCCGGGTGGTTGCTCACCTCCTGCGGCCGCAGCACCAGCCGGTCCTTGTAGCGGTCGAGGTCGCCGAACACCTGCCGCGCCTTCGCGGGCGACAGTGTGATCGACGAGCCCGAGGCGAAATCCAGCTTGCCGGCGTCGAACAGGTCGAAGGTCGAGTCCTGCAGCACCTCCGAGTACATCGTGAGGTGCTCGAACGGCCCCGCGCCCAGCCCCGACATCACCGCGTTGGCGACCGTGCCGATGCCCGCCTGCAGCGGCAGCAGCCGCTCGGTGAGCCGGCCCTGCGCCACCTCGCGCTCGAAGAAGGCCACCAGGTGCGCCGCGATGGCCGCGGTCTCGGCATCGGCCGGCAGCACGGTGGAGGTGCTGTCGGCCTTGTCGGTGATGACGATGCCCAGGATCTTCTCGGGCGGGATCTCAATGGCGCTGGTGCCGATGCGGTCGTGCGGCGCCACCAGCGGCATCGGCTCGCGCTGCGGGCGGTGCTTGGGAATGAAGATGTCGTGCAGCCCTTCGAGCGCGGTCGACTGCGAGGTGTTGATCTCGACGATCACCTTGTCGGCCAGGATCGCGAAGCTCGCGCTGTTGCCGATCGAGGTGCTGGGCACCAGCGCGCCGGTCTCGGTGATGGCCACGGCCTCGATGATCGCGATGTCGATCGGCGGAATCTGCCGCGTGCGCAGCATCTCGACCGTTTCCGACAGGTGATGGTCGATGAACATCACCTCGCCGCGGTTGATCGCCTGGCGCAGCACGGTGTCGACCTGGAACGGCATGCGCCGGCTGATGGCGCCGGCCTCGGTCAGCTGTCGGTCCACGTCGCCACCGAGCGAGGCGCCGGTCATCAGCGTGATCTTCATCGGCTCGCGGCGCGCGCGGGCCGCGAGCGCCAGCGGGACGGCCTTGGCGTCGCCGGCGCGCGTGAACCCGCTCATGCCGACCACCATGCCGTCGCGAATCCATTCGGCAGCGGCCTCCGCGGTGGTGATCTTGCTGCGCAGGGCGGGCAGGCGGATGCGGTCTTCGTGCGACATGGAGGGAAAGCGTCTTTCTTTCGGTAAGGGGGAGGCCGGCACCGCGCGCGCGGCGGGTGTCAGCGCAGGAAGTAGTCGACCGGCACCAGCGGCGCCGGCGCCGGGGCGCCCACCGACTGGCACAGGTCGATCTCGAGCGTGCGGCACAGGGCCTCGAGCGGCAGGTCGTTCGACTCGGTGCCGAAGGGCTCCTCGATCTCGTCGCCGAGCGCGTCCAGGCCGAAGAAGGTGTAGGCCACGATCAGCACCCCCACCGGCGTCATGAACCCGACCGAGTCCACCAGCCCGAAAGGCAGCAGGTAGCAATACAGGTACGCCGTGCGGTGCAGCAGCAGGGTGTACGAGAAGGGAATGGGCGTGCTGAGGATGCGCTCGCACGACGCGGCCGCCGCGCTCAGCGCGGACAGCGTGCCGTCGACGCCCGCCGCCAGCGCCGGGTCGATGCGCCGCGCGCGCAGCGCTTCGCGCAGGTCGGCACCCATGTGCATCAGCAGCGCATGCGGCCGGTTGGCGACCTGGGTCAGGCCCTGCCACTCTGCTTCGCGCAGGAAAGGCTTGGTGTCGGCGGCGGCGTCAGTGCCGCGCAACTGGTGGCGCAGCGCATGGGCAAACGCCGCGGCGCGCAAGGTCATGCGCACGCGCAGGTCGTCCAGGCGGCGGACGGTGTCGGCGCCGGCGTTCACCGGCGCATCGCCGTCGATGAGGCTCTGGCACTGGCGCGCCAGGTTGCGCGAGCGCAGGATCACCTCGCCCCAGAGCTTGCGCGCCTCCCAGAAGCGGTCGTAGGCCGCGGTGTTGCGAAAGCCCAGGAAGATCGCCAGCGGCAGGCCGAGCAGCGCGAAGGGCACGGTGCCGAGCGGGATCTTGATGGAGCCGAAGCGCCCGTGCAGCACCGTGACGACGATGGCCACGATCACGTTGAGCGTCAGCGCCGCGGCGATGCGCGGCAGGACGGAGCCCCGCCAGGACAGAAACAGCTTGAGCCCGGACGGGCGTTTCCGGACGATCATGAAAGCGGGGGGCAGGGGAGACAGGCAGGCATGGAGGCCGCGCACGTCGCAAGGCCCGCGCGGGCGCTGATTGTCGCCGAGGCGTCAGCGCGAGGGCGGCGGGCCGCCCCAAGACCGACGAAGACGGTCGGGCTCAGCGCACGAGCCACAGCCCCACGCCCAAGAGGACCGCCTGCGCGGCCAGCGCGATGTAGAAGAGCTTGCGCGAGGGCGTCGCCATCTCCTGCAGCACCTCGTGGATGCGGCGCGTGAGCAGGGCGCGCAGGGCAGGGTCTTCGCCCGTCGCCGGCGTCGTCGCACCGTGCGCGGCACGCTCCTGCTGCCACTCGGCCAGCATGTCGCTCAGGGGCAGGCGGCCCAGCACGAAGCCGACCACCGCGCGCACGGCCCGGCCTTCGCCGAGCACCGGCGCGAGCTGCTGGCACAGGGCGTCGGGCGAGAGCCAGTCGGCCACGCGCTGCAGGCCGCCGTGGGTGCGCGGCATGGCTTCGATGCGGCCCGCGATCGCGTCGCCCAGCCGCTGCGACACGGCCTCGCCGCGCGCCGCGACCAGGTGCTGCATCGCGCGGGCGCGGCCCCGCTGCACGCCGAGCAGGAAGTACACGCCGACGAACAGCGACAGCAGCACGGCCACCAGCAGTGGCGGCGACATGATCAGCGCCAGGATGGCGCCCGCGCCACCGGCCCGCGCCGCCGGGATGCCCGGGCCCTGCAGCTGGGTCAGGTAGTAGAAGAACACGCCGCCGCCGAGAAACAGGCCGATCAGCGCGCCCTTGATGGCCGAGCCGGCGAAGGCGAAGCCGGCCTTGGCGCCGGTGCGAACGAGTGACTGCGGGTGGGCGGGTTGCGACGACATGAAGGGTTCCTCCGGTTTTTCTGGAAAGCCGCCTCCTGCGAGGCCGGTCGCTGGCGATCATGCCACCGCCTTCCCGCACCATAATCGCGCCACACAACAACGAGGAGGATCGTCATGGGAACCGTCAAGTTTCAGAAACCGACCGGCGCATTCGTCGCCGCATCCTGGGCCGCGCTGATCATCGGCGCCATCGTGTACCTGCTCGGGCTGTGGAATGCCGCGATGCAGCTCAACGAGAAGGGCTACTACTTCACCATCCTCATGTACGGCCTGTTCTCGGCCGTGTCGCTGCAAAAGACGGTGCGCGACCGGCTCGAGGGCATCTCGGTCACCGGCATCTACTTCGGCCTGTGCTGGGTCTCGCTGCTGCTGTCGGTGGGCCTGCTGGCCGTGGGCCTGTTCAACGCCTCGCTGGCCGCGAGCGAGAAGGGCTTCTACGCCATGGCCTTCCTGCTGAGCCTGTTCGGCGCGGTGGCGGTGCAGAAGAACGTGCGCGACATCGCCGCGTACAAGGCCGAGAACCCGCTGGCCGACGACGTCACGGCCACCGAGTAAACCAGGCCGGGCTCAGCCCGCCTCGAGCAGGCGGCGCAGGGCCTGCAGGTCGCGCGCGATCCATCCGGCGTCGCGTGCAAAGGCCGCATCGTCCATGTGCGGCTGGCGCAGCAGCGTGAACTGCAGCTCGCACACGCCGGGCGCCACGCCGATCACGCGAAACGGCAGGTAGACCTCGGGCACGCCTTCGGGCGCCACCCAGTGGTCGAGCACGCCCAGGTCGTTGGGCGGCGCAAAGCGCATGCGGGCCTCGCCGCTTTCGGGCGTGCGCACGATCCAGTGGTCGCCGTGCGGCACCAGCGCGCTCTTCGCGAGGCCGCTGGCCCAGTCGGGCAGCCGCTTCGGGTCGGACGCGAGCGCATAGGCGTCGCGCCATTCGCACTGCACGCGCTGCGTGATGACGCGGGACAAGGCCGCGTCGCCTTCATTCGCCGTTGGGGTCGTCGCTGGGGTCATCGAAGTCGCTCCTGAGCACCTTGGACACGACGGCGCCCGAGAAACCGCGCGCCATCAGGAATCGCATCTGTTTCGCGCGCTCCTTCGCATCGGCGGGTGGCGCGTCGAAGCGGCGGCGCCACAGGGCCGTGGCGCGCTCGACTTCGGTCTCCTGCAAGCCGGCCACCGCTTGCGCGATGGCTTCGGGCGCGATGCCCTTGGCCTGCAGCTCCTGCTTCACGCGCAGCGCGCCCGAACGGGCGGCGCGCTGGTGCAGCACCGAGGCGACGACGCGTGGCTCGCTGATGAAGTCCTTGGCGGCCAGCTCATCGAGCGCCTTCGCCAGCGTGCCGGGCTCTTCCTCGTGCTTGGCCAGCTTGCGCTCCAGCTCCGCGCGCGAATGCTCGCGCTGGCTCAGGAGGCGCAGGGCGCGACCTTTGAGGGAGGGGGCACTGAAGGCCATTCGGGGGTGGTGGGTCGCTCACGCGGCCCACGCACTGCGCGAAGGCCGCTTATCTCAAACTTACTCCGCCGCCTTGTCGGCCTTCGATGCCTTGGCGGGCTTCTCGGCCTTCTCGGGTTCGCTGCCGGCGTCGGCCGCGAGCAGCGGAATGCCCAGCGACTCGCGCACCTTGTTCTCGATCTCGCGCGACAGGTCGGGGTTCTCGCGCAGGAACTCGCGGGCGTTGTCGCGGCCCTGGCCAATCTTCTCGCCGTTGTAGGCGTACCAGGCGCCCGACTTGTCGATGATCTTGGCGTTCACGCCCATGTCGATGATCTCGCCCTCGCGGCTGATGCCTTCGCCGAACAGGATGTCGAACTCGGCCGTCTTGAACGGCGGGCTGACCTTGTTCTTCACCACCTTCACCTTGGTTTCGTTGCCGATGGCTTCGTCGCCCTTCTTGATGGTGCCGATGCGGCGGATGTCCAGGCGCACCGAGGCGTAGAACTTCAGCGCGTTGCCGCCGGTGGTGGTTTCGGGCGAGCCGAACATCACGCCGATCTTCATGCGGATCTGGTTGATGAAGATGACCATGCAGTTGGTCTTCTTGATCGTGGCCGTGAGCTTGCGCAGCGCCTGGCTCATCAGGCGGGCCTGCAGGCCGGGCAGCGAGTCGCCCATTTCGCCTTCGATTTCGGCCTTGGGCGTGAGCGCGGCGACCGAGTCGACCACGATCAGGTCGACGGCGCCCGAGCGCACCAGCGAGTCGACGATTTCCAGGGCCTGCTCGCCGGTGTCGGGCTGGCTGATCAGCAGGTCGGACAGGTTCACGCCGAGCTTCTGGGCGTACTGCACGTCGAGGGCGTGCTCGGCGTCGACGAAGGCGCAGGTGCCGGCCTGCTTCTGCATGGAGGCGATCACCTGCAGCGTGAGCGTGGTCTTGCCCGAGGATTCCGGGCCGTAGATTTCAACGACGCGGCCACGGGGCAGGCCGCCGACGCCCAGGGCGATGTCCAGGCCCAGCGAGCCGGTGGAGACCACTTGGATGTCTTCCAGCGCCTCGCCTTCGCCCAGGCGCATGATCGTGCCCTTGCCGAACTGCTTTTCGATCTGGGCCAGCGCGGCCTGCAGGGCCTTGGCCTTTTCACTGTTGGCGACCGAGATGCTTGCGCCCTTGACGACTGCGTCCATGTGGAAATCTCCTTGAATATCAACGGTTTGTGTCGGGATTCATCCATCTGCTTTTAACCACAGACTGGATGCTTGAACAGTAGTGTAGGGGCTCATGGCGATTCGCAAACCCACTTTAAAGTCAGTTTGCCTTACCATCTAAGGCCATGGCCGACCCCGCCTTTCCCACCGATCCCGACGCCTGGCGCCAGACCCATCTGGGCCGCCTGCTGGGCCATGCGATGCGCCGCTTCGACGAGCGCGTGCTGGCGCTCATGGCGCACGACATCGACGTGCCGCTGGCGCTGTCCAACCTCGCGGCGCGCGCGCAGGTGAGCGCGGCGCACATCCACATCACGCGGCACCTGGCGCGCGAGGGCTCGCGCCTGACCGAACTGGCCGAGCGCGCCGGCATGACCAAGCAGGCCATGGGCACGCTGGTCGACCAGTGCGAGGCCTGGGGGCTGGTCACGCGCGGCCCCGACCCGCTCGATGCGCGCGCGCGACGCGTGCTCTTCACGGCCGACGGGCTGGCCTGGCTGGACGCCTTCCGCCGCGCCGTGACGCAGACCGAGCGCGAGTTCCGCGCCAGCGTGGGCGACGAGATCGCCACCGTGGTAACCATCGGACTCGAAGCCTATACAGCGGGCTAGACTCGCGTTGAGACAAATGTGAACTGCGCCGGCATGGCGCCTGAATCCGCCGGAGGTGGCTCATGCGAATACTGATTGCCGAAGACGACCAGGTGCTGGCCGATGCCCTGCTGCGCAGCCTGCGCACCTCGGGCGCGGCGGTCGATCACGTGGCCAACGGCTCGCAGGCCGACACCGCGCTCATGACCCACAGCGAGTTCGACCTGCTGATCCTCGACCTCGGGCTGCCCAGCCTGCACGGCATCGAGATCCTCAAGCGCCTGCGCGCGCGCGGCTCGCAGCTGCCGGTGCTGGTGCTCACGGCGGCCGACAGCGTGGAAGAGCGCGTGAAGGGCCTGGACCACGGCGCCGACGACTACATGGCCAAGCCCTTCAGCCTGCAGGAGCTCGAGGCGCGCGTGCGCGCCCTCACGCGGCGCGGCATGGGCGCCACCAGCAACGCGATCCGCCACGGCCCGCTGGTCTACGACCAGGCCGGCCGCGTGGCGACCATCGACGGCAAGATGATCGAGCTGTCGGCGCGCGAACTGGGCCTGCTCGAGGTGCTGCTGCAGCGCGCCGGCCGGCTGGTCAGCAAGGACCAGCTGGTGGACCGGCTGTGCGAATGGGGCGAAGAGGTGAGCATCAACGCCATCGAGGTCTACATCCACCGCCTGCGCAAGAAGATCGAGAAGGGACCGGTGCGCATCGCGACGGTGCGCGGGCTGGGCTACTGCCTCGAGAAGATTCCCGGTTGAGCGTGCCCCGCCCGCGCGCAATGCCGTCAGGGCTGCTTGCGCAGATTGACGAGCAGCGTGGCGCCGGTGTTCGAACGGATCAGGAACATGAGGCTGCGGAAGTAGCCGTTGCTGTCGTACACGCCCGCCGGCACCAGCCCGATGATGGCCGGCCCGGCATAGCTGCCGGTGGCGGCGGGGGTGAGCTTGCAGTCGTTGGTGCTGGCCGTGGCGGCATTCACGGCCTTCAGCGTGAGGCTGTACATGTTCTTGGCCGAGCCGGGCTGCGCCAGGGCGACAGTACCCGAGAGCGTGCACTGGCCGATCTGCACGCCGCTCGTGCTGCCGGTGAACACGCCCTGGCCGTCGACCTGCACCGTCACGCCCAGGCTCGGGCTGCTGTCGGTGTTGGACCACGTGCCGGTCATGCTCGCCTGCGACACCGCCAGCGCGTTCTCGATGGTGTAGGCCAGCGGGCCGATATCGGACGGCCTGCCATTGTCGTAGGCGTAGGTGCCATTCACCGACTTCTTCGGCGTGAAGGTGCCCGAGCCGGTCACCGGATACGCGTTGGGCGGGACATACAACTGGGTGTCCGGGTTGAAGGACCAGTCGAGCCCCGTGACCTTCAGCGCCCCCCACATCGTGGTCCCGAGGAAGCTGCCTGCCAACGAACCGTTGGTGCCGACGAAGGCGATGCCTCGCACGCCGGCATAGATGCCTTCGCTGTCGTTGCCCACCGCGGCGGTGGAGCCGGGCTGCGGCGCGCTCAACGAAGGCGACGGCTCGGAGCCCGGCACGGCGGCGCGGTTCTCGGCCGGTGCGGGCGCGGGCGCCGGGGCTGGGGAGGGCGCAGGGGCGGGCGCCGGAACCGGTGCGATCGGCAGCATCGGCATCCCACCGCCGCCCCCGCCACCTCCACCGCCGCATGCAGTCACACCCACGCTGGCGGCCAACACGGTCGCGGCCATCCAGAGCGGCTTGGGGCAGCCGCCCACGGTCTTTTGCTTCATGATTTCTCCCTGATGTTTTTGAATTGCAGAAACTGCACGTCAAGGCTACAACCAGTCACACCTTGTCAATGAAACGTCACACCTGCGAATCGCAGTACTAGTTCACGCTCGCCCGCGTTCTTTCGTCTTGCCAGGAACTCCCTTGAAGCTCTTCCAGCGCGCCCAGCGCTCCCTGTTCGGCGAGATCCTCGACTGGATGCTCACGCCGCTGCTGCTGCTCGTGCCGGTGAGCATCGGCGTGACCTGGCTGGTGGCGCAGGGCATCGCCAACGCGCCCTTCGACCGCGCGCTGGAGCACAACGTGAAGGTGCTGGCCGAACTGGTCACGGTGAAGCAGGGACAGACGCACTTCGTGCTGTCGCAGTCGGCGCGCGAGATCCTGCGTGCCGACGACGCCGGCCACATCTACTACCAGCTGCTCGACGGCCACGGCACGCTGCTGCACGGCGAGCGCGACCTGCCGCAGCCCAACGTGGACGACCCGCCCGGCACCAACGTGGTCCTGCTGCACAACAGCACCGTGCACGGCCAGCCGGTGCGCGTGGCCTCGCTGTGGATTCCCAGCGGCAGCGAAGAAGTACCGCCGTCGCTGCTGCAGCTGGCCGAGACGCGCGAGAAGCAGGCGGTGCTCGCCACCGAGATCATCAAGGGCGTGCTGCTGCCGCAGTTCGCGATCCTGCCGCTGGCGGTGCTGCTGATCTGGCTGGCGCTGGTGCGCGGCATCAAGCCGCTGTCGGTGGTCGAGGCGCGCATCCGCGAGCGCCGCCCGGGCGACCTGAGCCCGCTCGACGAATCCTCGGTGCCGCTCGAGGTGGTGCCGCTGGTGTCGTCGGTGAACGAGCTGCTCGACAAGCTCAACGATTCCATCTTCACGCAGAAGCGCTTCCTGGCCGACGCCGCCCACCAGCTCAAGACGCCGCTCGCGGGCCTGCGCATGCAGGCCGACCTGGCGCAGCGCGAGGGCGCCAACGCCGACGAACTCAAGCAGTCGCTCAAGCAGATCGGCCGCGCCAGCGTGCGCGCCACCCACACCGTGAACCAGCTGCTGTCGCTGGCGCGCGCCGAGGGCACCAGCGCCATGACGCACTGCCAGCCCTGCGACCTCGCGCGGCTGACCATCGAGGTGGTGCGCGAGGCCGTGCCGCGCGCGATCGAAAAGCGCATCGACCTGGGCTACGACGGCGTCCAGGCCGGCGCGCCCGGCGTGATGGTCGACGGCAACCCGACGCTGCTGAAAGAGTTGGTGCGCAACCTGGTCGACAACGCGCTCAACTACACGCCCTCGACGCCCGAGCGCCCCGGCGTGGTCACGGCGCGCGTGCTGGCCGACCCCTTCGGCCACGTGCAGCTGGTGCAGGTGGAAGACAACGGCCCCGGCATCGCCGAGGCCGACCGCGAGCTGGTGTTCGAGCCCTTCTACCGCGTGCTCGGCAACGAGGCCGACGGCTCCGGGCTGGGCCTGCCGATCGTGCGCGAGATCGCCAACCAGCACCGCGCGCGGGTCAAGCTCGAAGACGCGCACCCCGGCAAGCACCCGCCGGGCGCGCTCTTCACCGTGCGCTTCGAGGAGGCCCCGTCGGAATGAATCCGCTCGACACGCTGCGCCAACGCTTCCTGGAAATCCGCCTCGACACCGACGTGTCGGACATGTTCGACTTCGGCGCCGATCTGCTGGAACAGGATTCAGCCGAGGCGCTGGGCTTCCACTACACGCTGCTGCACGACACCGGCATGGACAGCGAGCTCTACGACTGGCTGTGCCGCAAGTTCGGCGAGCGCGGCGACGAAGCCGAAGACCACCTGCTCGCGCAGTTCGACCAAGAGCCCGACCCGGCCATGCAGGCCACGGTGCTGCAGCTGCTCGGCGGCTTCAAGTACCGCAAGGGCCGTCGCCTGAAAGAGACCGCGGCCCTCGCGCGCGCCGCGCTCGCGTCGCCGCACGACGAGCTGCGCTGCAAGGGGCTGTGGGTGATCGGCTGGCTCGGCGGCACGACCGACATCGCCAAGGTCGTGCCGCTGCTCACGCACGATGCCGTCGCCACGAACCGCCGATGGGCCGCGAGCGCGTTGATGCAGATCGTGTTCAACCGCCGCAGCGCTGCGCCCCAGGCGCTCGAGCCCTTGCGCCAGGCGCTCGACACCGAGACCGATCCGGCCGTGCTGGGCGGCATCCTGGTCGCGGTGCAGGAAATCGCGGGCAAGAAATTCGGCCTGAGTTCCAGCTCGCACGAGCCACCGTCCGAAGAAAAACTGCAGGCCGCATTGGCCAAGGCGCGGCGCATGTTCGCGCGCGCTGCTGCGGCCTGACCGGGTCAGGGCGCGGGCGTGCCCGAAGGCTTTGCGTCTTTGCGGATCTGCACCCACTCGGGGTGGATCTGCCGCGCCATTCGCTGCGGCTCGCGCTCGTCGAGCGCCGCGGGTGCGAGCCCGAAGCCGGCCAGGTCGCCGCGCGTCCACAGCCAGTAGCCCGCGTTGGCGGCGAGCAGGGCGACAAGGAACAAGCGAAGCTTCATGCCCTCGCTCAGAAAGACATGCCGCGCGGACGCACGCTCACTTCATCGCTCGAGATCAGTTGCAGGCCGGCGTCGGTGCGCACCTGCAGCTCGCCGCCCCAGGCCACGCCTTCGCACAGGCCGGCGGTGCCGTCGCTGAGCGTCACCTCGCGCCCGCGCAGCACGTCGCGCGCCGCGAAGCGTTCGGCGAAAGGCGCGAAGCCCTGCGCCTCGAAGGCAAGCACGCTGCGCACCAGCGGCTCGGCCAGCGACAGCAGCACCTCGGGCGCGGATGCGTCGGGCTGCCACTGGCGCAGCCAGGCCGGCGGCGTGCGCATGCCGTCGCCCTCGCGCGGGCCGATGTTGATGCCGATGCCCACCACGAGGTAGCGCGCGGCATCGGGCCGGGCGGTCTGCGGCATCGCCGTTTCGATGAGGATGCCGACCAGCTTGCGGTCGTTCACCCAGATGTCGTTGGGCCACTTGAGGCCGACCTGGTGCGCGCCCGTCGGGTCGAGGCTTTCGGCCACGCTCACGCCCACGGCCAGCGACAGGCCCGACCAGTCGGCCGGCGCCAGCGGCATGCCGAGCGAAAAGGTGAGGGAGGCGGGCGCCTCGGGTTGTTGCGCGCTCTGCCAGGGGCGGCCGAGGCGACCGCGCCCCGCCGTCTGGCGCTCGGCCACGAGCAGCACGGGGTCGGTGCGGCCGGCGCGCGCGCGGCGCATCAGCTCGGTGTTGGTGGAATCGATTTCGGCCACGGCCTCGACCGCGAAGCCGGACAGCAGCGGCGCGACCGTCGCGGCGATCCGGTCTTCGAACCAGGCGCTGGCCGGCGTCGTGGCCATCGTCAGTCTCCGGCGGCGGCCGGGGCGTCGCCCTTGGACTTCTTCTTGCCGTCGGCCTTTTTCTTGTCGGCCTTCTTGTCCGCTTTTTTCTTCTCGGCTTTCTTTTCAGCCTTCTTCGCTTCCTTGGCCTCGGCCTTCTTCTTCTCGGCCTTTTTCTTGGCCTTCTTCTTTTTCTTCTTGTCCTTTTCCTCGTCCTCGTCCTTGGGCGTCAGCAGCGTGCCGCGGCACATCTCGGAGCCGCACCAGCACGGGAACTCGGACAGCAGCTTCTCGGTGTACGGCTCGTCGATGATCAGGCCGTAGTCGTAGTTCAGTTCCTCGCCGGCGGCGATGTTTCTCAGGGCCTTGATATAAACGCGCCCATCGACTTCGTCGGCCTCGCAGTTCGGCTCGCACGAGTGATTGATCCAGCGCGCGTCGTTGCCCTTCACGTTGCCGTCGATCACGCGGCCGTCGTCGATGTGGAAGTAGAAGGTGTGGTTCGGCTGGGTCGGGTCGTGCGGATGGCGGCGCAGCGCCTCTTTCCAACTGATGACCTCGCCCTTGTATTCGATCAGCGTTTCACCTTCGGCCAGGTCCTGCAGGGCGAACACGCCGTTGCCGTGGACGTCCGAGCGGCGCATCTGGATGCGCCGGCCACCGGAGCGCGTGGCGGCGGAGCGCGCCTCGGGCTCGGTCACGGGGGCGGCTTCCTTGTCGCGGCCGGCGGAAAGTGGGGATTTGGAAGGCATCGCCGAAGTCTGTTAGGTTGAATATGCACACATGCGTGTGCGCGCGTGCGCACGCGGAAGCCGCAGAGTATAGAGAGCCCTCAGATGACAAAGACTTTGGTAATCGCAGAAAAGCCGTCGGTGGCCCAGGACATCGTCCGGGCCCTCACGCCGGTGGCCGGCAAGTTCGACAAACATGACGAGCATTTCGAGAACGACACCTACGTCGTGACCAGCGCCGTGGGCCACCTGGTCGAGATCCAGGCCCCGGAGGAATTCGACGTCAAGCGCGGCAAGTGGAGCTTCGCCAACCTGCCGGTGATTCCGCCGCACTTCGACCTCAAGCCGGTCGACAAGACCAAGACGCGCCTGAACGCCGTGGTCAAGCAGGCCAAGCGCAAGGACGTGACGCAGCTCATCAACGCCTGCGACGCGGGCCGCGAGGGCGAGCTGATCTTCCGCCTCATCGAGCAGTACGCCGGCGGCAAGAGCCCGCTGGGCAAGCCGGTGAAGCGGCTGTGGCTGCAGTCGATGACGCCGCAGGCGATCCGCGACGGCTTCGATGCGCTGCGCACCGAAAAGCAGATGCAGGGCCTGGCCGACGCCGCGCGCTCGCGCTCCGAGGCCGACTGGCTGGTGGGCATCAACGGCACGCGCGCCATGACCGCATTCAATTCGCGCGACGGCGGCTTCTTCCTCACGACCGTGGGCCGCGTGCAGACGCCGACGCTGTCCGTCGTCGTGGAGCGCGAGGAGCAGATCCGCAAGTTCGTCTCGCGCGAGTACTGGGAAATCCACGGCAGCTTCGCGGCCGAGGCCGGCCAGTACCCCGGCAAGTGGTTCAACCCCGACTGGAAGAAGGCCAACGCGCCGCTGCTGGCCAACGGCGAGCCCGATGCCGAGCAGCGCGCCGACCGCGTGTGGTCCGAGCAGGAAGCCCGCGCGATCGCCGACGCTTCGCGCGGCAAGCCCGCCACCGTCACCGAAGAGAGCAAGCCCACCACGCAGGCCTCGCCCGCGCTGTTCGACCTGACCTCGCTGCAGCGCGAGGCCAACGGCCGCTTCGGCTTCAGCGCCAAGACCACGCTGGCGCTGGCGCAGAGCCTGTACGAACGCCACAAGGCGCTGACCTACCCGCGTACCGATTCGCGCGCGCTGCCGGAAGACTATCTGCCGGTCGTCAAGCAGACCATGGAAATGCTCGCCGGCAGCGGCATGAAGCACCTGGCGCCGTTCGCGCAGCAGGCGGTCGACGGCAACTACGTCAAGCCCAACAAGCGCATCTTCGACAACGCCAAGGTGTCGGATCACTTCGCCATCATCCCGACGCTGCAGGCCCCGAGCGGGCTGAGCGAGGCCGAGCAGAAGCTGTACGACTTCGTGGTGCGCCGCTTCCTGTCGGTGTTCTTCCCGAGCGCCGAGCACCAGGTGACCACGCGCATCAGCACGGTGGAGCAGGGCGGCAAGAAGTACCCGTTCCGCACCGACGGCAAGGTGCTGGTCAAGCCGGGCTGGCTCGCCATCTACGGCAAGGAAGCCCAGGACGACGAGAAGGAAGACGACAAGGACGGCAAGCGCCTCGTGCCGGTGAAGCCGGGCGAGATCGTGCAGAACGAGTCGGCCGACCTCAAGGGCCTGAAGACGCGCCCGCCCGCACGCTATTCGGAAGCCACGCTGCTGGGCGCCATGGAAGGCGCCGGCAAGACCATCGACGACGACGAACTGCGCGAGGCCATGCAGGAAAAAGGCCTGGGCACGCCAGCCACGCGCGCGGCCACCATCGAAGGGCTGATCGCCGAGAAGTACATGCTGCGCGAAGGCCGCGAGCTCATTCCGACCGCCAAGGCCTTCCAGCTCATGACGCTGCTGCGCGGCCTGGGCGTGGAAGAACTCTCCAAAGCCGAGCTCACGGGCGAGTGGGAATACAAGCTGGCGCAGATGGAGAAGGGCGCGCTCAGCCGCGACGCCTTCATGCGCGAGATCGCCGAGATGACGGAGCACATCGTCAAGAAGGCCAAGGAGTACGACCGCGACACCGTGCCGGGCGACTACGCCACGCTCGCCACGCCCTGCCCCAACTGCGGCGGCGTGGTGAAGGAAAACTACCGCCGCTACGGTTGCACCGGCAAGAGCGGCACGGGCGAGGACGCCTGCGGCTTCTCGTTCGGCAAGTCGCCGGCCGGGCGCACCTTCGAGGTGGCCGAGGCCGAGCAGCTGCTGGCCAACAAGCACATCGGCCCGCTCGAGGGCTTCCGCTCCAAGGCGGGCTGGCCCTTCACCGCCGAGATCATCCTCAAGTACGACGGGGAAGAAGCCAAGAACTGGAAGCTCGAGTTCGACTTCGGCGACGACAAGAACGAAGACAGCGGCGAGATCGTCGACTTCAGCCAGCAGGACACCGTGGGCCCGTGCCCGGTCTGCGGTGCGCCGGTGTTCGATCACGGCAGCAACTACGTCTGCGAGAAGTCGGTGCCGACGAACGAGCAGCCGACCCCGAGCTGCACCTTCAAGACCGGCAAGATCATCCTGCAGCAGCCGGTCGAGCGCGACCAGATGGAGAAGCTGCTCGCCACCGGCAAGACCGACCTGCTCGACAAGTTCGTCTCGATGCGCACGCGCCGCGCCTTCAAGGCCTTCCTCACGTGGAACGCCGAAGAAGGCAAGGTGACCTTCGAGTTCGCACCGCGCGAAGGCGGCAGCAAGTTCCCGCCGCGCAAGACCTTCGGCAAGCCGGCCGCGAAAACCGCGGCAGCCAAGAAGGTCGCGGCGAAGAAGACGCCCGCCGCCAAGAAGGCACCGGCCGAGAAGAAGGCGGCCAAGCCGCGCAAGCCGGGCGCGGGCCTCAAGCCCAGCGACTCGCTGGCCGCGGTGATCGGCGCCGAACCGGTGGCGCGCACCGAGGTCATCAAGAAGCTGTGGGACTACATCAAGGCCAACAACCTGCAGGACGCGACCAACAAGCGCGCGATCAACGCCGACGCCAAGCTGAAACCCGTGTTCGGCAAGGACCAGGTGACGATGTTCGAACTCGCGGGCATCGTGGGCAAGCACCTCTCGGCGCCCGACGCGGCCTGACGACGCATGCAGCGCCGACACCTCGCCGCCGCCCTGTGTGCAGCGATGCTGCTGGGCGGCGCGGGACTGGCCCAGGCCGCCGCGTGGCCTGACAAGCCCGTCAAGCTGGTCGTGCCTTTCCCGCCCGGGCAGGCCACCGACATCTTTGCCCGCGCGCTCGCCGAACAGCTCGGCAAGCGGCTGGGCCAGCCCGTGATCGTCGACAACAAGGCGGGCGCGGGCAGCAACATCGGCACCGAGTTCGTGGTGCGCGCGCCGCCCGATGGCTACACGCTGGTCGTGGCGGGCAGCGCGATGGCGGTGAACCAGACGCTCTATGCCAAGCCGGGCTTCGACTCGCGCAAGGACCTGGTCGGCATCTCGCTCATCGCGAAGGTGCCGCTGGTGTTCCTGGCCACGCCCGAAAGCGGCATCCGCACGCTGGCCGAGCTCACGGCGCGCGCCAAGGCCGAGCCCGGCAAGCTGAGCTACGCGAGCGCCGGCATCGGCGGCACGCAGCACCTGTCGGGCGAGATGTACAAATCGGCGGCGCATGTGTTCATCACGCACATTCCGTACCGGGGCAGCGGGCCGGCGCAGGCGGACTTCCTGGGCAACCAGGTGCCGCTGATGGTCGACTCGGTGACGGCCGCGCTGCCGCACATCAAGGCGGGCAAGGCGGTTGCGCTGGCGGTGACGTCGGCCACGCGCTCGTCGCAACTGCCCGAGGTGCCCACCGTGCGCGAGAGCGGCGTCGCGGGCACCAAGAACTTCGAGGCCGTGGGCTGGCTCGGCCTGATGGCGCCGCGCGGCACGCCGTCCGAGGTCGTGGCGCGGCTGAACCACGAAGTGACCGACATCCTCAAGAGCGAGCAGATGGCGCGCTTCATCCGCGACCGGGGCTCCGAGCCGGCACCGACGACCGGCGCCGAGTTCGACCGTTTCGTGGCGAGCGAGATCGGGCTCTGGGGTGCGGCGGTGAAGGCGTCGGGCGCGAAGCCCGAGTAACTTCTCAGGCCGGCGCAGCCAGCGGCAGCGCCGTCGCTTCCCCGCTGCGGTCGACCTCGGCCAGCAGCCAGTGGCGGAAGTGATCCAGCGTGGCCAGCTGGCCGCGCCCTTCGGGGTAGCAGAACCAGTAGCCCTCGCTGCCCCGGTAGCCGCCGTCGGGCAGCGGTTCGTCCACCAGCCCCGACGTGATTTCGTCCTGCACCAGGCAGCGCGGCACCAGCGCCACGCCCATGCCGGCCATGACCGCGCGGATCATGGTCTGGAACTGGTCGAACTGCAGGCCGGCCAGCGGGTCGAGCCCGCGCACGCCGTGCGCCTCGCTCCAGTGCAGCCACGACTGCGGCACGCTCACATGGCGCAGCAGGGTGCAGCGCGCCACGTCCTGCGGCGTGCGGATGGGGGCCTCGGCCTGCGCGGCGCGCGGGGCGATCAGCGCCACGTCCTGCCCCGCCAGGTAGTGCGAACGCGCGCCGGGCCAGTGGCCGTCGCCGAACAGGATGGCGCAGTCGAGCTCGGGCCGCTCGAAGTCGTAGCCGTGCACGAAGGGCACGAAATGCAGCGTGATCTGCGGGTGGCGCTGCTGGAAGTCGGGCAGGCGCGGAATCAGCCACTTGGCGCCGAAGGTGGGCAGGGTCGACAGGTGCAGCGCGCCGCCGCCGTCGCCGCTGGTGATGAGCTCCAGCGTGGCCGCCTCCAGCTGCGCCAGCAGGGCGCGCACCGCCTTCTCGTAGCGTTCGCCGGCCGGCGTGAGCGCCAGGCGCTTGCGGCTGCGCTCGAACAGCGGCGCGCCGATCCAGCGCTCGAGCTCCTGCACCTGCTTGCTCACCGCGCCCTGCGTGAGGTGCAGCGCCTCGGCCGCGCGCGACACACTGCCGAAGCGCACCACGGTGGAGAAGGCGCGCAGCAGGTTCAGGGGCGGGTTGAGGCGTCTCAGCGGCATGGGGGAGCCCATCAAGTCATTCCAGATTGGAATGATATCGGGTATATCCTTTGCTTCAGGTGAGCTGCAGCTTTGCACATTCACTCATCGTTCCATTGGAAGAACCCTCATGCAACGTCGTCATTTCCTCTCCACCCTGGCTGCCGTTTCTTTCGCCCCAGGAATATCCTTTGCCCAAGGCAAGCCGATCCGCCTGGTCGTGCCTTTCCCGCCCGGCGGCGCCACCGACATCACGGCCCGCGTGCTCTCCGAGCCCCTGGCCAAGATCCTCCAGCAGCCCGTGGTGATCGACAACCGCGCCGGCGCGGGCGGCTCGATCGGCATGGCCGAGCTGGCGCGCGCCACGCCCGACGGCCTGAGCTTCGGCGTGGCCACGCTGTCCACGCACGGCGTGAACCCGGCCGTGTACCAGAAGCTGCCCTACGACCCGATCAAGGGCTTTGCCGCCGTGACCGAGCTGGTGAAGGCGCCGGGCGTGATCGTCATCAACCCGGCCGTGCTGCCGGTCGGCAGCTTCGCGGAACTCGTGAAGTACCTGAAGGCCAACCCCGGCAAGGTGTCGTACGCCTCGCCGGGCAACGGCACCATCGGCCACATGTGGGGCGAGCTGTTCAAGAGCAGCACCGGAACCTCGATGGTGCACATCCCCTACCGCGGTGCGGGCCCGGCCATCAACGACGTGCTCGCGGGCCAGGTGCCGGTGTACTTCGACCAGGTGGCCTCATCGCTGCCGCACGTGAAGGCCGGCAAGCTGAAGGCGCTGGCCGTGTCCTGGAGCGGCCGCCTCGACGTGCTGCCCGAGGTGCCGACGTATGGCGAGCTGGGCTACGCGGCCAGCAACGACCCCTCGTGGTTCGGCATGATCGCGCCCGCCGGCACGCCGCCCGAGCTGGTGCTGCGCATGCAGCAGGCCGTGGCCACGGCGCTGAAGGACCCCGCGGTGCGCGAGCGCCTGGCGCTGCAGGGGCTGTACGCCTCGGGCACCACGCCGGCCGAGTTCACGAAGCAGATCGCGAGCGAGATCGAGAAGATGAAGAAGGTGGCCGCCTTCGCGCGCATCCGATTGGACTGACCGACACCGCCTATGCATCCAGTCCTGAAACTGATTCAAACCCGCGCCCAGGTGACCAGCGTCGCCGGGCACACCCCGCTGGTGCTGGACTCCCCGCACAGCGGCACCGTCTACCCCGAGGACTTCCGGCCCGTGTGCGAGCTCGCCACGCTGCGCCGGGCCGAGGACACCCACGTCGAGAAGCTCTACGCCTTCGCGAGCGACATGGGCGCCGCCTGGATCGAGGCGCACTTTCCGCGCAGTTATCTCGACGCCAACCGCGACATGACCGAGGTCGACACCACGATGCTCGACGGCCCGTGGGCCGACCCGGTGTCGACCGACCCGCGCGTGCTGTCGAAGGTGCGCCTGGGCAAGGGCCTGATCTGGAAGCTCACCGACGAAGGCCTGCCGATCTACGACCGGCCGCTCACGGTGGCCGAGGTGCGCCAGCGCATCGACCAGTGCTGGCGCCCGTACCACGCGGCGGTGGCACAGGCCATCGACGACGCGCACGCGCGGCACGGCTACAGCATCCACATCAACTGCCACTCGATGCCGGCCATCGCGGGCAGCCACGCCACCGACTTCCCGGGCCTGGCGCATGCCGACTTCGTGATCGGCGACCGCGACGGCAGCACGGCCGACCCGGCGCTGTCGCACAAGTTGTGCGAACACCTGCGCGCGCGCGGCTACAGCGTGGACTACAACCACCCGTACAAGGGCGTGGAGCTGGTGCGCCGACACGGCAACCCGGCGGCGAACCGGCACAGCATCCAGGTCGAGATCAACCGCAAGCTCTACATGGACGAGGCCACGCTGGCGCTCGACGAGGCCGGCGCGACGCGGCTGCAGGCCGACCTGCGATCGATGGTCGAGATGCTGCTGGCGACCGACCCGCGCGTGGCAGGCTGAACGACGCAGCCCCTGCAGGGGCTGGTGTCTTTGTTACAGGGCGGCCGGAGCCCCCGGCCTATAGTGGGACGTCCTTTGTTCTCTGGAGTCCTGCCGTGAAGTCGATCCTTGCCGCCCTCGCCGTCCTTGCGACCGGTCTGCTGGTCTCGGGCTGCGCCGGCACCGCGCCGTCGCCGTCTTCTTCCTCCACGTCTTCATCGGGCAGCGGCGTGACGGTGTTCGGCACCATCGACGCCGGCGTCAGCGGCACGACGAACAAGTCGTCGCGCTGAGCGAGAGCCTCAGGCGACCGTCGCCAGGTAGCCCCGCAGCGCATCGCGCAACTGGCGTGACAGCGTCTGCAGGTCGGGCCGCCCGCCCGTGCCGATGTGGGTGTGCGCGACCAGGCCGTAGATGATGGTCTGGCACACGCGTGCCGCTTCCTTCTTCTGCGGGGCGTCGGCCTTCACGTCCCCTGCCGCGTCCAGCACGCCCACCCATTCGGCCACGAAGCGGTCGTACATCTTGCGGTAGGCCTCGGGGCTGGAGAGGTGGCGCTCCAGCAGGTAGTGCGCGCCCCAGGCCACGGGCTGCGTGCGGTGCGCGTCGAGCTGCGCATCGATCACCGCGTCGACGATCTCGCGCCACGGCCGGCCTTCGTTCGCGGCCACGACCGCGCGCATGTCCAGCAGCAGCGCCTTGGAGCGCAGGTGCAGGCACACGCGCGCCAGGTCCTCCTTGTTCTCGAAGTACTCGTAGAAGCTGCCCAGGCCCGTGCCCGCCACGGCCACGATCTCGCGGATCGTGATGGCGGCGTAGCCCTTCTCGACCAAAAGCCGAACAAAGGCTTCCTGCAATGCCTGCGAGGTGTGGCGCGCACGGGACTGGCGCGGCTTCCTCCTCGGGGCGGCGGCGGGTGCGCGGGCGCCGGTCATGGCCGCCGAACCCGAACACCTCGCAGGCGGGTTGTTCCTAGAATTTTTGATCCCATCGAAAGGCATTCTGCAATGACCTCGCCCGACCACGCCCCCGAGACAACGCCCCCCGCCGTCTACACCGGCGAGGGCGATGCGTGGCTGCCCGACGCGCTCTCACGCGGCCCGTGGGACCCGCGCGCGCAGCACGGCGGCGCGCCTGCCGCGCTGCTCGCGCACATCGCCGAACGCGCGGCGCCCGGCCCCGGCTGGCAGCTGGCGCGGCTCACGCTGGAGCTGGTGAAGCCGGTGCCGGTGGCGCCGCTGACCACGCGCACGCAGTCGCAAGCCTCGCGCGCCACGGTGCGCGTGGGCATCGACCTGCTCGCGGGCGACACGGTGGTGGCCCGCGCGCACGCGCTGCTGCTGAAGACCTCGCCGCTGACCTTGCCGGCGAACCTGCCCGCGGGCGATGCGCCGCGCGAACTGCGCCCGCTGCCCGAGGACTGCACCGAGCGCCTGCGCATTCCCGGCCTGCCCGACGGCCTCTCGTTCCACCAGACCGCCGTCGAGTCGCGCCTGGCGCAGGGCGACATCGCCCGGCCCGGCGCGGGCGCCGCATGGTTCCGGCTCGCCGTGCCGCTGGTGCGCGGCGTGGCCACGTCGCCCGCGATGCGCGCGGCAGCGGCGGCCGACTTCGGCAACGGCCTGAGCTGGGTGCTGTCGCCCGCCGACTTCCTGTTCTCGAACGCCGACCTCAGCCTGAACCTGTTTCGCGTGCCCGAAGGCGAATGGATCGGCCTGCGCGCCAGCACCGAGATGCACGCCGGCGGCGCGGGGCTCACGGTGTCCCACCTGTACGACACGCGCGGCCTCATCGGCCTCGCGACCCAGACGCTGGTGGTGCGCGAACGCGCCGCCACCACCTGAGCACGCCCCTCTTTCACCGCTTCACGGAGACAACGCCATGACCATTCCCGGCATCCACCCCGACAACCAGGTCCCCGAGCTCAAGGACTACAACGTCTACACCAGCGACCCCGCCCTGCGCGGCGCGGTGGGGCGCGGCGGCGCCGCCTGGCGCGACGACGAGCTGGTGCGTCAGGGCGCCGAGTACGGCGCCGAGGCCACGCTGCGCGCCGCCGAGGACGCCAACCGCCACGAGCCCGAGCTGCACACCCACTCGCGCACCGGCACGCGCATCGACAGCGTGCAGTTCCACCCCGCGTGGCACACCATGATGTCGATCGCGCGGCGCAACGGCATCGCCAACCTGCCGTTCTTCGACGAGCGGCCCTCGGCCTGGGTGGGCTACGGCGCCTCGCTGTACATGCACAGCCAGATCGAGTCGGGCTCCACCTGCCCGACCACCATGACCAAGGCCTGCATCCCCGTGATGCGCCGCAACGCCGCGCTGTACGCCGACCTGCGCGACAAGCTCGCCGCCCACGTGCACGACCCACGCGACATCCCGCTCGAAGGCAAGACCTCGATGACCGTCGGCATGGGCATGACCGAGAAGCAGGGCGGCAGCGACGTGCGCACCAACACCACGCGCGCCGTGCCGGCCGGCCAGGGCCCGTGGGGCAGCGAGTTCCTCATCACCGGCCACAAGTGGTTCTTCTCGGCGCCGATGTGCGACGGCCACCTGGTGCTGGCCAAGACCGACGAGCACGGCTCCTCCTGCTTCTTCGTGCCGCGCTGGCGGCCCGACGGCAGCAAGAACGCGATCCACATCCAGCGCCTGAAGGACAAGGTCGGCAACCGCTCCAACTCCAGCAGCGAGGTCGAGTTCAAGGGGGCCTGGGGCGTGCTCGTGGGCGACGAGGGCCGCGGCATCCCGACCATCATCGAGATGGCCACCGTGACGCGCCTGGACTGCGCGCTCGCCAGCGCCGGCTTCATGCGCCAGGGCTTCGCGCAGGCGCTGCACTACACGCGCAACCGCTTTGCCTTCGGCAAGGCGCTGGTCGACCAGCCGGTGATGACCGAGCTGCTGGCCGACATGGCGCTGGAAACCGAAAGCGCCACGCTGCTGGCGATGGAGCTGGCCTCGCGCTTCGGCTCGCCCGCGCCGCTGGACACGGCCTGGCGCCGGCTGCTCACGCCCGCCGCCAAGTTCTGGAACTGCAAGCGCGCGGTGGCGCTCACCGGCGAGGCGATGGAGGTGTTCGGCGGCAACGGCTACGTGGAAGACGGCCCGATGGGCCGCCTGTTCCGCGAGGCGCCGGTCAACTCGATCTGGGAAGGCTCGGGCAACGTGATGTGCCTGGACGTGCTGCGCGCCGTGTCGCGCAACCCCGACGACGCGCACCTCGTGCTCGACCACCTGCAGGAAGTGACCGCCGGCGAAGCGCGCCTGCAGACCGAAGTGCAGGCCCTGCGCCAGATGGTGCAACTGGCGCCGCAGGACCTGGAACGCCAGGCGCGCCGCTTCACGCAGCGGCTGGTGCGCGCGGCGCAGGCCGGCCTGATGCTGCAGCACGCGAGCCCGCTCGCGGCGGCGGCCTTCGTGTCCAGCCGCTTCGATCCCGACTGGGGCCCGGTGACTGGCATCAGCGCCGGCACCAGCGACCCCGCCGCGCTGGTGCGCGCCGCCTGGCACTGAGCACGGAGCCGACACGGATGGATTTCGTTTCCCTGCTCGACCAGCACGCCCGCACCCAGCCCACCCACGAATGCCTGCGCGCCGCAGGCCGCGCCTGGACGTACGTCGAGTTCGCCGAGCTCTCACGCCGCGCCGCCACCGTGCTGCGCGACCAGGGCGTGGGCCCCGGCGACAAGGTCGCGCTGCTGTGCTTCAACACGGTCGGCTTCGTCGCCGCGATGTTCGGCGCCTGGCGCCTCGGCGCGGCCGTGGTGCCGGTCAACCACAAGCTGCAGGCGCCGGAGATCGACTACGTGCTGGCCCATGCCGGCGTGCGCCTGTGCGTGGCCGACGGCACGCTCGCCACGCAGGTCGCCGCGCGCATCGCGCACCGCTGCGACTGGCTCGCCACCGACAGCGCCGCCGACGGCCTGCCGATGTTCGACGACCTGATGGCGCAGGCCGCACCGCTGGGCGGTGACGACACAAGCGCCCCGGCGCCCGGCACCGACACGCTGGCCCAGGTGCTCTACACCTCGGGCACCACGGGCAAGCCCAAGGGCTGCCTGCACAGCCACCGCAACGTGTTCATGGCGGCCGTGTGCACGGCGGCGGGCATGTCGCTGTCGCGCAACGAGCGCACGCTGGTCGCGATGCCGGTGTGGCATTCGTCGCCGCTCAACAACTGGCTGCTGGGCACGCTGCTCATGGGCGGCACCGTGGTGCTGCTGCGCGAGTACGCGCCCAAGGCCTTTCTCGACACGCTGGCCGAGGAGCGCATCACCTTCACCTTCGGCGCGCCCATCGCCTTCCTGGCGCCGCTGTCGGTGGT
The DNA here is from genome assembly GCF_041154465.1 of Variovorax sp. V35. NCBI lineage: Bacteria > Pseudomonadati > Pseudomonadota > Betaproteobacteria > Burkholderiales > Comamonadaceae > Variovorax > Variovorax sp. V35. The sequence continues at coordinate 7,190,287 of NZ_AP028666.1, forward strand.
GCCCGATGTGGCGCGCTACGACTTCAGCGCGATGCGCCTGTGGGCCTACGGCGGCGGCCCGCTCGGGGCCGACATGGCGCGCAAGCTGGCCGACAGCTACCGCAGCGACCGCTTCGTGCAGGTCTACGGCATGACCGAATCGGGCCCGCTGGGCACGGTGCTCTACCCGGAAGACGCGATCGCCAAGGCCGGCTCGATCGGCCGCGCGGGCGTGCCCGGCGTGGCCATCGAGGTGCGCCACCCCGACGGCCGGCGCTGCGGCGCGGGCGAGGTCGGCGAGATCCACCTGCGTTCGCCGGCCGTGATGCAGGGCTACCTCGACAACCCGCAGGCGAGCGCCGAGGCCTTCGACGCGCAAGGCTGGTACCGCACGGGCGACCTCGCGCGGGTGGACGAGGACGGCTTTTTGTTCATCGTCGACCGGCTGCGCGACATGATCATCACGGGCGGCGAGAACGTCTATTCGAAGGAAGTGGAAGACGCGCTGGGCGCCCACCCCGACGTGCAGGACGTGGCCGTCATCGGTCGCCCGCACCCCGAGTGGGGCGAGACCGTGACGGCGGTGCTGGTGGCGCGCGGCGGGCGCGCACTCGAGGCGCGCGAGCTGGTGCGTTTTCTCGAGGACCGGCTGGCGCGCTACAAGATTCCGCGCATCTTCGAAGTGCGCGAGAGCCTGCCGCGCACGGCGACGGGCAAGCTGCTGAAGCACCTGTTGCGCGACGCGGCGTGAGCGTTGGGCAGTGCAGTCGTTGATCGACCGGCACAACGACAGCGCTCAGCGGGCGCAGGACACTGGGTGCTTCCCGCAGCGAAATCAAGGAGGAGGCCGAAGGCCGGGGGACATTCGCGGAGGGAAGTACCCGGTGGCCTGTGCACACGCCCCGAACAGCAACACTCAGCGCCGCAGCAGCGCCTGCCGCAGCAACCGCGCCGCGCGGTTGCGAATGCGCCCCTGCATCTCGCGCATGCTCGTGCGCGGCGCCACGCGGGCGGTGGCGCAGGCCCACAGGAAGTCGTGCAGGATCGGCGTGTCGTCCACGGTCTCGGTGCTGCCGTATTTGTGGAACTCGGGGTGCCACTGGGTCGCCGCGATGTAGCCGCGCCCCTTCTCGGGCCGGCGGCGGATGGCCTCGGGCACGCGGTCGGGCAGGCTCCAGGCCTCGATCTCGAAGCCGGGCGCGAGCCCCTTGATGCCCTGGTGGTGGATGCTGTTGACGCGCGCCGTGCGCACCTCGGGGTACAGCTTCGCCAGGCGCGTGCCTTCGACGATCTCGATCTGGTGGAAGTTCTGGTCGTAGGTCACCGGGTCGCGGTGGCGCACCGTCTCGGGGTGGCCGTGCTGTTCCTCGATGTCCTGGTAGAGCGTGCCGCCGAAGGCCACGTTGATCAGCTGCAGGCCCCGGCACACGCCGAAGATCGGCTTGCCGGCCTGCTCGAAGGCCTCGACCAGCGCAAGGTCGTACAGGTCGCGGATCTGGTCGCCGATCCAGGCGTCTTTCAGGGGTTCCTCGCCGTAGCTGCCGGGCCAGACGTCGGCGCCGCCGTGCATCACCACGCCGTCGAGCCACTCGGCGTAGTGCGACAGCTTGGTGTCGCCGCGCGCCGTCTCGCCCGTGGGGCAGGGCACCATCACCACCATCGCGCCGGCCGACATGAGCCAGTGGGCGATCGACTGTTCGACGTACTGCAGCGTCTTGTTCGTGAAAAGCGAGCGGGCCGGGTCGGCGTGCGAGAAGCAGGCGGACAAGCCGATCTTGAGCCGGGCGGCGACAGGCTGAGACATGTCGATGGGTTCCCTGTGGACAAAGTTCATTGTGCGCCCATCGAACTTCGGTCGTGTGTCAGCCGAACCCCCGAAGTATGCTGTGCGGCGCATCAGGAGACACGCATGAAGACGATCAAGGGGCCGGGCATTTTCCTGGCCCAGTTCGCGGGCGACACGGCCCCGTTCCACTCGCTCGACGCCATCGCCGGATGGGCCGCGGGCCTCGGCTACAAGGGCGTGCAGATCCCCAGCTGGGACACGCGCCTCATCGACCTGAAGCGCGCCGCCGAAAGCAAGACCTACTGCGACGAGATCAAGGGCACGTTGGCCGGCCACGGCCTGGAGATCACCGAGCTCTCGACCCACCTGCAGGGCCAGCTGGTCGCGGTGCACCCGGCCTACGACGCGGGCTTTGACGGCTTTGCGGCGCCCGAGGTGCGCGGCAACCCCGTCGCGCGCCAGCAGTGGGCGGTGCAGCAGCTGCACCATGCGGCCAAGGCCTCGGCGAACCTCGGGCTCACGGCGCACGCGACCTTCTCGGGCGCGCTGGCCTGGCCGTACCTGTATTCGTGGCCGCCGCGCCCGCCGGGCCTCATCGAGGAAGCCTTCGATGAACTGGCGCGCCGCTGGCGCCCGATCCTCGATGCCTTCGACGCCGTGGGCGTCGACGTGGGCTACGAGATCCACCCCGGCGAAGACCTGCACGACGGCGTGAGCTACGAGATGTTCCTGGAGCGCGTGGGCAACCATCCGCGCGCCTGCCTGCTGTACGACCCGAGCCACTTCGTGCTGCAGCAGCTCGATTACCTGGCCTACATCGACCACTACCACGAGCGCATCAAGCTCTTCCATGTGAAGGACGCCGAGTTCAACCCGACCGGCAAGCAGGGCGTGTACGGCGGCTTCCAGAGCTGGATCAACCGCTCGGGGCGTTTCCGCTCGCTGGGCGACGGGCAGGTCGACTTCAAGGCCATCTTCTCGAAGATGGCGCAGTACGACTTCCCGGGCTGGGCGGTGCTCGAATGGGAGTGCTGCATCAAGCACCCGGAAGACGGCGCGCGCGAAGGCGCGACCTTCATCCGCGACCACATCATCCGCGTGGCCGACCGCGCCTTCGACGACTTCGCAGCCGGTGGCGCCGATGTCGCGGCGAACCGGCGGATGCTGGGAATCGGCTAGCTGGTCGAACGGATCGCGTCGTCGAGTATTTCCAGGCCGCGGTCGACTTCCTCCGGCTTCACGTTCAGCGGCGGCGCGATGCGCCACACGGCCGCCATGCCGCCGACGGCCACGATGTTCATGCTCAGGCCGCGCGCCATGCAGGCGTCGGTGATGGCGCGGCCGCGCTCGGCGTCGGGTTCGCGGGTCTCGCGGTCCTTCACCAGCTCCACGCCCTGCAGCAGGCCGTGGCCGCGCACGTCGCCGATCACCTCGTGCCGCGCCTTCAGCGTGGCCAGGCCCCGGCTCAGCCGTTCGCCCATCGCGGCGGCGCGCTGGTTGAGCCCTTCTTCCTCGAGCACGTCGAGCACCGCCAGACCGACCTCGGCCGGCAGCGGGTCGGACACGTGCGAGGTGACGTGCACGAAGCCCTTCTCGTGGCAATCCTGTTCGATCGCCTCGCTGGTGACCGTGGCGCCGATCGCCAGGCCGCCGCCCAGCGTCTTCGACACGGTAAGGAAGTCGGGCACCACGCCCGCCTGCTCGAACGCGAAGTTGCTGCCCAGGCGCCCGAAGGCGGTCTGCGCTTCGTCCAGGATCAGCAGCATGCCGCGCTCGCGGCACTTGGACTGCAGCTTCGGGAAGTAGCCGGCGGGCGGCACGATCACGCCGCCCGAGCTCAGCACCGGCTCGGCAATGAAGGCCGCGAGCGAGCCGCTGGACTGCGCATCGACCATGTCGAAGCCGACATCGAGGCAGGTGGTGTCGCAGGCATCGCGGCAATGGCGGATGGGGCAGCGGTAGCAGTTCGGCGCGGGGATCGACATGGTGCCGGGCTTGCGCGGCCCGTAGTCGACGTGGTGCCGGCCCGCGAAGGTGAGCGCGGCCATGCCGCCGTTCACGCCGTGCCAGCCGCCGTTCAGGCCCACGATCTCGTAGCGGCCGGTGGTCACGCGGGCCATGCGTGCGGCGGCCTCGTTGGCCTCGCCGCCGGTGGACAGGAACAGCGACTTCGACAGCGACGGCGGCAGCATCGCCGCCAGCCGCCCGGCCAGCGCCGGCACGGCCGGCCCGACGAAGCCGCTGTACAGGTGCAGCGCGCCCTCGCAGGCCTTCTCGATGGCCGCGACGATGCGCGGGTGGTTGTGGCCGATGGTGGCGCACATCTGGCCCGAGGTGAAGTCGAGGATCTCGCGCCCCTGCGCATCCCACAGCGTGGCGCCGCGCGCCTTGACGATGACATGCGGGCTCAGCCCCATGCCGTAGCGCACGAGGTGCTTGCTGACCATGGGGTCGTAGGTTGCGCCTTCGGCCATCGGATGCTCCTTGTTCGTCGGGGGAGCCCCAGCGTAGCCATCGGCCGCGAAATCCGGTGTCGTTGTGCGGGCCCGAAAACGAAGCCGATTGCGCGCGCCTTGCGCCACACTGGCGGCACCATGAAAACCGGCACCCTCGATCGCATCGACCAGTGCATCCTGGCCGAACTGCAGGCCGACGCGGGCCTGCAGAACCAGACGCTGGCCGAGCGCGTGAACCTCTCGCCCTCGGCCTGCCTCAAGCGCGTGCAGCGACTGCGACGCGCGGGCGTGATCCGCGAAGAAGTGGCCATCCTCGACGCCGCGCGCGTGGGCTTTCCGGTGCTGGTGATCTCGCGCGTGTCGCTGCGCAGCACCACGCGCGAGGCGATCGGGGCCTTCGAGCGCAAGGTGCATGCGCTGCCGCAGGTGCTGCAATGCCACTGCGTGGCCGGCGAGACCGACTTCGTGCTCGTGATCTGCGCGCGCTCGCTGCCCGACTACCAGGCCTTCGCGCAGGAACAGCTGGGCGACGCGCTGGAACTGGAGAACTACTCGAGCGACATCGTGCTGTCGACCACCAAGTTCACGACCCGGCTGCCGCTGGACAGCGCCTGATCCCACGCGCTACAGCAGGCGCACCAGCCGCCGGATGGCGCCGTCGATCTGCGGCTCCGCGATCAACCCGAAGCCGAAGGCCAGGCCGTTGGGCGCGTCGGGCGCCTGCGGATCGAGCGCGAAGCGCGACAGCGGCGGCAGCGTGATGCCGGCCGCCGCGGCGCGCTCGACCACCACATGGTCGCGCGCGCCGCCGTGCAGCCAGGCCGACAGGTGCAGGCCGGCGTCGGAAGGAATCGCCTCGAGCCGGCCCGCGCCGTGGCGCGCCAGCGCGTCGAGCAGGGCGCTGCGCCGTGCGCCGTACAGCTTGCGCATGCGGCGGATGTGGCGCGCCAGGTGCCCTTCGGCAATGAAGGCCGCGAGCGCCTCCTGCCCGAGCACCGGGCCGTGCCAGTCGGCCAGCTCGCGCGCCCGCACCAGCGCCGCGCGGGCCCAGGGCGGCGCCACCACGAAGCCCAGGCGCAGCGCGGGAAACAGGCTCTTGGAAAAAGTGCCGACGTAGAACACCGAGCCGGCGCGGTCGAGCGTCTGCAGCGCGTCGAGCGGGCGGCCGGCAAAGCGGAACTCGCTGTCGTAGTCGTCCTCGATGAGCACGGCGTTGCGCGCCCGCGCAAAGGCCAGCAGGGCGGCCCGGCGCGGCGGCGACATCGCCACGCCGGTGGGGAACTGGTGCGAGGGCGTGACGCAGACCACGCGCGCCTCGGGCGGAATGCGGTCCACGCACAGGCCTTCGTCGTCGGTCGGCACCGTGACCACCTTCGCGCCGGCCGCCAGCATGGCCTCGCGCAGCGAGGGATAGAACAGCTGCTCGACCGCGACCACCGTGCGCCCCGGCACGACGAGGATGCGCGCGAGCAGCCCGAAGGCCTGCTGCGCGCCGGCCGTGACCACGATGTCGTCGGCCGTGCAGCCGACCGCGCGCGTGAACGACACGTGCGCCGCGATCGCCTCGCGCAGGGCGCCCTGGCCCTGCGGGTCGGCGTAGTCGGCGGTCTGGCGCGCCACGCGGCGCAGCGCGCGGTCGGACAGGCGGCGCCAGATGTCGAACGGAAAGGCGCCGACATCGGGCAGGCCGACGCGGAAGTCGTCGCGCGCGGCCCGCGGCTGCAGCGTGGGGGCGAGGTCGGCCCCGGGCACGTTCAGCGGCACCAGCCGCGGATCGCGCCGGGGCGCGGCGCCCGCCTCCTCGGGCGCGGGCCGGCCACGCCGCAACGCAGGCAGCGTGTCGGCCACGTAGGTGCCGGAGCCCGGGCGCGCCAGCAGGTAGCCCTCGCTCAGCAGCAGGTCGTAGGCCGCCAGCATCGTGTTGCGCGACACGCCCAGCCGCTGCGCCAGCGCGCGCGTGGCGGGCAGGCGGGCGCCGGGCTGCAGCCGGCCGTCGAGGATGGCGTCGCGCAGCTGGCGGTGCAGCGCGCGCAGCAGGTCGCGCGAACCGGCGACCGGCAGGCGCAGGGCAAGCTCGAAAAGTGGCTCCATGATCTTTGCCGATTGTGGTTCTTTTGAAGAGCCGCCTGCAATCCTATTCTGGAGGCCTTGGAACACCCACCCATGGAGTCCTTCACCATGCACACCGCTCCTGAAACCCCACAGCAACCGCCCGCCGAACGCCTGCCCCTGGGCCTGGCCTGGCTCGCGCTGGGTGCCTTCGCCATCGGCACCGAAAGCTTCATGGTCGCCGGCCTGCTGCCGGTGCTGGCGGCCGACCTGCAGGTTAGCGCCGCGCGGGCCGGCCAGCTGGTGCTGCTGTTCGCGCTGAGCTATGCGATCGGCTCGCCGCTGATGGCCGCGCTGCTCGCGCGCTTCGGGCGCCGCCCGCTGCTCATCGCCAGCCTGGCGACGTTCGCGGGCCTCACGGCGGCGGCTTCGATGGCGCACGGCATCGCGCAGCTGGCCCTGGCGCGCGTCGCGCTCGGGCTGGTGGCGGGCGTGTTCCTGCCGACGGCCAGCGCGGTGGCGGCGGCGATGGTGTCGCCCGCGCTGCGCGGCCGGGCGCTGGCCATCGTGACCGGCGGCGGCACCGTGGCGGTGGCGCTCGGCGTGCCGCTGGGCGCCTGGATCGCGGGCTGGGGCGGTTGGCGCACGGCCTACCTGCTGATCGCCGCGGTGGCGGCACTGGCCACCTGGGGCCTGTTCGTGGGGCTGCCGCGCACGCTGGCGCAGGCCCCGGCCGACGCGGGTCCGCGTGCCCCGGCCTTCGCCGTGGCGCGCGAACCCGGCGTGGCGCCGGCGCTGCTGGCCACCGTGCTGTGGGCCACGGGCGGCTTCAGCTTCTACACCTACATCGCGCTGTTCCTCGGGCACACGCTGGGCTTCGGGGCCGAGGGCGTGGGCGCGGTGTTCTTCGCGATCGGCGTGGCCGCGGCGCTGGGCACCGCGACCGGCGGCTGGGCCACCGACCGTTTCGGCGCCGACCGCATGGCGCGGGGCTTCGCGCTGGCGCTGGTGGTGATCATGGGCGGGCTCTCGTTCGCCGCGCAGATGCTGCCGCGCGGGCTGGCGCTGCCGCTGATCGTGGGCCTGTCGGCGCTGTGGGGCTTCGCCGGCTGGGGCTTCGGCCCGGCGCAGGCGGTGCGGCTGATCCGGCTGGCGCCCGAGCGCGCACCGATGACGCTGTCGCTCAACGCCTCGGCGGTCTACCTGGGCATCGCGGCGGGCTCGGGGTTGGGCGGCGCGACCATCGCATGGTTCGGCGTGAGCGCGGTGGGCTGGGTGGGCGCCGCCGCCCAACTGGCGGGGCTGGTGCTGCTGTGGCGCGCGGCGCGGCGGGCCCGGTCGGCCGCGCCTGTGGCGTCATCGGCACCGGCTTGCGCCTGATCCTGCGGCGGGTTGCTATATTTTTAATAGCTACATTGATAGGATAGATGGCCCTTCGGGGCCTTTTTCATGCGGGCGTTGTTTTTAAGACAAGCAACTGTCATGCCCTGCAAGCTATAATGTCGGGTTCGTTTCGATACCACGACGAAGAATTTCGTCACCCCCGCCGGCCGATCTGCGTTGCCATCTGAATTCGGGTTCCAGGATTCATCAGGCTTCTCGTTTCCAGCCCTCGGGCCACGCCGGCTTTCACAGTGTGTTGGAGCGCCAGACCGGGCGCCCATGAATGCCACCACTGCCTTCGTTCCTGTTGAAGCGAATCGCGCGTGCGGCGCGTCCGTTCTCACTAATTTTTCGGCATTGCGCGCCCCGCACCGGCACGCAGCGCCCCAGGCTTCATGGACACTTTCGCAACAGCATCGCGGTGGGCAGGTTTTTGCTTCTCGCACCGCAACGACAGATTCCTGGACGCCGGCTGACCCGCCGGCCGACTGAAACCAACACGCCCATCTTCATCTCCAACACACATCGAACGATTCAGAGGTAATCACACATGCCCAAGGAAGAACTGATCGAAATGAACGGCGCAGTGACCGAAGTCCTGCCCGACTCGCGCTACCGCGTCACGCTCGACAACGGCCACCAGCTGATCGCCTACAGCGGCGGCAAGATGCGCAAGCACCACATCCGCATCCTGGCCGGCGACAAGGTCTCGCTCGAGCTGTCGCCCTACGACCTGACCAAGGGCCGCATCACGTTCCGTCACCTGGAACGCCGCGGCCCCCCGCCGACCAACTCGGGCAACAACACGCCCCGCCGCTGAGCGACGCCCGGCCGGCCTTGCAGAGCGCCCTCCCGGAGGGGGCCCTGCAAGGCCTTTGTCTTTTCCGGGCCGTCACTTTTTTCCCTTTGCGTTTTCCTGTCTGTCTGTCTCCGGCTGCCGAACGATGAACTCCACCACCTCCCCAGCCGGCGGCCTCCAGGCCGAACCCCACGGCTTTGCCACGCTGGCGCTGTCGCCCCAGATGCTGGCCAACCTCACCCAGCTCGGCTACACGCAGATGACGGCCATCCAGGCCGCCGCACTGCCGCCCGCCTTGCTCGGCAAGGACCTGATCGCCCAGGCCAAGACCGGCAGCGGCAAGACCGCCGCCTTCGCGCTGGCGCTGCTGTCCAACCTGAACCCGCGCCGCTTCGCCATCCAGGCGATGGTGCTGTGCCCCACGCGCGAGCTGGCCGACCAGGTCACGACCGAGATCCGCCGCCTGGCGCGCGCCGAAGAAAACATCAAGGTCGTCACGCTGTGCGGCGGCGTCGCGCTGCGCGGGCAGATCGCCAGCCTGGAGCACGGCGCGCACATCGTGGTGGGCACGCCGGGCCGCATCATGGACCACCTGGAGCGCGAGAACCTCGACCTCTCGGCACTCAACACGCTGGTGCTCGACGAGGCCGACCGCATGCTCGACATGGGCTTCTTCGACGACATCGTGAAGGTGGCGCGCCAGTGCCCGAAGGAACGCCAGACGCTGCTGTTCTCGGCCACCTACCCCGAAGGCATCGCCAAGCTCGCGCAGCAGTTCATGAAGAACCCCGAGCAGATCACGGTGCAGGCCCAGCATGAAGGCAGCAAGATCCGCCAGCGCTGGTACCAGGTGAAGGACAGCGAGCGGCTGCACGCCGTGAGCCTGCTGCTGGACCATTTCCGTCCCGTGAGCACGCTGGCCTTCTGCAACACCAAGCAGCAGTGCCGCGACCTCGTCGATGTGCTGCAGGCGCAGGGCTTCAGCGCGATGGCGCTGTTCGGCGAGCTGGAGCAGCGCGAGCGAGACCAGGTGCTGGTGCAGTTCGCCAACCGCAGCTGCTCGGTGCTGGTGGCCACCGACGTGGCGGCGCGCGGGCTGGACATCGCGCAGCTCGAAGCCGTGATCAACGTCGACGTGACGCCCGACTCCGAAATCCACATCCACCGCGTGGGCCGCACCGGCCGCGTGGGCCAGCAGGGCGGCTCGGAAGGCTTGGCGCTGAACCTGGCCAGCATGAACGAGATGGGCTTCGTCGGGAAGATCGAACAGCTGCAGGGCCGCGAGTCCGAATGGCACCCATTGGCCGAGCTCACGCCCGCCAAGGGCGCACCGCTCACGCCGCCCATGGCCACGCTGCAGATCGTGGGCGGGCGCAAGGAAAAGATCCGCGCCGGCGACGTGCTGGGCGCGCTGACCGGTGACTGCGGCTACACCAAGGACCAGGTCGGCAAGATCAACGTCAACGAGTTCTCGACCTATGTCGCGGTGGACCGCGGCATTGCCGAAGAAGCCGCCCGCAAGCTCGGCAACGGCCGCGTGAAGGGCAAGAGCGTCAAGGTGCGCCTGCTGACACCGCAGTCCACCTGACATCCCTCCCATGCTCCTGTTTGGGCGCTTGGCAGACGAAATCTGCCGATGTGGCCTAATCGGGGGTCGAACATCTTTTTTATCCGAGCTTTCCATGCCCAAGAAAATCCGTACCGAAGCCGACCGTCTTGCCAGCCCGAAGCCGACGCCCATGCCCGGCTACACCGTGCCGCGCAACGGTGGCGGCCAGAAGATCAGCCTCGAGCGCGGCACCGCCACGCGCAGCAAGAAGAACCCGGGCAAGCGCCCGAGCAAGGGCGGCTGATCCAGCCCCCGCGGCTCTTTCTTCGGAGCCACGACGAACGCGCCCCCGGGCGCGTTTTGTCATTGGGGCCTGCCCTGCATCCCGCGCCGCCATGTCCGACGACAACCAGATCTACATCCCGCCCTCGTTCTTCGCGGTCTACAGCGACGCGCGCCAGCGCCTGCGCGAGCCGATCGACGTGGTGCGCGCGCGCTACGAGATCTGCGAAGACCTCGCCGGCCACCTCGTGGGCCATGCGCAGATCCAGCACCACACCGAGGTGCCGGTCGAAAGCGAGATCCTGCGGCGCATCCACGCCGGGCTCGCCATGCCGGAATCGGGCGTGTCGGTGCCCGAGGCCGGCTGGATCGTGCATCGGCTGGCCGAGCTGCTGGGGTGGGAAGCGCCCGAGATCGCCGAGCCGGCGGGCGACTAGCCTCCGCGCGCCTCACCGCGCCGCGAACCGCTCCAGCAGGAAGTCGACGAAGGCCCGCGTCTTCGCCGCGAGGTGACGCGACGGGTACACGGCGTACACCGGCGTGCGGTCGGCCTCCCAGTCGGCGAGCACGGCTTCGAGCCGGCCCGCCGCCAGCTCCTGTTCGACATAGATGCGCGGCACCAGGCTCAGGCCGAAGCCCGCGAGCAGCGCGTCGCGCACGGCGATGCTGGAGCTGACCTTGTAGCGCCCGTCGATGGGCACCGCCACGCTGCGCCCGGCGCGGCGGAAGGTCCATTTGTTCGCGTGGCCCGACAGCGTGAACTGCACGCACTCGTGGGCCTTCAGATCTTCGGGCGCGGCGGGCCGGCCGTGGGCCGCGAAGTAGCCGGGCGCGCCGCACAGCACGTGGGTCATGGTCATGAGCTCGCGCGCGACCAGGCTCGAATCTTCCAGCCGGTCGCTGCCGCGGATCGCGAGGTCGTAGCCCTCGCCGATCAGGTCGGTGCGGGTGTCCTGCAGGTTCAGCTCGAGCCGCAGGTTCGGGTGGCGCGCCATGAAGGCGGGGATGTGCGGCGAGATGCAGGTCAGCGCGAAGGTCAGCGGCGCGCTCACGCGCAGCACGCCGCCCGGGCTCGCGCCCACGGGCGCCAGCGCGGCGTCGGCCTCGTCCAGGTCGTCGAGGATGCGCGCGAGCCGTTCCACGTAGGCCGCGCCGGCCTCGGTGAGGCTCATGCTGCGCGTGGTGCGGTTGATCAGCCGCACCTTCAGGTGCGCCTCCAGCTCGGCGATGTTCTTGCTGACGGCCGCGGCCGACAGCCCCAGCTGCCGCGCGGCGCCGGCGAAGCTGCCCGCCGCGGCGGTGGTGCGAAAGACCTTGAGGGCGGTGAGATGGTCCATGGGCCGGCGCTCGATTGACGACTGTCAGTAAAGAATCAATTCATTATTCGAGCATTCACAACCACAGGTCAACGCCCTAGATTCGAGCCATGACCTCCCGCACCACCGACCTCCTGCTCACCGCGATCGCGCCCGCGGTCTGGGGCAGCACCTACATCGTGACCACCGAGCTGCTGCCGGCGAACTACCCGCTGACGGTGGCGCTGCTGCGCGCGCTGCCGGCGGGCCTGCTGCTGATGCTCATCGTGCGCCAGCTGCCGCCCCGGGCGTGGTGGGGGCGCATCCTGCTGCTGGGCGCGCTGAACTTCTCGGTGCTGTGGGCGATGCTGTTCCTGGCCGCCTACCGGCTGCCGGGCGGCGTGGCGGCCACCATCACCTCGGTGCAGCCGCTGTTCGTGGTGTTCCTCGCCGGCTTGCTGCTGGGCGCGCCGGTGCGCGCGCTGTCGGTGGCGGCGGCCGTGATCGGCATGGGCGGGGTGGCGCTGCTGGTGCTCACGCCGAACGCCGCGCTCGACGCGCTGGGCATCGCCGCGGCGCTCGCGGCGGCCGTGTCGATGGCCTTCGGCACGGTGCTCAGCCGCCGCTGGCAGCCGCCGGTGTCGGCGCTGACTTTCACGGCCTGGCAGCTGACCGCCGGCGGCCTGCTGCTGTTGCCGGTGGCGCTCTGGCTGGAACCGCCGCTGCCCGCGCTCACGGCGATGAACTGGGTCGGCTTCGCCTGGCTCGGCCTGGTCGGCGCCGCGCTCACCTACATCGTGTGGTTCCGCGGCGTGGCGCGGCTGGAGCCCTCGGCGATCGCGCCGCTGGCCTTCCTGAGCCCGGTCACCGCCGTGATCCTGGGCTGGGCCTTGCTGGGCCAGAGCCTCTCGGGCTGGCAGATGGCGGGCATCGGCATCGTGATCGCGAGCATCTGGCTGAGCCAGCAGGCGCAGCGCGGTGCGCAGCCGGTGGCGGCGGTGCAGCCCGCACCCAGCCGCTGAAGGCTTACGCCACTGGCGCTGCCTGGCGCAGCAGCTGCAGGTAGCCGGGCTGCACTTCCATGCGCGCGGTCGCGCCCTGGCGCTGCAGCAGGCGGTGCGCCTTCGGCAGCGCCCAGCAGGGCAGGTTGGTGAACATGTGGTGCTCGCAGTGGTAGTTGACCCAGTAGGGCGCCACGAAGATGCGTTCGAGCCAGCCGGCGTGCGTGGTGCGCGCCTGGCGCAGCGGATCGGCCTCGTTCTGCGCCACCAGCGCATGCTCGGCGATGTTGCGCACGCGGCTCACGAGCGGCAGCCAGGTGGCCATCGGCAGCAGCCACATCAGCACCCAGGCCCACCAGAAGCCCGCCACGGCGAAGGCCAGCAGGCCCAGGCCGTTGCCGATGAGAAAACGCCTGTCCTTCGCCAGCTCGCGCCCGCACACGCGCAGCGCCGATTCGCCCGGCGCACGCTGGCGAATGCCGTCGGCGATGTGGCCGAAGCGCTGCTTGTAGAAGGTCTGGCCGCTGAGGTCGCGCACGACCTTGCGCCACATCGAGTCGCGCGAGATCGGGAAGGGCGCCGACAGCACGAGGTCGGGGTCTTCGGTCTGCTGCACGAAGCGGTGGTGCTGCAGGTGATACGGCCGGTAGTCGCGCAGCGTGGGCGAGCACAGCCAGTAGCCGACCCAGTCGTTGAGCTTGCGATTGCGGTGCAGCCCCGCGTGCGCGGCGTCGTGCATGAGGATGAACAGGCCCAGCTGGCGCGTGCCGACGATCGGCACCATGAGCGGAATCGTCCACGGCCACACGATGCCCACGAGCATCGCGGCGCCGATCACGCCCCAGCAGTGCGCCACCAGCCACAGGCCCCGCCAGGACGAACGCGTGGTGAGCGATTGCCACTCGTCGGGGGTGAAGAAGTCTTCGGGTCGAGCGCGGGGTGCAGCGGCCATCGGGCCAGTATGCGGCGAAGGCGCCGGCAGATCACGCGTAGTTCCCCGGTGTGGGCGGGGGCAGGCGAGGCCCTTCGGCCTACTTGTCGATGATTTTCCGGGCGAAGACTTCGAGGTAGTCCATGAGCCGCTCGGCGCCCGCGATGGCCGCGGCCTCGTCGCCGGTGGCGATGCCCTGCGCCAGTTCGAGGTGCGCGTTGGCGCCCTCGACGATCTCGCCCTCGTGCTGGTAGGCGTACCAGAAGCGCCGGCACTGCACGATCAGCGGCACCACCGCCTTCACCGCCGAGTCGTTGTGGCTCGCCTGGTGCGTGACGAGGTCGAGCGCGCGGTCGGCCTGCATGTAGTCGTTCAGGTCGCCACGGCCCGCGGCTTCGACCATGGCCTCGGCGCAGCGCACGATGGCCTGGCGCTGCGGCGCGGTGGCACGGCGCGCGGCGCAGGCGGCAATCAGCTGCTCGAGCACGCGGCGGGTCTGGATCACGTCCAGGTGGTCGGCCAGGTCGATGGTCGACACCAGCAGGCCGCGGCGCGGCTGCTGCACGATGAGGCCGATCGACACCATGCGCATCAGCGCCTCGCGCACCGGCGTGCGGCCCAGGCCCGTGCGCTCGGCCAGCTCGGCCTCGACGATCTGGCTGCCGGGCTCCAGCTGCATGGTGGACAGCAGCGCCTCGATGGCGTCGTAGGCCAGGTCGGCCGCGCGGCGCTTGGGCGGGGGTCGGGGAGCGGTCTTCGGGGCGGCCATGGTGGGGATGTGGATGTGCTCGTGCGTGTACAGATGCGGGGCCGTCATTGTCGGGCGTCGCCGGGCGCTGCGAGCCCGGCCAGTGTCTCGATGCGCACCGGCACCAGCGGCGGGCGCGGCGCGGGCGGCGTCCAGCCGAACAGGAACTGCGCCGCGTCGCCGCACACGCGCCCCTGGCAGGCGCCCATGCCGCAGCGGCGGTGCAGCTTGGCATCGGTCCAGCCGGTGCAGGCCGAGAGCGCGGCAAAGGGGACGTCCTCGCAGCGGCACACGAGCGTGTCGGGCCAGGGCAGGGCCTTGAGGTCGTCGGCCAGCGCGAAGCGGCGGTGCAGCTGCGCGGCGAAGGCGTCCCAGCGGGCGCGTTCGCGGTCGTGCGCGCGGGCCTGGGTGGCCTCGCCGACGGCGGCGTGACCGGCGATGGCGCCCTGCACCAGCGCGCGCTCGCTGCCGCCGAAGCCGGTGCATTCGCCGGCCGCGTAGATGCCTGCGACGCTCGTGGCCTGCAACGCATCGACTGTGATGGCTTGCCCCGCCAGCGCGCAGCCGAGCAACTGGCCGAGCTGCGTGTTGGGCGTGAGGCCGAAGCCGCAGGCGATGCGGTCGCAGGCCATCTCGACCTCGCGGCTGCCCTGGCGCAGCCGCACCGATTCGACCTGCGTCGTGCCCTGCGCCGAGACCACGCGCGACGCGGTGCGGTAGTTCGCATCGGCCAGCGTGAGCGCCTGCACGGCCTTGCCGGGCCAGCGCACGAGGCTGGCGGCGAAGGCCGCGACCGAGGCGAGCGAGGCCTGCTCGGCGATGCGCAGCACCTGCGCGCCCGCTGCCTTGGCCGTGGCGGCGGCGGCCAGCAGCAAGGGCCCGCTGCCGGCGATGACGATGCGCTCGCCCTCGACCGGCAGGCCGGCCTTGATCAGCGCCTGCAGGCCGCCCGCACCCGTCACGCCGGGCAGCGTCCAGCCGGGGAAGGGCAGCAGCAGTTCGCGGGCGCCGGTGCACAGGATCAGCTTTGTCCATCGCATGCGCGTGGCGCCCTCGGCGTCTTCGAGCAGCAGTTCATGTGAAGCAGGCGCGGCGACCACCCGCGTGCCGCTGCGCACGCGCAGGTTCGCGTGGCGCGCGAGCGCCTCGCGCCACTGGCGTGCCGCCGGCGGCAGCGACGCGCCGGGGCCGTCGCGCCAGATCTGTCCGCCGGGTGCGGGGTTGTCGTCGATCACCACGACCGACGCACCGCTGGACGCCGCTGCCACAGCCGCGGCCATGCCCGCGGGACCCGCGCCGACGACCAGCACATCGCAGGTTTCGAGCGTGACGCCGCTCATGCCGTCGTCTCCACGCGCATGCCCTCGGCGCACACGGTCTGGCACGCGAGGCGTCGCCGCCCATCGATCTGCACGCGGCATTCCTGGCACACGCCCATGCCGCAGAACGGCGCGCGCGGCTGGCCCGTGACCGAGGTGCGCGCCGCGCCCATGCCGCCGGCGATGCGCAAGGCGGCGGCGACCGAACTGCCGGCCTTCACGCGCACGGGCTGGCCATCGATGTGCAGCAAGGTCTGAGCGCTCATGCCCGCTCCCGCAGCCCGCGCGGCGCATACGGCGCGGCGTCGAAGTCGGGCGCCGTGCCGGTCATCAGCGCCGCGAGCACATGCGCGCTGCCCGGCGCCGTGGTCACGCCCAGCCCTTCGTGGCCCACCGCGAGCCAGAGCTTCTCGCGCCACGGGTGCCTGCCCAGCAGCGGCAGGCCGTCGGGCGAGGCGGCACGCAGGCCGGTCCACGCGCGCACGGCGTTCAGGCCGGCGAGCCCCGGCAGGTAGTCGAGCGTGCGCTGCAGCATGCGCGCGAGCATCGGCGCCTCGACGGCCAGGTCGGTCGTGTCGAACTGGCGCGACGAGCCCACCAGCAGCTGCCCCGTGGGCCGCGGCTGCACGTTGAAGGCGACCGAGTCGCCGTCGCTGTGGTGCGCGCTGGTCACGTAGCCGAGTTCGACGAGCTGGTGGCGCACCGTGCCCGGGTAGCGGTCGGTGATGAGCAGGTGGCCCTTCTTCGGGCGGATCGGCAGCTCGGGGCACAGCGTCGTCGCCTCGATGCCGTTGGCGAGCACCACCTGCGGCGCGCTGCGGCGACTGCCGTCGGCCAGGCGCAGCGTGCCGTCGTCCTCGAGGGCCTCGACCTTCGCGTGCTCGACCTGCACCAAGGCCGCATGCTGCGCGAGCAGCCAGCGCGCCGCGTTCGGCGCATAGAGGATGCCGTCGCCCGGCACTTCGAGCGCGCCCGACAGGCCCGCGCGCAGGGCGGGCTCGGCGCGCGCCAGTTCGGCCGCGCCCAGCAGCCGGCTCTCGATGCCGAGCGCGCCCAGGCGCTGCTGCTTGCGTTCGGCCTCGGCCATTTCCTCGTCGTTCGCCGCGATCCAGAGCGTGCCGCAGGGGCTGTAGGCGCAGTCGGCGCCCAGGCGCGGCGCGAGGGCGCGCCATTGCGCGACCGAGTGGCGGCTGAGTTCGAGCTCGGCCGCGTTGTCGTCCATCACCACGAGGTGGCCCATGCCCGCGCCGGTGGCGCCACCCAGGCGCGCATCGAGCACGCACACGCGGCGCCCGGCCTGCGCCAGCGCATGGGCGCACGCCGCGCCGACGATGCCGGCGCCGATGACGATGACGTCCGCGTCCATGCGCCCCGGTGTCAGAGGCGGATGCCCCAGCCGAAGGGGTCTTCGTCGTCGATGAGCAATGTGGCCTCGGCACTGATGTGCGCGCGGCCGCGCAGCGTGGGAATGACGTGGTCGCCGTCCATCGCGTAGCTCGCCTCGAAGACGCTGCCGATCACGCTGGCCTGCCGCCACACCGCGCCCGGCGCGAGCTTGCCGTCGGCCGCGAGGCAGGCGATCTTGGCGCTGGTGCCCGTGCCGCAGGGCGAGCGGTCGTAGGCGTTGCCGGGGCACAGCACGAAGTTGCGGCTGTCGGCGCCTTCGTCGTCGTTCGCGAAGAGTTCGATGTGATCGATCTCCGCGCCGTCCGCGCCCGTGATGCCCTGCGCCGCCAGCGCCTTGCGCAAGGCGGCCGTGTAGTCGGTCAGCGCCGCGAGGTTGTCGCTCGCCACGCGCTGGCCGTGGTCGCTCACGAGGAAGAACCAGTTGCCGCCCCACGCCACGTCGCCGCGCACCGTGCCGTGGCCCGGCAGCTCGACCGCCACCTGGTGCAGGTGCCGGTACGCGGGCACGTTGCGCACGCTCACGGAGCCGTCTTCGTGCAGCGTGGTCGTGACCGTGCCCACGGGCGTCTCGATGCGGTGCTCGCCCACGCCGATGCGCCCCATGTGCGCCAGGCTCGCGACCAGCCCGATGGTGCCGTGGCCGCACATGCCCAGGTAGCCGGCGTTGTTGAAGAAGACAACACCGGCCGCCGCATCGGGCGACACCGGCTCGCACAGCAGCGCGCCGACCACGACGTCGCTGCCGCGCGGCTCGAGCACGGCGGCTGCGCGCCACTTGTCATGCTGATCGGCCAGCAGCGCGCGGCGCTCGGCCATGGAGCCCTTTCCCAGATCGGGAAAGCCGCCGATCACAAGGCGCGTGGGTTCGCCGCCCGTGTGCGAGTCGATGACCTGGATGCGTTGCATGGATGTGCGGCTCACTCAGTAACTGGCAATGGGCACGGGAGCCGCGTTCTTGAAGGTGAAGACGGTGATGGGCGCCTGCTTCATGTTGCCCTTGTCGTCGTAGGCGTAGGTGGCGGCCACGCCCTTGTAGGTGGCCTTGTAGAGCTCGGCGCCGACCTTGTCGGGGTCGATGGCGTTGGCCTTCTTCATTGACTCGCCGATGAACAGCACCTGGTCGTAGTACGAGGCGGCGTACGCGTCGGGATCGACGTTGAAGCGCTTCTTGAACTTCTCCTTGAAGGCCGGGCCGCTTTGCGCCTTCTCGAGCATGGAGCCGCCCTGCGCGCAGAACACCAGGTCGTTCACCGCGTCGCCGCCGATCTTGCCGGTGGCCGGGCTGCACACGGTGTCGCCGCCCAGCAGCTTGCCGGGCACGGCCAGCTGCTTCATCTGGCGCGCCATGGGCGCGGCCTGCGGCGCGTAGCCGCCGAAGAAGATCGCCTCGGGCGCCTTGCCCTTCATGTTGGTCAGGATGGCGGTGAAGTCGACGGCCTTGTCGGTGGTGAACTCCTGGCCCACGATGGTGAGGCCCTGCTTCTTGGCCTCCTTGGTGAACTCTTCGGCGAGGCCCTGGCCGAAGGCGGTGCGGTCGTCGATCACGCCGACCTTCTTCACCTTCAGTTCCTTGGCCGCGTACACGGCCATGGCACCGCCGATCTGGTTGTCGCTGGCAATGATGCGGTACAGGTTCTTGTAGCCGCCCTGCGTGACCTTCGGATTGGTGCCCACGGTGGACACCAGCGTGCCGCCGTCGCTGTAGATGCGCGAGGCTGGAATGGCCACGCCCGAGCAGTACGGGCCCATGACGAACTTGACGCCGTCGTCGACGAACTTCTGCGCCACGCTGACGCCGGTCTTGGCGTCGCACTGGTCGTCTTCGGAGACCAGCTCGAACTTCAGCGTCTTGCCGCCGACGCTGAGCTTCTTCGCGTTGAGCTCCTCGATGGCCAGGCGGATGCCGTTTTCATTGTCCTTGCCCGCAAAGGCGTTGGGACCCGACAGCGGACCGCTGTGGCCGATCTTGACCACCTGCTCCTGTGCCTGCGCGGGGCTGGCCACGGCCAGGGCGACCAGGCCCGCGAGACTGAGTGAGGAAACCATGCCTGCTGGTGACTTCATGCTTCTTCCTAGGGTTGAGAGAGAACAATGAAAAACGACAGGGCCCGGCTGCATGGGATGCCTGTCTCAGTTTAAATATATTAAGCACATATCTCATGGATATCTGTGGGGCAAGCGCTCTTTCGGGCTGAGGGCTTCTGTGATATCTGTGAACGAACGGGCCATTCAGGGTGCGATCACGCCGACAGGGCACCTTGCTCCGCGAATGTCCCCCGGCCTGCGGCCTCCTCCTTGATTTCGCTGCGCAAGGCACCCCATCGACGTGATCGGGTCAGTGCGGTGGTTGATCAGTGGAGAACCAGCAGCGTGCCCCGTGCCCGGGACACTGGGTGCTTCCCGCAGCGAAATCAAGGAGGAGGGGCGAAGCCCCGGGGGACATTCGCGGAGGGAAGTACCCGGTGGCCCGGGCACGCGCCCCGAACAGGAGCGCCAACCCAGGCAAGCAAAGGTCAGTCGACCTTCGCCCCCGAAGCCTTCACCACCGCCCCCATCGCATCCCAATCCGCACGCAGCAGCTTCTGGAAGGCCTCGGCACTCTGGCTGCGCGGCTCCACGCCCAGACGCTTGAAGCGTTCCTGGATCGCCGGATCGGCCAGCACCTTGTTGGCCGCCGCGTTGATGCGCTCGACCTCGGCCTTCGGCGTGCCCGCCGGTGCCAGCAGGCCAATCCACGAATCGAAGGCGTAGCCCGGCAGGCCGCTCTCGCCCACCGTCGGCAGCTTCGGCAGGAAGGGGCTGCGCGCCTGGCCCGTGGAGGCCAGCAGCTTCACGCGCGCGTCGTCCTGGAAGCCCATCACGCCGATGCTCGACGAGATCACCGCCTGCACGCGGCCCGCGAGCACCTCGTTCACGGCCTCGCCGGTCGACTTGGTCGGGATGTGCGTCATCTGCAGCCCCGCCTTCGCGAGGAACGACGCCATCGCCAGGTGCGTGGCGCTGCCGTTGCCGGCCGAGGCGTAGTTGTACTTGCCGGGGTTGGCTTTGACCTCCTTGATGAAGTCAGCCGTGTTGGACACGTTCATGCCGCTGGCCACCGCCAGCACATAGCCCGCGTTGCCCACGTTGGCCACGCCGACGAAGTCCTTCAGCGGGTCGTAGGGCAGCTTGCTGTACAGGAAGCCCGCGATGTTGTGGCTGGCCGCCGCCAGCACCAGCGTGTTGCCGTCGGCCGGCGCCTTGGCCGCCACCGCCGCGCCCACCGTGCCGCCCGCGCCCGCGCGGTTCTCGACGATGGCGCTGCCGCCGAGCGCAACGCCCAGTTCATTGTTGAAGGCGCGCGCCACCGTGTCCTGCACGGCGCCCGTGCCGAAGGGCACGATGATGTGGATCACGCGCTGCTGCGCGTGCGCGGCGCCAAGGCCGCCCAGGGCCACGGCGGCTGCAAGCGCAGCCAGCGAACGTCGGGTGAACAGGGGAAAAGTCATCGAGGTGGCCGCTTTCATCGTCAACAAAAAAAGTCGTTTTTCAGGTGCCCGACGGCAGCCAGCGCTGCACCAGCTTCACGAAATAGCTGGCACCGATCGGGATGATCTCGTCGTTGAAGTCGAACGAGGTGTTGTGGATGATGCAAGGGCCGGGCCCGTGGCCGTCGAGCCGGTGGTCGCCGTCGCCATTGCCCAGGAAGGCGTAGCAGCCGGGCCGCGCGAGCAGCATGTGCGCGAAGTCCTCGGCGCCCATCACGGCGGGGAAGTTGTCGGTGACCATGTCGTCGCCCACCACCTCGCGCATCACGCCGGCGGCAAAGCGCGCCTCGGCCGGATGGTTCACGGTCGGCGGCGAGGAGCGGTTGAAGTACACCTCGGCCGTGCAGCCATGCGCCGCCGCCACGCCGGCCGCCACTTCGCGCAGCCGCGCCTCGAGCTTGTCGATGGCCTCGATGGAAAAGGTGCGGATCGTGCCGCCGACCGTCGCCACATCGGGAATCACGTTCGGCGCATCCGAGCCCTGCAGCTGCGTGACCGCCAGCAGTGCGCGCTCGGTGCTGGGAATGGTGCGCGCCACGATGGTCTGCAGCTGCTGCGCCAGTGTGACCACCGCGGCCACCGGGTCGATGCCGGTGTGCGGCATCGAGGCGTGCGTGCCACGCCCATGCACGGTGATCTTGTAGGTGTTGCTCGACGCCATCAGCGCGCCTTCGTTGAGCGCGAAGCGGCCCACGTCGCCGACGGGAAAGTTGTGCAGCCCGAAGACCGCGTCGCACGGAAAGCGCTCGAACAGGCCCTCGTCGATCATCTTCTTGGCGCCGGCCTTGCCCATCTCCTCGGCGGGCTGGAAGATGAAATGCACGGTGCCGTCGAAATCATCGGGCCCTTGTTGCGACAGGTGCCAGGCGGCGGCCAGCAGCATCGTCGTGTGGCCGTCGTGGCCGCAGGCGTGCATGCGGCCGGGGTTCGTCGACTTGTGGGCGAACTCGTTGGCCTCGTGCAACGGCAGCGCGTCCATGTCGGCGCGCAGGCCGATGGTGCGGCTGCCCGTGCCCTTGCGCAGCACGCCGACCAGGCCTGTGCCCGCGATGCCGCGGTGCACCTCGATGCCCCATTCGGTCAGCAGGCTCGCGACCTTCTCGGAGGTGCGGTGCTCTTCGAAACCGAGTTCGGGGTGCGCGTGGATGTCGCGCCGGATGTCGATGAAACGGGTGGCGTGGGCGGCGAAGGCGTCGACGAGATTCATGGCGGGCGGCTGCGGGATCGTTCGCGAAAAACAGAAGCGAACGATTCTGGCGCAGCCGCCCGCGCGGCGCATGCTGGCTTACGCGCGGTTCGTCGCTCAGGCGAGCCGGCCTTGTGCGCGCAGTGTGGCGCCGATGCGGCGGATCTCGGCCTCGCCCCGGTCGAGCGTCGCGCGGCTCGTGTGCACCGAGTAGTGGCCCATCACCAGCTCATGCGGGTGCGGCACCGCCGAGCCGAGCACGAAGGCCGTGTCGCCCTGCGCCACGACGTCGATGGCCGCACCGGACTCTTCGAACACCGCGAGCTCACCCGTGCCGATGGGGCCGCCGGTGCCGTCGCCCGCGTCGAGCCGGCCCACGTTCACCGCCACCCAGCCCACCGTGTGGCCGGCGGGCGGCGTGTAGCGCCAGCGTTCGCCGTCCTTGAGCTGCACGGCCAGGTAGTTCATCGGCGAGGGCGCCGGAATGGGGCTCTGCGCCGCGCCGTAGCGTCCGAGCAGCACGCGCGCCGGGCCTTCCTGCGGCACCTGCGAGGGCGCGAGGTACATGCTCTGCGCGGGCGCGTTTTCTTCAGCCGCCGGCAGCGCCACCCAGAGCTGGAAGCCCTGCACGCGCGTCACGCCCGGCGCCGGTGCGCCCGTGTGCCACACGCCATTGCCGGCGCGCATCCACTCGACGCCGCCGCCGCGCAACACGCCCTGTTCGCCGGTCGTGTCCTCGTACAACGTGTCGCCTTCGATGAGCCACGTCAGCGTGGCGATGCCCGAGTGCGGGTGCAGGCCGAAGCCCTTGTGGCCGCCGTCGACATCGAAGCCGAACAGGTCGAGGAACACGAAGGGCTTGAGGTATTCGCCCAGGTCGCCCGGGCTCATGAGCCGCGTGATCGGCCCGTGCTTCGCGCCGCGCGTGCGGTAGACGATGGCGCGGGTGTCGGTGGCAACAGCGATGGTCATACAGCCTCCCTGGCGGTCTTCAGTGCGCGGGTCCACCACGCCATGTCGTCGAGCAGGCCCGTGGCCGACTGCGCCAGGTGCGGGAAGTCGTCGAAGGACTTGCCCTGCTGCCAGATGCCCAGGAACTCGACCATGCCGATGTGCACCGCATGGCGCACCGGCGCCATCTGCATCTCGACCGCGACCAGCCGCAGCTGCTCCACCGCCCGCGCCGCGCCCACGCCGCCATAGCCCACGAAGCCGATCGGCTTGCGGATGAACTCCTTGTAGGCCCAGTCGATCGCGTTCTTCAGCACCGCGCTCGGGCCGTGGTTGTACTCGGGCGTGACGATGATGAGCCCGTCGAAGGTGGCCAGCTTGGCCTGCCAGCGCTGCGCAGCCTCGTTCTTCACCGGGCCCCAGGCGGGCGCGCCGGCTTCGTTGAAAAAGGGCAGCGGGTGCTCGCGCAGGTCGACCAGCTCGAAGGCGAGGTCGGTGCGCTGCTTCGCGATCTCGTGGATCCAGTGCGCGGGCTTTTCGCCGAAGCGGCCTTCGCGGGTCGAGCCGATGACGATGCCGATGCGGGGTTGTTGTGCGCTCATGGGGTGCGTGCTCCTGAATGAAATGGGGTGGTCGAAGGCCGGAAAGGCCATGGACTGAAGGTTAGGCACGCACGCATTGATCGACTAGACGGTAGAGTCGGATTGCACTCGTCCACGAACAGAAGGAATAGGCCCCGCCATGCTCGACCTCAACGACATCGCCGTCTTCGTGCAGGTGGTGCGCCACGGCAGCTTCGCCGAGGCCGGCCGCCGGTTGGGCCTGCCGCCCAACACCGTAAGCCGGCGCATCCAGCAGCTGGAGGCGCAGCTCGGCACCCGGCTGCTGCAGCGATCGACCCGCAAGCTCACGCTCACCGGCGCCGGACAGGACTTTCACGAGCGCTGCGCCGAGGCGGTCGACGGGCTGGTCGAGGCCGGGCAGGCGCTCATCACCGGCAGCCAGGAACCCAGCGGCCGGGTGCGCGTGGCGGCCACGGCCGATTTCTTCGACTTCTTCCCCATGGCCTGGGTGGCCGATTTCCTGGCGGCGTACCCGCTGGTGCGCGTCGAGTTCGTGCTCAGCGACGCCAAGGCCGACCTGATCGTCGAGCAGATCGACATCGCCTTCCGCGGCGGCGCGCTGGCCGACTCGGGGTACGTCGCCCGCCAGCTGCTCGGCCCGCGCACCGACGGCCTCGTCGCCAGCCCCGCCTACCTGGCCGCGCGCGGCACCCCCGCCGCGCTGGGAGACCTGGCCGACCACGACTGCGTGACCCCCGCCCACCCCAGCGGCCGCACCACCTGGCGCCTGACCGGTCCCGGCGGCAAGGAAGAAGAAGTGCAGGTGGGCGGCCGCTTCAGCGGCAACACCGCGCAGGCGCTGCGCAAGGCCGCCATCGCCGGCCTGGGCATCGCGCTGCTGCCGCCGGCCATGGGGCGGCTCGACGTGGAGGCGGGGCGGCTGGTGCCGGTGCTGCCGCAGTACCAGCGCACCGGGCACGGGCTGAGCGTGGTCTACCCGAGCCGCAAGCACCTGCCGCGGGCGGTGTCGGCATTCATCGGGATGGTGACGCAGAAGCTGCGGGAGGAGGAGGCGTTGCCGGATGTGTGGCGGGCGACGCGAGTGCGCCCTCTGATTTCGTGACTTATTTTGCAGTTGAAAGGGGTTGACCCCCTTTCAGGGTAGTTCCGCGATGCGGTGCGACGCCGTCTGCTTTACAAGAGACGTTTTGAAACAATCATTTCGAAGCGGACCGAAGCTTGGCCACCCTCATCCCAGCCTTAGGCAGTTGCGTTTCCCGCATGACCTCCGGCGAGCGGCGCCTCGCGGAGCGCCTGGAACAAAAGCTCGACAGCGACTACCTGCTTTGGTACGACGTGCCCGTCGGGCCAAAACGCTCGCATCCCGATTTCGTTGTGCTGCATCCGCATCGCGGACTCTTGATTCTTGAAGTGAAGGACTGGCGGCTCGACACCATTCGCCAGGCCAGCAAGGGCAGTTGGGAAATCCTGGCGGATGGCGTTCCCAAGACCGTCATCAACCCGGCCGAGCAGGCTCGCCAGCATGCGCATCAGGTCGTCGACGCCCTCAAGCGCGACGCGCAGTTGGTCCACGCAGAAGGCAAATGGCAGGGCATGCTGACCTTTCCGTGGAGCTACGGCGTCGTCCTGACCAACATCACGCGCAAGCAGTTCGAAGCAGCCGAATTGCATCGCGCCATCGAAGCCCATCGCGTCGTGTGCTCTGACGAAATGACCGAAAGCGTCGACGCCGAAGCGCTGCAAAGCCAGTTCTGGAGCATGTTCCCAGTGCTCATGCGCGGCACGCTTTCCTTGCCGCAGATCGACCGTGTGCGATGGACGCTGTTTCCTGAGGTGAGGGTACAGAGCCAAGGCATCCTGTTCGACGACAACGACGCGGAAGCGCTGGTTCCCGACCTTCTGCGGGTGATGGACCTGCAGCAGGAGCAACTGGCTCGAAGCCTGGGGGACGGCCACCGCGTGATCCACGGGGTGGCCGGCTCGGGCAAGACCATGATCCTCGGCTATCGCGCCGAGTACCTGGCCAAGAGCGTGACCACCAAGCCGATCCTCGTGCTCTGCTACAACGAGCCGTTGGCCGTGAAACTTGCGTCGATCATGGAAGCCAAGGGCCTGAGCGACAAGGTGCATGCGCGCCACTTCCACAAATGGTGCCGGGACCAGTTGGTTGCGTACGGGCAGGTGCCGACGGAAAAAATGAGCACGTCGAAGCTCATGGAAGAAATCGTCGACCGCGTGATCCGCGGCGTGGACCGCAAGCAGATTCCCTCAGGCCAGTACCAAGCCGTGCTGATCGACGAAGGCCACGACTTCCAGCCTGAATGGCTGCGGCTTGTGACGCAGATGGTCGACCCCGGCACCAACAGCCTGTTGCTGCTGTATGACGATGCGCAGAGCATCTACGAACGGCAGCGCACCAAGCAATTCAGCTTCAAGAGCGTAGGCATCCAGGCGCAGGGCCGCACCACGGTGCTCAAGATCAACTATCGCAATACCAAGCAGATCCTGCAGACCGCGAGCCTGATCGCTTCCGATCTGTTGACCGCGGAAGACAAGGACGACGACGGCATTCCGCTGCTGCACCCCATCAGTTGCGGACGCGAAGGCCATGCGCCCTTGGTGATTCGCCTGCCCACGTTGCGTGACGAGGCGGTCAAGGTCGCTGAGTTGCTGAGCGCCGCACACCAGGAGGGGCATGCATGGGGCGACATGGCCGTGATCTGTCGCCAGTACGCGGCCATGGAGGAGTGCGCAAGCGCGCTGCGGCATCGAAAGTTGCCGCACCAGGTCCGCAAGGGGACGGGCGACTTCAAGCCTGACGCGGACACCATCAAGGTGCTCACGATGCACGCCAGCAAGGGGCTTGAGTTTCCCGTCGTTGCGGTGGTCGGAAGCGGTGCCATGCCCCGCGAGACCGACGACGAACGCGAAGAAGCCCGGCTCTTCTATGTCGCGGCAACGCGGGCGACCCAGGCACTCTTCATCACGGTCAGCGGCGACGCGGCATTCGGCAAGCGCCTTTAGGGCGCCACGCGCATCCGCCGGCATTCACGCCGTCGCCCTGGCATGGCACCTGGGGGTTCGTCCGGCCTCCCAGCGCAACGATGGGCATTCGCGTGAAAATGCCCGCCATGAAAATCGAAAAAGACACCGTCGTCACCCTCAAGTACAAAGTCGCCGACGCCCAGGGCAAGCTCATCGAAGCCAGCCCCGAGCCGATGGCCTACCTGCATGGCGGTTACGAAAACACCCTGCCCAAGATCGAGCAGGCGCTCGACGGCCAGGAAAAGGGCTACCAGACCACGCTGAACCTCGCCCCCGAAGACGCCTTCGGCCTGCGCGACGAGGCGCTGGTGCGCACCATCCCCAAGACCGAGTTCCCACCCGGCGTGAAGGTCGGCGGCCAGTTGCAGGGCCGGCTCGACGACGGCACCGAGCACGTCTTCACCGTGACCAAGATCAAGGGCCCGGTCGTGCTGCTCGACGGCAACCACCCCTGGGCCGGCAAGGCGCTGAAGTTCAGCCTGCAGGTGACGGACGTGCGCGCGGCGCTGCCGGTGGAGATCGAGCACCGGCATGTGCATGGGGCGCATGGGCACCATCACTGAGTGCCGGAGTCGGTGACGAACGCCGAAGGCCGCGTGGCCCGGCGTTTCGCTTCGCCAGCTGCTTCCTAGTTACTTCTTCCAGAACCTCGGGGCCTCGCCGATCGTCTCCAGCGCCTTGCGACACGCCGTCGCCCCCGCCGCGCGGCGCGCGCTGAACCATCCCACCGCGAACCACGCACGCGGATCGCGCGCCGCGACCTCGTGGTACAGCGCAAGTGCGACCGCCTCGTCGTTGAACTCGCCCAGTGCGTCCTGCGCGGGGCGCAGGGCTTTCAGGTAGCGCTCGGCCGCACCCTTCTTCTTTTTGCCGCCGTCCGCCTCGGCGAACAGCGGTGCCGCGAACTCCGCCAGGTAGCGCAGGCGCTTGAGCCGTTTGCGCGCGCGGTGCTGGTGTTCGGTGGCGAGCGATTCGAAGCGCCGGCCGTCGCGCACCGCCTGTTTATGCAGGCGCTGGAGCCGCTCGCGCAGCAACTGAAGGGCCGCGTCGGCGGCGAGCGGTGCCGGGCCCGTCGACTCGGGCGCGACGACGGTGAAACCGATCAGCGACACCAGCACGTCCTGGAACGCGGCGGCACGCACGATGTCGCCGGGTGTCGGTGCCGGCGCGGCAGCCGCATCGCTGGTATCGCCCGCCAGCGGATCGACCTCCGGCGCGCCCGCTTCACGCAGCCGCGGCTGCGCGAGCTTCACCACCTGTTCGCGGTCGCGCAGTTCGCCAAGCGCGCGGAAGGCGTCGACCAGCGGCAGCTCCCAGCCGGCGACGTCGAAGCGGCTCGTGTCGGCATCGAGCCCCGCCAGTTCGCGCAGCGCGGTGCGCAGGCGGCGGATGCCGATGCGCAGCTGGTGGATCTGCTCTTCATCGGTGCTGCCCGCGGCGATCTCGCTGGCGTTGGGCAGCATCTGGTCCAGGCACGACGCGACGATGGCCTGCTGGATGGCGCGGCCGCCGAGGCCATGAGTGGGGAAGCGCGGCGCTTCGGCCTTCACGGCGGGCACCGTCTCCTGCTCGGCCAGCAGGCGCATGCCGCGCTCGGCCTTCGAGACGGTGCTGAACCACAGGCCGTGCTGCTGCGACCAGCGCCGTGCGAGCGCCACGAGCCCCTGCACGTCGCCGCTCTTGAGTTCGAGCTCCAGCTCGCACACGGGCGAGGCGCGCTGCGCGGGCGTGCCCGCGTGCGCGACGACCTTGCCGACGTCGAGCGCCATCTCGACGACGGCGCCGGCCGGGCCGCTCACGCGCAGGTCGCGCGTGAGCCGCACGATGTCGGTCGACTGGCGCTCGACCAGCGGCACCGCGCCGCCGTCGGACTCTTGCAGCAGGCGGGCCAGGCGCTCGCCGACGGGCGTGCCGGCGTGGCGCGCGGGGTCGATGGCGGGCGCGGCGGCGCCGGTGCCCAGGTCGACGTTGTGCTCGAGCCGGTGCAGCGCGTTGTCGCCGGCGGCCTTGACGGTCTGCACCCAGCGCCGGCCCTCCTTGCGCAGCCGCAGCACCATGCCGTCGGCCACGAGGCGCTGGTCGGCGGTGTCGAAATAGCGGGCCTGCAGGCGCGTGCGCACGACGGCGCCGCGCCGCAATGCGGCTTCGACGGCCTTCAGGCGGCCGGCGGGAATGCAGAACTTGAACTCGATTTCCATGGTGTTCATGATGCCCGCTCTTTTTTCCCTCAACGACGTGGTGCCGGCCGATTTCCGGTGCGCCGAAAAATCATGTGGACACCGTCCATTTTCTTTGATATCTTTTGTGGACGGCGTACACAAAGACGCCGACACACACCCGATCCACCCTTCATCGACACAGGAATCCCACCATGGCCACCAAGCAGATCTTCGTGAACCTCCCCGTCCGGAACCTCGACAAGAGCAAGGCTTTCTTCGGCGCGCTGGGCTACACCTTCAACCCGCAGTTCACCGACGCGAACGCCGCCTGCATGGTCATCCACGAAGGCAGCATCCACGCGATGCTGCTGATGGAGGACTACTTCAAGACCTTCACGAACCAGGGCATCGCGGACGCCCGCAAGGAGAACGAGGTGCTGGTGTGCCTGTCGTGCGAGAGCCGGGCCGAGGTCGACGACCTGGTCGCCAAGGCGGTGGCCGCCGGCGGCACGACGCCACGCGAGCCGAAGGACTACGGCTTCATGTACGGCCACGGCTTCCAGGACCTGGACGGCCACATCTGGGAACTGGTCTACATGGACCCGAACGCCGAGATGCCCTCGCAGTGACCGCGGGGGCCGGACGATGCCCATCGTTCCATATGCGCTCTTGATCGTTGCGCGCAAGGCACCTACCGAAAGGCGGCGGCGCCCCGATATTCCTGGTTCCGGCGCGGCCCGCATGGCGGCCGTGCCTGCCTCACCAAGGAATACCGACATGTCCGACAGCAACGACAACCACAGCGCGTCTCCCATCGTCCAGGTCCAGCCGCTCGGCTTCCCGTGGCAGACGCTCGACCCCTTCCTGTTCTGCGTCTACCACGACGACGCGTACCCGAAGGGCAACGGTCGCATGGGCCCCGAGGCCTCGCTGGCCGGCCGCCAGATCGGCCAGGACTTCAGCCGCAAGGACGGCTGGAGCATGTACCACGGCGAGACGGTCCCGGGCTTTCCCTCGCACCCGCACCGCGGCTTCGAGACGGTGACCATCGTGCGCAAGGGCCTGGTCGACCACTCCGACTCGTTGGGCGCCACCGCGCGTTTCGGCGGCGGCGACGTGCAGTGGCTCACGGCCGGCAAGGGCATCGTGCATTCGGAGATGTTCCCGCTGCTGGACGCCGGCGCGCCCAATCCGCTGGAGCTGTTCCAGATCTGGCTCAACCTGCCGGCGAAAAACAAGATGGCCGAGCCGCACTTCACGATGTTCTGGTCGGAGGCGATTCCGCGCTTCGCCTCGGACGATGCGCAGGGCGGCCGCACCGAGGTAGCGGTGATCGCCGGGCGCTTCGGCGCCAATGATGCGCAGGCCCAGGCGGCCATCGACCCGCTCGCGCCGCCGCCCGATTCGTGGGCCGCGCAGGCGGGCGCCGACCTGGCGATCTGGACGCTGCGCATGACGCCCGGCGCGCGCTGGACGCTGCCGCCCGCCGCCGGCGAGGGCACGCGGCGCATGCTGTATTTCTTCAAGGGCGCCACGGCGCAGGTGGCGGGCCGGCGCATCGACGGGCCGGCGGCCATCGAGCTGCGCGCCGACGCGGCTGTGGAGCTGTGCAACGGCCCCGAGGGCGACGGCGAGTTCCTGCTGCTGCAGGGCCGCCCGATCGGCGAGCCGGTGGCGCAGTACGGCCCCTTCGTGATGAACACGCAGGCCGAGATCGCCCAGACGATGGCCGACTACCGCCGCACGCAGTTCGGCGGCTGGCCCTGGGCCGACCCGGCACCGGTGCATGGCGCCGAGGCCGCGCGCTTTGCGCGGCACCCGGACGGGCGCGAGGAACTGCCGGGGGCTTGATCTGCCGGCCCGGCCGCGCGGTTCTCAGTAGCCGCGCAGCACCTCGACGCTCAGCGCGGTCATGCTGGGGATGAACTCGATCACGTCGGTGCGCGCGACGCCGCCCTGCACGAAGGGGTCGCGCGCCAGCACCGCCTCGAGCCCCTCGCGGTCGCCCGAGCGCGCGAGGATCACGCCGCCCTTGCGCGGCACCTGGCGCCCCGAGGCCACGAACAGGCCGCTGGCGTAGTGCTTCTTGAGCCAGGTGACATGCGCATCCATCAGCGCGTCGAGTTCCTCGAGCGGACGGATGTAGGTCAGGGTGACGATGAACATGGCAAAGGCAGGTCGATGCGGAAGATGACCCGATCCTATGACCTCGCCACGACCGTGGCGGGGCGAGAGTGTGTCTCGCGGGTAACTGTCGCATGCGGCATGTGCATGCCGGCCTTGTCGCCCACCGGACCTGCGCACCGGCGTGCGATCTCGTAGATTCGGCCGTTGCATTCCTCTGTTCATGTCACTTCACCGGAGACCCTGTTCCATGATCCAAGTCGTTGCCGTCATCACCGCCAAGCCCGGCCAGCGCGCCCTGCTGCTCGAAGCCTTCAAGGCCAACCGCGCCGCCGTGCTCGCCGAAGAGGGCTGCATCGAGTACGGGGCCACGATCGACGCGCAGGGCATTCCCCCGTCCAAGGCCAGCTTCGGGCCTGACACCTTCGTGGTGATCGAGAAGTGGGCCTCGCTGCCGGCCCTGCAGGCGCACGCGGTCGCGCCGCACATGGCGGCCTTCAGCGCCCAGACCAGGGAGCTCACCGAGAGCAAGCGCATCCACGTGCTCGAGCCGATCTGACCCTGCTGCGCCGCCGCCACCTTCGCGCGCGGCGCGATGCCTGCTACCCTCGCGCCGGGGAGAAGAAGACATCTCGGACAAGGGGGTTCAAGACATGGCGATCGTCTCCAGACCGCAGGGTCTGCGCTGGCGCACCGGCGCGCTCCTGCTGGCGGCACTGGCCACGGGCTGCGCACAGCTCGGCGCACCGCCGTATGCCGCCGACTACGAGGCGCTCGACCGGCTCGAGGCCCACAACCCCGGCAAGGTCGCGGTGGCCAAGGTGCAACCCACCGCCCCCAACGACAGGATCAACACCCTGGGCCTGCGCCGCGCCAGGCTGGTGTCGCCCAGCGGCACCTTCGCCCAGTACCTCGAAGACGCGCTGATGCGCGACCTGGGCGAGATCTCGGCCTACGACCCCAAGGCGCCGACCCGCATCGCGGCGCGCATCCTCGTCAACGAGCTCGACCTGGGCGTGGTCAACGGCTCGGGCCGCATGGACGTGGAAGTCACCGTCACGCGCAACGCCGCGCAGACGCTGCGCAAGACCTACCGCGGCGAGATCGCCTTCGATTCGAGCTACGCCAACATCGTGGCCGTGCCCGCCGGGCAGGCCGCGTACCCGCGCTTGGTGCGGGCGCTGCTGCGGCAGGTGTATGCCGATCCGCAATTCGTCGCGGCCATCGCGCCGCCTGCGCAGTAAGGCCGGAGAAGCACCATGTCGTTTCTTACTTCTCCGATGCCCCGGCTGGCCGCCGCACTGGCAACCGTCGTGCTGCTGGCGGGCTGCTCCCACCCGATCACGATGATCACCGAGACCGCACCGCCGCGGTCGGCCGCCCACCTCATCCCCAAGAAGGTGGCCTACGTAATGACCGACGCGCAGCGCGACCTGCAGGTGACCACCGCCGGCGGCAGCGGCGACCGCGTGAGCTACTACCCGTACCGCGACCTCGAAAAATCGATCCGCGACGCGCTGCGCGCGGTCTACCGCAACGTGGTCGTGCTGCGCACCGCCGGCGATGCCAAGGCCAACGAGGCAGCGGGCGTGTCGCTGGTGTTCACGCCGCAGATCAAGACCGATTCGAGCTCGTCCTCATGGATCACCTGGCCGCCCACCGCCTTCACGGCCGAGGTGGCCTGCGTGGTGACCGACACCGCGGGCGCCGAAGTCACACGCGTGCGCGCGGTCGGCAACGGCACGGCGGAGTTCGGCGAGTTCAACGGCGACTACGGCCTGGCCGCACGGCGCGCGGCCACGCGGATGACGGCACAGCTCAGCAGCGAGATACGGCGCAACGAGAAGCTGCGCTGAACGGCCTCGATCGTTCTCATTGCCCAATAAAAAACGCGCCCGAGGGCGCGTTTTTCGTGGGAGCCGCGAAGTCTTACTTCGACACGACCTTCACCATCTCCAGGCACTTGTTCGAGTAGCCCCATTCGTTGTCGTACCAGCTCACGAGCTTCACGAAGGTGCCGTCCAGCGCAATGCCGGCTTCGGCGTCGAAGATCGAGGTGCGCGGGTCGCCGCGGAAGTCGGTGGCGACGACCTTGTCTTCGGTGTAGCCCAGCACGCCCTTCAGTGCGCCTTCGCTCTGTGCCTTCATTTCGGCGCAGATCTCGGCGTAGGTGGCGTCCTTGACGAGTTCGACGGTCAGGTCGACCACCGACACGTCGGAGGTCGGCACGCGGAAGCTCATGCCCGTGAGCTTCTTGTTCAGCTCGGGGATCACCACGCCCACGGCCTTGGCAGCGCCGGTGCTCGAGGGAATGATGTTTTCCAGGATGCCGCGGCCGCCGCGCCAGTCCTTGTTGCTCGGGCCGTCCACGGTCTTTTGCGTGGCGGTGGCGGCGTGCACGGTGGTCATCAGGCCGCGCTTGATGCCCCACTTGTCGTTCAGCACCTTGGCCAGCGGGGCCAGGCAGTTGGTGGTGCAGCTGGCGTTGCTGATGATGGCTTCGCCGGCGTACTTCTTGTCGTTCACGCCGTAGACGAACATGGGGGTGTCGTCCTTCGAGGGGGCCGACAGGATCACCTTCTTGGCGCCTGCGTCGATGTGCTTCTGCGCGGTTTCCTTCGTGAGGAAGAGGCCGGTCGACTCGAGCACGATGTCGGCGCCGACTTCGTTCCACTTGAGCTGCGACGGGTCGCGCTCTTGCGTCAGGCGGATCTTCTTGCCGTTGACGATCAGCGTGTTGCCTTCGACCGTGACTTCACCCTTGAAGCGGCCATGCACCGAGTCGTACTGGAGCATGTAGGCCAAGTAGTCGGGCTCGAGCAAGTCGTTGATGGCAACGATTTCGATGTCGTTCTTGAAGTTCTGCACGGCTGCGCGCAGCACGTTGCGACCGATGCGGCCGAAGCCGTTGATACCGAGTTTGATAGCCATCTGACTTGCTCCTAAGGTTGAAAAACTTTTGATCGGACGGGAAGAGGACGAACCGCGCGACGCTCAGTCGCGCAGGGCCGCTTCCACGGTGGCGGCCACGTTCTCCGCCGTGAAACCGAAGTGCTTGAACAGCACGGGCGCGGGGGCCGACTCGCCGTAGCTGTCGATGCCGACCACGGCCGCGCAGCCGTACTTCCACCAGCCGTCGGTGCAGCCCATTTCGACCGCGACGCGCGGGATCTTCTTGGGCAGCACGGCCTTCTTGTAGGCCAGGTCCTGGCGGTCGAAGGTGGTGGTCGAGGGTATCGACACCACGCGCACGGCGATCTTCTTGTCGGCCAGCAGCTTCTGGGCGGCCAGCGCGAGCTGCACTTCAGAGCCGGTGGCGATGATGACCGCCGCCGTCTTCTTGTTCTTGAGGCCGACGTTCTCGGGCTCGGACAGCACGTAGGCGCCGCGGCTGATGTCGCCCAGGTCGCTCTTGGCGGCGTAGGCGATGTTCTGGCGGCTCAGCAGCAGGGCGGTCGGGCGCGTGGCGTTCTGCAGTGCGACAGCCCAGGCCACGGCCGTTTCGGCCGTGTCGCCCGGACGCCAGACGTCCAGGTTCGGGATGAGGCGCAGCGAGGCGGCGTGCTCGATCGACTGGTGCGTCGGGCCGTCTTCACCCAGGCCGATGGAGTCGTGCGTGAACACGTGCACCACGCGGCGCTTCATGAGCGCGGCCATGCGGATGGCGTTGCGGCTGTAGTCGCTGAAGGTGAGGAAGGTGCCGCCGTAGGGGATGTAGCCGCCGTGCAGCGCCACGCCGTTCATGATGGCGGCCATGCCGAATTCGCGCACGCCGTAGTTGATGTGGCGGCCGATCTCGCCGTGCGGCGGCTCGACGGCATCACCTTGTGCGGCTTCGTCTTCGCCGCCCTGGGGCACCACCGGTGCAGGGGGCGCGTTCAGCACGACGGCGCCGGTCTTGGCGTCGAAGCGCAGCGCGGCGGTGCTCTTGGTGTTGGTGAGGTTGGAGCCCGTGAGGTCGGCGCTGCCGCCGAGCATTTCGGGCAGCGCGGCCGTGAAGGCCTCGAGCGCGAGCTGGCTGGCCTTGCGGCTGGCCACGGTTTCGCCCTTGGTGTGGGCGGCGACCACGGTGTCGAACGCGACCTGGTGGAAGTTCTTGGGCAGCTCGCCCTTCATGCGGCGCGTGAACTCGGCGGCGAGTTCGGGGTACGCGGCCGTGTAGGCGGCGAAGGTGTCGTTCCAGGCGGCTTCGGTCTTGGCGCCTTCGGCCTTGTGGTCCCAGTCGGCGTATACCTCGGCCGGGATTTCGAAGGCGGGGTAGGGCCAGCCGATGGCTTCGCGCGTGAGCTTGATTTCTTCGGCGCCCAGCGCCTCGCCGTGCGCCTTGGCGGTGCCGGCGCGGTTCGGGCTGCCCTTGCCGATGGTGGTCTTGCAGACGATCAGCGTGGGCTTGGTGGCTTCCTTCTTGGCCTTGGCGATGGCCTTGGCCACTTCCTTGGCGTCGTTGCCGTCGATCGGGCCGACGACGTTCCAGCCGTAGCCCTTGAAGCGCTCTTCGGTGTTGTCGATGAACCAGGGCTTGACCTGGCCGTCGATGCTGATGCCGTTGTCGTCGTACAGGGCGATCAGCTTGTTCAGGTGCCAGGCGCCGGCGAGGGCGCAGGCTTCGTGGCTGATGCCTTCCATCATGCAACCGTCGCCCAGGAAGGCGTAGGTGTGGTGGTCGACGATGGCCAGGTCCTTGCGGTTGAACTCGGCGGCCAGCAGCTTCTCGGCCAGCGCGAAGCCCACGGCATTGGTGATGCCCTGGCCCAGCGGGCCGGTGGTGGTCTCGACGCCGGGGGTGACGTCGACTTCGGGGTGGCCGGCGGTCTTGCTGTGCAGCTGGCGGAAGTTCTTGATCTCGGCCAGGGGCAGGTCGTAGCCCGTGAGGTGCAGCACCGCGTAGATCAGCATCGAGGCGTGGCCGTTGGACAGCACGAAGCGGTCGCGGTCGAACCAGTGCGGGTTGGCGGGGTTGTAGCGCAGGTGCTCGCCCCACAGGGCGACGGCCATGTCGGCCATGCCCATCGGTGCGCCCGGATGTCCGGAATTGGCTTGTTGAACGGCATCCATTGCCAGCGCGCGGATCGCGTTGGCCATCAGGGCTTGGTTTGCCATGGGCAGTGGGCTTTCGGGGGAAAAGGGTGGGTGGGGGATACGGGAGAACCCGAGATTTTACCGGGCGAGCCGCGCCCGGCCTCGATACAGGGCCAACACCCCGCTGATGCTCTCTTGTGTCGCAGGCCCGGCTGCTAGAGTTGCCCCCCATGCAAGGGCTGCACCTCACCGCCGATCTCCACGACTGCCAATGCGGCCTCCAATGGCTCACCGACGGGCGCGCGCTCGGCGAGGTCTGCACCAAGGCCGTGGCCGCCGCCGGGCTGCAGGCCGTGGGCAAGCTGGTCCACGGCTTTCCGGCCACGCCGCAGGGGCCGGGCGGCGTGACGGCCACGCTGCTGCTGGCCGAATCGCACCTGTGCATCCACACCTGGCCGGAGCAGCGCGGCGTGACGCTCGACGTGTACGTCTGCAACTTCGGCGCCGACCACTCGGCCAAGGCGCATGCGCTGATGGCCTGCCTGGTGGCGCTGTTCCAGCCCCGCCACAGCGAACGCAACGAACTGCAACGCGGCCGTGTGGCCGGGTCGGTGCGGTGATGGCGGTGCGCGCGATGATCCTGGCCGCCGGCCGCGGCGAACGCATGCGGCCGCTGACCGACGCCACGCCCAAGCCCCTGCTCGAAGTGCGCGGCAAGCCGCTGATGCAGTGGCCGATGGAAGCGCTGGCCGAGGGCGGCTTCACCGAGTTGGTGGTCAACACCGACTGGCTGGGCGCGCAGGTCGCCGCCCGGTTCGGCGCGCACCCCATGCTGGCGGGGCATGGCACGCTGTCCATCTCCTATTCCGACGAGGGCCGCGACTTCGGCGGCGCGCTCGAGACGGCCGGTGGCATCGTGCGTGCGCTGCCGATGCTGGGCGAGGTGTTCTGGGTGGCGGCGGGCGACGTGTTCGCACCGGGCTTTCGCTTCACCCAGGCCGCCGTCGACCGCTTCCTGGCCAGCGGCAAGCTCGCCCACCTGTGGCTGGTGCCGAACCCGGTGCACAACCTCAAGGGCGACTTCGGCCTCTCGGCCGACGGGCTCGCGCTGAACCAGGCGGCCGAGAAATACACCTTCTCGACCATCGGCCTGTACCGCGCCGCGCTGTTCGCGCCGCCGCACTGCGACATCCCGGCCGGCAACCCGGGCGGCGTCAAGGCCCCGCTGGCACCGATCCTGCGCGCCGCGATGGACAACCAGCAGGTGAGCGCCGAGCTCTACACCGGCGACTGGACCGACGTGGGCACGCCGCAGCGCCTGCAGCAACTCAACGCCGGGGTCGCGCCGGCAGCGGGCGCATGACGCTCGCGCCGCTGCCCGACGCCCTGCGCCTGCTGCCGCAGCGCCTGCAGGACCTGGCCCTGGCGACCGCCGCCGAACGCAACGACGGCGCGCCCGAAGACCCGCTGACCGTACCGCTCTACGTGAGCGACTTCACGCGCCTGAGCCTCGCGCCCATGCGCCAGGGCTGGCACGTCGAATACTTCGGCGACACCTGGGGCGACGCCTTCGACGAAACCCTCGCCTGCCTGAGCCGGCAGGACGTGGCCGACTGCATCACTTCGCTGTCGTTCAGCGGCCCCGACAGCGGCGCCAACGGCTCGCGCGAATGGATGTTCACGCCGCTGCTCGAGAGCCCGGTGATGTTTCCCCGCCTGCGCTCGCTGTTCATCAAGCCGACGCAGCCCGAGGACCACAACCAGTCGCTCGTCTGCACCAGCAACGGCATCCTCGAGGAAGGCGGCGACATCGCGCGCTGGATGCACAAGACGCCGCACCTGAGCGAACTGACGGTGCCGAACGCGCCGAACGCCGACTTCTTCGCCGTGCCGCTGCCGCAACTGACCAGCCTGTGCGTCGGCGCCCATTTCGCCACGCAGCACTTCATCCACCACATGGCCGCCGCAACGCAGCTGCCGGGCCTCAGGCTGCTGGATTTTTCCGAATCCACCGAGCAGCAGATGGCGTGGCCGGCCGACCGGACGCCCGGCGGCATCACGGCTTTCGAAGACTACGAGGCCTTGCTGCACAGCCCCGTGGGCGCGCAGCTGCGCGTGCTGAGGCTGCGCAACACCTGCCTCGACCTGGCCCAGCTGCAACAGCTGCAGAGCGTGCGGCAGCGGCTGCAATTCATGGTCATCCAGTCAACGATCGGCGGCTACGTCAGCCACTTTGCGCAGGATGTGTTCCCATGGCGGCATCTGGTACCCGCGGACCCCGGACTTGCACCGTATCGAAAGTGAAATCCCATGCTCAATGACACCACGATCTACGCCGAGCGCCGCGCGCGCCTCGCTTCGCAACTGGGCAAAGACGGCATCGCCATCGTCCCGACCGCGCCCGAGCGCCAGCGCAACCGCGACAGCGACTTCCTGTTCCGCCACGACAGCTACTTCTACTACCTGACCGGTTTCACCGAGCCCAACGCCTGGCTGGTGCTGGCGGGCGACGGCCGCGCCACGCTGTTCTGCGCGCCGAAAGACCTGGAACGCGAGATCTGGGACGGCTACCGCCTCGGCCCCGACGCCGCCCCCGCCGCGCTGGGCGTGGACGAGGCCTTCTCGGTGAACGACCTCGACGCGAAGTTGCCGAAACTGCTCGAAAACCGCTCGACCGTGTGGTTCCCCTTCGCCACCCACAAGGGCCTGGAAACCCGCATCGACGGCTGGCTGCAGTCGGTGCGCGCGCGCGTGCGCTACGGCGCGCTGTGCCCCGAGGAGCAGCGCGACCTGTGCGGCCCGCTCGACGAGATGCGCCTCGTGAAGGACGCGCAAGAGCAGGACATCATGCGCCGCGCCGCACAGATCAGCGCCCGCGCCCACATCCGCGCGATGCAGCTGTCGGCGCGCATGCTGCGCGAAGGCAAGGACGTGCGCGAGTACCACCTCGATGCCGAGCTGCTGCACGAGTTCCGCCTGGGCGGTTCGCAGTACCCGGCCTACGGTTCCATCGTCGCGGCCGGCGCCAACGCCTGCGTGCTGCACTACCGCGCCGACGCCGCGCCCGTGCGCAAGGGCGAGCTGGTGCTGATCGACGCCGGCTGCGAGCTCGACGGCTACGCCAGCGACATCACCCGCACCTTCCCGGCCGACGGCAAGTTCAGCGGCCCGCAGCGCGCGCTGTACGACCTGGTGCTGGCCAGCCAGGACGCCTCGGCCGCCGCCACCAAGGCCGGCAACCGCTTCAACGACCCGCACGACGCGGCCGTGAAGGTGCTGGCGCAGGGCATGCTCGACCTGGGCCTGCTCGACGGCAACAAGGTCGGCGGCGTCGACGACGTGATCGACTCGCGTGCCTACTTCCAGTTCTACATGCACCGCACCGGCCACTGGCTGGGCATGGACGTGCACGACTGCGGCAGCTATGTCGAACCCACGCAGGTGGGCGAGGTGAGCGAGCGCAAGGACCCGCTGTCCAACGAACTCATCAAGAACCGCCCGAGCCGCATCTTGCACCCGGGCATGGTGCTGACGCTGGAACCCGGCATCTACGTGCGCCCCGGCGAGGGCGTGCCCGAAAAGTTCCACAACATCGGCATCCGCATCGAGGACGACGCGATCGTCACGGCCACGGGCTGCGAACTGATTTCGCGGGGGGTGCCGGTGAAGGCGGATGAGATCGAGGCGTTGATGCGGGGGTGAGCACGGTCCGCAAGCGGCGCGCCAGGCTGGTGGACGACCGCCCGCCGTATTGGATGCAGCAGTGGCTGCTGCATCACAAGGAATCGGACCGGTTCGATGGACGTGAGTACCGCATCTACGACGTCCACGCGTCCAAGGGGCCGCCACTGTCCTCGGTCTGCGCCGAAGGCGTGATTTCGCGGATCAGCGATACCGCACTGGAATTGCGGGAGCCCGAGTCCGTCGTGTCCGCCTATGCGGTCTGGTTCGGTCTGCTGATGGCCGCGCCGCTGGTGGCATTGCTGTTCCATGTAGACATACCCCAGACGATCATGGGCACGCTGATCGCGCTCTGGTTGATCGGCGTGACGCTGTACGCCGTGATTTTCGGCGCGCGCTCGATTTTCATGACCTTCAGGGAGGTGCTGCGCCCCTCGCCGTTGACCGTCGGGATTCTGTGCGACCGGCGCAACCAAAGGCTGTGGTGGCGCGAGGAAGGGAAGGACCGCTGGGTCGCGTGGGAGCGCATCCGTGTCGCCCATCGCAAGGGATGCCCCGCGACGCAGACCTCCGAAGACTTGCGTCTGCTGATGCTGAACAAGGACGATGCCCTCATCACCACCGTGGAGCAGGGCACGGAGCCATTGACGTTGCCGCTGCCGAGCTGGGGCTTCGGTCATCGATGCACGCAATCGCATGAGAACGAGACGCGCAAGGCCGTCCTCGACTTCATCGCGGTGTTCATGCGTCACGGCCCCGAGCAATTGCCCGCCACCCGCTGGCGGACACCGGAACACGACCGCGAACGCCTGTTCCTGGACCTGGCTGGCACCCTGAATTTTTTCGCCGGGCCTCGTGCACATGCATCAAGACCGTTGCGCGCCTTCTGCGCCGTGCTGATGGCACTGGCCGCACCGCTCCTGCTGCCACCGCAATGGCTGCATGCGCTCGCCGAATTTCGGCGTCGGCCGAGCGAATGGTCGGAAGCCACCCTGCAGGCGGTCGGGATCGATTCGCCGACGACCCGCCTGGCCGTGCCCGCGGGCAGCCGGCCGTTGCACGCGCCGCTCGATCAGGAACAACGCGCTCTGGCGTGGATCTGGATCGCCACCGCCTTCGCGACCTACCTCATCGTGGGTTGGAAGATCGTCCACTGAGTGCGCGGACGGGTGCGGGCCCGAATACCCGCGCGATCACAAGCAGAACAGCAGACTGAGAAACGCAACGCCCCCTGCTGCAGACGCGATCCAGTGAAAGCGATGCGGCAACCCGCTCAGCAGCCCCACCGTCGCCAGCGCCGCCGCCGTGAGCGCCCCGAGCCACAACACCCACCCCACCGACCCGCCCGCCGCCTCCAGGCTGGCCCACAGCGACAGGCACAGCAGCGCCGTGCCCCCGAGCTGCAGCCATCGGCGCCAGGCGCCCGGCGTGTGGCCGCGGCCGAAGACGTCTTCGCTGTGACGGTCCATCGCGAGGCTCAGCGCGCAGAAGCCGGCCAGCGAGGCGGCGAACACCAACCCGAGCAGCGGCATCACGACCCCTGGCCCGAAGCTGCGAGTTCTGTCGGCGGCGGCTTGACGGCTTTCTTGGGCGCAGCCAGCGCCTTGCGGCGCTTGCGCTCCACCAGCCAGGTCGCACCGGCCAAGCCCAGGCCGAGCGCAATCGCCACGAGGTCGAAGCCCGCCACCGAACTCGGGCCGCTGCGCAAGCTCACGGTGAGCGGCGCGGGGCCGGTGAAGGCATTGAGCACCGGCAGCAGTGCGAACAGCAGCGCGCCGAGCGCAAGCTGCGCCTGCCACATGCGCAGGGTCGGGCGCAGCAGGCCCAGCACGGCGGTGGCGCCCCAGACGATGAAGAACCAGCGGATCTCGGCCTCGTTGCGGCCGGCCACGTCGACCGGCAGCAGGCGGTTGGCCCAGAAGAAGGCAGCCATCGCCACGGGCAGGCCGGCGATCGCACCGAGATTCAGCCCGTCGACCAGCCGCAGGCCGAAGCCGATGCGCCCGCCCTGCTTGAGGGTCTTGGCGTATTTCTGGCGCTCCTTCACGGCCCACAGCAAGAGGCCTGTGGCCACCATCAGGCAGCCCGCCAGGCCCGAGACGAAGAACAGTGCGCGCAGCAGCGGATCGGCAAAGCGGCCGATGTGCAGGCCGTAGAGCACGCCACGCGTCTCGGCCGCGGCCTTGGGCACGTCGCCGAAGCTGCTGATGAGCGCGCCGGTCGTGCCGTTGAACTGCATGCTGGGCTGGTCGTAAGACAGGTGACGGCCTTCGGCCCGCGTGAGCGAGACCACGGCGTTGGCGTCGTTGGGCTGGTGCACCACGATGCGGCCCACGGGCGCGCCGTCCCAGTGGGCCGTGGCCTGCGCCACCATCGGCGCGAGGGGCGCGAGTGCGGCCTTCGTGCCCGAGGCCTTGATCTGCGTGCGCACGCCGCCCGGGAAGGCCTCGGCGAAGAAGGTGTCGTTGCCGCCGTGTGCCTTGTAGGCCACCTGCGGCCCCCACGGCATGTACATGAACATCAGCGTGACCAGCCCGGTATAGGTGATCATGGCGTGGTACGGCAGCGCGAGCACGGCGGTGACGTTGTGCGCGTCGAGCCACGAGCGCTGGCCCTTCTTCGGACGGAAGGTGAAGAAGTCCTTGAAGATGCGCTTGTGCGTGACGATGCCGCTGACGATGGCCACCAGCATGAACATCGCGCAGAAGCCGACGATCCAGCGCGCCCAGAGCGCGGGCATGTAGTGCAGGTCGAAGTGCAGGCGGTAGAAGAACTCGCCGCCGCGCGTCTCGCGCGGCGCGGTGATCGCCTGGCCCGTGGCCGGGTCGAGCATGGCGCGGTCGAAGCTGCGGCGCCGGTCCACGGGCGGCGAACCGGCCGGCGGCGGCGGCTTGGCCCACAGCAGGCTCACGCCGGGCTCGCGCTCGGTGGGCAAGGTGATGAACCAGCGCGTGGCATCGGGCGCGTGGCGCTGCATGAAAGCCAGCGCGTTGTCGGCGGCCACCGGCTGCGGCACCGCACCAGGCGTCACGGCATGCAGCTCCGGCTTCATCCAGAAGGTGATCTCGTCCTTGAAGTACGAGGCCGTGCCGGCCGCGAACACCATGAAGAGCACCCAGCCGACCAGCAGGCCCGACCAGGTGTGCAGCCAGGCCATCGACTGACGGAATCCTTCCTTCATGCGGCACCTCCGCCGCCCTGGGTCCACAGCAGCAACAGCAGGCCCTGCAGGGCCGCCGCGATGGCAAGGCCGGTCCAGGCGCGCCACGCCGAGCGCGCCGCGAAGACCCACATCACGGCCACGGCGTAGACGAGGAAGGAGGCCAGCGTGCCGGTCAGCGCGGCTTCGCTGCGCGCCATGCCGAAGAGGGCGGGCAGGCCCAGCGCGAGCACGGCGGCCGACAGCGCAGCCACGCCGTAGCCGCCCGCGATGGCAGCGACGGCCCGCGACGCGACGCCCATCCGGTAGCGGAGGCCGGCGCTCACGACGGGCGCCGGACGACGTGCGAGGTCGTTCGGAAATTCATGGGACAGAGGGAGAGGAGAAACCTGGAGAATGAGAATCATACTCATCTTCTGGGTTTTTCTCGCCCCCCGCCCATCCCGCGAGCGGGGCCTTGAAAGGCGCGCGGCGCCTTACTTCGCCTGCAGCAGCGCGCCGGCTTCGAGCAGCACCAGCTCGTTGTCGTCGGCCTTGTTCGGCTCGCGGCTGGTGGAGAAGGGCAGGTTGTTGTCGTTGCCGACCACGATGTGCGTGGCATCGACCACGTCGACGTTCTCGATCGTGAAGAACGGGAACTTCAGCACGCCGTCGTTCAGCGGCTTGCGCGCAAGCTTGTTCGGGTCGGCGATGTTCAGCAGGTCGATGTAGCCGATCTTGCGCACCGCGCCGCCCA
Organism: Variovorax sp. V35; assembly: GCF_041154465.1. Lineage (NCBI taxonomy): Bacteria > Pseudomonadati > Pseudomonadota > Betaproteobacteria > Burkholderiales > Comamonadaceae > Variovorax > Variovorax sp. V35. The sequence continues at coordinate 7,233,443 of NZ_AP028666.1, forward strand.
CGTTCGCGTCGCTCAGCTCGACCTTGTAGACGCGCTTGAACTTCGCGATGTCGTGGAAGCAGTCGGTGCGCTTCTGGCCTTCGGGGCAGGCCTTGTCAGACGTGCCTTCGCCGTTGTCGCGTTCGATGATGAGGCCGGTGGTGCCGTCGATCATGTTGAAGTCGCCGATGGCGTGGCCGTTGGCTTCGAGCACGTACTTCCAATGGCGGCCCGTCCACTTCTCGGTTGCGACGTCGAACTCCAGCACGCGCAGCGCTTCCTTGCCGTCGAGCTTTTCATAGTCCTTGGTCTCGGCATTCCACACCGGGCCTTCGAGCAGCGCATAGAGCTTGCTGCCGTCCTTGGACGAGGCCATGCCTTCGAAGCCCTTCGAACGTTTGACCTGGAAATCGACCGTGCCGCCGGGCGCGCCCGGCGTGGTGACCGCGGGGTGATCGGGCGAGCGCACGGCCTTGCCGTCGACCTGCGTATCGAACACCGCGAGCACCTTGCCCTTCAGGTCGGCCTTGATCAGGAAGGGGCCGAACTCCTCGCCGATCCACAGCGCGCCGCCGGCGAACTGGAAGCTCTCGGGATCGAAGTCCGAACCCGTCAGGTAGCGCTGCTTCGTGCCTTCGTGAACGATGCGGAACGGCACCTTCTTGTCGGGGTCGTGCAGGAAGATGGTGTTGATGCGATTGAACTTGCCGCTCTTGAAGTCCACCTTGTAGTGGTTCAGGTAGAGCATGAAGTCGGGCGAGTTGGCCTTCGCGCCGGCGCCGTTGTCGGTGAGGATCCAGAACGAGCCGTCGTCCATCTTCTTGATGCCCGAGTGCCCTTGCAGCGGCTGGCCCTTGAAGGGCACCGACACGGCGGTGCCGCGGCCGGCCGAGAGGCCTTCGACGGTGCCCAGCGCCTCGACGCGCTTGCCCGAGGTGAACTTGCCGCTGGCCTGCAGGTCGGCCGGCGCGTCTTTCGGGGCGGCAACGAAGCTCTGCGCGGGCAGCACGGCGTGGCCGGCGAGCGTGGCGGGAAAGGCGGTCTGGGCCACAGCGCCACCGCAGGCGAAGGCGGTGGCCAGGGCGACCAGAGAGAGGGAAGCGAAGCGCGTCATGAACGAAAAAGCTTTCAGTCGAAAACGCGTGACCTTGCCGGGCAGGCGTGACGCCGCCGTGACATCCGCTCAGCTCAAGGTGCGATGTCCACCGTCACTTCACGCGACTCGGCGCGGCCCTGGTCATCGACCGCGCGCAGCACGTAGCGCCGGCCTGAATCCGCCATGTCCGGCATCCAGGTGATGCCTTCGCCGGGCGCCGCCTTGCCGACCAGTGCGTCATCGGCGAACCAGTAGATCGTCTGCGTGCCCGCCGCCGCTTCGGCGCGCAGCACGAGCGGCTCGGGCTTCTTCACGCGCAGCGTGTGCCGCACGCCGCGCAAGGGCGATGTGATGAGCGGTGCCGTCTCCGAGGCCTCGCCTTTCTCGCAACCATCGGTCGGCAGGCTCGCGCGCGGCAGGCCGGCTTGACGGAACAGCCGCCGCATGTCGCTGCCCCATTGCTCGACCACCTGCTGGCGCGCGTTGGGCTGCGGCCCGCACACCACCTTGCCGGTCGTCTCGTCGACCCACACGGCACGGTGCAGGTTGCTCACCTGGATCGGCGACTTGCCGGCGATGAACCATGTCGTGGTGCGCACCGGGCACAGCGCATCGGGCAGCCCGCCCGTCGCGGTGCACACCTCGACCTGGCGCAGGTCAGGCGGCTGGCGCGTCGCGATCTCGCCGGGATCGAGCCGCTCCGCGCGCAGCGCATCGACCATGCGCAGGAACAGCGGCGCGGCCGCATCGACGCCGACCAGCGCGGGGTTGCTGGTGCCATCGAAGTTGCCGACCCACACCACGAGCACATGGCGGCCGAACACACCCGCGGTCCACGCATCGCGAAAGCCCCACGAGGTGCCCGTCTTCCATGCGATGGCGGGTCGTGCGGGCAGCGTGGTGTCGGGGCGCGGCGTGTGGCGCAGCATGTCCAGCGTGATGAACGAGGCCTCTTCGCTCAAGAGGCGCAACGGCTGCACCGGCCGCTCGTCGGGCGCGGGCTGCGTGTAGCGCAGCGGCTGCGAGATGCCGCCGTTCGCGAGCGTGGCGTAGAGGCCCGCAAGCTCCTCGGGCGTGACTTCGCCGCCGCCCAGCACCAGCGCGAGGCCGTAGTGCGATTCGCTCTGCAGCTTCTGCACGCCCGCGAGCCGCATGAAGTCGTAGAGCCCCGGCTTCGACAGCTTCGCGGCCACGGCCACCGCGGGGATGTTGCGGCTGCGGATCAACGCCTCCTGCGCGGGCAGCGGACCGGCGAAGCGGTGGTCGAAGTTCTCGGGCATGTAGGGGCCGAACGAGGTCGGTGCGTCCTTCAGCATCGTCTTCGGATGCAGCAAGCCCTGGTCGAGCGCGAGTGCGTAGATGAAGGGCTTGAGCGTGGACCCCGGCGAGCGCTTGGCCTGCGTGCCGTTGACCTGCCCCGCGATGGCGTCGTTGTGCCAGTCGGCCGAACCGATCAGCGCGCGCACCTGCATGGTCGAGGCGTCGAGCAGCAGCGCGCTCGCGTTGGTCATGCCCACATCGGCGTGCGTGCGCAGGTACTGGCCCATCACGCGTTCGAGCGTGGCCTGCATGCGCAGGTCGATGGTGGTGCGCACTTCCTGCACGCCGCGCTCCTGCGCGAGCAGCATGTCGGTGGCGTGCGGCGCGAGAAAGGGGAGGCTGCCGCGCGACTGTGCCGAGAGCGCGAGCTGCGCATCCGGCGCATGCTGCTTCGCGGTCGGATCGCGCTCGGCCCACAGCGCCCACAGGCGTTCGCGTGCCGACTGCAGCTCGGCATTGCGGCCGCGCTCGGCGATGCGCTTGACCGGGTTCTGCGGAATCACCGCGAGCGTCAGCGCCTCGGGCAGGCTGAGCTTGGCGGCGTCCTTGCGGAAGTAGATGAGGCTTGCGGCCTGCACGCCTTCGATGTTGCCGCCGTAGGGCGCGGTGTTGAGGTACGCCTCGAGGATCTCGCGCTTGCCGAAACGCGCTTCGAGCCAGAGCGCCGCGCCGATCTGCGCGATCTTGCCCAGGGCCGTGCGGCTGCCGATGCCGTAGACGCGCCGCGCGAGCTGCATCGTGAGCGTCGAGCCGCCCTGCCTGCGCTCGCCGCTCGCGATGCGCCACGCGCTGCGCGCGAGCGCGGCAGGGTTGACGCCGGGGTGCGCGTAGAAGCGGCGGTCTTCGTACAGCAGCACCGCATCGACCAGCGTCGGCGAGATGCGGTCGAGCGGCACCCAGAGGCGGTATTGCTCGTCGCTTGCGAGGGTCAGGCGCAAGAGTTCGCCGCCTTGCGCGTACACGGCACGCGAGCTGCCGACGGTTTCGCTCAGTGGGGCGTGCGGCCACAGACGCAACAGCGTGAGCAGAAAGGCAACCGCCAGCGCCCACAGCGCAGGCTTGCGGAGCCTTCCCAACTTCACGCTGAAGCGCATGACGGCCTCGCTGCCTGGCGTCAGTTCGCGACGACCTGGAAGCGCGCACCCGCCGAGCGCGAATACACGCGCCGGTCGTACATCGCCTCGCCGTACGCCGCAGGCACCACGAAGTCGCCGACGTTGGTGGCACGCGCCTTGTAGGTCACTTCGAGCAGGTTCTTGTCGACGGCGCCGTAGAACACCACGCGATCCTCGCGGATGTCGGCGTACTGCACCTTCCACGAACCGCCGCCACCCAGGCGCTTCTTCCAGATCGGCGCATCGGCATTGGCTTCCTGGTCGTCGCCCACGGCCTGCAGCACCGGCTCCAGGCCGCCGGGCAGCAGGTCGACCAGCGCCACGTCGTTGAGCTGCGCGCGCTCCAGACTGCGCACGCGCACCCGCACGGTGACCTCTTCGCCAAGCTTCGCCTTGGTGATCGGGTTGCCCTTGGCATCGAGCACTTCATGGAAGATCTCCAGGCCCTGGTTCACCGGCGTGGTGGGCACGTTGCGCTCGAAGCCCTGTTCGGCCCAGCTGTAGTACAGGTTGAAGTCGCTGTCGTTCGACAGCTTGAGCCTGGCCGTGCCGGCGGGCACCGCGGCACGCGTGATCGGGTTCACCGAACCCAGCGCGAGCGCCGCGGCCTGCCCTTGCGCGTTGACGCTCTGCGCCGTGAGCTTGCCCTCGGCGTTCTGCGCCACCGCTTCGAAGTACGCATCGACCGCAAGCAGCATCGAGGCCGACGACAGGCTGTTGTACCAACCGTCGCGCACCATCGCGCCCATGCCCTCCCACACTTCGGGCTTCAGCGTCTTCAGGCGCGAAGGGAAGTGGCGGCCCACCAGGTGCAGCGTCATGCTGTCGTGCACCAGCGGGTCGTAGTAGGCGCCCCACACGTTGCGGCGCTGCTTCTTCTCGGTGCGCGCGAGCAGGTCGGACCACACCGGGTTGAGCAGCTCGTTGGCCACTTGCTCCTGCTTCACGAGCTGGTAGCTCGCGGCGAGGTACACGGCACCGAGGTCGTCGCTCCAGCCTTGCGTCTGCTTGTTGCGCCAGGCTTCGCGCAGGTTGGCCAAGGCGGCCGGCGCGATGATGCCCTGGCGCGTGAGCAGGTAGGCCGCCTGCGTGCGCTGGCGCCAGCCGTCGAGCGAGGTGTCGCTGCTGCCGAGCCAGCCCTGCAGGTACGTGTTCGCCTTCTGCAGCAGGTCTTGCGGCACGGGCAGCTTGTGGTCCTTGGCTTCGATGAGCAGGTGCACCGCGTAGAGCGTGGCGAACGGGTCGGTGCCCGCGCCGGGCCACAGCGAGAAGCCGCCATCGGCCGTCTGCCGTGCGCGCAGTTGCACGAGGTAGCGCTCGAAGGTCTTGCGCGCCTCGGGCATCGGGCCCTGCTCGGGCGTGCGGCCGCGCGCCATTTCCTTCACCAGCTCGGGTCGGCCCGACAGCAGCACGGCCGGGAAGGTCTGGCTCGTGATCTGCTCGGTGCAGCCGTGCGGGTACACCTCCAGGTACTGCATGAGGCCGGTCGCGAAGGCCCACGGCGCGGCGGACACCGCGACATCGCTCTTGCGGAAGTTCGGGTACAGGTCGGCCTTGCTGCTCAGCTCGCCCGCGCGCTGGAAGCTGCCCGCCTGCACCAGCGTGACGAACGGCGATGCGGGCCGCACGCTCACTTCGGTCGACAGGCGCGCGCTGAAGGTCTTGTGCGTCGAGGTGAACACCAGCGCCGATGACCCCAGCACCGCCTGCTCGCCCGGCTTGGCGCGCACGTTGAACCTGGTGCTCGCTTCGCCGCGCTCGTTGACCTTGAGCGTCTGCGTCGCATCGCCCACCACTTCGAGCCCGCCCGCAGCGGTGAGCGTGAGCGCAATGGGCACGTCCTTGCCCGAACCCACGATGTTGTTCGCAAGGCCCACGCCCACTTCAACGGTGTCGCCGGGCGCCATCGCGAGCGGTGCGTTCGGCAATATCACCATGTCGCCGCGCACCACGGTGCGGGTGCTCTTGGCGGCGGTGGTCTCGTCGTTCACCGCGACGGCCATCACGCGCAGGCTGCCGTTGAAGCTCTCGGGCACGGTGTAGCTGAACTCGCGGCTGCCGTTCACATCGACCAGCCCTGACCAGTAGGCCACCGGCTTGTCGCGCTTGCGCTTGAACGGGTTCAGGTGCTTGCCGAGCTCGCCTTCGCCGTCGCCGCCGGGCGCGGCACCCTGCATGAGCTTCTTGAACTCCGGCAGGATCAGGTCGAGTGTCTGCAGGGTGCCCACTTCGAGCGCCCGCTTCTGGAAGAAGTGCTTGAGCGGATCGGGCGTCTTGTAGCGCGCCACCTGCAGGATGCCTTCGTCCACCGCGAACAGCACGGCACGCGTGGGCTTGTCGCTGGTGAGCTTCATCTTCACCGTCTGCCCGGGCTTCACCAGTTCGCTGCTGGTGAGCTGAAGGTTCGCGGTGCGCTTCGCAAGGCTCGTGGCGAAGGGAATGACGCCGTACGACAGCGGGCTCATGTAGACCTCGTCCGAGGCCGGGTCGCGCACGAAGTGCACGTTGATGTAGCCGGTGCCCTCGAAGTCCTTGGGCAGCACGATCTTCTGCACCGAGGCGGTCTTGTCGGTCTTGAACCATGCGTGGGCATAGACCTTGTCGCGCTCGATGGTGATCAGGCCGGCGCCGACGTACGGCGCGCGGATGCTGATCTCGATCTCCTGGCCCGGCTCGTAGTCCTTGCGGTCCAGCGTGAGCTGCAGCTCGGCGTTGCGGTCGAGCGAGCGCGAAACGTTCGCGTTGCCCGCCACGCTGTACTCGACGCGGTTGAGTTCCATGCCGCCGGCATCGCGCACCACGTAGGCGAAGTTGCCGGGCGCCGCGGTGTTGAGCGCCACGGTGTTGCCGCCCGCGGCAATGGCGAAGGGCTTCTCGTCGATCACGATCTCCTTCTTGCGCGACTCGTAGCGGTAGAGGCCGTTGTCCTGCTTCACGAGCACCGACAGCACCTTGCGCTCCACGCGCTCGATCTTCAGGGCGTCCACGGCCGTCTTCTTGGCCTGCGGGTCGATCGCGATCACGGTCGCATTGCGCGCGGCGCCCTTGCTCACGTAGCTGGTATCGCCGTCGACCTTCACGCCCACGAGGTAGGGCATGTCGCTCACCAGCGTCTGCGCCTCGGCCGAGACGCTGCGCCCGCCCTCGGGCTCGAAGGCCTTGGCGAGCACGTGCACCTGGTAGGTGGCGGCGTCGAAGCGCGAGAGGCGCAGGTCGAACTCGGCCTTGCCTTCGGCACTGGTCTGCACGCTGCCCAGGTCGTCGACCTGTTTCTCGGTGGCGCGCTGCGGATCGAAGAAGGCGTAGTCGGCGAACGCGCGGAACACCGGGAAGGCCGGGCTCAGCGTGAGCGTGCCTTCGACCTTGCGGTCGGGCGCGGGCGTGCCGAAGAGGTTCTGCACGTCGATGAGCGCCTTCAGGTCCTTGGGCCTGACCCAGCCCTCGGCGACCTCGCTGCTGAGCTTGGCGACGACCTTGGTGCGGTCGGGCAGGAACTCCTGCACCTTCACCGTGGTGCTGCCGATCAGCAGGCCCTGCACCTCGGGGTTGCCGGGCGAGGATTCGCGCGGCAGGTAGAGGTTGACGGTGTAGTTGCCGGTGGGCGAGGTGTCCTGCGTGGCGTGGGCGATTTCCGCCGCGCCGCCGGGGCCGAGCTTGAGCTTCTCGCGGCGCACGCTGAGGCCGCGCGCATCGATGATCTCGGCCTCGAGCGGCAGGTCGCGCAGCGACGTGGCCCAGTTGCCGGCCTTGACCATCATCGCGATGTGCATCGTGTCGCCCGGGCGGTAGATGCCGCGGTCGCTGAACACGTAGGCGGTCATCTGGTTCGGCACGCCGGCCGCGCGCAGGCCGCCGACGTCGAAGCGCGAGATGTCGAGCGTGCGGTCGCTGCGGTTGAAGGGCAGGAAGCTCAGGTCGCCGTCCTTGCGCACCACCAGCACCACGGGCGCTTTCTCGCGCTGGTAGCCCGCGAGGTTGGGCAGCTTGGCGGCGCCCGTGGCGTCGGTGGACTGCGACGCGACGATCATGCCGTTGCGGCCCCACACCTCGACCAATGCGCCGGCCACGGGCTGCCCGTTGGCGATGCTCTGCACGAACACGTCGCGCGTGCCGTCGAGCGACTTCTTGGCGACGATGCCCAGGTCGGTGACGAGCACCAGGCGCTGGTCCTTCTGGTCTTCGGGGTTGCCGCTTTCGGGGTCGCCTTCGCCTTCCGAGGGCTGTTCTTCCTGTTGTTCCTCTTCGGGCTGGGCCTGCGCCGCATCGCCTTCGGCCTTCTTCTTGGCCTTGGGGTCGAAGCCCTGCACCTTGAGCAGGAACACGCCGCGGCGGTCGGCCACGTCGCTTCGCAGGTACTGCGCGAAATCGACGGTCTCGTAGTGCGCCTTGCCGGCGGGAATGCTGAGCGGAATTTCCTTCTGGAAGCGGTCGACGAGGTTGTCCGACTGCAGGCCGCTGTTGAACTGCGGATGCGCGAAGTCGCCGTTGGTCTGCGTGACCAGGTGCTGCAGCTGCTGCGGCAGCAGGCGTCCGATTTCCAGGCGGATGCCCGGCAGGTCGCGCACCAGGATCGGCAGCTTGCGTTCACCCGAGAGCGCGAGCAGCGAGCCCTGGCTCATGATGGTGAGCTCGGGCGCGAAGGTCTTGAGCAGGCGCACGTCTTGCCGCGCCGCGCCGAGCTGGTAGCCGCCCGGCGTCTTCAGGCCCTTGGCCACGCGCACCAGCAGGTAGCGGCCACCCTCGGCCTGCGGGAGGCGGAAGCTGACCATCTCGGTCACTTCGCGTTCGCTGGCGATGGGCTGCAGGTTGATCTTCTTCGCACGGCGCAGCACGGCGTCGGTGACCTTCGAGGGGTCGGCGGACCAGTCGAACTTTTCTTCCGGGTCCCCCTTGGCTTCTTCCGTGGCGGGCAGCAGCCAGGCCTGCACCACGCGCGCCATTTCGCGCTCGTGCACCGGCATCGAGGCGGTGACGTGCATCACATGCTCGGGCTCGCCGTTCTCGCCCGTGACGATGGTGGGGTCGATGCTCGAGATGTCGAGGCTGAAGAGGCCGGGGATGTCGACCGCGCGCGAGAGGTCGCTGCGCTGGCCGGGGCCGCCCTTCTGCGCGACCGCGCCGGAGGTGAGGCTGAGCACCACGGGGCGCGTCTTCTCGGGAATGGGCAGCGGCTCGGACTGAAGGGTGGCGGTGAGGCGCAGCTTGTCGTAGCTGACAGTGAACTTCTCGCTCGCGCACTTGCCCACGCTGAAGATCGAGGTGCCGCAGGCCTGGTCATAGCTCAGCACCAGGCGCTTTTCGAACTCTGCCGTGTTCAGGGGGTGCGAGAAGCGCACCTGGAAGAGCGCCCGCCGCACGTTGGCCTGCACCGGGTCTTGGTAGAACTCCGCGCCCGCGATGCGCGCGCTGAATTCGGGCGAGGTGAACTCGTACTTGCGCTGCTCGATCTCGATGTGCGGCGCAAGCGCGTCCTTCGAGAGCTGCACCTTGTAGGGCTGGCCGACCGGCCAATCCTGCGCGGGAAGGAATTCGAGCTTCTTCTGGCTGCTCCACGACCAGCGCCCCGCAATGGCGGGCTCGATGGTGACGCCGGTCGCCTCCTGGCCGATGCGCGCGATCGGCGCGACCGAGGCGGAGAAGTTGATGACGACCGGGTTGGGCCCCTTGTCGTTTTCGATCTGCGTGCGCGGCGGCGGCACGATCTGCGCGGTGGAAACGACGGGCTCGACGCGGTCGGGCGTGAGGCCGTGCCACCACTTCAGCACCTGCGGGCTGGCGAACCAGCCGGCCAGCACCAGCAGTGCCAGCAGCACCACCCAGGCCAGCCGTTGCTGCAGCCACTGCAGCCCGAAGAGAAGAAAGGCGCCCACGATGCGCAGCCACCCCGGGGGTCGCCAGGAACCGATGAGTCCGCGTGCCAGCGGACGCAGGAACCCGAGCACGCGGCCCAGTCCGGTGAAGAGCACGTCGCTGAGCGACGCGAGTTTTCGATTGGCAACTTGAAGCATGGACGCTCCCCCGATGTTTTTGTTGGCGCCTGACAGTCTCTGCCCGGTCTGTGAAGCCATGGCGCTGTGTGTGAAGTCTGCGTGAAAACCGCACAGGCCCGCGCACCGGCCCGGTTCAAATCAAAACGGAATGGCGGGCTTGTTCACCATCAGCCAGAACACGATGGCCATGGCCACGAAGGCCGGGTAGCCGAGCCACTCCCAATAGCGTTGATAGCGCGCATACAGCGGCGGCAGCGGCATCGCGTCCCGGTGCGCCTGTCCGGCCATCGCCGCCATGCGGATCTGCAGCCACACCACCGGCAGCCAGCAGAAGCCCGCGAACATGAAGAGCCCCAGCGACACCGCCAGCCACGGCGTCGAGAGCGGCCAGCCCGCCATGTGGGCCAGCGCGAAGCCGGTGACCGGCTGCAGGATGACCGTGGGCGTGGTGAACCACCAGTCCGCACGCACCACCAGCCGGCTCACCACCGCCTGCGCCGGCACGCTGCCGCTGCGGTTGGCAAAGAACATGTAGAAGGCCGAGCCCAGCCCCGTGCCGACCATCAGCACGCTGGAGACGATGTGCAGCCACTTGAGGACGAGGTAGGTGTTCATGGCGTGGCGCGCCGCCGGTACAGGTGCCAGAGCAGCGCGGCGATGGGCAGGTTCTTGAGCAGCGGGCCGAGCGGATGCAGCCACAGGTCCGGCTGCAGCACGGTCGCCACGAGCGTCATGGCGAGCATCAACGCGAAGGCGGCCAGGTAGACGGTGCGGCCGGGTCGCAGCCACAGCGCCAGGCCGATCGCGAGATCGGCCGCCGCGCCGCCGACGATCAGCGCCTGCACCAGCCACGGCGGCGAGGCGATGCCCGCGTCGGCCAGCACGCGGCGGCTCTGGCCGTCGAGCTCGACGATGCTGGCGACGGCGGTGAAGAGCCAGACGGCGACGAGGCTCAGGCGCAGCAGGCGGTCGTCGCCGTCGGCAGCAGAGCGCGTCATGGCGCGGGCGCCCCTTCGTCGATCACATCCGTCACCATGCCCCAGCGCGCGAACTCGGGGTCGAACTCGGGCAACGCGAGCAGGCCGGCACAGGCGTGCGCGCCCACCGGCAGCGCCTCGCCGCGCGCGAGCCGCCGCGCCAGCAGGATGGCGGCCATGCAGGGAATCTCGGGGCCGTGGTTGTCGTCGGCCGCGATGTGCCAAGCGCGGCGCGCGATGGCGCCGTGCGCATCGGTGCCTTCGACCCGCACCACCATGCCACCCAGCGCGGTGCCGAACGCATCAAACACGCCGCCCGTCGCGTGCAGCAGCGGCGCCAGCTTCTGCGGTGCGCGCAGCAGGCCCGCGCGGCGCAGGAAGGCCAGGAAGGCGAAGGCCCGCTGGGTCAGGCCGACTTCGAGTGCGGCGCGGAACATGACCGACTGCACGCCGGCGTAGCGCGCCGGAAAGAGTTCGAGATCGGGGATGTCGCACAAGGCGCCGCGACGCGGCTTCATGCGGGCGAACTGCACCTTCGCGGGATGGGCCCAGCCGGGCTGCTCGGTCCAGCGGCCGCCCTGCCAGACGCGGATCGGCGCGCCGCAGTAGGCCAGTACGCCCGCCAGCGTGGCCTCGCCGCGCGGTGCGCCCTGTGCTGGCGCGATGCAGATGTCGATGCTGCGCAGGCTTTGCCAGCCGGCGGCGAGGTGATCGACCACCGCCGACGACAGCGCCGGCACGGTGCTGGCGCCGGTCACGGCGGTGCGGCCCGCACTGCGGAAGGCCGCGTCCATCGCGGCGGGAAAGTCGCAGACGAAGCGCCGGCCGTCGGCCAGGTCGATGTAGTGCGCGCCGGCGGCCGCCACGGCCTGCGGCACGCGGTAGTCCTGGCCCTGGAACGGGCCCGCGGTGTGGATGACGAGGTCGACGCCCAGGAAGCCCAGGCCCTGCGCGAGATCGGGCGACTGTGCATCGACGCGCACACCGCGTGCACTGCCGCCCAGCGATTGCGCGAAGGCCGTGGCCCGTTCGAGGTCGCGCCCGCCGACCCACAACTCGATGCCCGGGTCCTGCGCCAGTGCGCGGCTGATGCGCGCGCCGAAGTTGCCGTAGCCGCCGAGCACCAGCGTCTTCATGCGACGCTGGCTCCGGCGATGTGGCCGCGCGTGAAGGCTTCCTCGAAGATCGAATAGCCCGACCAGTCCGCGTGCGCGAACGACAGCCGGCCGGCGGCCACGCGGTCGCCATGCGCGCCGATCTGCGCGAGCAGGCCCGGCCGCGGGATCGACATGGCGTGCCCGTAGCGCGTGATCTCGACGCGCGTGGCGAGCGCGGGCAGGTCGGGGTGCGGCACCGACAGCTCGGCCAGCAGCTCGTCACGCCATGCGGTCCACGGGCGCTCGAGCAGCAGCTGGCGGCCGTCGCCGGTGTCGTAGCCGCTCGGGCCCAGCGGGCGGTACCAGCTGAGCACGGTGCCGCGCGGCGTGGGGTCGAGCGTCTGGTGGCGCGCATCGACGTAGCCAAGGCCACGCGTGCCGTAGATCACGTTGTCCCAGCTCGGCGCAGCGCCGACGCGGTCGACCAGCGGGCCGCGCAGGTGCACGTTGGCGACCAGCCACGGGGCGTAGCGCACGTGCACGGCGGCGCTCGTCAGCAGCGCCGGCGGGTTCTCGACCACGCGCGCGGCGATAAAGACGGGCAGCGCGACGATGCAGCGCTCGGCCTGCCAGCGCACCATCGATTTCGACGCGGCATCCCACGCATCGACCTCGACGCCCGCGCGCCCTGCGGCGATGCGCGTGACGACCTGGCCGGTGTGCAGGCGCGCGCCCAGCGGTGCGGCCAGCTGCTTGGTGAGCCAGCCGTTGCCTTCGGGCCAGGTGAGCACGCCGTCGCGATCGGGGTTGCTGTCGTTGACGCTCCCGCTCGCGTCACCGGGCGCATGGAAGCCGTGCCGGCTTGCGAAGTAGTGGATGCCGGCCCAGGCCGACACCTGTGCGATGCCGGCGCCGTAATCGTCGCGGCAGCAGTAGTCGAGGTACCAGCGCAGGTGGGCATCGTCGAAGCCTTCGCGGTCGAGCCAGCCCGCGAAGGGCAGGGCGTCGAGCGCGAGCAGCTCGGGCGTGACGGCGAAGCGCAGCGTGGGAATGGCGAAGTGGGCGGCGTGCTGCAGGGCGTCGATGCGCTGCGCGAAGCGGCGGTACTGCGCGTGCGTGCCGTCGCCCACGTCGTGCACGGGCAGCAGCCCGTCCTGCCATTCGCCGCGAAAGAACAGGCGTTCCTGCGGGCTGTGGCAGAGGTGGCGCTCGTCATACGTCCAGCGGCCGGCCACGCGACGGCGCAGGCCGAGTTCCTCGAGCAGGTCCTGCACCTCGTGCGCGTCGTCGCCGGGCGTGGGCAGGTAGTGCGCGCCGAGCGGGCAGGCGATGCCGCCGACCGAGCCGCCGCGCGCGTTGCCGCCGGCGGTGTCTTCGAGTTCGAGCAGCGCGAAGTCGTCGATGCCCGCGAGGCGCAGCGCGCGCGCCGCCGCCAGGCCGGCGACGCCACCACCCGCGATGACGACGCGGGTGCGTTTGACGGTGGCCGGGGCCTGCGACTTGAGCGTGGCGTCGCGCATGGCGTGGCCGCGCGCGACATCGATGCCGGTGAAGCCGCCTTCGATGGGCGGCGGCGGCGCCTCGCAGCCGGCCAGCGCCAGGGCGCCTGCACCGGCAGCGACGCCAAGAAAGCCACGACGCCTCATGGCACACGGTTCCTTCGTGGAACACCGCGGAACCGGCTTTGCCGGGCCGCAGGTGTCGCCCCCGGCAGGGGGTTGGCGAAGCGACACGAAGTGCGCGCAGCCTGGGGGCGAGCCATATCAGTGCGCCATGACCTTGCCCCACTCCTGCTCGTAGGTGGTGACCAAGGTCTGGTTCGACAGGCGGTTCACTTCGGTTGGCACGCGCGCCATGTCGAGCGGAAAGTCGAACATCAAAGGCAGCGTTGCCGGCGTGAGAAAGCGCATGCCGCCCGGCAGCGCGTCGGGCAGCCGGTAGGGCCGGTGGCTGGCGATGATGTAGCCCCATTCGCCGAAGCTGGGCACGTGCGCGTGGTACGGCGTGGCCTTCAGGCCGACCGACTCGATGGTGCTTGCCACGGTCCAGTAGCTCTTGCGTGCGACCAGCGGCGAGGTGGTCTGGATCACGGCGTAGCCGCTGGCCGACAGGCGCCGGTCGAGCAGCGCGTAGAAGCTGTTGGTGTAGAGCTTGCCGATGGCGAAGTTGGTGGGATCGGGAAAGTCGACCACGATGACGTCGAAGGTGTCGCCCTCCTGCTGCAGCCACTGGAACGCGTCGGTGTTGACGACCTTCACCTTCGGCGACGAGAGCGCGTGCCCGTTGAGCGCGGCCAGCGTCTCGTGCGTGGTGAAGAGCTGCGTCATGTTCGGATCGAGCTCCACCAGCGTGACCGACTCGACCGAGGGGTACTTGAGGATCTCGCGCACCGCCATGCCATCGCCGCCGCCGAGCACGGCGACTTTCTTGGGCGCGCCGTGCGCGGCCATCGCGGGGTGCACCAGCGCCTCGTGGTAGCGGTACTCGTCGCGCTCGGCGAACTGCAGGTTGCCGTTGAGGAACAGCCGGTGGCCCAGCGCGCCGCGCGTGACCACGATGCGCTGGTAGGGCGAGCTGGCGCTGAAGACGATGCGGTCCTGATAGAACTTGTCTTCCGCCAGCGTGGTGATGTGGTCGGCGCCCCAGAAGGCGCCGATGAGCGCGGCCAGCGTGAGAAAGCAGGCCACCGCGTGCGCGCCGGCGCGGCGCAGCTCATGGCGGAACAGCCACAGCGCCCACACGGCCACCGCGGCGTTCATCACGCCGAACAGCAGGCCGGTGCGGATCATGCCCAGCTGCGGCACGAGGATCAGCGGGAACGCGACCGACACGGCGAGCGCGCCCAGGTAGTCGAAGGTCAGCACCTGCGACACGAGGTCCTTGAGCACGATGTTGCGCTTGAGGATGCGCATCACCAGCGGAATCTCGAGCCCCACCAGCGTGCCTACCACCACCACGAGGCCGTACAGCAGCAGCCGGAACGCGCCCGGCACGTAGGCGTTGGCCAGGAACAGGATCGCCGGCAGCGCGCCGCCGATCAGCGCCACGAGCAGTTCGATGCGAAGGAAGTGCGCCGGCAGCTGCCGGTCGAAGTAGCGCGAGAGCCACGAGCCGACGCCCATGGCGAACAGGTAGGTGCCGATGATGGTGCTGAACTGCAGCACCGAGTCGCCGAGCAGGTAGGAGCTCAGCGCGGCCGCGCTCAGTTCGTAGACGAGGCCGCAGGCCGCGACGACGAACACGCTGGCGAGCAGCGCGATCTCCACGGGTTGCGGCCCCCGCGCATCCGGGGTGCGCGCGGGCAGGGCCGCGTCGCTCAATGGATTGCTGCGGCCACGATGACGCTGATGCCGAGGCACATGGCGGCCACGACGAGCGCCAGCGCCCTGTTCTGCTTCTCGACGATCTCGCCCCACAGGTCATAGGGGGTGATCTTGTCGATGATCAAGAAGCAGATCCAGAAGACCACCACGCCGATCAGCGCATACACGAGCGATCCGAGGACCACGCCCGGTTTCAGCCATTCAATTCCCATGGGGACCTCCAGTCGTAGCAATAAAGAGAGAAACAAGAGAGCGCCTGCGCGCGATCTTCGTCATTTGTGGCCGCCGCCGCTCGAATAGCCGCCGTACGAACCGCCCGAGCTGCGGTACCCGCTCGAGGAGCCGCCGCTGCAGTTGCTCATCATGATCAGCACGAAGAGGATGACCACGATGACGAGGATGATCGTGCCGCAGCCCATGCCCGACGCGGCGCTCACGGGCAGCGCGTCGCCGCGCGAGAACAGGTCTTTCTTGGCGTCGAGCTTGAAGGCCGTGGCCACCGCGCCGCTGTCGATCTTGCTGCCCGACGACCACGTCAGCTCGTTGGCCGAGCGCTCCATCGAGAGCAGCGCGCCGCCGCTGGCGAAGTCGCGGTTGAAGGTCTTCTGCCCGCGCTCGACCTGCCAGTAGAACTCGCCGGCCACGTAGGTGGTCTCGGCGTTGTAGGCGTACTGCTGCTGGTAGCGCTTGTTGAGGTAGGTGGCGGTGGTGCCGTTCTCGGCCATCACGGGCGCGCCGGTGGTCGGCTTGACCATGCTCCAGCCGTCTTCGGCATCGACCAGGAAGCTGAAGCCGCGCTTCTTGTTGTACAGCAGGTACTCGTCCCAGCCGAACTGCTCGTCGTCGCCGGGCTCCTGGCCCATGCGGTGCTGGAAGCCCACCACCTGCCACTGCGCGCCCTGCAACTGGCCCATGCTGCCCAGCGCGATGAGCGGGCGCACCGGCTCGTTCTGCTCGGCGTGCTTGAGCTCGCCGCCGATGCCTTGCGACAGGTCGATGATGCTGTTGCACGAGCCGCAGGTGATGCTCTTGCTGTCGGCCAGGTTGACCGTGACGGGCGAGCCGCAATTCGGGCAGTTGAAGCTGCGGCCCTTTTCGTCCTTCGCGGATTCGTCGCGCAGGCCGGTGAGCTGCAGGTCGTCAAGCTGCACCGAGCGGCCGAGGTAGGCCGTGGGCGGGGCGGTGCCGTAGTCGATGCTGAGCACCAGCCCCTTGTCGTTGCGCAGTTCGACCATCGCGAACGCTTGGCCGAGCTCGGGCAGGTGCGGCAACTCGCCCTGCGCGGAGGTCAGCGCCACCTGTTCGTTGGAGGCGACGGTGTAGCTCTGCCCCGCGAAGGCGGTGGTGGCGCCCACGCGCAGGTCGGCCGGCGGCGGCGCGGCGCGCTGCAGGTCGAAGGGCAGCGCGAAGACGTAGGCGCCGTTGTCCTCGCTGAGGACGCCGGTGCGGTCGCCGTCGAGCGCGGCGATCCACTCGGTCCAGCGCCCGCCAGGGTAGGTGTATTGCAGCCGGCCGATCAGCGTGAAGGGCTTGTCCTGGATGCGGCCGGCGGCGAACAGCTGCAGCGGGCTGAAGTCGTCGAACAGCTCGGCCATCTTGCCGGTGCGCGCGAGCGTGTCGCCCTGGCGCACGACGGTGCTCTGGCAGTACGGGCAGACCGCGTGCGTCGATTGCGCCGAGCGGAATTCGACCGGCGCGCCGCAGCCGGGGCAGGGCGCGCGGTAGTAGCGTTGGGAGCCGGTTTCCTCAGCCATGGCGCACCGGGTGCGATGGCGCGGCCGGCCACGAATGATTCAAGCCAAAAAGGCCTCTGACACCCGCTGGGCGGGCGTCAGTCGCTATCGAAAACATTGCGACGAATCAGACGAGCTTTTTCAGCAGTTCGGCCTTCTTGGCGTCGAACTCTTCCTGCGTGAGGATGCCCTTGGTCTTGAGTTCGCCGAGCTTCTCGAGCGTGGTCATCACGTCGGCGGCGCTCACCACGGCCACGGCCGGCTGCTGCGTCGTGGCCGCGGCCTGGGCCGCCGCATTGGGGCTCAGGCCCTGCGCGAGGTTCTGCGCCAGCACCTGGCCGAGCGCCACGCCGGCGCCCAGGCCCATCGCGTCGCCCGCGATGCCGCTGCCACCGGCTGCGCCTTCGGCGAACTTGGGGATGGCCTGCGCCGTCTGGTACTGCATGAACTTGCCCATGTCGTTGCCGACCATGCCCATGCCGATCTTCTGGTCGAGGATCTTCTGCAGCTCTTCGGGCAGCGAGACGTTCTGGACCGTGATGTTCTCGAGCTTGATGCCGATCTTCTCGAACTCGGGCACCAGCTGGGTGGCCAGCGCGGTCGCGAACTGGATCTGGTTGGCCGCCAGGTCGAGGAAGGGCAGGCCGCTGGAGGCGATGGCGTTGCTGATGTTCTGCAGCACCAGCCCGCGCAGCTGGCCGTCGAGGTCGGCCACGGAGTAGATGTCGCGCGTGCCAGAGATTTCGGTGTGGAACAGCTTCGGGTCGCCGATGCGGAAGCTGTAGTTGCCGAAGGCGCGCAGGCGCACGGCGCCGAAGTCCTTGTCGCGGATCGTGATCGGCTGGGGCGTGCCCCACTTCTGGTCGACCTGCTGGCGGGTGCTGAAGAAATAGACGTCGCTCTTGAAGGGAGATTCGAAGAGCTTGTCCCAGTTCTTCAGGTACGTGAGCACGGGCAGCGTCTGCGTCGTGAGCTTGTACATGCCGGGGCCGAACACGTCGGCCACCTGGCCTTCGTTGACGAACACCGCCATCTGGGACTCGCGCACGGTGAGCGAGGCACCGTTCTGGATTTCCATCTCGGCCATCGGGAAACGCCAGGCCAGCGTGCCATCGCCGGACTCGGTCCACTGGATGATGTCGATGAACTGTTTCTTGATGAAATCCATCAGGGCCATGGTCGTTCCTCTCGAGATGTTGTCGGTTTGTGTCCCAGCCGTACATATTGCCACAGGGCCTTGACGGTGCCCCGTGCTTTTGGTCATGCCTGCCACCGGCCATGCGGCGTAGGGCGGTATGGACCGAGGTCTACAATCGGCGCCCCCAGAAGAAGCGCCACCAGGAGCAACGGCACATGTCCGATTCGACCGCATCGTCCCCTTCGACCCCCACCCCGGAAGACAAGCGCGCCCTGTTGCGCCGTGCCGCCCTCGAGTACCACGAGTTTCCCGTCCCCGGCAAGATCGCCATCGCGGCGACCAAGCAGATGGTCAACCAGCGCGACCTGTCGCTGGCCTACTCGCCCGGCGTGGCCGCGCCCTGCGAGGAAATCGTCAAGGACCCGGCCAACGCCTTCAAGTACACCTCGCGCGGCAACCTCGTGGGTGTCATTTCCAACGGCACCGCCGTGCTGGGCCTGGGCGACATCGGCCCGCTGGCCTCCAAGCCGGTGATGGAAGGCAAGGGCGTTCTCTTCAAGAAATTCGCCGGCGTCGACGTGTTCGACATCGAGATCGACGAGAAGGACCCGGTCAAGCTGGTCGAGATCATCGCCTCGCTGGAGCCCACCTTCGGCGCCATCAACCTGGAAGACATCAAGGCCCCGGACTGCTTCTACGTCGAGCGCGAGCTGCGCAAGCGCATGAAGATCCCGGTGTTCCACGACGACCAGCACGGCACGGCCATCACCGTGGCGGCCGCCATGCTGAACGGCCTGAAGGTGGCCGGCAAGAACATCGCCGAAGTGAAGCTGGTCACCTCGGGCGCGGGCGCCGCGGCGCTGGCCTGCCTGAACCTGCTGCTCAAGGTGGGCCTGAAGCGCGAGAACGTGTTCGTCACCGACCTGGCCGGCGTGGTCTACGAAGGCCGCGAAGAGCTGATGGACGACGACAAGCGCCAGTACATGCAAAAGACCGACATGCGCAAGCTGTCGGAAGTGATCGCCGGCGCCGACGTGTTCCTCGGCCTGTCGGCCGGCGGCGTGCTCAAGCCCGAAATGGTCGCCAAGATGGCGCCCAAGCCCGTGATCTTCGCGCTGGCCAACCCGAACCCCGAGATCGCGCCCGAAGACGCCCATGCGGTGCGCAACGACGTGATCATGGCCACGGGCCGCACCGACTACCCGAACCAGGTCAACAACGTCCTGTGCTTCCCGTACATCTTCCGCGGCGCGCTCGACTCGGGTGCCACCACCATCACCGACGAGATGGAGATTGCCGCGGTGCACGCCATCGCCGAGCTGGCCCAGGCCGAGCAGAGCGAGCGCGTGGCCGCCGCCTACGCCGGTGAAAAGCTGAGCTTCGGCCCCGAATACCTGATTCCCAAGCCCTTCGACCCGCGCCTGATGATGAAGATCGCCCCGGCCGTGGCCAAGGCGGCCGAGGAAAGCGGCGTGGCGCTGCGCCCCATCAAGGACCTGGACGCCTACCGCGACAAGCTGCAGAGCTTCGTCTACGCCTCGGGCACCACCATGAAGCCGATCTTCGACGCCGCCAAGCGCGCGCCGAAGAAGCGCGTGGCCTACTGCGAAGGCGAGGAAGAGCGCGTGCTGCGCGCCGCGCAGATCGTGGTGGACGAAGGCCTGGCGCGCCCGACGCTGATCGGCCGTCCGGCCATCATCGCCCAGCGCATCGAGAAGTTCGGCCTGCGCCTGAAGGAAGAGCTCGACTACGACGTCGTCAACGTCGAGCAGGACCACCGCTACCGCGACTTCTGGCAGACCTACCACCGCATGACCGAGCGCAAGGGCCAGACGGTGCAGACCGCCAAGATCGAGATGCGCCGCCGCCTCACGCTGATCGGCGCCATGCTGCTGCACAAGGGCGAGGTCGACGGCATGATCTGCGGCACCTGGGGCACCACGCTGATCCACCTGCACTACATCGACCAGGTGATCGGCAAGCGCCCCGGCGGCTGCGCCAGCACCCCCCAGGACGTGCCGGTGTACGCCTGCATGAACGGCCTGCTGCTGCCCGACCGCCAGGTGTTCCTGGTCGACACGCACGTCAACTACGACCCGACGCCCGAGGAACTGGCCGAGATCACGACCATGGCGGCCGAGGAAATGATGCGTTTCGGCCTCAAGCCGAAGGCCGCGCTGCTGTCGCACTCCAACTTCGGCACCAGCAACGAACCCAGCGCCGTCAAGATGCGCAAGACGCTCGACCTGCTGCGCGTGCAGGCGCCCTGGCTCGAAGTGGACGGCGAAATGCACGGCGACGTGGCCCTGGACAGCAAGCAGCGCGCGGTCGTCATGCCGCACAGCGCGCTCGCGGGCGACGCCAACCTGCTGGTGTTCCCCAACATCGACGCCGCCAACATTTCTTACAACCTGCTCAAGACCGCGGCCGGCGGCAACATCGCCATCGGCCCGGTTCTGCTCGGCGCGGCCAAACCTGTGCACATTCTCACGGCGAGCGCGACTGTTCGCCGCATCGTGAACATGACAGCCTTGACAGTGGCCGACGCAAACGCCGAGAGATAGGCCATTTGGCGAGAGTGGACGCCAACTTAAGGCGTCGCTTTCTGCCCCCGCGACTGCTCAAACTTTGGGCAGTCGCTTGCTATTTTCGCCAGCGTGGTGCACACTCGCGGGCTTGAATTTGCGGGTTAACCCCGAGGTTGAGCGCAATTCAAACCCCCGCTCTTTTCTTGTGGTGCCCCATGGCGGCTTACGCCTCGATCACGTCCTCTGTCACTAAGTTTGCGCTCACCAGCTTGATGCTGGTGGCTCTGACGACGGGGGCCGAGGCCCGCGGATGGTTCGGCGCCGACAAAACGTCCTCCGAGGCATCGATTGCCCTGACCGATCTGCCGGTCCAGGGCCAGCGAACCTACCAGGCCATCCTTGACGGTGGCCCCTTCCGGTACGACAAAGACGGCACGGTATTCGGCAATCGCGAACGCATCCTGCCAGCGGCACGCCGCGGGCATTACCGCGAGTACACGGTGCCAACGCCCGGCGCGCGCAACCGCGGTGCCCGGCGGATCGTTTGCGGTGGCGAGCAGCGCACGGCGCCCGAAGCCTGCTGGTACACGGCGGACCACTATGCGAGTTTCAGACGGATTGCGCCATGAGCGATGACAACGACCTGAGCGGCGCCCCGAAGCGCCCCGACGAGATGATGATGACTATGGAAAGACCAGCGGATATGACCTTATCCCTTCGAGCCGTACGCCCGAACATCGTGCAATCGATCCGCGCGTTCCGCGTGAACGACCTGCAGGATGCCGCCAACGCGGCCGGCCAGCACTTCCTGTACGCCAACCTGGGCAACGCCCAGACCAAGCAGGACGTGCTCGACCTGATTGCCCAGCAGTTCACCTTCCCGGCGCACTTCGGCAAGAACTTCGACGCGCTGTACGACTGCATGACCGACCCGTTGCATAAATCGGGCCCGCAGCCTGGTTTCGTCATCGTGCTCGAACAGATTCCGGCCAACGCCAAGTTCGACAAGGAAGCACGCGAGCAACTGCTCGACATCTTCCGCGACGCTTCGGACTACTGGGGTGATCGCAAGGTCCCGTTCCGCTGCTTCTATTCTTTTCTGTAGCCCGTTCTGCATCTACCAGCCAAGCAGAACGGGCGAACGAGGCTCAGCCGACCGCTGAAACCCTCGATGGCATCGAAGTCAACACCACCGCCACGGCAGCCGCCGCGGCCACGCCCGCCGCCAGCACCGAGCCGGCCGGCGAGAAAATGCCGACCGACAAGCTCGTCGACGTGTCGCCCCTGGCGCTGCGCATGAGCAGCCCCTTCAATGCGGGGTACTGGCTGGCAGCTGCGTAACTGCAACCGCTCGCCGCCACAAAAAAGCCCGTCGTCGACGGGCTTTTTTCATGGGGGAACGGCCTGGGCCAGTGCAACGTATTCGGCCACCGGCACCTCCTCGGCCCGGCGCTGGATGTCGAACTCGCCGGTGAAGCCGTGCTCCCCCAGCCACTTGCCCAGCGTGTGCCGCAGGATCTTTCGGCGCTGGCTGAAGGCGACCTGCACGATCTCGCCGAGCCGCGCCGCATCGACCGCCGGCGGCTGCGCGAGCGGCACCATCCGCACCACGGCGCTGTCCACGCGCGGCGGCGGGTCGAAGCTCTCGGGCGGCACGAACAGCACGTTCTCCATGTCGTAGCGCCACTGCAGCATCACGCTCAGGCGGCTGTAGTCCGAGGTGGCGGGCCAGGCCACCATGCGGTCGATCACTTCCTTTTGCAGCATGAAGTGCTGGTCGGCGATCAGGTGGGCATAGCCCAGCAGGTGGAACAGGATCGGCGTCGAGATGTTGTAAGGCAGGTTGCCCACCACGCGCAGCGGTTTCGGTTCGGCCTTGGCCGCGAGTTCGGCGAAGTCGACCTTGAGCACGTCCGACTCGATGACATCCAGCTGCGGATGTTCGCGCAGCCGCTTGGCCAGGTCGCGGTCGAGCTCGATGACCGTGAGCCGGCCGAGCCGCTCGACCAGCGGCTGCGTGAGCGCCGCCAGCCCCGGCCCGATCTCGACCATCGCATCGCCGGGCTGCGGCGCGATCGCCTGCACGATCCCGTCGATGATCCCGCCGTCGGACAGGAAGTGCTGTCCGAACCGCTTTCTTGCAATGTGCTGTGCCATCGCGGCCTAAGACGCTGCCGCGGCCATCAGGACTGCGGCGTCTCGCGGTATTCGACGTAGGCGCGCGCGCGCACTTCCTGCACCCAGGTGGCGAAGGCTTCTTCGACGCGCTGCTCACGCAATGCGGCACGCGCGGCTTCGCGCTGCTCCGACTGGCTCAGCTTGGCTTCGCGGCGGCCGACCACCTGGATCAGGTGGACACCGAAGCGCGACACCACGGGGTCGCTGATCTGGCCCGGCGTAAGCCGGTCCATGGCTTCCTCGAACTCGGGCACGAACTGGCCGGGGCGCGACCAGCCGAGGTCGCCGCCTTCCTTGGCGCTCGCGTCCTGCGAGTTGTCGCGCGCCAGGCCGGCGAAGTCGGCGGTGCCGGCCTGCACGCGGCGCTTGAATTCCTGCAGCTGCGCCACCGCCTGCGCGGTCGTGCGCTTGGGGTCGTTCAGCAGCAGGATGTGGCGCACCTGGGTCTGGGTGATGGACGCATCCGACGAGCCCACCTGCGCCTTGGTCAGCACCTTGAGCACGTGGAAGCCGGCGCCCGAGCGCACAGGCCCGGCGATGCCGTTCACCGCGGTCGATTGCGTGGCCTCGACGAACACCGGCGGGTAACGGTCGGCGCTGCGCAGGCCGAGCGCGCCGCCGTTGGCACGGTCGGGCGAGTCGGAGTTCTCGCGCACCAGCTTGGCGAAGTCTTCGCCGCTGCGCGCGCGCTGTGCAAGGTCGGTGGCCTTCTTCTGCGCGGTCGCGACCTGCGCCTCGGTGGCGTTCTCGGGCACGGCCACCAGCAGCTGGGCGATGTTGAGGTTGAGCAGGGCGTTGTTCTTGACGGCGCTTTCGCGCTGTTCGCGCAGGTACTCGTCGGCCTCGATGTCGCTGATCTTGACCTTGGACTCGACCTCGCGGTCGCGCAGGCGCGTGAGCAGCAACTGGTCGCGCAGGTCGTTGCGGAATTCGCGCGGCGAGATGCCCTCGGCCGCCACGCGGCTGCGCAGCTCGGTGAGGCTGATCTCGTTCTGGCGGGCCACGGTCTGCTCGGCCTGGTCGATCGCCACGTCGTCGACCTTGATGCCGTTTTCCTTCGCCAGCTGCAGCTGCGCGCGCTCGGTGATCAGGCGCTCCAGCACGAGGCGCGTGAGTTCGGCGCGCGGCACGCGCTCGGCGTCCGGGTTCTCGCGGATCAGGCGCGTGACACGCGACTGCACCTCGGTGTTGGTGATGGGCTCGGAGTTGACCAGCGCCACGATGTACTCGGCCGCGCGCTGCACCGGCGCCGCCGCGGGACCGGCCGGGCGCGCCGCCGGCGGGACGATCCGGGGACCGGCACGCATGATGTCCGTGATGCCGCTGCCGGAACGAAAGCCCTGTGCGCCGGCCGTTGCGGCGATGGCCGCAAGGCAACCCAGGGTGATGAGGGAACGGATGTGTTTCATGGCGTGAACGGTCGTCGTTTCAGTCGTAATTGGTGAAGCGGCTCGGCGCTTCGGTCGGTTGACGCAGCGGCTGGTAGCGCTGGATGTTCTGTCGCAGCGCCTGCATCGGGCTCGACCCGATGCTGGAGAAACCGACGAATTCGAGCTGGAACATGATGCGGGTGTTGGCCGTCACCTGGCCGGTGGTGATGCGCTGCAGCACCACGCGGCTGATCCAGCAGCAGCCGTCGTACTCGACCCCGAGCACGCCGTCCGTGAGCTTCTTGTCCTGCAGGCTGTAGTTCAGGCGGCCCACGGCGTACCAGCGGCCGCCGCCTTCGCCCTTGCCCGGCCCGAGGTCCTTGCCCTTGTCGCCCCACAGGTCGTTGAGCGGCCATTGCCAGCCGAAGTCGATCGACTTGTTGCCGTCGGTTGCGGTGGGCGTGCTCGGCGCCTGGTAGCGGAAGGCGGCGCTGAGGTTGCGGTACGGCCCCGGGTTGTAGCGCGCGCTGATCGCGCTGCGCGTGGAGCGGCGCGAATCGGGGTTGTACTGGAGCAGCGTGTCCAGGCTCCACTTGGGCGTCCAGTTGATCTGGGCGCCCAGCAGCAGGTCGCTGGTGCGGTCGGTGACCGGCGCGACGCCCGGCAGCGTGACCTTCTGGTCGGCGAAGCGGAAGCGCTGCGCGATGCCGAAGCGCACGGCTTCCACGCCGGTGCCCGGGTCGATCAGGCGGGACGTGACGCCCAGCGTGAGCGCGTTGGTGTCCGAGATGCGGTCCGCGCCCGAGAACGCGTTCTCGGTGTAGATGGTCGCAAAGCTGAAGTCGTTGGCGGCCGAATCGTAGTTCGGCAGCATGCTCTGGTTGCGGTACGGCGTGTACACGTAGTACGCGCGCGGCTCCAGCGTCTGGCGGAAGGCGCGGCCGAAGTAGCTGGCGTCGCGCTCGAAGACCAGGCCGCTGTCCAGGCTGAAGGTCGGCACGACGCGGTTCGACGAGGTCGGGAAGAAGTACAGCTGGCTCGGGTTGTACGGCATCCCGTTCACGTAGTCGATGCCATTGACCGACACCTTCGGAATGGACGACTGCGGCAGGTAGTAGTTGTACGAGGTCGCGTGCAGCTGCAGCTTGGGAATGACGAAGGAGCTCGGCGTGAGGAACGGCCGGCTGATCGCCGCCTGCGCGAACACGCGATCACCGTCGGGCTGCGACTGCTGGAGCAGATCGAAGCCAGGCTGGCCGGCCAGGATTGTGTTGACGCGAAAGCGCGAGTAGTCGGTGTTCAGCGAAACGTCGAAGCCGTGCCAGTCGTACTTGGCGTAGTTGGCCGTGATCTGCGGCATGCGGTCGTACGACGGCACGACCGGCGACAGATTGTACTGCAGCGTCTGGTAGCGCAGGGCACGTACGGCGCCGCTCCAGTCGCCCTTGGTCCAACTCACCGCACCCTCATTCGGCAGCTGGCGCTGCGCAAGCGTCGGCGTGCGCGTGAAGTCGCGCCAGTAGTCGTTGTCGCTGACACGGTTGATCGTGAGGCTGGCCGACAGCGAGTCCAGGCCCAGCGCCTTGGCGTCGAAGTCGTGGCGATGGTTGAGCCACAGGCCCCAACGCTTGCTGCTGTCGGGCGGCTTGCCGAAGTTCAGGTCCTTGAGCGCGATCTCGCCGTTGTTCAGCTTCTGCAGCTGCTCGGCGCGCGCCTCGTTGTAGCGCTGGCCCACGAGGCGGTCGCTGCCCATCAGGTCCAGGCGGATGCTGCCGCTGTAGTCCTTCTCGAGGTAGCGGAATTCGCTGGCCAGGTTGAGCCCGCGCTTGCTCATCAGCGTGGGCGTGAAGGTGGCGTCGCGGTTGGGCGCGATGTTCCAGTAGTAGGGCTGTGCGACCTCGAAGCCGTTGGTGTTGTCCAGCCCGATGGTGGGCGGCAGCAGGCCACTCTTGCGCTCGTTCGACAGCGGGAAGGTCACGCGCGGGATCGGCGGCGTCGTGATGCCCATGAAGCTCATGCGCGCATCGATGGCGACGCCCTCGTTTTCCTCGGTGTCGGTGGTCAGCGTGGCGGCGGTCAGCAGCCAGGCCGGCATCCAGCCGGGAAAGTCTTCGCGGCGGCAGGTGGTGTAGCTGGCGCGCCGCGCGATCGAGACGTTGGAGTCGACGAAGTCGATGCGCTCGGCCTCGCCGTGGCCGCCGGTCGCGAGGAAGCGGTAGCGCACGTTGTTGAAGAAGCCCTCGAAGGTCTCGAGCTTGAGCTCCAGCTCGGGGCCCTCGTACACGTTGCCGGCCTGGTTGACCCGCACGTTGCCGGTGGCCTTGGCGCGGTCGTCCGGCTGGTAGTACTCGAGGCGGTCGGCCGTGATGGCGAGCGGGCCACGGCGCAGCGTGGCGTTGCCCTCGACCACGGTCTCGAGGTCGGGGCGGCCGGAAATGCGGTCGCCGGTGACAAGGCTGGGCAGCTGGCTGCGTTGCACGGGCGTCAGCGTCTCGGTGAGCAGCGGCGTGCGCTTCAGCGTGAGCGGTCCCTCAAGCACACCGGCTTGCTGGGCAAAGGCGCCATGCGCGTGCAGCAGCGCCAGCGACAGCACGGCCAGTGGCAGCGGCGGGCTCGAACGTCGCAAGGCAGCGCGTGGGGTCGTAGGCATCGATTCGGAACGAAAAATCGTCGGGACGGCGCGGCAAGCCGGCGGGTTGCGGGGTCCGGCAGCCACCCCGCCCGGTCGGATCGACCTCGAGCAGGGGTGCCGCGCCAGGCGGATTTGTAGAATTGATTATCCATGACAGCACCTTCGACCCCGGCGTCCACGACCCCACACCCCGCCCAGGCCATTCTCTGGACAGATCCGCAGCGGGCCGAAGCGTTCCGGGGCTGGCTGGCCGGCATTGCCGACACCCGGCAACTGCGCCCGGACACCGTCCGACTGGCGTCGGCCGACGCGAGCTTTCGCCGCTACTTCCGCCTCGACACCATCGACGGCGGCACGCGCATCGTGATGGATGCGCCGCCCGACAAGGAAAACAGCGCCCCTTTCGTGCAGGTGGCGCAGCTGATGACCGAGGCCGGCGTGACGGCGCCACAGGTGCTCGAATGGGACCGCGACCACGGCTTCCTGCTGCTCGACGACCTGGGCCGCCAGACCATGCTGGACGTGATCGACCCGGCCCGCCCGGACGCCAACCGGCCGCTCTACGACCTGGCCATCGACGCGCTGATCCGCTGGCAGCTGGCCTCCAGGCCCGCCGTGCTGCCGCCCTACGACCGCGCGCTGCTCGAGCGTGAACTGGCACTCTTTCCCGAGTGGTACATCGGCAAGCACCGCGGCGTGGCCGTGGAGGGCCAGCTGAAGGAGCGCCTGGACCGCGCCTTCGCGCTGATCGTCGAGAACAACCTCGCGTCGCCGAGCGTCTACGTGCACCGCGACTTCATGCCACGCAACCTGATGGTGGGCGACGACGCCGGCCAGCCGCTGGGCGTGCTCGACTTCCAGGACGCCGTCTACGGCCCGATCACCTACGACATCGCCAGCCTGATGCGCGACGCCTTCCTGAGCTGGGACGAGGAGTTCGTGCTCGACATCACCATCCGCTACTGGACCGCCGCGCGCAAGGCCGGCCTGCCGGTCGACGAGGACTTCGGCGCCTTCTATCGCGCGGTCGAATGGATGGGTCTGCAGCGCCACCTCAAGGTGGCCGGCATCTTCGCGCGCCTCACGCTGCGCGACGGCAAGCCGCGCTACCTGGCCGACACACCTCGCTTCATCGCTTACATCCGCGCCACCGCCAGCCGCTACATCGAGCTGAAGCCGCTGTTGCGCGTGATCGACGAGGTCGAGGGCACCACGGCCGTCACCGGCTTCGCCTACGGCCGAGTCTGAAGAGAAACTGAAAAAAGCCGAAAAAGAAAATCGCTGTAGCGCCCGCACCACGGGCGCAGTCAGCTCCTGATCTCATCGCATGCCCCGTTTTCACTGCTCCGTGCCGCTGACCGCCGGCGCCAGCCTGGCGCTGCCGCCGGGCGCCGCGCGCCATGTGCAGGTGCTGCGCATGCAGCCCGGCGACACGCTCACCCTGTTCGATGGCGCGGGCGGCGAGTACGCAGCGACGGTCGAGCGCATGGGGCGCAGCGAGGTCGCCGTGATGGTCGGCGCCCACACGCAGGTGGAGCGTGAAGCGGCCCGCGCCGTGCACCTCGCGGTCGGCATGCCGGCCAACGAGCGCATGGACTGGCTGGTCGAGAAAGCCACCGAACTCGGCGTGACCAGCATCCAGCCGCTGGCCACGGCGCACGGCGTGCTGCGCCTGTCGGGCGAACGCGCCGAGAAGAAGCGGGCGCACTGGGAAGCCATCGCCGTTGCGGCCTGCGAGCAGTGCGGTCGCAACCGCGTGCCGGTGATCCATCCGGTGCAGTCCTTCGCGGGCTGGCTCGGCGGCGCTGCCGCCGCGGATACGGCATCGACGCGACTGGTGCTGAGCCTGGCCGAGGGCACGCGCGCCGTCACCGCCGTGGCCGCAGAGACACCCGCTACGCAACCCGCGCTCGTGCTCAGCGGCCCCGAAGGCGGCCT
The DNA here is from genome assembly GCF_041154465.1 of Variovorax sp. V35. Classification (NCBI taxonomy): domain Bacteria; kingdom Pseudomonadati; phylum Pseudomonadota; class Betaproteobacteria; order Burkholderiales; family Comamonadaceae; genus Variovorax; species Variovorax sp. V35. The sequence goes on from NZ_AP028666.1 coordinate 7,261,857, forward strand.
CAGCGCCAGTGAAGAGCACGACGCCATCGCGCGCGGCTTCGCACCGGCCACGCTCGGTGCGCGGGTGCTGCGCGCCGAAACCGCGGCGCTCGCAGCGCTGGTGTCGCTCGTCGGCGCCTGAACTGTTTGGGGGGTGTTTTCCGCGAGGCGCACACCGGGCGCCTGCGGAACAATGGCCGCTTCGTTTTTCCTTGTTCACTCCGCCTCCCGGAAGGACCGCTCCCCCCATGCCTCGTTCATCCCGCGCGTTTCGTCTCGCCCCCCTTGTCCTGGCCGCGCTGTGCGCCATGCCCACCGTTCACGCCCAAAGCCAGGCCGTTGCGCCCACACCGGCGCAGGTCAGCCCCGCGGTCGACCAGGCCTACACCCAGCTCATGGCGTCGCCCGCGATCCGCAAGCTGCTGGAATCGGTCAAGGCCGACCACGAACGCACGGTCGAAGAACTGAAGACGCTGACCGAGATCGAGGCGCCGCCCTTCAAGGAACAGAAGCGCGCCGAAGCCTTCCTGGCGCGCCTGAAAGCGCTCGGCCTGCCCGACGCGAAGATCGACGCCGAGGGCAACGTGATCGGCCTGCGCAAGGGCACGGGCAACGGCCCCAAGCTGCTGATCTCGGCGCACCTCGATACGGTCTTTCCGGCCGGCACCGACGTCAAGGTGAAGGAGCGCGACGGCAAGCTCTTCGCGCCCGGCATCGGTGACGACACGCGCGGCCTGTCGGTGCTGCTGTCATGGCTCAAGGTGCTCAACGACAACAAGATCCAGACCGTGGGCGACCTGATGATCGTCGCCAACGTCGGCGAGGAAGAGCTGGGCAACCTGCGCGGCATGAAGGCCATCTTCCGCGACCACCTCGACATCGACGGCATGGTCGGCCTGGAGCCCTCGCCCGACGGCCACGTGCTGGTGCTCGGCACCGCGAGCCACCGCTACGAAGTCACCTTCAAGGGCCCGGGCGGCCACAGCTTCGGCGCCTTCGGCCAGGTGCCCAGCGCGATCCACGGCATGGGCCGCGCCATCGCCAAGATCGCCGAGGTACGCACGCCCAGCTTCCCCAAGACCACCTTCACCGTCGGCACCGTCGGCGGCGGCACCTCGGTGAACACCATCGCGCCCGATGCGCGCATGGCCATCGACATCCGCTCGGACGACATGGCCTCGCTGCTCGAGACCGAGAAGAAGATCCTCGCCACGCTCGACGAGGCCGTGGCAGAAGAGAACAAGCGCTGGAACGTGAGCAGCCTGAGCGTGAGCACCAAGCTCATCGGCGACCGCCCGGGTGGCCGCACGGCGCCCGACTCGGTGATCGTCGAGGCCGCCACGCGTGCCAACAGCGCTTTCGGCCACAAAACGCTGCTGCGCGGCGGCAGCACGGATGCGAACGTTCCCATTTCGCTGGGCATCCCGGCCATCATCATCGGCGGCGGCGGCAAGTCGGGCGGATTCCACTCGCTGGCCGAGTCGATTGACGTGACAGATGCATGGAAAGGCGCGCAGAATTCGCTCGTCACCGTGCTCGGCCTGGTCGGTGTGCAGGGCGTCAGCCCCGCGCTCCTGCCGAAACGCGCAGCACGCAGCAAGTAATTTGTCACGTTGCCAGTTCGAAAGTGGCCCCGCCACTTTCGGCAAGCGGGTCGCCACATTGGAAAATGTGAGCGTTTCTGTCACACACCAAGGAATGGTCATGGGGTTGCTCGATTCGGTACTCGGTCAGGTGCTAGGAGGCGCTGCACAGCAGCAGCAACCGCAAGGCGGTGGCCTCGGGGGATTGGGAGATCTCGGAAGCCTCGCCGGCGCCCTGGGCGGCCTGCTTGCCAACAACGGCGGGCAGGGCGGCCTCGGCGGCATGGTCTCGAAATTCGAGCAGGCGGGCATGGGCGACGTGATCGGCTCGTGGATCGGCAACGGTGAAAACAAGCCGGTGTCGGGCGATCAGTTGCAGAACGCGCTGGGCGGCGACACGATCGCCGCCATCGCTTCCAAACTCGGCATCAACGCACAAATGCTGCTGCCGATGCTGGCCACCATGCTGCCGGCCCTCATCAACCAGCTCACGCCGCAGGGCAAGGTGCCCGAGCAAGGCCTCGGCAACCAGGACGACCTGCTGGGCTCGCTCAGCGGTCTGCTGCAAGGCAACAAGCCGACCTGACCTGCCACCCGGCGAATTTCATTCTCAGAATTCCGGCGCCCGCGAGGGCGCTTTTTTTTGGCCGGCGCCTTGCCTTCGCCGCCCAATCGCGTAGAACCGCGCCCCATGAATCGCAATCTGTGGCTCCTGGCCATCTGCCAGGGCCTGCTCCTGACCAACAACGTCACCTTCATCGCCATCAACGGTCTCGTGGGCCTGGGCATCGCGCCGCAGGGCTGGATGGCCACGCTGCCGGTGATGGGCTACGTGGTGGGCGGCGCGCTGAGCACGGGGCTGGTGGCGCGCACGCAGCAGCGCTTCGGCCGTCGCGGTTCGTTCCAGATCGGGCTGGCGGTGGCGGTCGGCTCGGCGCTGCTGTGCGCCTACGCAGCGTCCTCGAAGAACTTCTGGCTGCTGTGCTTCGCCACCGTGGTCGCCGGCTACTACAACGCCAACGCCGGGCTCTACCGTTTCGCGGCAGCCGAGCTGGCACTGCCGGCCTGGCGCGAGAAGGCCGTGTCGATGGTGATGGCCGGCGGCCTGATCGGCGCGGTGGCGGGGCCGAACCTGGCGACCCTCACGCGCGAAGCGCTCTCCGTGCCCTTCGCCGGCGCCTACATCGCGCTGGCGGCGGTGGCGCTGCTCTCGATGGCGGTGATGCATTTCATCGAATTCCCGCCCTCGCCGACCCGCAAGGAAGCCGGCGGCGGCAGGCCGCTGGGCGAGATCATGCGCCAGCCCGTGTTCATCGTGTCGGCCGCCGCGGGCGCGCTGAGCTACGGCGTGATGAACCTGCTGATGGCCGCCACGCCCATCGCAATGCAGATCTGCAGCCTGCCGTTTTCCGACGCGGCGCTGGTGCTCGAGTGGCACGTGATCGGCATGTTCGCGCCGGGCTTCTTCACCGGCCACCTGATCCGCCGTTTCGGCGCGCTGCCGGTGATGGGGGTGGGGCTGGCGCTCAACCTCGGCTGCATCGTGGTGGCGCTGTCGGGCGTGGACCTGCACCACTTCCTGGTCGCGCTGTTTCTGCTGGGCGTGGGCTGGAATTTCCTGTTCACCGGCAGCACGACGCTCTCGCTCACGGCCTACACCGCCGAGGAGCGCGACCGGGCCCAGGGCGCGCTCAACTTCTGCGTGTTCGCGACGCTGGCGCTGACCTCGTTCGCCTCGGGCGTATTGGTGACCACGCAGGGCTGGCAGCTGTTGAACTACGGCTCGCTGGTGCCGGTGGCCCTGACCGGTGCCGCGCTGCTCTGGCTCGCGCAGACGCAACGCCGGCGCGCGCCGGTGGCCAAGGCCTGAGCCTCAGGCCACGCGCGCGGAGACAGCCGCCGCTGGAAACCGCCGGTCGAGCCAGCGCTGCAGCGTGTCGAAGACGGGCTCCGCATCGAGTTCGTTGAAGAGCTCGTGGTACAGCGCGTCGAAGCACTTCGCCTCGACGTTGCCGCTGGGCGCCGCGGCGGCCGCGAAGGCGCGGCTCGCTGCCGGCCGCACGAGCCGGTCGTCGCCCGCGTAGATCAGCAGCGTGGGCACCGGCCAGCGCGCCGCGTGCTGCTGCACCGTGGCACCTTCGTAGGCGAGAAAACGCGCCAGCCGGCTGCCGATGCGGTCGTGCGTGAGCGGATCGTCGCGGTAGGCCTGCACCACCACCGGGTCGTGCGAGAGGTAGTTGTCGTCGAGCCCGTTGCCCACGCGCAGGTTGGGCGCGATGCGCGGCAGCACCGCCAGCAGCATCTTCTGGAAACCGTTCAGCCCCGGGTCGAGCCCCGGCGACGACAGCACCAGCGCATCGACCGGCCGCACGCCGCGCGCCACCAGGCTCGCGGCGACCAGGCCGCCCAGGCTGTGGCCCAGCAGCACCAGCGGCACGCCGGGGTTCTCGCGGCGCGCGTCGTCGATCACCAGCGCCAGGTCGTCGACCAGCCGCAGCTCGCTGGGCAGGCCGCCGCGCGCGCCGGTGGATTCGCCGTGCCCGTGATGGTCGTGCGCCCAGACCGCGAAGCCCCAGCCGTGCAGCTGCTTGGCCAGGCCGTGGTAGCGCCCCGCGTGCTCGCCCAGCCCGTGCACCACGACCACCACGGCGCGGGGCGTGCCCGCAGCGGGCAGCCGCCGCAGCGCCAGCGTCTCGCCGTCCGGCGTGGACAGCGACACGCGGTGCGGCAGGGGCAGCGCGTCGCTCATGGGTGCACCCTTGGCGCTGCGCGCCTTCCCGCTAGGCGGGAGCGAGCTGGCCTGGGGCGGCCCGGCGCGGCGCTCAAGCGGCCACCGGCTCCGCAGCCGCGGCGCGGTGCGCGACGGGCAGGGCGGCGATGACCTCGGCCACGGCGGCCGTCAGCTTCTTGGCGTAGGGCACGTGCAGGAACTCGTTGGGGCCGTGCGCGTTGCTCTTCGGGCCCAGCACGCCGCAGACCATCATCTGCGCCGTCGGGAAACCGGCGCTCAGCATGTTCATCAGCGGGATCGTGCCGCCCTGGCCGATGTAGCCGCAGGAGGCGCCGAAGTGTGCACGCGAGGCCTTGTTGAGCGCGTCCTCGAACCACGGCGTGATGGTGGGCGCGTTCCAGCCGGTGGCGCCGCCGCCGCTTTCGAAGGTGACGCGCGCCTGGTAGGGCGCGTTGTCCTCGAGCAGGGCCTTGAGCTTTTGCACCGTCTCGGCCGCATCGACCAGCGGGGGCAGGCGCAGCGAGAGCTTGAAGGCGGTGTAGGGGCGCAGCACGTTGCCCGCGTCCTTCAGGGCCGGGAAGCCTTCGGCGCCGGTGACCGACAGCGTGGGCTTCCAGGTGCGGTTGAGCAGCGCCTCGACCGGGTCGGTGGTGGTCGGCAGCGCGAACATGGTCGAGCCGCCGCAGTCGTAGTGCGCCCACGGGAAGCGCTTGTAGACCTCGTCGCCGAGGATGGCGGCGGTGGCCTTGGCCTGCGCTAGCCGGTCGGCCGGCACTTCGCAATGGAAGCTGGCGGGCAGCAGGCGGCCGGTGGCGCTGTCTTCGAGGCGGTCGAGCACCTGCCGCATGATGCGGAAGCTCGAGGGCACGAGGCCGGAGGCGTCGCCCGAGTGGATGCCCTCGGTCAGCACCTCGACCTTGAGCGTGCCGCTGGCCATGCCGCGCAGCGAGGTCGTGAGCCACAGCTGGTCGTAGTTGCCGGCGCCCGAATCCAGGCAGATCACCAGCTCGACTTCGCCCAGGCGCGGACGCAGCGCGTCGACGTAGGGCAGCAGGTCGTAGGAGCCGCTTTCCTCGCAGGTCTCGATGAGGCCGACGATGCGCGGGTGCGCCACGCCCTGGGCCTTGAGCGCCTGCAGCGCGGCCACGCTGGCATACACGGCGTAGCCGTCGTCGGCGCCGCCGCGGCCGTAGAGCAGGCCGTTCTCGTACTTGGGCGTCCACGGGCCGAGGTCGTTGCGCCAGCCGGTGAATTCGGGTTGCTTGTCGAGGTGGCCGTACATGAGCACGGTCTCGGTCATGTTCGTACCGGTGGCCGGCACTTCAAAGAACAGCACCGGCGTGCGGCCTTCCAGGCGCACGATCTCCAGCTTCAGGCCCTCGACCTTCTGCGCCTCGACCCAGGCCGCGGCGTTGCGCAGCACGGTCTCCAGGTAGCCGTTGGCCGACCAGTCCTTGTCGAAGCCGGGCGACTTGGCGGGAATGGCGATGTAGTCGGTGAGTTGCTTGACGATGTCGCCGTCCCATCGGGCGGTGACATCAGAGAGGGCGCGCGTCGCGTCGAGCGTGCCGGCGGGCATTTCACGGTGCAGGGGGGCGTTCATCGGGGGATTCTCCGCGGGGACGAAAAAACGCATTTTGCGCCTCGCGGCGAGCGCGCGTAGAGTGCGGGCGATCTCAAAACCCGGAGCGCAATGTGAGCAAGGCAACATCGACGCGGATCAAGGTCGGGATAGGAGGCTGGACCTACGAGCCCTGGCGCGACAACTTCTACCCGAAGGGCCTGGCCCACGCGAAGGAGTTGAACCACGCCAGCCGGCAGGTCAGCGCCATCGAGATCAACGGCACCTACTACAGCACCTTCAAGCCCGAGACCTTCCGCAAGTGGCGCGACGACACGCCCGACGACTTCATGTTCTCGATGAAGGCCTCGCGCTTCACCACCAACCGCAAGGTGCTGGCGACCGCGGGCGAGTCGATCCAGCGCTTCATCGACAGCGGCGTGGCCGAGCTGGGCGACAAGCTCGGGCCGATCGTCTGGCAGTTCATGCCGACCAAGCAGTTCGATGCGGAAGACTTCGAGGCATTCCTGGAGCTGCTGCCCAAGAAGGAAGGCAGCCGCGTGCTGCGTCACGTGATGGACGTGCGCCACGAGAGCTTCATCACGCCCGCCTACAAGGCGCTCGCGAAGAAGCACAAGGTGTCGACCGTGTTCACCGACGCGGACAAGTTTCCATCGTTCGAGGAGCCCGAAGGCGACGTCGCCTATGCGCGGCTCATGATGGCCGACGCGTCGCTCGCGACCGGCTACGCGCCCAAGGCGCTGGACACCTGGGCCGCGCGCGCGCAAGGCTGGACCACGACGCCGAAGGCGCGCGACGTGTTCGTGTATTTCATCAACGGCGCCAAGGAGAGAGCACCGGCCGCGGCCGGTGCCTTGCTGCAGCGCCTGGGGTGGGCGCCGCCGGCTGCAGACGCAGCAATGGCCGCCGCGGACAAGCCGAAGCCGGCGGCCAAAAAGGCCCCACCGAAAAAGAAAGCGCCCTGATCGACGGTCGTCAGACCGGGCGCGTCAGGCGCCTCAGGCGGCGGCCTGCAGCGACGGCTTGGCGCCGAAGCTGATCTCGCCCGACAGCTGGCCGCCTTCTTCGATCACGATCTTGCCGTAGCGGATCTTGCCGGTGACCTTGCCGGTCGAGTGGATGACGAGCTTCTCGCGCACGGTGAGGTTGCCGTCGAACACGCCGCGGATCTCGGCGATGTCGATCTCGGCCGAGCCCTTGAACTCGCCCTGTTCGGCGATCTGCATCAGGCGCGAATCCATCGTCGCCTCGACCAGGCCTTCGACCACGAGCGTGTCGCAATCGGTGATCTCGACGCCCTTGAGCTTGATGTTCGGGCCGACGGTGAGCTTGCTGCCGCCTTCCTTGGCAGCAGGCGCAGCCGCCGGGGCCAGGCCGGCCTGTGCGGTCAACGAGGAGGGATTGACGGGAGTGCCCGAGAGATTGGTGCCCGAACCAACCAGCGGTGCGGGACGGGACGTCAGCGAGTCGGTGTCACGATCACGCTTGCCGAAAAAGGGGGACTGTGTGGCCAATGGGGAGCTCCTCAAGAAAGGGGACTATCGTAAGAACGCACTCACGGCATGCGGCACTTCATTGCGCAATAAGCGTAACTGAATAAGTCGCCCGAGGCCCCTGACAATGCCCCGCATGACCCGCCTGATCCGACCGAACATCGAAGCCCTGTCCACGCCCGCCGCCACCGACTCGCGGTTCGACAAGCCCGCGCGCGGCTGGCGGCGCACGCTGTTCACCGTGATCTTCGAGGCCGACACCCCCGCCGGCCTGTGGTTCGACCTGACGCTGATCGCGGTGATCGTGATGAGCGTGCTGGTCGTCATCCTGGACAGCGTGCAGTCGATCCGCGACCAGTGGCGGCCTCTGTTCAATGCCCTCGAATGGGTGTTCACGATTCTCTTCACGCTGGAGTACATCGCGCGGCTGTGCTGCGTGAACAAGCCGCTGCGCTACGCGCTGAGCTTCTACGGCGTGATCGACCTGCTGGCATTGCTGCCGACCTTTCTCGTGGCCTTCGCGCCCGAGCTGGCGTACCTGATCGACGTGCGCATCCTGCGGCTGCTGCGCGTGTTCCGCATCTTCAAGCTGTCGCGCTATTCGGTGGAGTACCGCGCGCTGGTGTCGGCGGTGGCATCGAGCCGCCGCAAGATCACGGTGTTCGTCGGCTTCGTGATGCTCGTGGTGCTGGTGATGGGCACGCTGATGTATGTGGTCGAAGGCCCGACGCACGGCTTCACCAGCATTCCGGTGGCGATCTACTGGGCGATCTCCACCATGGCCACGGTCGGCTTCGGCGACCTCGTGCCCAAGACCGACCTGGGCCGCGCGATCGCCTCCGTGATGATGCTGCTGGGCTGGGGCGTGCTGGCGGTACCCACCGGCATCGTCACGGCCGAGATGACGCGGCGCGGCGTCGACGACGACCTGGCGGAGCCGATCGCACTGGCCTCGCGTGGCGTGCTCGCGCTGGCGGCGGAGCCGGCTTCAGGCAAGGCGCCGGCGAAGCGGCTCACGCCGTCGGCCAGACGACGCGCCCTTGCGCAGCATCGTCGAGGCGCGCGATGAAGGCATCGGCCTCGGGTGCGGGCAGCGCGAAGGCAAAGCGCACGTCGTCGCCGTGCTGCACGTCTTCCAGCACCGCGCCGATGGCGGCCAGCTCGCGCCGCACCAGCCCCTCGAGCGCGTAGGGCACGGCGCACTGCAGATGGCGCTGGCGCACGAGCGGCACCAGCGTGGCGCCGAGCAGCGCCTGCGCCACGGCATCGGTGTAGGCCCGCACGAGGCCGCCGGCACCGAGCTTCACGCCGCCGAAGTAGCGCACCACGGTGGCAAGCGCGCCTTCCACCTGCTGATGGCGCAGCACCTCGAGCATGGGGCGCCCGGCCGTGCCGCCGGGCTCGCCGTCGTCGTTCGCGGCCGACTGGCCGCCGGCCATCAGCGCCCAGCACACGTGCGCGGCACCCGGATGTTCGGCGCGCAGCGAGGCGACCACCGCCAGCGCGGCCGCGCGGTCGGGCACCGGTTGCACGCAGCCGATGAAGCGGCTTTTCTTGATGAGCAGGTCGCTGTGAACCGGCTGCGCGAGCGTGAAGCTCATTCCGACCCGATGTCCGTGCGGTGCAGGGGCGGCGTGCTCAGCCGCCCCGCTCGAACTTGAAGACCGCCGTGCTGGCGCGCGCGTTGGGCAGCCAGCGCACGTCGCGCCCGTTCTGCAGGCCGAAGGCGTCGAGCACGCGCAGGTTGTTCTTGCCGGCCAGCACCTCGAAGTCCTTGTAGGTGCCGACGCGGATGTTGGGCGTGTCGTACCACTGGTAGGGCAGGCGGCGCGTCACGGGCATGCGCCCGCGCGCCACGCTCAGGCGGTTGGGCCAGTGCGCAAAATTGGGAAAGGCGACGATGCCGAAGCGGCCCACGCGCGCGGTCTCGCGCAACATGACCTCGGCATTGCGCAGGTGCTGCAGCGTGTCGATCTGCAGCACCACGTCGAAGGTGGCGTCGTCGAACATCGCCAGGCCTTCGTCGAGGTTCAGCTGGATCACGTCGACGCCGCGGCGGATGCACTGCAGCACGTTGCCGTCGGCGATCTCCACGCCGTAGCCGGTGCAGCCGCGCTCGCGCTGCAGCAGGTCGAGCAGGGCGCCGTCGCCGCAGCCCAGGTCGAGCACGCGCGAGCCTTGGGGCACAAGCTGTGCAATCAGTCGTTGGTGTGCAAGGTCGCTCATTGGAATTCCTTGGCGACGCGTTCGAAGTACGAGCGCACCACGCCCATGTAGCGCACGTCGTCGAGCAGGAAGGCGTCGTGGCCGTGCGGCGCGTCGATCTCGGCGTAGCTCACGTTGCGGCGGTTGTCGAGCAGCGCCTTCACGATCTCGCGGCTGCGCGCGGGCGAGAAGCGCCAGTCGGTCTTGAAGCTCACGAGCAGGAACTTGGCCGTGGCCTGCGCGAGCGCGGTGCTGAGCTGGCCGCCGTGGTGGCGCGCAGGGTCGAAGTAGTCGAGCGCGCGGGTGATCAGCAGGTAGGTGTTGGCGTCGAAGTACTCGCTGAACTTGTCGCCCTGGTAGCGCAGGTAGCTTTCGATCTGGAACTCGATGTCCTGCGTGGAATAGCGGTAGTCGAGCCCCGCCACCTCGCCCTCGACGGCGCTGCGCAGGATGCGCCCGAACTTGGCGTTCATCACGTCGTCGCTCAGGTAGGTGATGTGGCCGATCATGCGGGCGATGCGCAGGCCGCGCTTGGGGATCACGCCGTATTCGTAGAAGTGGCCGCCGTGGAAGTCGGGGTCGGTCACGATGGCGCGGCGTGCCACCTCGTTGAAGGCGATGTTCTCGGCCGTGAGGTTGGGCGCGCTGGCCACCACCACGGCATGCCGCACGCGATCGGGGTACTGCAGCGTCCACGACAGCGCCTGCATGCCGCCGAGGCTGCCGCCCATCACGGCCGCGAGCGTGCGGATGCCGAGCGCATCGAGCAGCGCCGCCTGGGCGTCGACCCAGTCTTCGACCGTGACCACCGGGAAATCGGCGCCGTAGACGCGGCCGTTGGCGGGGTTCACGTGCATCGGACCGGTCGAGCCGAAGCAGGAGCCGAGGTTGTTGACGCCGATCACGAAGAAGCGGTCGGTGTCCAGCGGCTTGCCCGGGCCCACCATGTTGTCCCACCAGCCCTCGGAGCGGGCCTGGCCCTCGTACACGCCCGCGACGTGGTGCGAGGCGTTGAGCGCATGGCACACCAGCACCGCATTGCTGCGCTCGGCATTGAGGGTGCCGTAGGTTTCGTAGGCGAGCGTGTAGCCGCTGATCGAGGCGCCGCTGCGCAGGGCCAGCGGGCCTGCGAACTGCATCGACTGCGGGGTGACGACCAAAGGTGACGACGACATGAATGAAAAAACCCGGCCTCGCCAAAAACGAGCCGGGTTCGGCAGCCGTCTTTAGCAGAATTTATAAAGCGCCCGCAAGCTGAAGCAAATCGGCGCAGGGCAAGTATAGCCCCGTGACTTTTTCCTGCTACCAGCCGACGATCATCACGACGCCCAGCACCAGGAAGATCGCCGCCGAGATGCCGTGCACCAGCTTGATCGGCACGCGCCGCACGATCTTGTCGCCCAGCCACACGACCGGCGCATTGGCCAGCATCATGCCCAGCGTGGTGCCGACGACGACCCAGGCGTAGTCCTGCGTGAAGCGGGCGGCCAGCATGACGGTGGCGATCTGGGTCTTGTCGCCCATCTCGGCCAGGAAGAAGGCGATCACCGTGGTGCCGAAGACGCCGAACTTCGAGACGCCAGGGGCGTCGTCTTCATCGAGCTTGTCGGGAATCAGCATCCAGACGGCCATGGCGATGAACGAGCCGCCCAGGATCCAGCGCAGCACCTCGGGGCCGAGCCAGCGCGTGATGTAGTTGCCGACCGCGCCGGCCAGCGCGTGGTTGATGACCGTGGCGACAAAGATGCCGAACACGATCGGCCAGGGTTTCCTGAAGCGCGCGGCCAGCAAAAGGGCCAGGAGTTGGGTCTTGTCGCCCATTTCGGCGAGCGCGACCACGCCCGTTGCAACGAGAAAAGCTTCCATGATGGATGTGGGGTTCCTTGGGCCGAAGGACGCAATTGACCGCACAACACCTTCGGCCATATTCCCGAAGTTGTGCGGTCAAAGGTCTCGCCAGGTGTGTTCACTGCACGCGCCATGTCCTCGTGGGGCAAGGACAAGTCTGTTGACGCGGGCCCTTCTCGTATGCGGAAGGCGGCTACTCCCCAATGACCGGCGAATTGTAGCCGCATCGTCAATTCCCCCGGCTCAAACAGGTAGGCGTGCGCTAACTTCTACTAGTTTCGAAAGGTGCTACCTCAAGACGCAAATTCCTGCTTGCTTTTTTGATATTTCACCCATAATGCACGAGCATCCCTCTTGATTTTGGGCGGGAGCAATTCGGTGATCGGTCAGTTTCGCGCGGCTCGGCGGCTCTCGTTTGAGTGATGCTTTCGGGACTCCATCGCTTTTCTTGATGTGTTTATAGGAGTCCCTTGATGGGCAACAAACTCTACGTCGGCAACCTGCCTTACTCGGTGCGCGACGGTGATCTCGAGCAGGCCTTCGGCCAGTTCGGCGCAGTGACCAGCGCCAAGGTCATGATGGAGCGCGACACGGGTCGCTCGAAGGGCTTCGGCTTCGTCGAGATGGGCAGTGACGCGGAAGCACAGGCCGCCATCAACGGCATGAACGGCCAACCCCTGGGCGGCCGCAGCGTGGTCGTCAACGAAGCACGTCCCATGGAAGCACGTCCCCCCCGCAGCGGTGGCGGCGGCTACGGCGGCGGCGGTGGTGGTTATGGCGGCGGTGGTGGCGGTGGCTACGGCGGCGGCGGTGGTGGCGGCTACGGTGGTGGCGGCGGTGGCCGTTCCGGCGGTGGCGGCGGCTACGGCGGCGGTGGTGGTCGTTCGGGTGGCGGCGGCGGTGGTGGCGATGGCGGTTTCCGCAGCCCCTACGGCGCAGGTCCCCGTGGCGGCGGCGGTGGTCGCAGCGGCGGTGGCGGCTACGGCGGCGGCGGCAACGGTGGGTACTGAACCCCGTTCACTCCTTCGCATGCCTCACGGCACACAAACACAAAAGGCTCCCTCGGGAGCCTTTTTCTTTGCCTGCGCGCGGTGCCCGCTGTGCAATCGGCAATGAAGCTCAGGCTTCGCCGCTGCGCTTCTTGCGCGCCCGGCCCTGCACCGCGCGGTCGAGCACGGCATTGGGCAACAAGCGCATGACCTTGGCGACCACGCCCATCTGCCAGGGAATCACGCGGTAGCTCGTGCCGGCCTCGATGGCGCGCAGCGCCTGGGCCGCGAAGTCCTCGGGCTGCATGAGAAAGGGCATGCCGTAGCGGTTGCCCTGCGTCAGCGGCGTGTCGATGTAGCCCGGGCAGAGCGTGACGACCTTCACCCCGCTGTTGTGCAGTTCCCCGCGCAGGCTCTCGCAGTACGCGACCACGCCCGCCTTGCTCGCGCAGTAGGCGCCGTGCCCCGGCAGCCCGCGGATGGCGGCGACGCTGCCGATGCCCACGAGCCGCCCGCTGCCGCGCTGCACCATGGCCTGCACGAAGGGATGAAAGGTGGCGGCCAGCCCCACGTTGTTGACGGCGAAGGTGCGCGCCAGCACGTCGAGGTCCGAACGCTCGGCCGTGTCGATGCCGATGCTGATGCCGGCGTTGGCGATCACCACGTCGGGCACGCCCTGGCGCGCGATGCAGTCGGTGCCGGCGGCCACGATGCTGTCGGTGTCGGCCACGTCGGCGCCGTAGACCTGGTAGCGGCCCGCGTCCAGCTGGCGGCCCGCCGCCCAGGTTTCGATCTCGCCCGTGCGCCGCGCGACCAGCGCCAGCCGGTAGCCGGCGTCGTAGAAACACGCGGCCAGCGCCTGGCCGATGCCGCTGGAGGCGCCGGTGATGAAGACGAGCGGTGCGGCGGTGGTCATGCGTGGATCGTCTCCCGGGAACTTGTTCTTGTGTGGCAGCCGCTCAGCGCGGCTTGCCCGCGGCGGCCGACGGCACCAGCACGCCGCGCACGCGGCCCGTGAGGTTGGCCACGCCGCTCAGGTTGTCGTAGTCGAGCGTATCGCCCGTGAACTGGTCGCTGCCGCGGATGAGCGTGACCGGCTTGTTCGACTGCACCTTCTCGGTGTCGAGGAACGCATGCAGGAACTCGCCGCGGAACTCCAGCCGCGGCGTGGCCTTGCCGCTGGCGCTGACCGTCGGTTCGCGGATCACGATCGCATTGCCGAACAGCTGGATCTCGCTGCCGTCGGAATTCGACAGCCCCCGGTTCGCCGACGAGCGCGTGACCAGCCCCTCGGGCGACACCGAGCGCATGCGCACCTGGTCGACCTCGATGGTGTCGGTGTCCGGGTAGTGCCGCCCCTCGGTGCCGTGCAGCTCGCTGCGCAGGTCGCCGTTGGGCAGGAAGTTCTTGATGACGAAGTCCCGCATGAAGTAGTCGGGCTCGTGCGTGGGCGCCGCCTTGACGGTGGGCTCCAGCAGCTTGGGCGCATTGCGCACCAGCCAGTAGGTGCCCAGCGCCACGCCCGCCATCAGGATGATCGGCAGGTAGATGGTGGTGCGGTCGAGCACATCGCGCGTGAGGTGCCAGGCGCGTCGCAGCTGCGGGCTCATGGTCGGGGACCCAGGGCAGCGTCGAGCAGCGGGCGGTACTGGCCGCAGGCCGTCAACAGCAGGTCGCAGAATTCGCGTGCCGCGCCTTCACCGCCACGCGCGGTGGTGACGTAGCGCGCCACCGCGCGCACCTCGGTGTGCGCGTTGGCCGGCGCCGCCGCGAAGCCGACGCGGGTCAGCACGGGCAGGTCGGGCCAGTCGTCGCCGATGGCGGCGGCCTGCGCCCAGGTGAAGCCGAGCTGCTTCAGCATGGCCTCGGCGGCGGGCAGCTTGTCTTCGGTGCCGTAGCGCACGTGCTCGATGCCCAGCGCCTCGAGCCGCACGCGCAGCGGCTTGGAGTCGCGCCCGGTGATCACGGCCGGCGTGATGCCGGCCTTGCGCAGCAGCTTGAGGCCGTAGCCGTCGAGGATGCTGAAGCGCTTGAGCGTCTCGCCGTGCTCGGTGAAGTACACGCCGCCGTCGGTCAGCACGCCGTCGATGTCGAAGAAGACGATGCGCACGTCTTGCGCGGCCAGCAGGGTCTCGGCCTGGAAATCAAGCGGCATCAGATGACCTTCGCGCGCATCAGGTCGTTGGTGTTCACCGCGCCGACGATCACCCCCGCGCCGTCGATCACGAACAGGCGGGTGATGCCGCATTGCTCCATGAGTTCGGCCGCCTCCACCGCCAGCGCGTCGACGCGGATGGTGCGCGGGTCGCGGTGCATGATGTCGGCCGCCTTGGGCGTGCGCAGGTCGGCGCCGGCCTCGATCAGGCGGCGCAGGTCGCCGTCGGTGAAGATGCCCAGCGCCCGGCCGTCGGGCTCGACCACCGCGGCAGCGCCGAAGCCCTTGATGCTCATCGCACGCATCAGCTCGCTGACGGTGGCCGTCGGCGGCACGCACGGCACCTCCTCGCCCGAGCGCATGACGTCGCTCACGTGCGTGAGCAGCTTGCGGCCCAGCGCACCGCCGGGGTGCGAGCGCGCGAAATCTTCGGAGCCGAAGCCGCGCGCGTCGAGCAGGGCCACGGCCAGCGCGTCGCCCATGGCGATCTGCGCGGTGGTGCTCGCGGTGGGCGCGAGGTTCAGCGGGCAGGCTTCCTTGGCGACGCCGGCGTCGATCACGATGTCGGCATGGCGCGCGAGGGTGGAGTCGGGGCGGCCGGTCATGGCGATCAGGGGCACGCCCTGGCGCTTGACCACCGGCAGCAGCACGGTGAGTTCGTCGACCTCGCCGCTGTTGGAGATGGCCAGCACGAGGTCGACCGACTTGATCATGCCGAGGTCGCCGTGGCTGGCCTCGGCCGGGTGCACGAACATCGCGGGCGTGCCGGTGGAGGCGAGGGTGGCGGCGATCTTGCGGCCGACATGGCCGCTCTTGCCCATGCCCATCACGACCACGCGGCCGCGCACTTCGAGGATCTTGCGCACGGCCTCGACAAAACTCGGACCGACGCGGGCCTTCAGGCCGAGGACGGCTTCGGCTTCGATGTCGAATGTGACGCGTGCCCGGGCCAGGATGGCGTCGGGGTCGACCACGTGGGTCGGGGCGGGGCGGGAGCTCATCGCCGGATTTTACGAGGCGGGCGCGGTCGGCGATCACATGGCCCGGGGAAGCCCGGGGCACGGACATTGCTCTAGCATCGGCGCCTATGTCTTCGTTCGATCTCACGCTGTTGTATCTGTTGGCCGCGGTGATCGGCGTGGTGGCCTGCCGGTCGCTCAAGCTGCCGCCGATGCTCGGCTACCTGACGGCCGGCGTGCTGATCGGCCCGCATGCGCTGGCGCTGGCGCAGAACTCCGAAGGCATTCGCCACCTGGGCGAGTTCGGCGTGGTGTTCCTGATGTTCGTGATCGGGCTCGAGTTCAGCCTGCCCAAGCTGCGCGCCATGCGCAAGCACGTGTTCGGGCTGGGCATGGCGCAGGTGCTGCTGACCATGGCGCTGGCCACGGCCGGCGCGCTGCTGATCGCCACGCAGCTGCCGCCAGCCTGGCAGCTGGGGTGGCAGACCACGCTGGCGCTGTCGAGCGCGCTCACCATGAGCAGCACCGCCATCGTGGTCAAGCTGATGGCCGAGCGGCTCGAACTGGAGAGCGAACACGGCAAGCGCGTGATGGGCGTGCTGCTGTTCCAGGATCTGGCCGTGGTGCCGCTGCTGGTGCTGATTCCCGCCCTGGGCGCGCCGCCCGAGGCGCTGGCCAAGGCGCTGGGCTTCGCGCTGGTGAAGGCCACCTTCCTCATCGGCGTGCTGCTGTACGGCGGGCCGCGCATCATGCGCTGGTGGCTCACGCTGGTGGCGCGGCGCCGCAGCGAGGAGCTGTTCATCCTGAACGTGCTGCTGATCACGCTGGGCCTGGCCTGGCTCACCGAGCTGGCCGGCCTGAGCCTGGCGCTGGGCGCCTTCATCGCCGGCATGCTGGTGTCGGAGACCGAATACAAGCACCAGGTCGAGACCGACATCCGCCCCTTCCACGACGTGCTGCTGGGGCTGTTCTTCATCACCGTCGGCATGTCGCTCGACTGGCACATCGTGGTCGAGCGCTGGCTGCTGGTGGCCGTGCTGCTGCTGGTGCCGCTGCTGTTCAAGCTGGGGCTGGTGACGGTGCTGGCGCGGGTGCTGGGCGCGACCTCGGGCGTGTCGCTGCGCACCGGCCTGTACCTGGCGCAGGCCGGCGAGTTCGGCTTCGTGCTGCTGGCGCTCGCGCAGGACCGCAATCTGCTGCCGCCGTGGCTGGCCAACCCGGTGCTGGCGTCGATGGTGCTGTCGATGCTGGCCACGCCCTTCATCATCATGTACAGCAACGCCATCGTGCGAAAGCTGGTGGCCAGCGACTGGCTGCAGCAGTCGCTGCAGATGACGAGCATCGCGCGCAAGACCATCAACACCGCGCAGCACGTGATCATCTGCGGCTACGGGCGCTGCGGCCAGAACCTGGCGCGCATCCTGGAGCGCGAAGGCATTCCCTACATGGCGCTCGACCTGGACCCCGACCGCGTGCGCCAGGCCGCCGCGGCCGGCGATTCGGTGGTGTTCGGCGACGCGGCGCGGCTGCAAGCATTGATGGCCGCGGGCCTGGCGCGCGCCAGCGCGGTGGTCGTCACCTACCTGGACGTGGGCGGCGCGATGAAGGTGCTGGCCAACACCCGCGCCCACGCGCCGCACGTGCCGGTGATCGTGCGCACCCAGGACGACCACGACCTCGAGAAGCTGCAGGCCGCCGGCGCGACCGAGGTGGTGCCCGAGGCCATCGAGGGGTCGCTGATGCTCGCGAGCCATGCGCTGGCGCTGGTCGGCGTGCCGATGCGGCGCGTGATCCGCGTGGTGCAGGACCAGCGCGACGCGCGCTACAACCTGCTGCGCGGCTACTTCCACGGCGCCGACGACGACAACGCCGACGAGATCGACCACGAGCGCCTGAACAGCTTCACGCTCACGCCGGGCGCACGCGCCATCGGCCAGACGCTCGGACGGATTGCGCTGCCGACGCTGGGCGTGCGGGTGGCCAGCCTGCGCCGCCAGGACGGCCAGGCGCGCGTGCCGGCCGACGACACGCTGCTGTCGGACGGCGACACCCTCGTGCTGTCGGGCAAGCCCGCCGCGCTGGCGATTGCCATCGAGCGGCTGCAAAAGGGCTGAGGCCGCCGGCGCGGGCTCAGTTCAAGAGCGACGGGTTGCGCTTTTCTTCTTCGATGCGCTGCTGACGGCGCACCGCTTCGCACTGTGCGTGCGACCTGTACTCGGGCTTCACGCACTGGGCCGCCATGCATTGCGCCTTGGCGATGAAGTTGCGGTCTCCGCATTGGGCCTGCGGGTCGGCCGGTGGAGCCGGTGTCGCGGGCGCAGGGGCCGGTGCAGCCGCCACGGGCGCCGCAGCGGCTGGGATCTGCGGCGTCGGTAGGGGAGGTGTCACAGGCTTGCGCGGCTTCGCGACGGGCGCGGGCTTGGGTGCGGCTTCCGCCGGCTCGGCGACCGCTTCCGCGGGTGGCGCTTCGGCCACGGGCGGCGCAGGCTCGGTCGCGACAGGCGGTGCTTCGACCGCCGGCGGCGTCGCGGCGGGAGCCGGCGCTACGACAGGAGGCGGTGCCACGGCCGGCTCGGGCGCCTTGCTGCCGGTCCCGTAGCCCAGCCAGCCCGCGACCACCAGCAGCAGCGCGACCGCGAGCAGCCCCAGCCACAGCCCGATGCCGCGCGGGCGCAGCACCGGTTCGGGCGGCTTGATGCGCTTGACCTTGATCCGCGTCTTTGGCCGATCTGCTCGGGGGGACGGAGGCAAGGACGATGCGGCACCCCCGCGCCCCGGCGCGACGATCACGGTCTTTTCATCCGCTGGCGGCGGCGGTGGGGGTGGCGGCTCGGGCCTCCAGCCACTGGACGCCTGCGACGACGCGCGCTTCGACTCGGCAGGATCGAACAGCGGCGCGGGAATGGTCGGCGCGCGCAGCTGGGCCGGCGCGGTGGTGGCCCATTCACGGTCGGAAGGACTGGGCGCCGGGGGCGGCACGCGGTCGGCGGCCGACAGCCGGCCGCCGCAGTTCCTGCAGAAATTGGCACCCTCGCGGTTGTCCGCGTCACAGACCGGGCAGATCAAGGCCATGGCTCACCAGCAATTCTCAGGATCGGAAACGAAGACTTGTTCTTGTTGTTGTGCGGCGGCTGGCAGCGCGCGGCGAGCCGAAAGGCTCAGGTGACGGCCACCCGCTTGGAGCGGTGCGCCATGCGCTTGGCGATCACGGCGCCGAGCGCCATCGCGATGTCCAGCGCCATGTTGGGCTGGCGGTTCGACATCTCGGAGAACCGCACGGCCGTGAGGCGCCACACGCGCCCCGCGCCGGTGACCACCACGTTGGCCGCATGCGGCTCGCGCGAGAAGAACGAGCCTTCGCCCACCACCGAGCCCGGCGACAGCACGGCCAGGCGCATCTGCTCCTTGCTGCTGACGCGATGCACGCTGATGGCGCCGCTTTCGACGAAGAACACCGAGCGGTCGTGCGTGCCCTGCGAGATCAGCACGTCGCCGATGGCGGTTTCGATGGGCTGCAGATAACCCGCGAGCGTGTCCCACTGCGCGACGCTCAAGGTCAGCGCGAACGCGTCGGCGCTCAGGTTCTCCGCGATGGAGCGGCTCAGGTTCTGGATGGACATGTTTTTCTCGACCCCCGCAAGTGATCCGAAGTATCCGCGAAGGCCCCGAGGTTCGGCTACAACTGTTTACGCTTTCACCGGCGAAGCGCACGCATGTGTCGCTATTTCCCGATACAGAAGCGCGAAAAGATGACCCCCAGCAGGTCGTCCGCGCCGAACTCGCCCGTGATCTCGTTGAGCGCGTTCTGCGCCAGCCGCAGCTCCTCGGCCAGCAGGTCGAGCAGCTGCGCCTGCGCCGCCAGGTGGGCGGCGGCCAGCGCGAGGTGCGTCTCGACGCGGGCCAGCGCCTGCACGTGGCGCGCGCGTGCCAGGTAGACACCCTCGGGCACGGCCTGCCAGCCGGCCATCGCCAACAGCTGGTCGCGCAGCGCCTCGATGCCCGCACCGGTCTTGGCCGACAGCGCAATGCCTTCGGACGGTGGCGCGGCCGAAGCCGCCGCGTCCTGCTTGTTCCACACATCGAGCACCGGCACGCTCGCCGGCAGCTTGCGCCGCAGGCCGGCCAGGATCTCGGCGTCGGCGGCGGCGTAGTCGGGCTGGCCGGCGCGCGTCAGGTCGTGCAGGAACAGCACGGCGTCGGCGCTTTCGATCTGCCCCCAAGCGCGCGCCACGCCGATCTGCTCGACCTCGTCGGTGCTGTCGCGCAGGCCGGCGGTGTCGGCCACATGCAGCGGCACGCCGTGGATCTGGATGGTCTGCGAGACCACGTCGCGCGTGGTGCCCGCGATGGCGCTCACGATGGCCAGCTCGGCGCCGGCCAATGCGTTCAGCAGCGAGCTCTTGCCCGCATTGGGCTGGCCCGCGATCACCACCTTGATGCCTTCGCGCAGCAACGCGCCTTGTTTGGCGCGCTGCTGCACGGCAGCCAGCTGCGCCTGCAGCCGTTGCAGCTGGCCGGTCGCGTCGGCTTTCTGGAGGAAGTCGATTTCTTCCTCGGGGAAATCGAGCGTGGCCTCGACCAGCATGCGCAGGTGGATCAGCGCGTCGCGCAGCGTGTGGATCTCGCGCGAGAAGGCGCCCGACAGCGAGCGCCCGGCGCTGCGCGCGGCCGCCTCGGTGCTGGCGTCGATCAGGTCGGCGATGGCCTCGGCCTGGGCCAGGTCGATCTTGCCGTTGAGAAAGGCGCGCTGGCTGAACTCGCCCGGCTCGGCCACGCGCAGGCCGGGCAGGCGCGGGCGGCCGGTGGCCAGATCGATTTCGGCCGCGGCCTCGAGGCAGCGCGACAGCAACAGCTGCAGCACGACCGGGCCGCCGTGCGCCTGCAGTTCGAGCACGTCTTCGCCGGTGTAGGAATGCGGCGTCGGGAAATGAATCGCCAGGCCGTGGTCGACCGGCTCGCCCTGCGCATCGCGAAAGGGCAGGTAGGTGGCTTCGCGCGGCTTGAGGGCGCGGGCGCACAGCGCCTGGACCAGCGGCGCCAGCCGGGCGCCCGACACGCGAACGATGCCGACCGCCCCGCGCCCCGGGGCGGTGGCGATGGCGACGATGGGATCGGAGGTGCGGGCGAGGGTCATGACAGCGCGATTCTTTCAGCAAAAAGCAAAGGGCCGCGGATGCGGCCCTTTGCGGGTGGCGGAGGCCGGCTGGCTTATTTGCCCAGCACGCCCAGCCGCTTGTTGATGAACCACTGCTGCGCGATCGACAGCACGTTGTTCGTGATCCAGTACAGCACCAGGCCGGCCGGGAAGAAGATGAACATCACGCTGAACGCGAGCGGCATGATCCACATCAGCTTGGCCTGCATCGGATCGGGCGGCGTCGGGTTGAGCCAGGTCTGGAACAGCGAGGTGGCCGTCATGACGATCGGCAGGATGTACCAGGGATCGGGTGCCGACAGGTCGGTGATCCAGCCGATCCACGGGGCGTGGCGCATTTCAACCGACGACAGCAGCACCCAGTACAGCGCGATGAACACCGGAATCTGGATCACGATGGGGAAGCAGCCGCCCATCGGATTGACCTTCTCGGTCTTGTAGATCCGCATCATCTCCTGCTGCATCTCTTGCGGCTTGTCCTTCAGCCGCTCGCGCATTTCCATGATCTTGGGGTTGATGGCCTTCATCTTGGCCATGCTGGCGTAGGCCTTGGCGTTGAGCCAGTAGAAGGCCGCCTTCAGCAGCACCACCAGCGCCACGATCGCCCAGCCCCAGTTGCCCAGGATGCCGTGCAGTTGGGTGAGCAGCCAGTACAGCGGCTTGGAGATGATCGCGAAGATGCCGTAGTCCTTCACCAGGTCCAGGCCGGGGGCGATGGCTTCGAGCTTCTTTTCTTCTTCGGGGCCGGCGAACAGCGCGCTGTTCACGACCTGCGTGGCGCCCGGGGCGATCTTCGGCAGCGTGGCCACCATGGCGACGGTGAAGAGGTTGTCGCCCAGGTCCTTCACGCGGAATTCGCGACGCAGCTGTTCGCTGGCCGGGTCGCCCTTGAGCAGCCAGGCCGACGCGAAGTAGTGCTGCACCATCGCGATCCAGCCGTCGTTGGCCGGCGGCGGCGGCTCGACCTTGCCCTTGGCGATGTCCTTGAAGTCGAGCTTGTGGAACTTCTTCTCGTTGGTGTACGCGGCCGGGCCGGTGAAGGTGTTGGTGCCGAACATGGTGCCGGCGGCCACGGTGCCGTGGCGCAGCAGCTGCATGTACAGCTGCGCGTCGCGCGGCTGGTCGCTCACGTTGACCACTTCGTGGCGCACGCCGATGACGTAGTCGTCACGCTTGAACACGTAGGTCTTGATGTACTTCAGGCCGCCGACCGGGGCGCTTTCGAAGCTCACCTCGAGCGTGTTCTGGCCGTCGGCCATCGCGCGCGGACCGGCCTTGGGCGTCATGGCCGTCAGGTGGTTGGGGAAGGCGTCGCCGACGACGGGGTTCAGCAGGCCGGTCTGCGCCACGTAACGCGTGGCGGGCGAGCCGTTCTCGAACAGCACGACGCGCTTGGTGCGGTCGGCTTCGTCGTACTTGAGCAGTTCGAGGTGGTTGACCGTGGCGCCTTCGCTGTCGATCGTCGCCTTGAACAGGTCGGAGGTCACCACGACCTGCTCGCGCGGCGCGGCCGGGGCCGCCTGCGTGGGCACGGCGCCCGCGGTGCCGCCGGCTGCGGCAGCCGCGGTCGGCACGCCGTTGTTGGCCGCGCTGCCCGTGGCCGGCGCCGTGGCGGCGGGCTTGGTCGACGGCAGGAAGGTCGGCTTGTTGCCGTTGAAGACCTGCCATTGGTCCCACAGCAGCACGAGCGAGAAACCAAAAATCACCCACAGAATCGTGCGGCGGATATCGTTCATGACGAAGACTTCTTGTCGGAGGAGAGAAGAGACGAAAACAGCGATCCTGACTTGTCAGTGCGACGCTGTGATTTCGGTGGAACCGGATCGTGGCCGCCCTGGCACCAGGGCTGGCAGCGCGCGATGCGGTGCAAAGTCAGATAGCTGCCCTTGAGCGCGCCGTGCACTTCCAGCGCCTCGATCGAATACACGGAGCAGGTCGGCGTGAAGCGGCACGACTGCCCGAGCCAGGGGCTCAGCAGCAGGCGGTAGCCCTTCACGAGGCCGATCAGCAGGCGTTTCATGCGGAAGCAGGAGCGGGGGAGGCGGCAGCCGGTGCCGGCGGACGTCCGGCGCGCGCCAGCAATTGCTGGAGCTCGGCGCGCACGGCGGCCTTGAGCTTGTCCGAGGAGGCGCTCACGAACGCCTTGCGATCGAAACCGGCGCGCAGACGCACCACGTGCGCGGCACGCGGCAACACGACGCCGGGCGCGGCGCTCACGGCGTAGATCTGGCGCTTGATGGCGTTGCGCGTCACCGCGCGGCGTGCCCAGCGCTTGGGCACCATGGCGCCCAGCCAGACCTCATCGGACGGAAACAGCGAAGCGGCGCCCGATGGGGAAACATCGAGCGCACAGCGGTGCAATGCGAAATGGGCAGTGCGCGCCACGGTGGCACCTGCGAGGACGGCCTGGAATTGCGCGCGGGTCTTGAGCCGCTGCAAGGAAGCCGGGCCGCGGACGTCGCTGCTGGCGGGGCCAGGCGCAGAGGCTGCAGGAGCCTGCGCGGACGTGTCGGCGGCTGACAACGGCAGGTGGGGTGCCGTCAGACGGCCAGGCGCTTGCGGCCCTTGGCGCGGCGTGCGTTGATCACGGCGCGGCCGCCACGGGTCTTCATGCGGACCAGAAAGCCGTGGGTACGGGCGCGGCGGACTTTGGATGCTTGGTAAGTGCGTTTCATGATGGTTTCCTGATTCCCTGTTTGCGCCGGTTTCCGCATGAAGGCATGCAAAAACCCGGCGAGCGCTGGGGGAGCGAGTTTCGGATGGCCCCCGAAAGACGCTGTGAAGGCTTTTCAGGGAAACCCGCAATTATCGCAAACATTGGCCGCCGGAACAATCTTCGACTGGATTTGCGGGCCTTTCCATGTGCAGCGCAGCATGTGGATAAGGTTTTGACAAGTTAGAATGCCCAGCGCCTTCCAGCAGAGAATATCCACAATACCTATACAAGAAATGCCCGAGGGTTCCATCACTTTTTCAAGCGCCC